>NZ_PQSR01000049.1 GCF_002920635.1 Streptomyces sp. Ru72 | reverse complement strand
GAGGCACTCGAGCAACTGCTCACCGAGCGGGGCCTGATCGACCCGAAGGTGGTGGACGGGATCATCACCACCTATGAGACCATCGTGGGCCCACTCAACGGCGCCAAGGTCGTCGCCAAGGCGTGGACCGACCCGGAGTACCGGCGGCGGCTGCTCGAGGACGGCACCGCGGCCATCAAGGAGCTGGGATTCTCCGGACCTCAGGGCGAGCACATCGTCGTGGTGGAGAACACCGCGACCACCCACCACGTGGTGGTGTGCACGCTGTGCTCCTGCTACCCCTGGCCGGTGCTCGGGCTGCCGCCGAGCTGGTACAAGGACCCCGCCTACCGTGCGCGCGTGGTGAAGGAGCCGCGCACGGTGCTGGCCGAGATGGGACTCGAACTCGACGACGACGTGCAGATCATCGTCCACGACTCCACCAGTGAAGTCCGTTGGCTGGTGCTGCCCGAACGGCCGGCCGGCACCGAGCACCTGTCCGAGGACGAGCTCGTACCCCTGGTGACGCGGGACGCGA
Source organism: Streptomyces sp. Ru72 (assembly GCF_002920635.1). GTDB lineage: Bacteria > Actinomycetota > Actinomycetes > Streptomycetales > Streptomycetaceae > Streptomyces. The sequence goes on along the minus strand of NZ_PQSR01000049.1, from coordinate 53,325 downwards.
TGGTCGGGGTGGCCAAGGTGACGGCACCATGAGCGCGCCGCTGGACATCGAGGGGCCGGCCGCACCGCCGCGCTCCAACGGCGAGCTGGTGTTCGCCGAGCCGTGGGAGAGCCGGGCCTTCGGCATGGCCGTCAGCTTGTACGAGGCGGGCGCTTTCACCTGGCCGGAATTCCAAGCCGCGCTGATCGCCCGCATCAGAGCGTGGGAGACCACATCGGCGCCGAAGGAGTCCTACAACTACTACCGCCTCTGGCTGGCCGCCCTGGAGGACGTGCTCGTCCGCCGGTGCGCGGTGTCCACGGACGAAGTCACCGCACGGACCCGAGCCCTGGCGCGACGCCCCTCAGGCCACGACCACCGGGACGATCCTGTCACCGGCCGGGCAGACGTTCCGTGATCTCCTGCAGCAGCCAGCCGTTGCCGTCCGGGTCGCTGAAAGCGGCGTAGGAAGCATAGGACGTGCGGTCGGGGTGCGGGCCGGCGATCCGCTCCTGGTCCGTGCCGCGGTGGACGGCGTCCCCGGCCTCGTGACCGTGATGGAGAAGCCCCCCGGCGTCGTGGAACACCTCGCTCACCTTGATGCCGCGGTCGACGAGCTCCGCGCGGGCCTGTTCGACGTCCGGGACGATGAGATACAGGCCCTGGGCCGAGCCGGGGGCGGCGGAGGTCATGGCCTCGCCGAACATGATCGAGCACTGGGAGCCGGGCGGCGTGAAATGCACCAACCGATAGCCGTCACTGAACGTGTTGTCGACGTCCAGGCGGAATCCCAGTGCCTCGTAGAAGCTCTTGGCCCGGTCGACGTCGGAAACGGGCAGCACGACGACTTCCAGTTTGAAATCCATCTTTTCGCTCACCTTCATGGATTCGGCGAAGGAGGAACCGAAGGGCGGCCGATCGACGCTCCCATCCAGCGTGCCCCGAGCACGACTGCCGCGCATTTTGGACGAGCGATGAGTTCACCGCATCCAGACGCTGTACGACAGCGCTGCCCATCCCGTCGATGACCGCGCCGATCGGCCGCAGCCCCTTCGCCTCGGCGGAGAAGCGCACCGGAGTCCGGCGGGTTCTCGAGAAAGCAGTGGGTTCAGGCGTCCGGCAGCCAGCCCGGTGGGCGCAGGATGGCCAGGAGCTGGCGGACCAGTTCCTCCACGATCTCGTCCAGGGTGGCCTCCACCCAGCCGGCCCGCCAGTCGTGCAGCAGGCCGTTGACGCTGCCGATGAACGCGGTGGCCGCGAGCCGGTAGTCGCGGGGCGCCGCCTCACCGCGCGCGGCCGCCCGGGCGGCCTCCGCACAGATGAAGTCCACCCAGCGGGAGCGGCGTTCGAGCCGCTGCTCCTCGAGGCGGGGGCTGACGCCGATGATCTCGACGAAGGCGATACGGATCCGGCGCGGGTCGGAGGTGACGTTCGCGGCGTACGCCCGGAACACCGCGGCGGCGCGCTCGGCGAGCGGCAGGTCGCCGGCCTCGGCGAGGGCGGCGGCCGCGGCCTGTTCCGCCCAGTCGTTGACCTGGAGGTGCAGCGCGGCCAGCACGTCCTCCAAGGTGTGGAACTCCTCGTAGAACTGCCGTGTCGACAACCCCGCCGCCTCGCTCAGCGCGGCCACCGTGGTGGACCGGTAGCCGGGGCCGGCGCCGAACAGCTCGAGTCCGGCCTCCAGGAACCGCCGGCGTCGCTCGGCCTGCCGCTCCTCGGCCGTCCTGCCGCCGTACCGGCCTGTCGGCTGCTTGAGCCTGCCCGCCACCCGCGCCCCCTCGCCGTTCGATGATCCGTTCGCCTGTCGCTCAATTTTGTCGTGCGCGGAGTCTTGTGAAGAGGGCCGCCGCTTCCTTACTTTCCAGTAAGTCACTTTGAACCCAAGTGTGTTCAGACTTCCACCCCAAGACAGGGACCCCACCATGCCTGTTCTCAGATCCCGGCACCTCTTCTCCCTCGCCGCCGCCCTGGCCCTGACCACGGGCGGCACCGCGACGGCCGCCGCCGCGCAGGACTCCGCCTCCTCGCTGCGCGAGGTGATGTTCGTGGGCGACAACTGGGACGGCACCGCCGATGTCATCAAGTCCAGCGGCGACTTCGCGAGGATCGGCCGCGTCAACGTGATCCCCGACAAGGAGGCGCGGCTGAAGGAGATCAACGCCGATCCCATCAAGTGGATCTACTTCATGGCCATCCGCAACAGCGTCGGCGAGGGCCACGACCAGTTCGTGGACGACATGTACTCCACGCCGGACGGCAGGTCGATGGTCGTCTCCAGGCCGAGCTTCGCGGACGTCGTCTCCATCGATCTCGCCACCGGGAAGATCAACTGGCGTTTCCCCGTGGCGGGTTACCGAGCCGACCACATGGCGGTCTCCCCCGACGGCACTCGGGTCGCCGTCTCCGCCTCCACGGCCAACAAGGTGCAGGTACTGGACATCGACACCGGTAAACAACTGGGCGAGTTCGCCACCGGTGACAAGCCGCACGAGAACATCTTCACCAAGGACGGCAAGTACATCTGGAACATGGCGATCGGCGACGTCAACACCTCGCTCGACGACCCGTCCCTGGACTGGACGAAGGGCGACCGCCACATCACGGTCGTGGACGCCACCACCTTCAGACAGGTGAGGACCATCGACATGCGCGACCGGCTGGACGCGATCGGGCTCAAGAGCTTCTCCGACGCGGTCCGGCCCGCCGTCTTCACCCCCGACGAGTCCACGCTCTACTTCCAGGTGTCGTTCTTCAACGGCTTCCTGGAGTACGACGTGGCCACCGACAAGATCACCCGGGTGAAGACCCTGCCGAAGAACCCGGCGACCAGCGAGGACCGTACGACGTGGGTCAACGACTCACGGCACCACGGCATCTCGATGAACCCGGCGGGCACCAAGCTGTGCGTCGCGGGCACCATGGACGACTACGCGACCGTGGTGGACCGCGCCACCCTCCAGGAGGGCCCGCTCGTCACCGCCTCCAAGCCCTACTGGGCCACGGTGAGCGGTGACGGCAAGGACTGCATCATCTCCGAGAGCGGTGCCGACCAGGTCACCGCGATCGACTTCGCGACGGGCCGGAAGGTGGTCTCGGTCCCGGTCGGAGACCACCCGCAGCGGGTGCGCCTCGCACACGTCCCCGCCGACTGGACCGGCCCGTCCGCTAGCTGAACTCCTTCGCCGCCCACGCCGCGAGCTCCGTCCGCGCCGCGCTCAGCAGGGACGCGGACGGAGTCGTGGCACCGTTCGTCACCAGTGCGTAGTGCACGGCGCCCGTGTCGGAGGCGGTCAGCAGCAGCCGCCTGCTTCCCGTGCCGCCCGGCTCGTTCGCCACGGCCACAGCGGCCGACCTGGTGTAGGCGGGCAGGCCCGCAGTGCTGCCGAGGTCGGAGACCACCGTGGTGGACGCGGCCGGGAAGGAGGCCGGCAGGTGCAGTTCCGTGGGCGCCGCCGAGCCGTTCGACCGCCACACGTACAGCCCGTACTGCCCCGAACCGACCAGCCGTGCCACGTTCGGCAGCGAACTCGGAACCGGGTTCCAGGTCAGCGTCGTCGAGCCGTCCCGGGAGCGGTCCTCGTAGGTGAAGGCCACCGTCCTACCGGCGGTCGCGCTCGGGTAGAGCCGGTCCAGCAGCCGGGCGTCCTGGCGCAGCACCGGGGCGCCCGAGTCGTCGAGGGCGACGGCGGAGAGGTCCTCGTCGTTCCAGGCGTCACCGGAGGTGAGGACCTTGTCGGGGTTGCCGTTCATCAGCTCGTGGTGGCGGCCGTTGTAGAGGTCCCACTGCCACTGCGTGCCGGAGAGGACCGGGCCGGAGTCCGCCGGGTCCGACCACCAACTCGCGCCTTTCACATGGGAGTCGAGCGCCTGGTACATCGCCTTCAGCACGGTCGGCGCCTTGTCGGCGACGGAGCCGGACAGCGGGTGGCCGAACTCGCTGACGATCGCGGAGGTGCCCAGGGCGCCGGCCCGGGCGCGCACCGTGCCGAAGTCCGTCGCGTACTGCCCGTCGCCCGCCTTGCCCCACATGAGGATGCCGGAGATGGCCTTCTGGTCGTAGAAGTGGGTGTTGAAGACGTACCGGGGACCGATCGTGCCGGCGTCGAGGAGTCCGCCCTGCTGCTTCTGGCCGGCGATGTTGGCGTTCCAGAAGAGGTTGGGCTCCACGAAGGCGGGCTTGTCCTGCCAACCCGCCGCGTCCATCCGCGCGCGGAACCTGGCGTAGAACGGCCAGAGGACGTCCCGTTCCCAGGCGCGGCTGGTCTGCCCGGAGTCGTAGGTGCCGGCGTAGGGCTCGTTGAACGGGTCGAAGCCGACGACTCGCGCGAACTCGTCCTCGGCCAGGTGCTGCTGGATGTACGCCATCGTCTTCTGCGCGGTGGCGAGGAAGGCGTCCTGCACCCCGTACGCGTCGTGCCAGAAGTCGTACGACGCCTTCGTCACCGCCTGGTTCTGGGTGATGTTCTGGCCCCAGAACAGGCAGACCCCGCAGGACTCGGCGGGGTAGTTCCCGGCTTCCACGGCCCACTCGGGGGCGCCGTCGCCGGTGTACCAGCTGCCCTGGTCGAAGAGATGGCGGGAGTAGAGGTCCTGGTGGAAGTCGGGGTAGACGCGGATACCGGCGTCGAGGAACGCGCGCATCTGGTCGGTGACGGCGGAGAGGTAGGCGGTGTCCACCTGGCCGCGCACCGGCTCGGCGTGGGCCCAGGAGAGCAGGAAGCGGACCGTGTTGCCGCCGCCGAGGGTGCGCAGCGCGTTCGCCGACCTCCGGGCGTCGGCGACGGAGGCGAACGGCAGTCCGCCGTTCTCCTCCAGCTTGGTCTCGCCGGAGACGTTGTAGCCGCGCAGCACGACCTCGCGGCCGAGGCCGTCGGTGAAGCGGCCGCCCTGGACGGTGAGGGTGGCGGACGCCTGGGCGTCGAACCAGAGGGAGTCGGGAAGGGAGTCGGCGGCCGCGGGCCGTGCGCCCGGGGCCGCCAGGAGGCCGGTGAGAGCCACGAGAACGCCGCACAGACGCACACGTAACTTTGCCATGTACATTACACTCGCGGCGCTTTACGACCTATGTCAACACCCGTGCACCCTGCGATGTGTTCGCCGTGTTCAGGACGGCACGCCCGCCGCGCGCCCCGGCACCCTCCGCATCACCCGCAGCAGGTACTCCTCCCGGTCGAGCGGGTTGTGGTCGGTGCGCGGGCGGCTCGGCACCGCGCCACCGGTCACCGGGGCGTAGTGGTCGAACGCGGACTCCAGCTCGCCCTCGCCGTGGGTCAGCCCCGGCAGCGTCTGCTCCAGCTCGTGCACCTGGGCGGCAGGCACCCGGCCCTCGAGAACACAGGTGCGCCCGCGCAGTGAGGTGGTCCCCGGCACCGCACGCAACCGGGTGAGAACCGGCAGCAGTGCGCCGAGCGTGTCCGCCGGGGCCTCGATCCGGAAGCGGTGCATCGGCTCGTACACACGGGTACCCGCCCGCCGGAGCGCGGTCACCACGACCAGCGGGGTCAGGCCCCGGAAGTCCGCGCCCGTGCTCGACATGCTCTTGTCGAAGCCCTGGTGGGCGTGGCTCTGCCGCGGCGAGTAGCCCGAGTGGGTCATGGTGACCGTGCAGTCCGTCACCTGCCAGCCGTGCAGGCCCTGTGCCAGGGTCTCGTTCACCGTGTCCTCCACCGCCTTGAAGAAGGCGTACGGCATCGATCCGAGCTCCACCTCCAGACGGAACGTGACGCCCGCGCCGACCGGGGTGGGGTCGATGCGCAGTCCCACGGTGGCCAGGAAGGGGTTGGGATCCTTCTTGTTGAACTCGACCGCCGCGCCCGTGCCGACGGGTCGTTCGACACACAGCGGCGTCGTCTCGCGGAAGGTGACGGCAAGTCCGTACTCCTCGGCCAGGGTCGCCTGGATCACCTCCTTCTGGACCTCGCCGTACAGGGAGACGGAGATCTCCTGGCGGAGCTCGTCCTGCCGCAGCGCGATGAGCGGGTCCTGTTCGGCGAGCTGTGTGAGCGCGAGGTGCAGCGCTCCCCTGTCACGCGGGCGGGCGGGGACGACGACGGTCTCCAGGGTGGGCGGTGAGAAGTGCTGCGCGGGCTGCCCGGCGTTCGGCGCCTCGCCGAAGGTGTCGCCGATACGGACGTCGGCCAGGCCCCACAGCTTGCCGATACGGCCCGCCGCCACCGATGCCTCGCGGTCCGCTCCGCCCCGGTGGAAGACGCTGATCGCGGTGACCTTGCCCTCACGTCCGTCACGGAACACCAGCCGGTCGCGGGTCCGCAGGGTCCCGGAGAACACCCGCGCGTACGCGATCTTCTCCCCCGCCGGTCCCCGCTCGACCTTGAAGACGGTGCCGGAGGCAGGTCCCTCGGTGTCGTCCTCGGCGGCCGGCAGCAGTTCCGTGAGACCGCCGATCAGCTCGCGCACACCCGCTCCCGTGATCGCCGAGCCGAAGAACACGGGGTGCACCAGGGCGTGCCGGGTCTGCTCGACGAGGGCGCGGCGCAGCCGCTCGGAGGACACCGCGTCCTCGACGTACGCGGCCAGCAGCCCCTCGTCGTGCTCGGCGAGGACGTCGAGCAGCCGTGCGGTGAACGCGGTGTCGTGGGTGTCGTACGGCACCACGTGCGCGTCGCGGGTGCCGAGTCCGTACGGCCGTCCCATCGGGACCATCGACGGGGTGAGGCGCTCGGCCAGGGCGGTGAGGGTCCGGCCGTCGTGCGCGCCGCCGCGGTCGATCTTGTTGACGAAGACGAGGGTGGGGATCCGCAGCCGTCGCAGGGTGCGCATCAGGATGCGTGTCTGGGCCTGGACGCCCTCCACCGCGGAGACGACGAGCACCGCGCCGTCGAGCACACCCAGCACCCGCTCGACCTCGGCGATGAAGTCGGGGTGGCCGGGGGTGTCGATCAGGTTGACGGTGACATCGTCGAGCGCGAACGAGACGACGGCGGACTTGATGGTGATGCCGCGCTGTCTCTCCAGCGCGAGGGTGTCGGTCTGGGTGCTGCCGTCGTCGACGCTGCCGATCTCGTCGATCACTCCGGCGGCGTGCAGCAGCCGCTCGGTGAGGCTTGTCTTACCCGCGTCTACGTGCGCGAGGATTCCCAGGTTCAGCGTGGGCACAGAGCGTCATGTCCTTAGGGAGGGTGCTGGTTTCGTGCCGGGTGGACATGAACGCTGTGCGCATGGGGGCTCCTCGGTTCGACGACTCTGTCCCGTGCAGTCCAGCAGGACCGCGGCGGTGACAGCAACGGATTTTCAGGCGCGCTCACTCCTGTGGTCGGCGATGAGCTGCTCCAGTTGGTGCAGGGCGGCGCGCACCCTGGCCGGGTCCTGCCGGTAGTACGGGTCGTCGGGCACCGGCAGGGAGCCCGCGAGGGCCCAGCCCCGGCCACGGGCCCAGGTGGCCTCGTCGACACCGAGCGCGGCCCGGAAGTCGCCGCGCACCTCGTCGGGCAGGAACTTCCAGGCGACGAGCAGGTCGACCGCGGGGTCGGCGACGGCGAGGGTGCCGAAGTCGATGACGGCGCTCAGCCGGCCGTCCACGGCGAGCAGGTTGCCGACCGAGAGGTCTCCATGGACCCAGACGGGCGGCCGGTCCCAGGCGGGCGCGGCGAGGGCCGCCTCCCAGACCTCCGTCACCGCGTCGGCATCGATCAGGCCGGACCGTTTCAGCGCCTCGATCTTGGGCCGTACCCGTGCCTCGGAGGCGAGCGAGTCCCGCTCGTCGCCCATCGGAACGCCCCGGAAGGCGTTGCTCTGCTCGGGAGCGGGACCGCCCGTGGGATCGATCGCCTGGAGAGCGGTCAGGAACGCGGCCAGGTCGAGTGCGGTGCGGCGGGGGTCGGCGAGGCCCTCGGGGGTGGCCGTCTCGCCGTCCAGCCAGCGGTAGACGGACCAAGGGTAGGGGTAGCCCTCGCCGGGTTCCCCCTTGGCGACGGGTTCGCTGACGGGCAGCGGCAGATGGGGCGCGAGCCGGGGCAGCCAGGTCTGCTCCCGCTCGACCTGACCGGCCCAGTGCGGGTAGCGCGGGAGGCGTACGGACAGCTCCTCACCGAGGTGGAAGGTCGCGTTGTCCAGACCGGAGCGGGCCACCGGTGCGATCGGCAGGTGGGTCCATCGCGGGAACTGGGCCGCCAGCAGACGGCGTACGAGGTCGGCATCGATCAGCACCCGGCCCATCTCACCCGAACGGGTCGTCAGGACTCCACTGGTTTTCCGGTGCGCGGGGGCAGCCGGTGCAGCCGGACGTCCGTCAGTTCGCCGCCGGTCACGGTGGCCGTCATGTACGTGCAGTGGGGCTGGCGGCGGCGGTCGGTCGGGGAGCCGGGGTTGAGCAGGCGCAGGCCGGTGTCCGTGGTGGTGTCCCAGGGGATGTGGCTGTGGCCGAACACCAGCACGTCGAGGTCCGGGAACCGGTCGGCACAGCGGCGTTCCCGGCCCTGGGCGGGTCCCGTCTCGTGGACGACGCCGAGGCGCAGGCCGTCGAGGTCGGCGCGGGCGACTTCGGGGAGCCGGGCGCGCAGGGCGGGGCCGTCGTTGTTGCCGTACACGCCGATCAGCCGGGCGGACCGGCTCTGCAGCAGGTCGAGGGTGGCGACGTCCACCCAGTCGCCGGCGTGGATCACGACGTCGGCGCGCGCGAGTTCGGCGAGCAGCGGCGCGGGCAGCGCCTTCGCGCGCTTGGGGAGGTGGGTGTCGGACATCATGAGCAGGCGCACGGCACCAGGGTGTCATCCAGGTCAGGTCTGCGCGTCGGCCGGCGAGTGCCCGAGGACGATGTCCGCCCACACCTGCTTGCCGCCGCTGACCGGGAGTGTCCCCCAGGTGTCGGACATGGCCTCGACGAGCAGGATGCCACGGCCGCCCGTCGCCTCCCAGCCGATGCTGGTCGGCTTGACGGGCGTGCGCGGAGAGGAGTCGGCGACCGCCACGCGCAACCGGTGGTTGGACAGGGTGAGGTCGAGCCGGACCTGGCCGTCGGTGTGGACGAGGGCGTTGGTGACGAGTTCGGAGACGACGAGGAGCACCGTGTCGGTCTCCTCCCGCACGCCCCAGGAGCGCAGGGTGCGCCGGGTGAAGCGGCGGGCGTGCCGGACCGCTTCGGGAACGCGCCACACCGTCCAGCTCTCGCGCAGCGGGAGCATCGCCATGCCGTCGTAGCGCACGAGGAGCAGCGCCACGTCGTCGCTGCGGTTGGCCTCGGCGAGCAGGGCGTCCGCGACGAGCCCGAGGTGCGCGGGGTCGGCGGCGGACAGCTCACCCGCGATGCGTGCGAGGCCGTCCTCGATGTCGACGTCGGCGGACTCGACCAGGCCGTCCGTGGTGAGGGCGACGACCGTGCCGGGTTGCAGCCTGAGCGGGCTCATCGGGTAGTCGGCCTGGGTGACGACCCCGAGGGGCGGTCCGCCCTCCGATTCGGTGATCTCCGTGCTGCCGTCCGGGTGGCGCAGCAGGGGCGGGAGGTGCCCGGCGCGGACGTACCAGGCGGTGCCCTGCTCCATGTCGACGTCGACGTAGCAGCAGGTCGCGAAGAGGTCGGACTCCATGTCCACGAGGAGCCGGTTGGCGTGCGAGACGACGACGTCCGGGGGGTGGCCCTCGGCCGCGTAGGCGCGCAGCGCCGTCCGCATCTGACCCATCAGGGTGGCCGCGCCGGCGCTGTGGCCCTGGACGTCGCCGATGACGAGGGCGACGTGGTTGTCGGGCAGGGGGATCACGTCGTACCAGTCGCCGCCGAGCTCCAGACCGGCGGTGGTGGGCAGGTAGCGGGCGACGGCGACGGCTCCGGGCAGCGACGGCAGGCGACGCGGCAGGAGGGCGCGCTGGAGCATGCCGATCAGCTCGTGCTCGGCGTCGAAGGCGTGGGCGCGCATGAGTGCCTGTCCGGCGAGACCGGCGACGGCGGTGAGCAGGGCGCGTTCGTCGGGGCCGAAGTCGTGCGGGCTGTCCCAGCCGACGAGGCAGGCGCCGGCCATGCGCCCGCCGGCGGGCAGCGGCAGCACGGCGAGACCGCCGGGGCCGACCTCGGCGAGCGCCGGTTCCAGCGGGGTGCCGGCGGGCCAGATCGTGGCGCGGCCCTCCCTGAGCGCCGTGGCGAGGGTCGGCATGGCGCGGACGGGCGCGTCGGGCCACTCCGAACGCCACTCGCTGCGCCACAGCTCCGGCCAGGCCTCCGGTTCGGGCGGGTCCAGGACGGTGACGACGAGGCGGTCGGACTCCAGCTCGGCCAGCGCGATACGGTCCGCCCGCAGGGGCCCGCGCAGGGCGGCGACCACGGCCCTGCTGACGTCGCGGACGGTGCCGGCGGTGGCGAGGGCCGCGGCGAGCCGCTGGATGCGGGTGACGTCGCTGACGCCGGGACGCAGTTGGGACGCGTCGGTGACCGTGCCGACGAGCCGGACCGGGTGGCCCTCCCCGGCGGGTTGCAGGCGTCCGCGCAGCCGCAGCCACCTCGGCTCGCCGGAGGGCTGGAGGATGCGGAACTCCAGTTCGCGGTCGCCGATGGACATGTGGTCGGCCTCGACGACGGACATCACGGAGGGCAGGTCCTCCGGAACGGTCCGGGCGAGCAGGGTCTCGACACGGCCGTCGAACTCGCCGGTGGCGATGCCGAACAGCCTCAGCATCTCGTCGTCGACCTGCACCCGGCCGCTGTCCATGTCGAGCGTGAAGGAGCTGCCGGGCAGCCCTCCGGTGTCGACCGCGCCCGGGGGCGGGCAGGTGACGGCCTCGGCGAAGAGCTGGAGGCATGCGCGGTCGTCGGTGTCGAAGCCGTCCGGGCCGTCGCTGACGGCGGCCAGGCATCCGCCGCCGCGCAGCGGCAGGACGGCCAGGGAGAAGTCCCCCGCGGGCATCCGGCGCGCGTCGGCGCAGCGGCCGATGTCCTCGGGGGTGAGCCACCTGGCCTGCCCGGAGCGGTGCACCTCGGCGGCCGGGCCCGTGCCGGAGAGGGCGTAGACGTCACGCAGCCCGTACAGCGTCCGCGGCACGCCGGCCGACTCGGTGAGGGTCAGCTGGTCGCCGCCCTCCTCCGGACTGTAGACGACGGCGAGGGTTGCCCCGGTGAAGACGAGCACCTGTTCGAGCACGCGTCGCAGGCGCTCGCGCGGGTCAAGATCCGCCGCGAGCGTCTTGAGGGCAAGTTCCGCGCGCAGCGTTCTCATTCTGCGTCCCGCAGTGCCCTCACTGCCCACTCTGCAATTAGAGCGCGTCCCGGACTCTCGCGCAGCCCCTGTGAGCGCACGGACCGACGGCTCGCGGGTGCACGGCGGAGCGGGCGCGGGGTACGGCGGAGCGGGCGCGGGGTACGGCGCGCCCGCTGCGGAGGGTGACGGGCCGTGCACGGGTCCAGCGGGCAGCCCCGGAAACGGAGCGGTCCGGCCCTCCCGCCGGAGGGCCGGACCGTTCCACTGACCGGGGGAACCGCTGCTGCTTCCCGGTCAGTGGCTCGACACCAGTCCGGAGCCGTCGCCCACGCCGCTGCCCGACCGGTCTCCGGCGTTGCCGGACTGGTCGGCGGCCCCACCCGACTGGTCGCCGGGGCTCGCCGACTGCTGACCGGCGCCGCTCTGGTCACCCGCACCGGCACCGCTCTGGTCACCCGCACCGGCACCGCTCTGGTCGCCGGCACCGGCACCCGCACCGCTCTGGTCACCGGCACCCTGCTGCCCACCCGGGCTCGCCGACTGGTCGCCCGCACCGGCACCGCTCTGGTCGCCGGCACCGCCCGCGCCGCCCGCGCCGCCGGCACCGAGCGTCGCGCCGGTCGCCTGCAGCGCCGTGGTCACCGGCTGGAAGAAGGTCTCGCCGCCGGTGGTGCAGTCGCCGCTGCCGCCCGAGGTCAGGCCGATGGCGCTGCCGTCCTGGGTGAACAGCGCGCCTCCGCTGTCACCGGCCTCGGCGCAGACGTTGGTCTGGATGAGCCCGGTGACGGTGTCGACGCCGCCCGGGGTGGTCTCGCTCTGGAAGTTGACGGTGGCGTCGAGCCCGGTGACGGTGCCGTCGTGCAGCCCTGTGGTGCTGCCCATCCGGAAGACCTGCTGGCCCACCACCGCGTCCGCGGCCTTGTTGATCTGGACCGTCTGCCCGTTGCCGACGTTGACCTCGCTCGGGGCCTGGGTGTTCGGGTCGTCGTACTTGACGAGGGAGAAGTCGCCCTTGCCCGGGAAGGTGGCCTGGTCGACGGTGGCGATGGGCCGGCCGTTCTGGGAGTCGGACCACTGCTTGGCCGCGACTCCGCAGTGACCGGCCGTCAGGAAGGCGGGGCTGCCGTCGCCTGCGGTGACGTTGAAGCCGAGGGAGCAGCGGACGCCGCCGCCGTTCGCCTGAGCGAAGATGGCGTCGCCGCCCGATACGAAGGTCTTGAAGGTGCCCGACGACTTCTTGACGCTCGCCACGCCCGAGCCGAGGCTCCTGACCGTCGACTGGAGCGTGTTCCACCTGGAGCCGGTGACCGTGCTGTCGGCGGTGACCCGGATCTCGTTCGTCCTGGGGTCGACGGACCACGCGGTGCCGGGGATCGTCGCCCTGGTGCGCAGCGTCCTGGCGGCGGCCTGGAGCGTGGCGGTGCTGTTGTGCACCTGGTTGGGGACCGCGCCCGCCTTTCTGACGGCGTCGACGACGTTGCTGTCGTTACCGACCACGTTGACGACGACCTGCTGCTTTTCGGCGTTGTAGTAGGAGCCCGCGAAGGCATCACCCAACTGCGATGCGAGCTGCCTGGCGACGAGCGAGACATCGGCCGACTTGAACGTCTTCGGCGTGTCGCCCGACGCCGAGTCCGTCTGGGACGCGTTGGCGTTGGGCAGCAGAAGGGCCGCAGCTCCGAGCGCCGCCACGCTTCCAACCGCGATCGCGGCCTTGCGCTTGGGTATGCGTTTGTGACTCAACTCTCGACCTCCTGGGGACGGGGTCCGTTGCCGCCGTCCGGCAGCTGACTGGGGCGCCTGGATGCCAGTTGATACGCGCGCTTCGGGTGGGGTGTTCAACGGACTTTGCAACTGGCCGAGTTGGCGTATGCGAAAGCGTGAAATAGGTGGCAAAGGCACCCGTCGAGCCCGGCCGGGGAGAAGAATCGACCCGACAGGGGGCTGCGGACACGGTCAGTTACCTGTCGGTAACCCTGGGTTCGTCATGTCGGGCCGAATCCTGGCTCCAGGGAATCTGCACATCGAATGCGCAACCGGGTCACCGCGCGCGGCGGATCTGCACAGACGTCGACGGTGCCCCGCGCCATTGAACCCGGACTGTCCCATTCCTTGCCGGGGCTGCAAGAGGCCGTGCGCGACGATGCCGCGCAGCATGTGAAGAAGTCGCCGCCAAGACGTGCGCACACCTGCACGGATCGACGCTCCGGAACGCCAATTGCCCAGGTGGGAGCGGTGGTTGATTGGAATCGCCGCGCGCCGCCGTGCTTTGATCCGTTGCACCGCGGGGGTCACCCCAGGGGTCCCGGCAACGGGGTGCCCGGCGCTCGCGGATCGCGGCCGACCGTCTGTCTCCAGAAGGGGCCGCTCCCCCTTGTGAATATCCATACGAAGGGAAGTTCCATCATGAACTCCACCCCCCAGGTTGAGACCGCCGAGATCTCGGACGCCGAGCTCGACGCCGTGTCCGGTGGCCTGTCGATCAACGCCGTGGGCACCGCGACCGGCCTGGTGGACGGCATCGCCCCGGTTTCCGGCCTGGTCGGCACGGCCGTCGGCACCGTCGAGGGTGTCACCGGCCTGAACACCGCGCCGGTCACGAACCTGGTCGCCGGTCTCTGATCGCACCCCTGTACCGCTGAGTCCCGGAACCGCTCCCCGGTTCCGGGACTCTCGGATGCCGTGAATCTTCTGGAGTAGGTGAGGGAAGTTCCGTGCAGTTCCGCCAGCAGGCCCTCGCCAAGCTGCAGTCGCCCGAGGAGCTCGATCTCCCGGTGCGCTTCGCCCGCCCCCAGGGCTGGCTGGTCCTGACCGTGACGGTGGTCGCCATGGCCGCCGCGTCGGTGTGGGCCGTCACCGGCTCGGTGGCCTCCACGGTCACCGCGCCCGCCGTCCTCACGCACGCGGAGGGCAGTTACCTCCTGCAGAGCCCGGTGGCCGGACAGGTCACCGCGATCCTCGCCGAGCAGGGCGAGCGGCTGCCCGCGAACGCGCCCGTGATCAAGGTCCGTACCGAGCAGGGCGAGTCGGTGGTCCGCACGGTCGCCGCGGGCCGTATCACCGAACTCGCCGCCACGATCGGCCAGATCATCCGCACCGGGGCGAATGTCGCCGCCGTGGAGAAGGTGGAGCACGCGTCCGACCCCCTGTACGCGACCGTGTACGTGCCCGCCGAGAACGCCGCGTCGATTCCCGCGAACGCCGCCGTCGACCTCACCGTCCAGTCGGTGCCGGCCCAGCAGTACGGCGTGCTGCGCGGCCATGTGCGGTCCGTCGACCGCACGGCGCAGTCGGCCCAGCAGATCGCCGCGTTCCTCGGGGACGACCAGCTGGGCGAGCAGTTCACCAAGAAGGGCCGCCCGGTGGCCGTGCTGGTACGACTCGACACCTCGTCCGGCACGAAGAGCGGCTACGAGTGGTCGTCCGCGGACGGCCCGCCGTTCCCCCTCTCCTCCATGACCCTGGCCACGGGCTCCATCCGCATGGCCGATCAGCGTCCCGTCGATTGGCTCCTGCCATGACCGCTCCCCAGGACACCCTGCCTCCGGTACGGGGCAGGCGCCGCGCCGCACCACCGAAGCGCACCGTGCCCAAGTCCCGGCGCAGGACGGTCCGCACCCCCACCGTGCTGCAGATGGAGGCCGTCGAGTGCGGCGCCGCCTCCCTGGCGATGGTGCTCGGCCACCACGGACGGCACGTCCCGCTGGAGGAGCTGCGCATCGCCTGCGGGGTGTCCCGGGACGGCTCACGCGCCAGCAACCTCCTCAAGGCGGCCCGCAGTTACGGTCTGACGGCCAAGGGCATGCAGATGGACACGGCCGCGCTCGCCGGGGTGAACGCGCCCGCGATCCTGTTCTGGGAGTTCAACCACTACGTCGTCTACGACGGCATGGGACGCCGCTTCGGCCGCCGGGGCGTGTACGTCAACGACCCGGGCAAGGGCCGCCGTTTCGTGCCGATGGAGGACTTCGACACGAGCTTCACCGGCGTGGTCCTGGTGATGGAACCCGGCGAGGGCTTCACCCGGGGCGGCCGCAGGCCGGGAATCCTCGGCGCGATGCCGGCCCGGCTGCGCGGCACGGCGGGCACCCTGCCCGCCGCGGTCCTGGCCAGCCTGCTCCTGGTGGTGGTCGGTGCCGCGCTGCCCGCGCTGAGCCGCACGTACATCGACATGTTCCTGATCGGCGGCCAGACCTCGCTGCTGGGCGTGCTGTTCACGTCGATGGCGGCCTGTGTGCTGCTGACGGTGGTGCTGACCTGGTTGCAGCAGGCGAACCTGCTGCGCGGCCGGATCATCTCCTCCACGCTCTCCAGCGCCCGTTTCCTGCGGCATCTGCTGCGGCTTCCGGTGACGTTCTTCGCCCAGCGCAGCCCCGCCGACCTGGTGCAGCGGCTGCAGTCCAACGACGCGGTCGCCGAGACCCTCGCCCGCGACCTCGCGGCGGCGGGCGTCGACGCGATCGTCGTGGTGCTGTACGCGGTGCTGCTGTACACCTACGACCCGCAGCTGACGTTCGTCGGCATCGGGGTGGCGCTGCTGAACGTGGTGGCGATGCGGGTCGTCGTACGGCTGCGGGCGACCCGTACGGCGAAGCTGCGCGCGGACACGGCACGGCTGACCAACACCGCCTACACCGGCCTGCAGCTGATCGAGACGATGAAGGCGACGGGCGGTGAGGACGGCTACTTCCGCAAGTGGGCGGGCCAGCACGCCACGACCCTGGAGGAGCAGCAGCGGCTCGGTGTGCCGAGTGCCTGGCTGGGTGTGGTCGCGCCGACGCTCGCCACGCTCAACAGCGCGCTGATCCTGTGGATCGGCGGCCTGCGGGCGGTGGAGGGGCACATCTCGGTGGGGCTGCTGGTCGCCTTCCAGGCCCTGGTGACCCGGTTCACCGCGCCGCTGACGCGCCTGAACGGGGTCGCGGGCCGCATCCAGGACTTCGCCGCGGACGTGGCCCGCCTGAAGGACGTGGAGAGCTTCCAGGCCGACCCGCTCTACGGCCGTTCGGGCGGCGGGGCGTCGACGCGCCGGCTGCA
The DNA here is from genome assembly GCF_002920635.1 of Streptomyces sp. Ru72. Lineage (GTDB taxonomy): Bacteria > Actinomycetota > Actinomycetes > Streptomycetales > Streptomycetaceae > Streptomyces. The sequence continues at coordinate 37,168 of NZ_PQSR01000049.1, read as the reverse complement.
CGGTCATGTGGAGCTCGAGAACATCACCTTCGGCTACAGCCCGCTCGACAAACCGCTGCTGAGCGGCTTCAGCCTGACCGTCGGCCCGGGCCAGCAGGTGGCACTGGTCGGTGGCTCGGGCAGCGGCAAGTCCACGGTGTCCCGGCTGATCGCCGGCCTGTACGCGCCCTGGGAGGGCGAGATCCGCATCGACGGGCAGCGTCTGGAGGACATTCCGCGCGGCGCGCTCGCCGCCTCGGTCTCCTTCGTGGACCAGGAGGTCTTCCTCTTCGAGGGCACGGTCCGCGACAACGTGGCGCTGTGGGATCCGTCGATCCCGGACGAGGCGGTGGTCGCCGCGCTGCGGGACGCGGCCCTGTACGACGTGGTGATGCGCCGCCCGGGCGGTATCCACAGCCGGGTCGATCAGGACGGGCGGAACTTCTCCGGTGGGCAGCGCCAACGCCTCGAGATCGCACGGGCGTTGGTGCGCGACCCCAGCATCCTGGTGCTCGACGAGGTGACCAGCGCGCTGGACGCGGAGACCGAGCAGACCGTGATCGACAACCTGCGCAAGCGCGGCTGCGCCTGCGTGGTGATCGCGCACCGGCTGAGCACGGTGCGCGACAGTGACGAGATCGTCGTGCTCCAGCACGGCACGATCGTGGAACGCGGGCGGCACGACGCCCTGGTGGCGGCCGGCGGGGCGTACGCCGAGCTGGTCAGGGAGCGGTGAGGATGACGGCGGTGCACGAGGGCGACGTCGTCCTGGGCGCTCTGGGCGCGATGGGAGCCCCCATCGACTGCTCGGGCCTGAGCCGGCTCGACCTGGAAGGGCCGCAGGTGCTGTGGCTGGTGGCGTCCGGCGCGCTGGACCTGTTCGCCGTCGACGCGGCGGTACAGGGCCACTGGCACCACCTGGGCCGTCTCGAGCCGGGCTCCCGTCCTGCTCGGCCCGGTCGCGGGACCCCAGCACACCCTGGTCGCCCGGCCGGTCCGCGACTGCGTGGTGCGCCGCATCCAGCTGCGCGAGCTGTACCAGCAGGCCGACACCCAGACCTGGTCGTACGACGAGTACGGCCACCCGCAGTACATACCGCCGACGACGAGCCCCCTGGAGTACGCCCTCGCTCTCGGTGTCGGCCGGAGCCTGTCGATCCTGTTCCAGGCGCCGATGGCCACCGAACGGGCCGCCGACATCACCGACGACGACGTCTTCTGGATGCAGGTGCCGCCGGGCAGTGTCCAGTACGGCTCCCTGTACGGGACTGAGGCCGCTGCCGACCTGCTGATGGACCCTGCCGTCTGGCAGGGCATGGTCGACCAGCAGTACCGCCTCCTCGCCACCCTGGACCGGTGGATCGAGCAGCTGGAGCGCACCCACGAGACACGTACCGCGGCCGGTATCAAGGCGGGTGAGGCGGTCCGTGCCCAGGCCGACCGGACGTTGCTGGCGTCCATCGGGAAGTCCTCGGAGCGGCGCACCACCGCGGCCGACGCCGACGCCACCTACGCAGCGTGCAAGCTCGTGGCCCGCGCGGCCGGCATCACCCTCGCCGAACCCACGCGGAGCGGCGCCGAGAGCGACCGCCTCGACCCGGTGGAGCGCATCGCCGTCGCCTCCCGCGTCCGCACCCGGGCGGTACGGCTCGACGGGCGCTGGTGGCACGAGAACGTCGGTCCGCTGGTCGGTCACCGGGCCCTGTCGGGAGCACCGGTGGCGCTGCTGTGGCGGCGCGGCGGCTATGTCGCCGTGCACCCGTCGTCGGGACGCGAGACACCGGTCGAGAAGGCGAACGCGGCGGAGTTCGCCCCGCGGGCCGTGATGTTCTACCGCCCACTGCCCGACCAGCGGCTCGGTCCGCTCGGGCTGCTGCGGTTCAGCATGCGCGGCATGAGCGGGGATCTGGTCAACCTGCTGATCAGTGGCCTGGTGACCGTCGCGATCGGCGCGCTGGTGCCGATCGCCACCGGCAAGGTGCTCGGCGAGTACGTGCCGAAGGCGCAGGAAGGGCTGATCGTCCAGGTCTGCCTCGCACTCATGGTCACCGGGGTGGTGGCGGCCGCCTTCATGCTGCTGGAGAACCTGACCGTCCTGCGCCTCGAGGGGCGGATCGAGGCGACCCTCCAGCCGGCGGTCTGGGACCGGCTGCTGAGGCTGCCGACGAAGTTCTTCGCCGAGCGGTCCACCGGTGAGCTGGCGAGCGCCGCGATGGGGGTCAGTGCCATCCGGCGGCTCCTTGCCGGAGTCGGTCCCACGGTGGCCCAGTCGGTGACGGTCGGCGCGATGAACCTGGCGCTGCTGCTGTGGTACAGCGTGCCCATGGCCATGGCCGCCATCGGCATGCTCGTCGTCATCGCCGCCGTCTTCCTCGGGCTCGGACTGTGGCAGGTGCGCTGGCAGCGGCGGCTGGTGCAGCTCACCAACAAGCTGAACAACCAGGCCTTCCAGACCCTGCGCGGCCTGCCCAAGCTGCGGGTGGCCGCGGCCGAGAACTACGCCTACGCCGCCTGGGCGCGGGAGTTCGCGCGCAGCCGCGAACTGCAGCAGAAGGTGGGCCGGATCAAGAACCTCACCACGGTGCTGGGCGCGGTGTATCTGCCGCTGTGCTCCCTGCTGCTGTTCATGCTGCTGGCGGGGCCCGCGAAGGGTGCCCTGTCGGCCGCCGACTTCCTCACCTTCAACACCTCGATGACCATGCTGCTCACCGCGGTCACCCAGCTGACCGGCGCGTTCGTGTCGGCGGTGGCCGCGCTGCCGCTGTTCGAGGAGATCAGGCCGGTGCTGGACGCCACACCCGAGGTGCGCACGGCGAGCACCCGGCCGGGGGCCCTCTCCGGAGCGATCGAGGCGCGCCGGCTCTCGTTCCGGTACGCCGACGACGGTCCCCTGGTCCTCGACGACGTCTCCTTCGAGGTGAAACCGGGCGAGTTCGTGGCGATCGTGGGCCCGAGCGGCTGCGGCAAGTCGACGCTGCTGCGCCTGCTGATCGGCTTCGACAAGCCGGTGTCCGGCAGTGTGCTCTACGACGGCCAGGACCTCGCGGCGCTCGACCAGTCGGCGGTGCGCCGCCAGTGCGGGGTGGTGCTCCAGCACGCGCAGCCGATGAACGGGTCCATCCTGGACGTCATCTGCGGCACCGAGCCGTACACCCCCGAGGAGGCGATGGCGGCGGCCGAGATGGCGGGCCTCGCCGAGGACATCCAGCGGATGCCGATGGGGCTGCACACCATCGTCCAGGGCAGCGGCGCGATCTCGGGCGGCCAGCGGCAGCGGCTCATGATCGCTCAGGCGCTGATCCGCCGGCCGCGCATCCTGTTCTTCGACGAGGCGACGAGCGCGCTGGACAACGAGACGCAGCGCAAGGTCATCGAGTCCACCCGCGCCCTGAACGCCACCCGGATCGTGATCGCCCACCGCCTGTCCACGGTGCTGGACGCGGACCGGGTCATCGTGATGGAGGACGGCAGGATCACCCAGCAGGGCCCGCCCGCCCTGCTCCTCGCCGACACGACCGGCCGGCTGCACGAGCTGGTGCGGCGGCAGATGGCATAAGGGTCAGGCGCCGGAGCCGGGAACAGGCGCACCGGAGGGGACCCCGGCCTCGACGTAGGCCTCGTAGTACTCCTGCCAGGACGCGGAGGGCCCGCCGTGCGGCCCCTCGGAGCGCTCACCGCGGGACTCGGCGTCCAGGGCGGCCAGGCAGACCTCCCAGCCGGCGGCGTTGCGGGCGGCCGCGTTCCGCTCGCCCAGGACGTTGGTGAGGGTGAACCGGGTGCGCCCGTCGCCCGGTTCCTCCAGGTCGAAGCGGAGTTCGTCACCGCCCCACGCGAACGAGAGGTGCCGGGGCGGGTCGACGGCGAGGACGGTGCCGCGGGACTCGGGCATGTTCGGGTCCCCGCTGAACCGGACGGTCCCGCCGGGGCGCAGCTCGAACTCGGCACGGGAGGGGAACCATGCGGCGAGTTCGTCCGGATCGGTGACGAACCGCCACACCCGGTCGATCGGGTGGTCGTGGACGCGGGTGAAGCGGACGGCGGGGCGGCCGTCGTCGAGGGTGAGACAGGTGCCGGTGAGGTCGGCGGCCATGACGCATCAGTCCTCCCGGTCGTGGGCGCGCCGCAACGATCGCTCAGGCCGGCTCACCCCGCCCGGGTCGACCGGCCGTCGCCCCGCGGCGGCTACTCGCCCGCGTACGCCTTCTCCAGGGCGGCGATGTCGAGCTTGCCCATCGACAGCATCGCGCGCGTGGTGCGGGCCGCCTTCTCCTGGTCCGGGTCGCCCACCATGTCGAGGAGCCCGTCGGGGATGACCTGCCAGGACACGCCGTACCTGTCCTTGAGCCAGCCGCAGGGGCCCGGCTGACCGCCATCCTCGGTGAGCTTGGTCCAGTAGTAGTCGATCTCCTCCTGGTTCTCGCAAGTGATCTGGAAGGAGATCGCCTCGTTGAACGTGAACTGGGGTCCGCCGTTCAGCGCGACGAACTTGTGGCCGTTGGCCGTGAAGTCGACGGCGATCACGGAACCGGCGGGGCCGGGGCCGGCCTCGGTGTAGCGGCCGACCTGCCCGATGCCGGAGTTCTTGAAGATCGACACGTAGTAGTGCGCGGCCTCCTCGGCCTGGCCGTCGAACCAGAGACAGGTGGTGAATCCCTCGGTGGCCATGTGTACCTCCTGGAGTGTGGAAGCGGTCACCTGTGCAGACCGATCCTCGCCCCGGAACTCATCGGCCGAGCCGCGGATCAATCCGTGTGGCGGTCCCGGTGCCCGCCACTAGCATCGCCGCCATGACGTCCTCGCCCGCCGAGAGCATCCGGCCCTTCCGCCTCGCGATCCCCCAGAGCGACCTCGACGATCTCCATGACCGGCTCGACCGCACCCGCTGGCCGGACGAGCTGCCCGGCGTGGGGTGGGCGTACGGGGTGCCCCTCGACTATCTGAAGGAGCTCGTGCGGTACTGGCGCCACGACTACGACTGGCGGGCCGCCGAGGCGCGGCTGAACGCGTGGCCGCAGTTCACGACGGAGATCGACGGCGCACACGTCCACTTCGCCCATGTGCGCTCCCCCGAGCCGGACGCGACCCCGCTGATCGTCACGCACGGCTGGCCCGGGTCGATCGTGGAGTTCCTCGACGTGGTCGGGCCGCTCACCGACCCGGCCGCCCACGGGGGTGATCCGGCCGACGCGTTCCATGTGGTGGTGCCCGGCATTCCGGGGTTCGGCCTGTCCGGACCGACCCGGGAGACCGGCTGGGAGGCGGGCCGGGTCGCCGACGCGTGGGTGGAGCTGATGGACCGGCTCGGCTACCCGCGCTTCGGCGCCCAGGGCGGCGACTGGGGCGCGGCCGTCTCCCGTGAGCTGGGCCGCGCCCACCCGGAGCGGGTGATCGGCATCCACCTGAACCTGCTGCCCGGCGCTCAGCAGCTGACCGAACCGACCGCCGAGGAGCTGGCCGCGCTCAGCCCCGAGGAGCGGGAGCGTACGCTCACCTCGTGGCAGCGCTGGTCCGAGTGGCAGCGCGAGGGCGCGGGCTACGCGATGCTGCACTCCACCCGGCCCCAGACGTCGGCGTACGCGCTCACCGACTCGCCCGTCGGGCAACTCGCCTGGATCGTGGAGAAGTTCCGCGAGTGGACGGACTCCGCGGAGCTGCCCGAGGAAGCCGTCGACCGGGACCTGCTGCTGACGAACGTGATGCTGTACTGGCTGACCGGGACCGCCGGTTCGTCGTCCCGGATCTACTACGAGCGGGCGCACGCCACGGGCCGGGCCGCCGCGCCGGCCGAACCCTCGACCGCGCCGACCGCACTGGCGGTCTTCCCCGCCGAGATCCAGATCCCGCTGCGGCACAGGGCGGAGCGGACGGAGAACCTCGTGCGCTGGACGGAGTTCGACCGGGGCGGGCACTTCGCGGCCATGGAGGAGCCGGACCTGCTGGTGGAGGACGTGCGGGCGTTCTTCAGGCAGCTGCGCGAGAAGGGCTGAGCCATGGCCTCTGCCCGTGGCGAATCTGCGGCGGGCAGAGAAACCGCATCCGGGGGTCTCCCGAGGCCAAGAGTGGAGTCGACGGCATCCACGCCACAGACAAGGAGATCCGATGACCCCACTCACCACGCTCTCGCCGCGGGCGGAGGAGGGCGACACACCGCCCAGCCGCTTCGACGACCACCTCGCCGCGCAGCTGCTCGCCCAGCGGATCGTCTTCCTCGGCACTCAGGTCGACGAGGTGTCGGCCAACCGGGTGTGCGCGCAGCTGCTCCTGCTGTCGGCGGAGGATCCTCGTAGCGACATCAGCCTGTACATCAACAGCCCCGGCGGATCGGTCACGGCGGGGCTCGCGATCTACGACACCATGCGGCTCGTCCCGAACGACGTCTCGACGCTCGTGATGGGGTTCGCGGCGAGCATGGGGCAGTTCCTGCTCACCGTGGGAACGCGGGGCAAGCGGTTCGCGCTGCCGAACGCACGGGTCATGATGCACCAGCCCTCGGCGGGCATCGGCGGCACCGCCGCGGACATCGAGATCCAGGCGGAGAACCTTCAGTTCACCAAGAAGGCCATCGAGCGGATCACCGCCGAGCACACCGGGCAGAGCGAGGAGACGATCGCCAGGGACGGCGACCGGGACCGCTGGTTCACGGCCGATCAGGCCAGGGAGTACGGGATGGTGGACCGGGTGGTGGAGTCGCTCGCCGACGTCCGCCCGGCCGCGTCGCGCCGGCGGATGGGGTTGTGACATGGGGTCGTACACGGTTCCGTACGTCATCGAGCGGACCGCGCAGGGCGAGCGGTCCTACGACGTCTTCAGCCGGCTACTCAACGAGCGGATCATCTTCCTCGGCACCGAGATCGACGACGGGGTCGCCAATGTGGTCATCGCGCAGCTCCTGCACCTGGAGTCGTCGAATCCCGAGCAGGAGATCTCGATCTACCTCAACTCGCCCGGCGGATCCTTCACTTCCCTGATGGCGATCTACGACACGATGACGTTCGTGCAGTCCCCGATCTCCACGTTCTGCGTCGGCCAGGCGGCCTCCACGGCGGCGGTGCTGCTGGCCGGCGGAGATCCCGGGCGGCGGTTCGTGCTCCAGCACGCGCGGGTGCTGCTCGGCCAGCCGGCCAGCGGCGGACGGCAGGGCACGGTCTCCGACCTCAGCCTGGCGGCCAAGGAAATGGTCCGCATCCGCTCCCAGGTGGAGGAGGTCCTGTCCCGGCACACCCACCACGACGTGGCGACGCTGCGCGCGGACATGGACCGCGACAAGGTGTTCACCGCCGACGAGGCTGTCGCCTACGGGCTCGCCGACGAGGTGCTGAGCCGACGGCTGGCGTTCGTCTGAGCCCGGAGCAGTCGGACCCGGAGGCCGGCCGCGTGGGCCGGTACGGCGGGGCGCGCCCGCCGTACCGGCCCACGGTTCGGTCAGGCGGCGAGGCAGAGACCGTCGTACTGCGCCGTCGGGGACCTGCGGCCCCGGCCCACCCGGCTCCGGGCGTACCGGGCCAGCTCGTCCTGGGCGAGCGAGAGCAGGTCGGCGAGACCGAGCCCGAGGGCCTGGGCGGCGGCCGCGAGGACCTCGGAGGAGGCCTCCTTTCGGCCGCGTTCCAGCTCGGACAGGTACGGCATCGAGATCCGGGCCGCCTCCGCGACGTCCTTCAACGTGCGCTCCTGTGCGAGCCGCTCGCGCCGCAGCACATCACCGACGAGGTCCCGCCACAAGGGCTCCTTGGGCGCGGGTGGCTGCGGGGCCCCCGTCGGTCGCTGCGGGGTGCGGGTCGCCGCACCGGAGCCGGGCGGCGCGGTCTGCGGGCGCAGGGGGATGACGCGGGCTTCGTTCGGCGCATGAGTGCTCACCCCTTCAGCCTAGGGATCCGGGGCGCCACGGGAAGGGAGCGGCGTTCTGCCCTGGGTGAAGCCGTGCGGCCGACATGGTGGCGGCAGTTGACGGGTGCCGCGGCCCGGCCGTTCGACCGATGCGGCCGTCGACGCGCTCGCGGAGGACATCGATGCGCTCGCCAAGGAGGCGGGCGTGGCCGTACGGGGCGTCGTGAGGCTGCCCGGTGCTGTGACCGGAAAGGTTTGCCGGAAAGCCCGCGGCGTCCGGTGCTGGGGGTGCCCCACGCCGTTCAGGCAGTGGTGGAGCATCGCCCGCGTACTGGATGTACGCGGGCGATGCGACAACGCGGCGAGGTCCCCTGCCGGGCGTCGCGAGCCGGTGAACCTTTCCGGTCACGGCACTAGCGTGGCAGTGTGAGCGTCACGAGCCCGTCCGGCCGGGCCGCCGCGCGCACCGGCGGACCGGCACTCGCACCGCACGGCTGGGTGCGGGCCTGCGTGACGGTGCTGGCCGGGCTGGTCGTCATGGGCGCGCTCGCCGCGCTCGGGCTGTGGGCGGCGGGCGGCAGCGCCATCCCGGAGGGCGGGTTCCCCCGTGTGGTCGTGGCCGTGGTCGTCGTGGCTGTCGGCGGCAGTGTGAGGCTGGCGGGCGACGCCGGTGCGTCGGCCGGCGCACGGGCGGGGCTGACGGTGATGCCGTTGTCGGTGACGCTGTCCGGGGCGCTGGTGATCGCCACGGGATTCCTGCGCCCGCTGCGGCACCGGGCCGTCGCCGGCGGGCGTGAACTGGCGGGCTGGGCAGGCCGGATCGCCGTGCTGTGGCTGGTGGCGCTCGTCGGTCTCGCCCTGGTGGCCCGCCAGACCTTCGCGGTTCCGCTCGGCACCGGAACGATCGGCGACATCGGCAGCCTGTTCGGGATCTCCCCGAGGATCGGCTTCACCACGGACCTCTGGCCGACCGTGCTGTTCGGTCTGCTGTGGCTGGCGGGCGTGCTCGTCCTCGCCCTGCTGGTGTCACGGGGTGCGCCGCTGCCGGCCCGGCTGCTGCGCTTCCAGGATTCGGTGCGGCCCGCCGCCTTCGCCATGGTGGCCCTGCTGCTCGCCTGCGTCGCCCTGGGCGCCGTCGTCGCGCTGGTGGTGGCGGCGACCCGCGGGCACCCGGCCGAGACGTTCGCGCTGATCCTGCTGGGCCTCCCCAACCTGGTGTGGCCGGTGCTCACCCTCGGCATGGGCGCCACCTGGCACGGCCGGGTGGACGGGCCGTTCGGGCTGCCCATGCCGCATCCGCTCGACGAGGTGCTGCGGACTCCGTACCTCTCGACGCTGAACCTTCGTACGCTCGCCCGGTACGACGGCCGGGTCTGGTGGCTCGTGGCCGTGGACGCCGTGCTGCTGATCACCGCCGGGTTCGTGCTGGCGGTGCGCTCACCGGCGTCGGTGCGGCCGTGGCGGCACGCCGTGCACATGGCGGTCGCGCTGATCGCGGCGGTTCTCGCCGTCTGCCTGCTGTGCCGGGTCTCGGCGCACTACGGCCTGTCGCTCATCGGGGTCGGCGACCTCGGCGGAGGGCTCTCCGGCGTGCTGTTCCTGAGACCCCGGCCGGGGACGGCGCTGGGGCTCGCCATGGTGTGGGGACTCGCGACCGGGTTCGTGGGCGGGCTGCTCGCCCAGCGTGTGCGGCGACGGGGCGAGGTTCCGTGACGCGGCGCCCCGCCTCCGGTCAGGCCACCGGGGTGGACAGCGCGGGCACGAACCGTTGCATCCGCAGCGCGTCCACGGACTCGGCGAGCAGTTCGTACTCGGTGGTGTCGTCACTGACGGCGACACGGACCAGCCGGCCGGCCGCCAGCTCCTCGGCCACCCTCTCCTGCTGCCCGACGTCCTTGCACCAGGCGCGCAGGACGGCCGGCACGTCGGGGACCGTGTCGGCGACGGGGGCGACGGAGTTCGGCGGGTAGAGCGGGTTGTCGGGGGCCGGGTCGAGCCGTTCGGCGATCCAGGAGGCACGGTCGCGCATCCACCACAGGGCGAGGGCCAGGGTCGGGGCGCGGTAGGTGCCGAGAGGGACGCCGACCCGTTGCCCCCCGCAGACGCCGTATGCCGTGACATGGCACAGGAACTCGTCGTGCACGATCGCTCCCCCCGTGCGGTGCTCGGTGCCGGATCGGCCCGTGGTGCCTTGCGTTCGCTCGCTGTGCACGTGGGCGTCCCGCTGTCGGCGCGGTAGCGCTTTCTATCGTGTCCCGGGTCGCCCGCTCTTTCGAGTATCGCCACTCCTGACCCTCTGTCACCATGCGATTTCAGCCAGTCTCCTGGCATATTCACGGCCGCTTCTGGCGCAATCGGGCCACTCCGCCCGGTGTGCCCGCGCTTACCCGGGAGGTAATCGACGCCCCCACGGGTGTCCGGGCATGGTTGCGGTGTCGGCTCCCGCCAGGCACCAGACTCCGGGATCCGGCCCCTGACCAGTGCATGTGACCTCGACGGAGGCTGATCGTCATGACCGCAGAGACCAACCGTTACGAGACCGCCGTCGCCCGGTACTTCGAGGCGTGGAACACCCGTGACGCTCAGGCGCTGGCGAAGGCGGTCGCCGCCGCCTGGACCGCGGACGGAACCTACACCGACCCTCTGGCCGACGTCAGCGGGCACGAGCAGATCGTCGCCCTGATCGCGGGAGCGCACGCGCAGTTCCCGGGGTTCTCCTTCCGGCTCACGGGCGCGGTCGACGGTCACCACGAACTCGCCCGCTTCTCCTGGGAGTTGACGAGCGACGCGGACGGCTCGGCGCCCGTCGCCGGCTCGGACGTGATCACCCTGGACGGCGAGGGGCGTATCCGCAGCGTGCACGGGTTCCTGGACCGCGTCCCCGAGGGCGCGGCGGGTTAGGGCCTGTTGCCAAAGTGGCGCCTGCCTCGCGGCACTAGGAAATCGGTCCCGGCCAGCTCGGAGGCTCCTCCTCGGTGTCCTCCGGGCTGCCGCCCGGCGCTCCCTGCTCCTGGGCCGCCGCCTTCGCCTTGAGGCTCAGGCCCAGTTCACCGTCCACGACGTCGACGACGACGGTGTCGCCCGGGTTGAGCGTGCCCTCGAGCAGCATGTTCGACAGCCGGTTGTCGAGTTCGGTCTGGATGGTGCGGCGCAGCGGCCTGGCCCCGTACTCCGGCTGGTAGCCGCGGTTCGCCAGCCACTCCTTGGCCGTCTCTGTGACCTCCAGGCCGATCTGCTGGGCGCGCAGCCGGCGGCGGCTGCCCGCCAGGAGCAGGTCGACGATCCGCACCAGGTCCCGGCGGCCCAGGGCGTGGAAGACGATGACCTCGTCGATCCGGTTGAGGAACTCCGGGCGGAAGTGCGCCTGGAGTTCCGCCGTCAGGTCGTCCCTGATCTCGTCGATGTCGCCGTGGTGGTCGAGGATGTGCTTGGAGGCGATGTTGCTGGTCATGATGACGACGGTGTTGCGGAAGTCGACCGTGCGCCCCTGCGCGTCGGTGAGCCGTCCGTCGTCCAGGACCTGCAGCAGCAGGTTGAACACGTCGCGGTGGGCCTTCTCCACCTCGTCGAACAGCACGACGCTGTACGGCTTGCGCCGCACCGCCTCGGTGAGCTGTCCGGCCTCCTCGTAGCCGACGTAGCCGGGCGGGGAGCCGATGAGCCGGGAGACGGTGTGCTTCTCCTGGAACTCGCTCATGTCGAAGCGGATCATGCGGTCCGGGTCGCCGAAGAGCAGTTCCGCCAGCGCCTTGGCGAGTTCCGTCTTGCCGACGCCGGTGGGGCCGAGGAAGAGGAAGCTGCCGGTGGGCCGGTTCGGGTCGCCCATGCCGGCCCGGCCGCGGCGCACGGCCTGGGCCACGGCGGTGACCGCGTCGTCCTGGCCGACGACCCGCTCGTGCAGGACCTCCTCCAGCTTCATCAGCCGGTCGCGTTCGGTCTCGGTGAGCTGGGAGACGGGAATACCGGTGCGGGCGGAGAGGACTTCGGCGATGTCGTCGGGGGTGACGCTGGGCGTGGGTGCTCCGCCCTCGCCGACCGAGGCCAGCCGGCCCTCCAACTCCGTGATCTCCCGCTTGAGTTGGCTCGCGCGCTCGAAGTCCTCGGTGCTGACGGCCTCGTCCTTCTCCCGGCGCAGCCGGGTCAGCCGGCCCTCGAGGTCCGCGGCCTCCGCGGAGTCCCCCACGCTGCGCAGTCCGACCCGGGCTCCGGCCTGGTCCATGAGGTCGATGGCCTTGTCGGGCAGGAAGCGGTCGCTGATGTAACGGTCGGAGAGGGCGGCCGCGGCGTCCAGCGCCTCGTCGGTGTAGCGGACCTGGTGGTGGGCCTCGTAGGCGTCGCGCAGTCCGCGCAGGATCTCGACCGTCTCCTCGACGGTGGGTTCGGGCACCATGACGGGTTGGAAGCGGCGTTCCAGCGCGGCGTCCTTCTCGATGTGCTTGCGGTACTCGTCGATGGTGGTGGCGCCGACCACGCTGAGGTCGCCGCGGGCGAGGGTGGGCTTGAGGATGTTTCCCGCGTCCATGGATCCCTCGCCGGTGCCGCCGGCGCCGACGACCGTGTGCAGTTCGTCGATGAAGAGGACGACGCTCTTCTCTGCCCCCGTGACTTCGTCGATGACCTTCTTGAGCCGCTCCTCGAACTGGCCCCGGTACTGGGAGCCGGCGACGAGGCCGGCGAGATCGAGGGCGACCACGCGGCGGTCCTTCAGCGCCTTGGGGACCTCGCCCGCCACGATGCGCTGGGCCAGCCCTTCGACGATCGCGGTCTTGCCGACGCCGGGATCGCCGATCAGCACCGGGTTGTTCTTCGTGCGCCGGGAGAGTACCTCGATGGTCTGCTCGATCTCGGCCGCCCGGCCGACCACCGGGTCCAGGTGTCCGGCGCGCGCCTCGTCGGTGAGGTCGCGCCCGTACTCGTCGAGCGTCGGTGTGTCGGGGTGCCCGCCCGCCTCCCTCCCCTGCCGGGGCGCGCCGCCGAGCGCGCCCGGCGTCGCTCCCTCCGTCCTGAGGGCCCGGGCCAGCGGGGAGCGCGGATCGTCCAGGATCGCGGCGAGGATGTGCTCGGGGCCGATGTATGAGGCGCCGGCCGCCTGGGAGCGGGCGTGCGCCGCGAGCAGGGCACGTTTGGCCGCCGGCGTCAGCGCGGGCTCACCCGTGCCGGTCCCGGAGGGCAGGGATTCCCGCAGGTCGCCGGCGAGCTTGCCGGGGGCGGCGCCCGCCTGCTCCAGCACCTGGCGCGCGGCCGGCACCTGGGTCGCGGCCCACAGCAGGTGGACGGTGTCGAGATCGGACCCGTCCTCGGCCGCCCGTGCGCCGGCGGTGGCGAGCAACTCGTGCGCGGAGTCGCTGAGGAGACGTCCGATGGGGACACGTTGGACGGCCGGCGGTGAGGTCGCCGGACTCATGCCGAAGAAGCGGTTGAAGAGTTCGGAGAACGGGTCGCCTGACCCGAAGGGTGAGATCGTCACGATGAACCACCCGTCCGCGGCCGACACGGCCGCGTCGCCCGCCGTAGTCGATTGCCCGTACCTGCCCAGTCTTGGACACGCGGAACTGCCCCTCAACCGCAGGGCTGCCGCGGCACCGGGCCGATTGGGAACGGGATCCGGGGGTACCGGCGCCGACGTCCGGCGTCAACCGCCCGAGGAGGCGCGGACGCCGGGCGGGCCGGGCGCCGCAGCCCCGGCGTCCTCGGTACACGCTCGGCCGGAGGCCGCGCCCGGCTCCGGGAGCCGGGCGAACGCGCACGGCTTGATCGCCCTGCGGCCGCATGGCCCGGCGGCAGGGCGACACCTGCCGCCGGACCCCTCGTGGTCACCTCACTGCAGGACGAGCGCGTCGATCCGCGCCAGCTCCTCCGCCTCGAAGTCCAGGTTGCCGATCGCCGCGACACTGTCCTCCAACTGCTGCGGGCTGCTCGCGCCGACCAGGGCGGAGGTGACCCGGCCGCCGCGCAGCACCCAGGCCAGGGCCATCTGGGCCAGGGACTGGCCGCGGGACTTGGCGATGTCGTCGAGGGCGCGCAGCCTGCCCACCAGCTCCTCGGTGACCGCGTCGGAATTGAGGAACGGGCTGTCGCTCGCCGCGCGCGAGTCCTCCGGGATGCCGTCGAGGTAGCGGGCGGTGAGCAGGCCCTGCTCCAGCGGCGAGTAGGCGATGGAACCGATCTGGAGTTCGTCCAGGGTGTCCAGCAGCCCGTCCTCGGGACGGCGGTCCAGCATCGAGTAGCGCGGCTGGTGGATCAGCAGCGGGGTGCCCAGCTCGCCGAGGATGCGGGCGGCCTCACGGGTCTGCTCCGGGGAGTAGTTCGAGACGCCGACGTACAGCGCCTTGCCCTGCTGGACCGCCGAGTGCAGGGCGCCCATCGTCTCCTCCAGCGGAGTGTCGGGGTCCGGGCGGTGCGAGTAGAAGATGTCGACGTAGTCCAGGCCCATCCGCTTCAGGCTCTGGTCGAGCGACGACAGCAGGTACTTGCGCGAGCCCCACTCGCCGTACGGCCCGGGCCACATCAGATAGCCGGCCTTGGTGGAGATGACCAGCTCGTCGCGGTAGGCCGCGAAGTCCGCCTTCAGCGCCTCGCCGAGGGCGGACTCGGCGGCACCGGGCGGCGGGCCGTAGTTGTTCGCCAGGTCGAAGTGCGTGACGCCGAGGTCGAAGGCGCGGCGCAGGATGGCGCGTTGGGTGGCGACCGGGCGGTCCGGGCCGAAGTTGTGCCACAGGCCGAGCGACAGCGCGGGCAGCTGCAGGCCGCTGCGTCCGGTGCGGCGGTAGGGCATGGCCTCGTAGCGGTCGGGATGGGCGGTGTACAACGCGACTCCAGAAGGGTTGGCGCACGGGTGAGCGGTTCCGGGAACCGGTCACCACTCTCGCCCTGCCTGCGGGCAGTGGTCCAACAGAAGAATCCGATGGAATTCAGCGGATACGCTTCTCAATCATGGAACTGCGCCACCTCCAGCACTTCGTCGCCGTCGCCGAGGACCAGCACTTCACCCGGGCGGCGGAACGCCTCATGGTGTCCCAGTCGGGCCTGTCGGCGTCGATCCGGGCACTGGAGCGGGAGCTGCGGGCCCCGCTGTTCGTGCGCACCACCCGCCGGGTGACCCTGACGGAGGCCGGGCGCGCCCTGCTCGGCGAGGCGGAGCGCATCCTGGCACAGGTCCGGGCGGCGCACGAGGCGGTGGCCGCGGTGCAGGGCGTCCTGCGCGGCACGCTGGCGCTCGGCACCGAGCAGTGCATCCCGGGAGTGCATGTGGCCGGGCTGCTCGCGGCGTTCCGGCGGCGCCACCCGGATGTGGAGATCCGGCTGCGGCAGGCGGGCTCGGGCGCGCTGGCCGAGGAGGTCGCCGCCGGGCGGCTGGACCTGGCCTTCGCCTACCGCACGCAGGCGGACACCGAACAGCTGCGGTCCGTGTCGCTGACCAGCGAGTCGATGACGGTTTTGTGCCATCCGGACCACCGTCTGGCATCGCGCGGAGCGGTGCTCACGCCCGAGGACCTGCGCGGGGAGGTCTTCGTTGACTTCCACCCGGACTGGGGGCCGCGCCGCACCACCGACGCGGCGTTCTCCGCGGCGGGCGTACGGCGCACGGTGGCGCTGGAGGTCAACGACGTGCACAGCCTCCTCGACCTGGTCGACGAGAACCTGGGCATCGCGGTCGTACCCCGGCACTTCCGGCACAAGCATCCGTCCCTCACCGCTCTCCCCCTCACGACCGCCGCCGGGCCGGAGTACGAGACCGTCGCCCTGCTCCCACCCGAGCGGGCCACCGGGCCTGCGGCCCGTGCGCTGATCACCCTGCTGGACGTCGAGGGCTTGGCGTCACCACCGCCGTGACGGGCACGGGTGCCGGGCTCCGGACGCACGAGGGGCGGCGATGCGGGATGGTGGAGCCATGCATGCCAAGGACATCCTCATCGACGGCTACAGCCGCATCCAGGAAGAAGTCCACGCCGCCGTCGACGGCCTGGATCCGGACGACCTCGACGCCCGGCCCACCGCCGACACCAACTCCGTCGCCTGGCTCGTATGGCACCTCACCCGCGTCCAGGACGACCATGTCGCCGACGCCTTCGACCTCGACCAGGTGTGGCTGTCACAGGGTTGGGAGAAGCGTCTCGGCCTCGATCTGCCGCGCCACGACACCGGGTACGGGCACAGCCCCGCGAAGGTCGCCAAGGTCCGGGTGGACTCCGGTGACCTGCTGACCGGGTACTACGACGCCGTGCACGAGCAGACCCTTCAGGCGCTGCGGGGGCTGGCCGCCAAGGACCTCGAGCGCATCGTCGACGAACGCTGGGACCCGCCGGTCAGTCTCGGCGTTCGCCTGGTGAGCGTCCTGTCCGACGATCTGCAGCACGTCGGACAGGCCGCCTACGTACGGGGACTGCTTCAGAGCGCGGCCTCGTAGCCGGGCAGGACGACGTCCCGGATGAGGGCGCTGCGCTCGTCGAACGGGATGAAGGCGCTCTTGACCGCGTTCACCGTGACGGTGCGCAGGTCCTCCAGGGTCCAGCCCGCCTCCTCGACCAGCAGGGACATCTCCCGGGTCATCGTCGTGCCGGAGACCAGACGGTTGTCGGTGTTGAGGGTGACGCGGAAACCGAGGTCCTTCAGGGCGGTGATGGGGTGCTCGGCGATCGAGGGTGCGGCGCCGGTCTGGAGGTTGGAGGTCGGGCACATCTCCAGGGCGACACGGCGGTCGCGCACCCAGCCGGCCAGGCGGCCGAGCTTTCCGTCGACGATGTCCTCGGTGATGCGGACGCCGTGGCCGATGCGCTGGGCGCCGCAGACCTGCAGGGCCTGGTGGATGCTGGGCAGGCCGTGCGCCTCGCCCGCGTGGATGGTGAAGGGGACGCTCTCGAGACGCAGGTGCTCGAAGGCGGCCAGGTGGTCGGCGGGCGGGAAGCCGTCCTCGGCGCCGGCGATGTCGAAGCCGACGACACCCGCGTCCCGGTAGGCGACGGCCAGGTCGGCGATCTCGCGGGTCCGGTCGAACATGCGCATGCCGCACAGCAGCGTGCCCACGCGCACCGGGGTACCGGCGGCCGCCGCCTTCGCCATGCCGGCGGCGAGCCCCTCCTGGACGGTCTCGACGACCTCGTTCAGGGTCAGCCCGCCCTTGACCATCAGCTCGGGGGCGTAGCGCACCTCGCCGTAGACGACGCCGTCCTCGGCGAGGTCGAGGACGTACTCCTCGGCGGTGCGCAGCAGGCCCTCGCGGGTCTGCATCACGGCGAGGGTGTGCTCGAAGGTGGCTATGTAGCGCACCAGGTCGCCGGAGTTGGCGGCGTCGTAGTACCAGGCGGCCAGTTCGCCGGGGTCGGTGGTGGGCAGGGTGTGGCCGACCTCCCGTGCGAGCTCGACGACGGTCGCGGGGCGCAGGCCGCCGTCGAGGTGGTCGTGCAGGACGGCCTTGGGCAGGCGGCGGAGGGTGTCGGTGTCGATGCGCGGGGCGGTCATGTGCGGTGGTTCCTCGACGGGTTGTTCTTCAGGGGGATCGGCCGGGGACTACTCGGCGGGCTGGAGCAGGTCCCAGCGGTTGCCGTACAGGTCCTGGAAGACGGCGACCGTGCCGTACGGCTCGTGCCGCGGTTCCTCCAGGAAGGTGACGCCGGCCGCGGTCATCCGGGCGTGGTCGCGGGCGAAGTCGTCGGTGTGCAGGAAGAAGCCCACGCGCCCGCCGGTCTGGTCACCGACCCGGCCGCGCTGCGCCTCGTCCTTGGCCCGGGCGAGCAGCAGCCCCGTGCCGTGGCCGTCGGCTCCCGGCTCGACCACGACCCATCGGGACCCGTCGCCCCGGGGCTCGTCGGCCGCGAGCCGGAACCCCAGGGCGTCGGTGTAGAAGCGGATCGCGGTGTCGTAGTCGTCGACGACGAGGGTGACCAGGGCGATGCGTCTCATGGGGCCTTCCGGGTGCGGCGTCCGGCGCCGGAGCGCAGGACGTTATACGTAACACGTAGCGTACGGCATACCGACGGGCGCACCGGTGTGGGCTGCGCCACCCCCGGTGCGACTCAGTGATGGTGCGCTTTCAGTGCGCCTCTTCGCCCTGGGCGACCTCGACCTCGTGATGGAAGCCGATGACGCCTGTCGCCGAGGCGCAGGCGGACACGGCGGCGCAGGCGACGAGGAGGGCGGCGATCGAGCGGGCGGCCCGGTGCGGGGTGCGCGGGGCGGCCAGGAGGGCGGCGACCCGTTGGGGCACGGGTCCGGCGGTCGCGGCAGGCGTGAAGGCGGGCCGTTCGTCGGGGGTGGCGCGGGTGGCGAGGGCGGCACGGCCGATCGCCCGGGCGGTGAGCCGCCGGTCGCCGACCACGACGGCGGCGGTCTCGTCGGCGGCGCGCTCGACCGCGAGCCGGATGACCGGCGCGACGGACCGCAGCCCGGGGTGACAGAGGGCGGCCAGTTCGGCCACCGCGAGGAAGTAGTGGTGACCGGCCGCGTTGTGGGCCCGCTCGTGCGCGAAGAGCGCCTCGCGCTCGTCGGGGTTGAGGCTGCGCAGCATCCCGGTGGTGACGACGATGCGGTGCGGCCGCCCGGGCAGCGCGTACGCGTCCGGGCGCGGGGAGTCGATCACGCACAGGTCGCCCGCGGTGGTGCGGCGGTCCGCCTCAGTGGTGGCGGCGCGGAACGCCCGGGCCTGCCGCAGCACGGTACGGCACAGGGCCCACAGGCACACGGCGAGCCCACCGACCGAGAACGCCGCCGCCGGAACGACGAACAGGTCCGATCCGGCGCGCAGCGGGCGAACCAGGTCGCCGAGCGCGGCGAACAGCGGCAGCTTCAGCAACCCGGTGAGCACGAACGCGCCGAGCGCGGTCAGGGAACAGCACGCGAGGACGACCGTGCAGCAGGTCACCACCCACAGCGCGGCCTGGGGCGCGAGCCGTTCCAGCGCGCGCCGCGCCAGCGGGGGCATCGCGAACGGCAGTGCGAGCGGGAGGAGCAGCAGGAAGGTCACTGCTCACCGGATTCCAGCAGGTCCCGCAGGACGCGCTCGTCGTCTTCGCTGAGCTGGGCGACGAAGCGGGCCAGCACGGTGTGCCGGTCGCTGTCCCGGTCCAGCTCGGTGTGCATGCGCCGGGCGGTGAGCCCGTGGGCGTCCTGGACGGGGAAGTAGGCGTAGCCGCGGCCCTCGCGGCGGCGGCCGACGATGCCCTTGTCGTGCAGCCGGGACAGGATCGTCGTGACCGTCGTACGGGCGAGGCCGCTGCCGAGGCTCTGCTGCACCTGGCCCGGGGTCCGGGGGGCGTCCGCGGCCCACAGGGCGGCCATGACGCTCGCTTCCAGCTCGCCCGCCGGACGGCGCTCGTCCTTCGCTTCGGCCATGGAACCTTCCTCACCCCGGTTTTCGTCTACATTCCTGTAGACCGTCTACAGAAGTGTAGTCTTCGCGGATCCGGCCGACCGGATCCGCACGTCCATTATGAGAGGGGCTCACTCCCATGGGCGCCGTACCGCGCACCGCACCGCCGCACCCGGCCCCCGCACCCGGGCCGCGGTCGTGAGACGGGCGGCCACGGCCGACCTCGCCGGTTCCACGGCGCTCGGCACCCTAATGGCGTTCGTGCTGCTGGCGCTGACCGTGACGGGGCACGGCGGCGCCCCGTTGTTCGGGGACGCGGACCTGCTGCACTGGTCGCTCGCCCATCGTCCGCCCGTCGCGGTCGCCGTGGCGCGCGCGGTGACGTACACGGGCACCGGATTCGTCCCCTACCTCCTGGCCACCGCGGCAGGCCTCACGACGGGCCGCACGGCCCGCAGCGGCGCTCTCGCCGCCGCTGCCTGTGTCGCCTGTCTGGCCATGGGCCAGACCGTGCGTTACGGGGTCATGTCGCTGGCCGCGCGTCCGCGCCCGGAGCGCACGGACTGGGTCACGCACGCCTCGGGCTGGTCGTTCCCCTCGGGCCATACGACGACGGCCGCGCTCACCGCCGGGCTGCTGGCGCTCGCGATCCTCGTCCGTGCCCCGCGCGGCAGAGTCGGCCTGGTGGCCGTCGTGCTCACCTGGGGCGTCTCGGTCGGCCTGACCCGTGTGTACCTGGGGGTGCACTGGTTCTCAGACGTCCTGGGCGGCTGGCTGCTCGCCCTGTGCTGGCTGAGCCTGTGCGCGTACGCCGCCGCCCGGCTGGCTCCACGAACGTTCGCCGACGCCAGGGAGCCGGTGCGGTCCTCGGCGCCCTGAAGGCTCGGAGCCCGTGTCACATCCGGCTGGGGGATGTGACACGGACCCTCACTCGGCCTGGCGGTGCAGCGCGTCGAGACGGGCCATCTCCTCAGCGGTCAGGCGCAGCGCGCCCGCCGCCACGTTCTCCACCAGGTGGTCGGGGTTGCCGGTGCCCGGGATGGCCAGGACGTGCGGGCCCTGCTGGAGCGTCCACGCCAGGCGGACCTGGGCGGGGGTGGCGCCCTGGGCCCGCGCGATCGCGTCGACCTCGTCCATCTCGTCACCGGACGGGCCGCGCTCGGCGCCCTTGCCCGCGATGGCGAAGAACGGTACGAACGCGATGCCCTGCTCGCCGCAGATCCTCAGGAGTTCGTCCGTGTCCGGGTCGAACTCGTGCAGCCCGTACCTGTTCTGAACGCTCACCACCGGCGCGATCGCCTGCGCCTCCACAAGGTGGCGGGGTTCGACGCCGGAGATGCCCAGATGGCGGATCAGGCCCGCCTCACGCAGCTCGGCGAGAGCCCCGAAGTGCTCGGCGATCGAGTCCCACCGCTGCTGCGACCTGCGCAGGTAGACCATGTCCAGGTGGTCGCGGCCGAGCTGGCGCAGGTTCTCCTCGACATGGCCGCGCAGTTGGTCGGGGCGGGCCCATGTGCCCCACTCCCCCGAGTAGTCGCGGAACGGGCCCACCTTCGTGGCGATGACCAGGTCGTCCGCATACGGCGCCAGCGCGCTGTTGATGATCTCGTTCGCGGAGCGCAGCGAGGAGAAGTAGAAGGCGGCCGTGTCGATGTGGTTGACGCCGAGTTCGACCGCCTTGCGCAGCACGGCGATCGACCGTTCGCGGTCACTCGGCGTCCCGAGGTGGAAGGCGGCGCTGCCCGTCAGCCGCATCGCGCCGAAGCCGATGCGGTGGACGGGCAGGTCGCCGAGTTTCCAGGTGCCCGCGGCGTCCGCGCTGATCGTCTGTGAGGTCATGGGTGGATCATGCACACACTCCGGGGCTCCGGCGCACGCCCTTTAGGGATAGGTATACGTGTTCAGGGTGCTGACGGCCAAGGCCGGGTCTCCGAGGTCATAGCGGTCCACGGCCAGGTAGTTGGGCTTCTTGCGGGCGGCCGGCTGGCAGAACCGCTGGGCGCGGTCGGTGAGTTTGGTGTTGTCCGTGCGCGCGGTGGACGTGATCGTCGCGTCCCGGAAGTGGTTCATGACGAACAGCGGGCGGAAGCCCGGTTCGGTACGGGTCAGCGGAATGTTCGTGTTCGCGTCGTACCAGCGGCTGTGGCAGGACCAGTCGGAGGAGCCTATGCCCGAGCCCATGGACCAGTGGTTCTCGACGGTCCAGTCCTTCTGGTACATCACACCGAAGCTGTCACGGGTGAGCCCGGCTGCCTCGTCGGAGGAGCGGCTGTGGTCGGTGAAGATCAGCAGTCGGTGGTTCGCGGCGATCAGTTCGGCCATCTTCGGCCAGCCGTTCTGTTTCACTCCGCTCCGGTCGGGCCGGTAGAGGACATCGGACAGGCCGCTCACCCGGGCCAGTTCACCGCGCAGGACGCCCGGGTCGACGTAGTCCTCGAGGAAGACGGTGATGAACTGATCGGGGTGGGCCTTGAGGAAGTCCACCATCCGCTGGACGTCCACCCACAGGGCGACCGGACGGCTGACCAGGGTGCAGCTGTTGTGGCAGAGGATCGCACCGTCGGGGGTCTGATGGATGTCCAGCATGAAACCGCGGACACCGTCGGCGAGTTGCTGGTTGATCCCGCGTGCCTGGTTGGGTACGAGGTTGACGAAGGGCGGGGCGAAGCCGCCGTCGACGCCGTTGGCGTAGGCGTTGTGCGCGGTGAGGAAGGTGACCTGGTCGAGGGTGCGCCGGTCGGGGGACGGCATCGGGCTGGTGGGCGAGGCGACCGGGGTGAGGTACCAGGAGGCGAGGCCGCTCGCGGAGCCGATGGTGAGCTGGGCAGGGTAGTCGGCACCGGAGGCCTTGGCGGCCACGGTCAGGTAGCGGTCGGTTCCGGGCACCTTGAGTGTGTACTGGTCGTCTCCGGCCTGTGTGATGTCCCAGGCCGCGTCGGCGCTCGCGCAGGCGACGGTGCGGGCCTGGTCGCCCGAGCGGCCGAGGCAGATGCCCACCGTGTCGGCGCTTTCCAGGACGTACGAGGATCCGCTCGCTCTGAGGTTCCACTGCTGGTGGTCCTCGTTGCCCTTGGGGTTGTGCTGTTCGACGGCTCCCCCGTGGTCGGCCGCGTTGAGCCCGGTCGTGACGCTCTGGACGTAGTAGGCGCCGGCGGCGGGAAGCGCGGCGGCCGCATGGGACGGAGAAGCCACGGTCGCCGCGGCCAGCACGGTGGCGGCGGCGAGCAGGGCGTGGGGGGTTCGCATGAGGTGACCCTTCGGTCGAGGATCAGGATGGTCAGGTGCATGACACCACGGCAGATGGCCGGGCGTCAGGAGGGGGAACGTCCACGGGGTGAAATCCGCAGCCATGCGACCGCATGACTCGGCGGCACTGCGTGGCGTCCTGCGCCAACCCGGCTGCCGCGCATCGGACAATCGTCGTCATGACCACCACAGCGCACCCTCTCGTCGCCCGTGCCCGACAGCTCGCCGCCGACGTCCTGGCGCCTCAGGCGGAGCGTGTCGACCAGGAGGGCGTGCCCGTGAGCCACATCGAGGCCGTCAAGCGGTCGGGGTTGCTCGGGGTGAGCGCCCCGGTGGAGTACGGCGGCTCGGGCGCGCCCGTCGCGGTGGCCCGTGAGACGGCGGAGCTCCTGGCGGGGGCGTGCTGCTCGACGTGGTTCGTGCAGACCCAGCACCACACACCGGTACTGACGCTGGCGCAGAGCGAACTGCCCGTGCGGGAGCGGCTGCTCGGCCCGCTGGCGCGCGGGGAGCTGCTGTCGGGGGTGGCGTACGCCCATCTGCGGTCGTATCCGCGCGTACCGGTGCGGGTCACGCGGGAGCGGGATGGATGGCGGTTCGACGGGACCGTGCCCTGGTACACCGGATGGGGCCTGAACGACGTGATGCTGCTCGCCGGGGTGACCGACGCCGGCGAGGCGCTGTTCGCCTTCACCGAGGCGCGCGACCAGCCGGGGCTGCGGGCGTCGGCGCCGCTGCGGCTGGCGGCGCTCACCGCGGCCCGCACGGTCTCGCTGGAGCTGGACGGGCTGCGGCTGCCGGAGGAGGCGGTGGCGCTGCGGACGCCGTACGAGCGGTGGGCGGCCGCCGACCGGCCTAAGACGGTGAACACCTCACCGGCGGTGTTCGGTGTGGCTCAGGCGGCGCTCGGTCTGCTGGACGACGACACCGCGGCGCCCCTGCGGCACCGGCTCGGTGAGGTGAGGGGCCGCGCCTACGCCCTGGCCGACCAGGCGGCCCCGCACGAACGCCTTCAGGAGCGGCTGGCGCTCAGGACGCAGGCGTACGAGGTGCTGCGCGCGGCCACCACGGCGGCGGTGGTGGCCGGCGGGGGCCGCGCGATGATGCTGACGAGCACGGCCCAACGGCTCGCCAGGGAGGGGATGTTCCTGCTGGTGCAGGGCCAGACGGCCGAGTCGCGCCGGGCACACCTCGACCACCTGGCGGCCCTGGGCTCAGCTCGCGAAGGGGACCTGTGACGCGAGGGCGTCCCGCGCCCTGGACGGATGCCGCCACAGCCCTTCCGCCGCCAGCCTCGGCAGCACCCCCTCCCCGAACCAGTACGCCTCCTCCAGATGCGGATACCCGGACAGCACGAACTCCTCGATGCCCAGCGCCGCGTACTCCTTGATCCGTTCGATGACCTCCTGGTGGCTGCCGACCAGCGCCGTGCCGGCGCCGCCGCGCACCAGTCCGATCCCCGCCCACAGGTTGGGGTGGATCTCCAGGCCGTCCCTGCTTCCGCCGTGCAGCGCGAGCATCCGCCGCTGCCCTTCGGACTCGCTGCGGGCGAGCCCGGCCTGGACGGACGCCACGGTCTCGGGATCGAAACCGTCGAGCAGCCGGTCGGCCTCGGCCCACGCCTGCTCGGAGGTGTCGCGGGTGATCACGTGCAGCCGGATGCCGAACCGCAGGGTCCGGCCCTCCTTCGCGGCGAGAGACCTGATCCGGGCGACCTTCTCGGCGACCTGGGCCGGCGGCTCGCCCCAGGTGAGGTAGACATCGACGTGCCGGGCCGCGATCTCCCCCGCGACGGGTGAGGACCCGCCGAAGTAGACCTCGGGGACCGGGTCGGGTACCCGGGCCAGTTCGGCGTCCTCGACCTGGAGGTGCTCGCCGTGCAGGTCGACGGTCTTGCCTTGCCACAACTCCCGGACGATCTGCAGGAATTCACCGGTACGCCGGTACCGCGCGTCCTTGTCCAGGAAGTCGCCGTAGGCGCGCTGCTCGTGGCTCTCGCCGCCGGTGACGACGTTGAGGAGGAGCCGTCCGCCCGTCTGACGCTGGAACGTGGAGGCCATCTGCGCGGCGAGGGTCGGCGAGACGGAGCCGGGGCGGAAGGCCACCAGGAACTTCAGGCGCTCGGTGTTCTGGCTGACCATCGCGGTGGTCAGCCACGCGTCCTCGCACCAGGCACCGGTCGGGGTGAGCGCTCCGACGAAGCCGAGGTCCTCGGCGGCGCGGGCGATCTGGGTGAGGTAGGCGACCGTCGGCGGCCGGTCCCGCCCGGAGGCGGTCGCCGGGGTGCCGTGGCCGCCGCCGACCACATGGCGGCTGTCGCCGTTGGTGGGCAGGAACCAGTGAAAGGTGAGGGACACGGGGGTCTCCGTTCAGCGGGTGTCCGTGGGAACAGGTCGTCGCGCGGCGGCCTCGTGCCGTTCCGCATGCCCGGCCGATGCGCGGCTGTCCCGGCACCGGCCGGTACCGGGATCAGTCGGCGAACAGGGCACCGGTGGAGCACCGCTTCTCGCCGCGGAGGCCGTACGAGCCGGGCTCCGTCGGGCGAGGATGTGCCACGGTCCGGAACCAGTCGGCCAGGGTGGTGGCGACGGCGAGGGCCTCGGCGTCGCCGGCGATCACATGGGCGATGGTCAACTCGCCGCTGCCAGGACAGGGCTGCTTCCGAGGACCGCCGAGAACTGGTCGACCACCTGCAGCAGCGCCTCGGTGGCGGCCGGCGCGATGGCCAGGGAGCCGTCCTCATGCACGGTGATGTCCTTGTCCAGGGTGAACCAGCCCTGCACTATATGGGCCGCCCCCATGGAGTTGAGGACCGGGCGCAGGGCGTAGTCGATGGCCAGCACGTGGGCGTGGGAACCGCCGGTGGCCAGCGGGAGCACGGTCTTGCCCGTGAGCGCGTACTGGGGAAGCAGGTCGAGCAGCGCCTTGAGGACACCGGAGTAGGAGGCCTTGTAGACGGGCGTGCCGACGACGACTCCGTCGGCGCGGGCGAACAACTCGGTCGCCTCCACGATGGCGGGGTGACGGAAGTCTGCGCCGAGCAGGGCCTCGGCGGGCACGGTACGGATGTCGAGCGGGACCACCTCGTGGCCCTGCGCGGTCAGCCGCTGGTCCAGATGGCGCAGCAGCCGGTTGGTGCGGGAGGCGGCGGAGGGACTGCCGGAGACGGACAGGACGGTGGCCATGGGGTCCTCTTTCGGGAGGGAGGGGCGCCTGCCCGGGTACTGCGGACATGCGGGCACTCCTGTTGCGGACGGTTCGCGGACATGCGCGGGGAACACCGGATCCACCGCCGCGAGAAAGCCCTGAATCGAGCTGGTGTCAGGAAGGCACCCGGCGCACCCGTCGCGTCGGGACAGGGGCGGTGCGGCGAAAAGAGGTGACGGCGGATCCGGCGGAAATGAGGATCACGTCGTGGGGCAACAGGAGGCGCTGGAGACGCGCGCGAGGTCGACGTGGCGTCGCCGCGTGAGGTCCAGTCGCATGTCCATGTCGTCGATCGTGGCAGCCGCCGGATGGAGCAGTCAAGGGAATCCCGACCGTTCTCGCATCGCGGACCTTTGCATTCCACGACGCCCTGACGGGAAACCCTTGAACGACCTCCGCGGCGGTCCGCACTCCGCGCGACGGTGCACGTGGGCAACGACGGGAATGTGCCGCGGCCTCGCCGGCCATGCGTCAGGACACGTCACAGCCGGCCGGCTTCGGACGGCTTCGGCGTCAACTCGGCGGCGTGGCGTGGTGGCCGGCTCGACGGGCCCAGCGGGGGCCGTACGCGGGCGGCGGGTTGCCGCCGGGCCCGGCGTCTCGGCCGGGGCGCACCGAGTCGGTCCACGCCTCGGAGTCCAGGGGGCGGTGGGCGTCGGCACGCTCGCACCGCCGCCCCTCTCAGTCGTCGTCGCGGGCCGGGACCACCACGAGGAACGCGTCCGACTTCAGGTCCATGACCACTTTGGCGGGCTCACCCTCGGCGCGGCGCTCCGCCGCGTACTCCTCCGCCGGCCACGATCCGCGGGGAGCTCCCGCAGGAAACCGCTCCAGCACCTTCGCGCCCATGGGGTTCGACACCTCCAGCATCGATCATCGACTCGAACCGACAACTTCCTGCGTATCGCCTGCCCGGAAGGGACGCCGATATGTCTCTCTCGCGGAAAACATCCCTTCGCCGCATCCGGAAGCGCTCGTTCTGTGGAAGTGATCGCTGAGAGGACTTCGACGCGAGGGAGCGAGGCGGATGGACACAGGCCGTTCCGGGCCGGGGCTGCGCTGCCTGGTGACCGGCGCCACGGGATACATCGGCGGCCGGCTCGTCCCGGAACTGCTGGCAGCGGGGCACCAGGTGCGCTGCCTGGCCCGCTCCCCGCAGAAGGTGAGCGGCCACCCGTGGGCGGCCCAGGTCGAGGTGGCGGCCGGAGACGTCACGCGGGCCCGGTCCGTCGCCGACGCGCTGCGCGGCATGGACGTCGCCTACTACCTGGTCCACGCACTGGGCACGGGCCGCGGCTTCGAGGAGACGGACCGCACGGCTGCGCGGATCTTCGGGGAGCAGGCCCGTGCCGCGGGTGTGCGGCGCATCGTCTACCTGGGCGGTCTCACCCCGGCGGACGTGCCCGAGCGTGA
Source organism: Streptomyces sp. Ru72 (assembly GCF_002920635.1). Taxonomy (GTDB): domain Bacteria; phylum Actinomycetota; class Actinomycetes; order Streptomycetales; family Streptomycetaceae; genus Streptomyces. The sequence continues at coordinate 10,194 of NZ_PQSR01000049.1, read as the reverse complement.
GCTGTCCCCGCATCTGCGGTCGCGCGCCGAGGTGGGCCGCGTCCTGCTGGGCTCCGGCGTGCCGACCACGGTACTGCGGGCCGCGGTCATCATCGGCTCGGGCTCCGCCTCCTTCGAGATGCTGCGCTATCTGTTCGCACCCGGATCCAGCCGATCGCGGTCCGGGACGTGCTGCGGTTCCTGGTCGGCAGCGCGACGATGCCGTACGGCATCAGCCGCGCCTGCGACATCGGAGGGCCGGAGGTGCTGACGTACCGGGACATGATGCTCAGGTACTCGGCTGTCGCGGGCCTTCCGCGCCGGCGCATCGTCTGCGTCCCGGTCCTCACCCCGCGCCTGTCGAGTCTGTGGATCGGTCTGGTGACTCCCGTTCCCCCGTCGATCGCACGGCCGCTCACCGAGTCGCTGCGCCATGAGGTCGTCTGCCGCGAGCGCGACATCGAGCGGTACGTCCCCCTCCCCGCGTCAGGTCCGATCGGTTTCGACGAGGCGGTCCGGCTGGCCCTGCAGCGCGTGCGCGACGCCCAGGTCACCACCCGCTGGTCGTCCGCCTCGCCGCCCGGGGCGCCGAGCGACCCGTTGCCGACCGATCCCGACTGGGCGGGCGGCAGCCTCTACACGGACCGGCGCGAAATCGTCGTCGACGCCTCGCGCGAGGCCCTGTGGCGAGTCGTCGAGGGCATCGGCGGCGAGAACGGCTGGTATTCCTTCCCGCTCGCCTGGGCGGCACGGGGCTGGCTCGACCGGCTGGTCGGAGGCGTCGGGCTGCGCCGGGGACGACGCGACGCGCAGCGCTTGCGGGTCGGGGACTCGCTGGACTTCTGGCGGGTGGAGGAGATCGAACCCGGGCGTCTGCTGCGTCCGCGGGCCGAGATGCGGCTGCCGGGCCTCGCCTGGCTGGAGCTGTACGCCGAACAGGACGAGAACGGACGGACCCGGTATCGCCAGCGGGCCCTGTTCCATCCGCACGGGCTGCTCGGTCACGCCTACTGGTGGGGAGTCTCCCCCTTCCACGCCGTCGTGTTCGGAGGCATGGCGCGCAACATCGCGCGGGCCGCCGCCAGGGCGCCGCGAACCGGTCCGGCCGAGCCCCAGCCCTCCTCGTGACGTCCGCCCCGACGGGGAGCGCACCGCGGCCGGCCCCTTTCCTGGAGTTGACGTCATGCACGTCTCGGTCGTCCTGTTCACCTCCGACCTGCGTCTGCACGACCACCCGCCGCTGCGGGCCGCCCTGGCCGGCTCCGGTCAGGTGGTGCCGCTCTTCGTACGAGACCGGGGAGTGGCGGCCGCCGGATTCGCCGTTCCCAACCGGCTGGCATTCCTCGCCGACTGCCTCCACGACCTCGACGCGGGACTGCGCGCCCGGGGCGGGCGTCTCGTCGTCCGGTCCGGGGACGTGGTCGACGAGGTGTGCCGGGTGGTCACCGAGGTGGACGCGGTCGAGGTTCACCTGGCGGCAGACGTCAGCGCCTACGCGCAGCGACGCGAGGCGCGGCTGCGGCAGGCGCTGGAGGCCCAGGGGTGCCGGCTGTGGGTGCACGACACCGTCAACGCGGTCGTGCCGCCCGGAACGGTGGCCCCGGTCGCCTCCGACCACTTCGCCGTCTTCGGCGCGTACTTCCGGCGGTGGACCGGGCAGCGGCTGCGCGACACGTCGGGCGCGCCGCGTGCCGTGCGGGTGCCGGACACCGCCGGATCGGAGGGACTGCCCGTACGCGAAGGTCCTGCGGCGGTCTCGGAAGGGCTGCCCGCCGGTGGCGAGACGGAGGGCAGGAAGCGGCTGGCGGCGTGGCTGCGCGGCGGCCTCGCCGCGTACGGGGACCGGCAGGACGACCTGGCGGGCGACGCCACCTCCCGTCTGTCACCGCACCTGCACTTCGGCACCCTCTCCCCCGTCGAGGTCGTCCACCGGGTGCGGCAGGCGGGCGGCCCGGGCGCCGATGCCTTCGTACGGCAGCTGGCGTGGCGGGACTTCCACCGTCAGGTGCTCGCGGCGCGGCCGGACGCGGCCACCGCCGACTACCGCACGCGAGGGGACCGCTGGCGATCCGAGCGCGCGGCGCGCACGGACGTCGAGGCGTGGCGTGAGGGCCGTACGGGCTATCCGGCGATCGACGCGGCGATGCGGCAGCTGCGGCACGAGGGGTGGATGCCGGGCCGGGCCCGGCTGCTGGCCGCGAGCTTCCTCACCAAGACCCTGTACGTGGACTGGCGCGTGGGAGCGCGCCACTTCCTGCGGCTGCTGGTCGACGGCGACATCGCCAACAACCAGCTGAACTGGCAGTGGATGGCCGGAACGGGAACCGACACCAGGCCCAACCGGGTCCTGAACCCCCTCGTCCAGGCCAGACGGCACGACCCTGACGGCATGTACGTGCGGCGCTGGGTCCCCGAACTCGCCGGGCTGCACGGGCCGGCGGTGCATGAGCCATGGCGCCTGCGGGGCCGGGAACGGGCCGCGTGCGGCGCCTACCCGGACCCGATCGTCGACCTGTCCGATGGTCTGGCGCGCTTCCGACGGGCCCGCGGACTGGACTGAGATCCCCATACCATCAGAGCCCTACACATAAAGAACAGATAAGAGCACAATGAGCGTACGCGGCCCTCCGCCGCATTCCATCCCGGATGCGGGCAGGCCGTGCACAGTCGAAGGAGAGACAGTCATGGCTGACGTCTCACACAGCAGAGGGGACATGGCGACCCACCCCGATGTCTCCGAAATGCGGACCCGCTACGCCCGCATGCTCGGTGGTCGCGATGTGGCGCTCGTGGACGGACCGGTGTTCCTGCTCGGTCTGTACTGCGCCGCGTCACCGTGGATACTCCACTACACGACGAGCCAGCCGCCGCTTGCGACGCACAACCTCATCATGGGGATCGCGTTCGGCCTGCTCGCCCTCGGATTCACCATCATGCCGGAGCGGATGTACGGCCTGAGCTGGGCCATGTGCGCGATGGGGACATGGATGATCATCTCGCCGTGGATCGTCGGCACCGGTCCGGACACCGGAGTCGTGGTCAACAGCATCGTCATCGGCGCACTCGCCGTGGTGCTGGGTGTCCTCTGCGCGGGCGCGGCGGCCAAGAGCCCGCCTCGCCCGTGACGGCCACCTGCCGGCCGGTCCGCAGCCGCGGACCGGCCTACCGGCCTCATGGCCCGGCGGAATAACCGTTCGCCTGGGTCCCCTCGTAAGCCGCACACTGGCGCGATGGGTCGAACCGTCAGTGCGTGGGTGACGTCCGGCGAGGACGTCCTCGGTGTCACGGGGCCGTTTCCCGTGGATGTTCCCTGGTGGTCGGAGGTCGAGCAGGTCGTCGGGCGGCTGGAGGAGCTGCTCCGGGTCCCGGTGACGGTGCTGCGGCTGCTGACGGTGGACGGCGGTGAAGGCGGACGGGACGGCCACGCGACCTACCACGTGGAGGCGTGGGAGCGCCCGGCGTCCGGGCTGCTCGGTCAACGGGCGGCTCCCGAGGGGCTGTTGGCTGGGGACGCGGCGCTCCGAATGCCGTGGGCGCGTGCGGACGGCCTGCGGGAACTGCTCGGCTGGGGCATCCGTACGCTCCAGGCGGCGGGACGCCCCGTCACCGGCCGCGTCGAGCAGCGACGGACCTGGAACCTGGCCTGCCTGTTCCGGCTGCCCACCGCGTCCGGCCCCGTCTGGCTCAAGGCGACGCCGCGCTTCGCCACGGACGAGGCGGCCGTCGCCGACGAGTTCGCCCGGGTGGACGCGGGGCTGGCGCCGACAGTCGTCGGCCGGGGCGAGCGGCGGATGCTGATGGAGCACGTGCCCGGCACGGACTGCTGGGGGGCGTCCACCGATACCGTGACGGCGGTGATGCAACGGTTCGTGGCGGCCCAGGCCGCGCTCGCGCGCAGCCGTCCCGCCGCGCTCCGGGACTGGCGCGTCCCGGTGCTCGCGGCCCGGGGGCAGGCACTGCTCGACGGGCCGGTCGGGGCGGAGCTCGACGGTGAGGAGAGGCAGGCCGTGCGGGACCTGGCGGGCCGCTGGCGGCAGATGGAGGACTGCGGTCTGCCCGACACGGTGGTGCACGGCGACTTCCATCCGGGCAACTGGCGCAGTGACGGCGGCCGTCCGGTCGTTCTGGACTTCGCGGACGCCTACTGGGGCAACCCGGTGGTGGACGGCCTGCGCGCCATCGACTACCTCCCCGAGGCGGACCGGCCTGCGGCGGCCCGCGCCTGGGCCGACGCCTGGGCGGCACACGCGCCGGGAAGCGCCCCGTCCCGCGCCCTCCGTCTCGCCGAGCCGCTCGCCCATCTCATGCACGCCATCCGCTATCAGGAGTTCCTCGACGGTATCGAGGCCTCGGAGCGGCCCTACCACGAGGGTGATCCGGTCGCGGTGATCCGCAGAGCGGTGCACACCGTGCGTCACCCGGGCCCGTTCCTCACGGAAGCCGGGGGCTGAGGGCGATGGATCACGCGGAAGCGCTGCTCATCGGTGGACGCGCCGGTGTCGGCAAGACGACGGTGGGCTGGGAGGTCTCGGCACGGCTGCGGGCCGCCGAGATCCCACACGCCGTGATCGACGGCGACTTCATGGGACAGGTGCACCCGGCGCCGGAGGGTGATCCCCACCGCGCCGAGATCACCGAACGCAACCTCACCGCCGTGTGGCGGAACTACGCCTCGCTCGGCCATCGGCGGCTCGTCTACACGAACACGGTCAGCGTGCTCGACGAGTCCGCGGGCATGTTCCGGCGGGCGATGGGCCCGCAGGCGCGGCTCGTCCGTGTGCTGCTGACCGCGGCCGACGACACGATCGCCCTCCGGCTGAAGGGCCGTGAACTGGGGTCGGAGCTGGAGCAGGAGCTGCGCACCAGCGCGTACAAGGCGCGACTGCTGGACGCGCGTGCGCCTCTCGACACCGTGCGGGTGGCGACCGACGGGCGTGAGGTCGTCGACATCGCGCGTGAGGTGCTGGCGGCCACCGGATGGGTGTGACTCCGCCGTCGAGTGGAGCCGACCTGCCACCGGGCGGTGATCCTGCCACGGGGTGCCCCTGCCACCGGGGGTGACCCTGCCCCGCCTCCACCCCGTCCCGCTCCGACGTGCCCGCCGACTCTACCTCCGCCGTCCCGCCCGCAGAAGGGGGTGGCCCTTGGGAGAGGCCCACCCCCGTGCGGCTCAGCTCACGTCGAGCGCTGTGTCGTCGAGGACGAACGACGTCTGCAGACTGGAGCCCTCGGTGCCTGTGAACTTCAGGGTGATGGTCTGTCCGGCGTAGCTCCCCAGGTTGAAGCTGCGCTGGGTGTAGCCGCCGGCGGCGTTGAGGTTGGAGTACGTCGCCAGAGTGCTCAGGACAGTGCCGGAACTGTTCAGGAGCTGGACCTTGAGCGTGTCGTACGCCGTACTGCTGGTGGTCTCCGCCGTGTCGATGTGCAGGTAGAAGCTCAGGGTGGCGGAGGTGCAGGCGGACGGGATGGTCACCGTCTGGGACACGGTGTCGGTGTGCGCGGAGCCGTAGCCGTCCAGCCAGGCGTAGTACGAGCCCGTACGGGGCGACTCGCCGCTGGAGTTGGTGATGACGCCGCTGCTGGTGGTCCAGGTGGTGCTGCCGGACTCGAAGCCGTTGTTGTCGAGGAGCTGGGCGGCGGTGCAGGAGGTCGAGCCTCCGCCGCCGGTTCCGCCTCCGCTGCTGCCGCTCGCTCCGGAGAGCCATTCGGTGGCGTTCAGGGCCAGGGCGGCGTTGGTGGCGCCGGAGTCGTTCCAGCCGTCGTACAGCGTGTTGCCGGACTGTCCGGTGCCGTCGTCGATGGGTGAGCTGTCGCCCCAGAAGGCGACACGACCGCTGCCGAAGGCGGACGTCAGGAAGAAGGCGCCGGTGTTGCCCGAGTAGCCGCTGCGGTAGAGCAGCCCCTTGACGGAGGAGTTGTCGGAGGGCTTGAGCGTGGCGGTGGTGCCGTTGGCGATGAGGCTCTTGGTGACGGTGCCGAAGGAGCCGTGCAGCACAGGGTCGGTGCTGTCACTGATCGCGGCCGGGTAGCCGGAGGTGATGTTCAGCGAGTCGATGGAGAAGCCGAACGGGTCGGTGGAGTCGACGCTGTTGTCGGTCATCAGGTCGTTGAGGATCTCGACCGCGTCGTAGCCGTCGTTGTTGCGATCGGCGCCGGTGTGGTCGGAGATCATGAACAGTCCGCCGCCGTTCTTGACGAAGTTCATGATCGCCGTCTTCTCCGCAGCGGTGAAGAGGGTGTTCGGTTCGGGCAGGACGAGGGTGTCGAAGTTCTTCAGGTCCAGCGAGGAGGAGCCGCCGTAGCTGAGGCTGGAGCCCGACGGCAGGGTCTTCAGGCTGTAATTCCCGGTCTTCTGCAGGGCGACGCCCCAGGACGAGAGGGCTCCGGTCCAGTCCGTCTCGGCGGAGGGCGTGGAGTCCTGGCCGAGCGGGTCGGGCTGGCTGGTGGAGATGATCCAGTCGGCGTTGCCGGCGGTCTCCGCGTGCGCGTTGTCGAACAGGACGCGGTGCGGGGTGGCCGCGTGGGCCTCGGTCGCGGCCGTGGTGGCCTGAACGGCGGTCCCCGTGGCGAGCAGGCCGCACACGGTGAGGACCGTGGCGAGTCTGTGGCGGGGCCTGGTGAGTCCGAGCATCCGGCGAACCTCCATGGGGAGTCGGGGAGAGGAGCGGTGCGGGTGCTGTCTGCGCGCGTAGATATTCGGCGCGGGTCTGCGCGCGTAGAGGTCCTTCATACGCCGCCCGCGCGACGGACTGTTGAACGGTACATGGCAGGACGGGGGCTGACCATGACAATGCCCTCCTGCCAGGCCGAGGATTGACCCTCCATTGACCCGCGATTGAAGCGAACAGGACTGTCGCCACGCAGAGCGGGCACATGTCGTACGACAGACGCTTCACAAAGAGGGGCGGAGATGGAGATCTCGGGCATCATCAGTGCCATCGTCATCGGGCTCATCATCGGCGTCCTGGGGCGGCTCGTAGTCCCCGGGCGCCAGCACATCGGCATCCTGTGGACGATCGTCGTCGGCATCGTGGCAGCTTTCATCGGCGCCGGGATCGCCGCCGCGGTCGGCGTGGCCGACACCAAGGGAGTGGACTGGATCGAATGGCTCATCCAGATCGCTCTGGCGGCACTCGGCATCGCGGCGCTGGACCGGGCGAAGGCGGCTCATCGCTGAACGGTCCATCATCGGGCGCTGCGTCCGTGGGTAAGCACCCTTGGACGCCGAGCCGCAACACCGACGGGGCCGATCGGGCCGGTGTCACGCCCGAGCGGCCCCGTTGCGTGCGGTCACCGGGCCAGCTACTGGCGGAACAGATGGCGGCCTGGGCGGCCGAGGACATGGCGGTGGCCCGGTGGGCCCGGAACCACGTCCCGGTGGGGAGCGAGGGAAGCGCCCCGGCCGGGGCCGTGCTGGCCTGGGCGCATCTGCACGGGGCCGTGGGCCTTGCGGTCGCCGGGCAGTTCCAGGGCAGGGGGCATGACGGGGGGACCCTGCTCACGGCGCAGATCGAGGCTCTGGCGGACGCGTTCGGCCTCGGCTGAGAGGGCGCCCCGTCGAAGGCCCCCGCGCCGCGTTGACCACGCTCGTGATCAATACGGCTAGGGCTTGTACACGTAGGGCGTCGTGGTGGTCAGGGGTTCGAAGCCGAGTCGGGTCAGGATCGGACGGCTCTGGTCGGTAGCGTCGACCTGGATGTAGCGGTAACCGCGGGAGGCCGCGATCTCGGCGCGGTGGGCGACCAGGGCCCGGTAGATGCCTCGGCCGCGCCAGTGGGGGACGGTCCCGCCGCCCCACAGTCCCGCGAAGCGGGTGCCGGGGACCAGCTCCAGGCGGGCCGAGCTCACCGGTTCGTCGCCCGCGAGGGCCACCACGGCGACGACGTTGTCCCGGTCACCGGCGAGCCCGGCGAGAAGCTGGTGGCGCAGCCGGGTGCCGTCCGTGCCGAAGGCCTTCTCGTGGACGTCCGCCACGAGGTCGACGCCCGCCGGATCGGTGACCGGCATGATCCGTATGCCGTCGGGCACCTCGACGTCCAGGGCCAGGTCGGCCACCTCCGCGACCATCAGTGCCTCCTCGGGCTCAGGGTCGAACCCCGCCGCCCGCAGCCGCTCGCCCAGATCCACCGGGAGGTCGTGCCCGTACAGCTTCCATTCGAACTCGCGGCCGAGCCTGGTGAAGTACGCGATCTGCTCGGCGATCGCCCTGTCCGCCGTGGTCTCGTCCAGGTCCGACCACACGACTCCGTTCCAGCCGTGCGGCGAGCCGGTCACGCGGACCACCGCCGCGTCCCGCTCGGCGCGGGCACCGGGCTCGTCGGGCCGCGCGCCCTCCCGCAAGTCCCGGTCGTACAGGGCAAGTACGGAAGCGTGATCCATGGCTCACTCCAGCATCCGGGGCATGTGCTGAAACCGTAATGCATCCTGAGACCGGGCGTTCGGCCCTCTTGCACCGACCGGTCCACCGACGCGTGCCGACAGACGCGGCGGGGCGTTCGGACGTACGCGGGTGAAGCGACAACACGACGAGGTGCCGCTCCGGGGATCGTGAGCCGGGGAGCCCTGCCGGCCACGGCACTAGCCGAGCTCCAGGGTGGTCACCCCGTACACACGCTCCTCGGCGAAGGCTCTGATCGGTCCCGTGTACATGCGCGCTGTTTCGAACGACGGGGTGAGGCCCGCGCGTTCGGCGAGGGCGACGGCCGCCGTGTTCGGTTCGGGCACGTCGACGGCGATCTCCCGTCCCGCGGCTTCGGCGGTCAGCGCGGCGAAGAGGGCGTCGGCGTCCTCGGCGCTGTCGGCGAACAGGGGGCCGATGCGCAGCGTGTCGCGGGCGGGCCGGATCACCGCGTAACCGGTGAGGCGGCCGTCGCCGGGGCGGACGAAGACCCGGTGGCCGGGGGTGGCGAGCCAGTGCTTCAGGAAGACCGGGCGGTCGGCGGGGCAGCAGGCGCTGTCGTATGCCGCGATGGCGTCGAAGTCGTTCTTCTCGGCTGGGCGCACTCCGGGCGCGGGCTCCCCGGCGGGGGCGGTTCCGGTGAACCGTACGGTGCGGTGGGCCAGTTCGAAACCGGAGTGCCGGTAGTTGTCCTGCTGGGCGACAACTCCGTCCAGGCCGACCGTACGGTCGCCGGCGTGGGCCAGCCCCGTCTTCCAGGTGATCAGGCCCAGGCCACGACCGCGCAGGTCCGGCCGTACGAGGTAGCAGCCCAGGAAGGCGTAGTCGGCGCCGTAGGTGACGACGGAGACAGCCGAGACCCGCTCGCCGCCGAGCCGGCCGATGAAGAAGCCCTCGGGGTCCTGGGCGAAGAAGGCGGCGCCGTCGGACAGACCGGGGTTCCAGCCCTCGTCCGCGGCCCAGCCGCTGATCACCGGCCAGTCGTCGAGCGTTGCCCGGGCGACGACCAGGTCATCGGGACCCGCAGAGGTCATCGTGGCGCTCCCTTCCAGGGGGTCGGGCGCGCCGGAGGGACCCGCCGCGCCGCGAGCATCCTTCCCGATGCCGGGGCTGTGCGCCACCGTGGGTCCGCTGGTCCCGCCTCGGTCAATTCCCGGTCGCCGGGCGGGTGTTGACACAGGAGGCCGAGAACGCCGGATTCACCCGTGAGGGCGTCACCGCAGCCTCGTGTTCCATGGCGGACGGTGGCGCGACGGCGTGCGCTGCGCCGTTCTCCGGGGCGATCCGGCCGCAGCCGGCCCAGTCAGACACCGACGGTGCCGAAGGCCCCGCCGCCGGTCGGTGCGGCGGGGCGTTCCGCTGATGCGCTCGGGTCGGCTGCGAACCGGCAGGCGGTGTTCGCCCGTCACGGAGCGCTGTCCGGTGCGCGCTCCTGGCCGGACCTCGCGACGCGGCGATCGCTGCCCGTGGCGGGGCTAGCGGGTCGCTGACGACCGAAAGCGCCGGTACAGCAGCGTGCCGCCGAGCAGCAGGGCCCCGCTTCCCGCGAGTGCGGGCAGGGTCACGTCCGCGCCCGTGTGGGCGAGGGTGACCCCGGCCTGCTGCACCGGGGGTGCCGTCCGTACGGGGGTGTGCGCCTTCGGCGGTGCGGCGGGGTGGGCCGTGCTCGAGGTGTTGGTGGAGGTGTTGCCCACCGACGCGTTGCCGGCCCCGGCCACGCTGACCGAGTTGCCGGTGACGTTCACGGGGATGTCGACCGGGACTTGCAGGCCGTTGCCCGCGAGCACGCCCGAGGAATCCTTTCCGCCGGTGTGCGC
>NZ_PQSR01000048.1 GCF_002920635.1 Streptomyces sp. Ru72 | reverse complement strand
ACCTCACGGGCATCCGCGACCGCGCGCTGGTCCTGATGCACTTCGCCGTCGTCGGCCGCGAGGACGAACTGGCCTTCGCGCGCGTCCGCGACTTCGCCGAGCCCCCGGGTGGCATCCGGGCCGACCTGTGCGTGGCCAAGGTCCGGCCCGGCATCGTGCCGGTCCCTACGGCTCGCGGCCCTCGATCTGCCCGGTCCGCGCCTGGCAGGCATGGGAGGAGGCCGCCGGCCTGGACGACCCCGAGGGGTACGCATGGCGCCGTCTGCGCAACCGCTGGCACACCGTCATGAAGACCGGACTGCAGCCGGAGTCCATCTGCGCGTCGTCACCCGCGCCGGCGAACGCGCCGGGACCGAGATCCGCTTCACCGGCCACCGCCTCCGCCGCGGCCTCGCCAGGTCCTCACGCATGAAGGGCCACGACCAGATCGTCACAGCCAAGCAGGGCGGATGGGCTGCGCACTCCAAGGTGCTCGTCGGTCGGCTACCTCGAAGTGGTCGACCAGTGGGAGGACGACGCCCTGCTCGACGTGTTGCAGCGCACTTGCCCTGACTCCGCACTGGCCTGGGGCTTACAGGGCGGCGGCCGTCTCGGTTGTCAACCGAACAGGCTCGGTCAGGCAGGCGGCGGGGTCCGAGGGCCCCGGCCGCGTGCCCGCCGGGACGGTGTGTCAGAGCACAGCGAGCCGGTCCACCAGGAGTTCCACCCTGTGCTCGGTGTACTCCGGCGGCAGCCGTCCCGCCCGGGTCAGGGTCGCGATGCCGTGCAAGCACGCCCAGAACACTTCGGTGAACAGCCCCGGGTCGACGCCTTCCCCGGCGACCTCGCCGAGGCTCTCCAGCAGGGCGGCGAAGGCGTCCTTCAGAGGCTCGGGGGTGTCCTCCTGCGCGTACGCCAGGCCGCCGTCGAGCTGGAACAAGGCGTCGTAGACCGCCGGGTTGCGTGCGGCGAAGTCGAGGTAGGCGTGGGCAAGGGCGGCGACCCGGGCGCGCGGGCCGTCCGCGGCCAAGGTCGCGGCCCGCACCGCCGCGGCCAGTTCGGCGGCCCCCTGAAGGGCGACGGCGCCGATGATCTCGCGCTTGCCGCGGAAGTGGCTGTAGAGGACGGGCTGACTGTATTCGATGCGCTCGGCGAGCCGGCGGGTGGTGACTGCGTCCCAGCCCTGCTGCTCGGCGAGTTCGCGGGCGGTCGCCACGATGAGGCGCTCGCGCTCCACCCGTTCGCGTGCCTTGCGTTCCTGTACCGACATGAATCGATCCTAGCATCGCTAGACAACCGAGCGGCAGCAGTACTAGCGTTGCCTCATCAGCTAGCAACGCTAGTTCACGGAGGGATCGTCATGCTCAACGCACTCGAGGTCGTCACCACCGTCGTCGTCGGCCTGATGGTGGGGGTGGAGTTCTCCGTCGCCTTCATCATGAACCGGATCCTGGACGCGCTTCCCGAGGACAGCGGCCAGCTCGGCCACGCCCACGGCGGCCGGATGCTCGGCGCACTGATGCCTTTCTGGTACATCGGCTCGCTCGTCCTCAGCGCGATCTGGGCCGTCGCCGGATGGCACCACCACGGCGCCGGACTCGTCGTCACCGCCGCCGGACTGCTGATCGTCAGCGTGGTCATGTCGATGCTGCTGCTCGTCCCGATCAACAACCGAAACAAGACCTGGACCCCCGAGAACCGGCCCGCGGACTGGAAGGAGCAGCTGAACCGCTGGGGACGCTGGCACTACGTCCGCGTCGCCGTCATCATCGCCGCCTTCACCCTGCTCGTCTCCGCCCTCGTCTGACACCACCGCTGCCCCGGCATACGCGGGTTCGCCCCTGTGTATCGACGACTTTCGTCCGTCGGGGTGAGCCCAAGAGGGCTTCGGATTTCTGACCCCGCGGGCCGACGCCGCGCCGGTGGCGCACGATCCCCACTCCTCGGGGCGGCTGACCACCGAAATCCCGACATTCGGAAATGCATCCGCCGCTCAGATCCCACACCTGCGATCCCGGCAAGCCACGCCCCTCGATCAGCCGCATCCGCACGGCCTGATCAAGCCCCACAGGACTCAGCAAGCTCCACGAAACCCACCAGGCCGACGAAGACTCGCAAGGAGAACAATGTCGCTGAAGAAGATCAACACCGTTCTGGCCGCCGCGTTCATCCTCTTCATCCTCTGGTTCGGTGGGGAGTTCATCCTGAGCCCCGAGACGACGGCGCCGAGCTTCGGCATGCCGAGCTGGCCGTCAGGCGACGGCGGCGGCTTCCTGATCATCAAGGGAATCCGCGACGTCGTCCTGGCCCTGGTCCTCGGCATCCTGCTGGTGACCGGCCACCGCCGGGCGCTGGGCTGGGCGCTGCTGGTGGAGGCCCTCGCCGCGTACGGCGACATGGCCACCGTGCTGGCCCACCACGGCTCCGTCGCCACCGCGCTCGGCGTCCACGCCCTGACCGCGACACTGATGGTGGTCAACGGCCTGCTGATAATGCGCGAGACCCGCAAGGCCGCGGTCGCTCCGGCAACACCGGCCCCGCAGCCCGCCTAGTACTCCCGCAGCGGATCGTGTCCTGAGCTGGTGCTTGTCGTTGTCCTGCTATGCAGGGGATGACCGAAGTCGCCGGCTGGACAGCCGAGTCGGAGTCGGTGTTCGCGCGAGTGGCGGGCAGGTTCGAACCAGTCCATGTTCTCGGGCCTGCTCGGTCACGCTGGCGTTGAGCCTTCCGGCGGTGGGCGTCGAGACGACGCCGACGAGTGACCCCGACACGAGGGCCGCACCTGGCGCGGCTGGCACCACCACCAACGTCGCTCCACTGCTGGGTCAGCCGGGTGACGGTGGCCGGAGACAGCCCCGCCGAGCCGCCGAGGAACTGCTCCAACGCGGGCACGAAGTCCCGGAGCCATACGGGCCCCTCGCCGGTGGACCGGGGCCGGGCCGTCTCGAAACACCACCTGATCACCGATGGGCACGGCACCCCGCTGGCGGTTCTGCTGACCGGCGGCAACCGCAACGACGTCACCCAGCTGATCCCCCTGCTCGATGCGATCCCACCGATCTGCGGCCGGGTGGGCCGGCTTCGCCGCAAACCCGATTCGCTCTTCGCCGACCGCGGCTAAGATCACGACATTTATCGAGACCAGGTCCGCGAGCGCGGCACCGTGCCCGCCATCGCCCGCCGCGGAACACGGCAGGGTACCGGGTTGGTCGGCTGTCGTTGGGTGATCGAACGAAGCTTTGCCCGGTTGCACGGTTTTCGGCGTCTAAGGATCTGCTGGGAACGACGGGCCGACATCCAGGAAGCGTTCCTCAAGCTCGCCTGCTGCCTGTTCACCCTCCGGCAACTCGGTTCACTATCAAGGCCCCGTGATGTGGTCGCCTGGCTGGCACTCCAGTCGATCCCGGCCTGATCAGCACTCCAGATCGGCTACTACGGCGAAGTGGTCTGACGGTGCTGGTTCGCTGGTCCCGGCCAGTGCAGCTGCTCGGACGATGAGGGGGTGTGCGGGCATGCCGGAGCGGGCGAGGATGTGGTCGATCCGTCCTTCAGCGAGCCACTCATCGCTGCCCACGAAGCTGTTGTTGGTGGTGAAGGTGTAGCCCGGCTGTCCGGCACAAGCGGCGGCCCAGGTGTCGACTAGAACACGGGTCAGGGCCTGGAATTCGGATGTGTCAGGGCACGAGTTGAGGTCGGCGGCGAGAATGACCGGCAGCGGACCGTCGAGAGCGGGATCCGTGAGCAGGGCCGCCAGAGCTTGGATTTGGGAAAGCCGAGCCTGGCTCCGGTCGGCATGCCAGTCAGGACAAGCCGTCACCACATGCAGGGGCCCTGCTGGGTGGTCGAACGTGACAACAAGTGCCACCGACGGGTCTGTGGCTGGCAATGGTCCATCCGTGCCGTCGGGCAGCCGTTCCCGTCGGTACTCCAAAATGGGCCAGCGGCCGAGGATCGCCAGGCCGAGCTCCACGGCGTTCGGGGCCGGAGCTGGCTCCGGCATGCGACTTCTGCTGAAGACCGCCTGCATGCCGAGCTGCGCGGCCAGATCGTCGGCCTGACCGGTGTCGTGCGTTACCCATGTCTCCTGTAGGCACACGATGTCTGGCCGTAGCGTGGCCAGAGTTTCCAGGAGCCGTGGCGCACGGTCCCGCCACGGGCCGAAACATCCCCAGACGTTCCAAGTCACCACCCGCATGCATGGGACGTTACCGCCCGGAGCGGGCAACCCGGCAACTACCGACGCGGCGCACCAGGTGCAGCTGACTCATTGTGTTGGCCCCTGTCAGACACCTCAGGGCGCGTGCGTTCTCGGGTGGTGGGACGTCACGTTCGTGACTGACGTCTGGTTCGTGGCGTTCGCAACTGGGTCCTTCCCGACCCGGTCGCGGCCGGCTCGGACAAGTTGGCACAACAAGATCTCCGACAGAGCCCCGGGCTTCCCCGTCCGGCCCCGGCCCCGGCCGTCCGGCCCGGGCCGGACGGCCGGAGTCGCGGTCAGCGGGCCCGGTAGCGGGAGGCGAGTTCGGGGCTCTGTCCGCCGAAGGCGGCGAGGTCGGACTTGAAGACCGCGTCGAGGAGCCCGGCGTCCTCGACGCCGGGGGCGCAGACGACCTCGCCGAGTTCGAGGCCGCGCAGCGCGGCGGTGACGACGTCCTCGGCGCTCATGCGCGGCACCGCACTCAGGTCGAGGCCCTGGCGCGTGTGGAATTCGGTGGCGACGACGCCGGGGCACAGCACCTGGACCTGGACGCCGGTGTCCTCCAGTTCGGCGCTGAGGGTCTGGGACATGGCGACGAGGTGGGCTAGCGAGCCGGCGTAGACGGCGCGGCGGGGCATGACGGACTTGTCGGCGGGACCGCTGAAAGCGATCATCCCGGCCACGTTGATGATCTTTCCGTGGCCGCGTTCCTGCATGCCGGCTACGGCGGCGCGGGTGAGCATGGTGGGGGCGACGACCTTGACGTGGACGAGTTCGCGGGCCTTGTCGGCGGGCAGCTCGGCGAGCGGCATGTAGTGGGCGACGCCGGCGTTGTTGACGAGCATGGCCAGCGGCTCGTCGGCGCAGATCTCGGCGACGGTGTCGACGCCGAGGTCGGTGGACAGGTCGGCGGCGACGGTGCGGACCTTGACACCGGGATGGGTGGCGGTGAACTCCTCGAGGCGGTCCTTGTTGCGGCCGACGATGATCAGGTCGTAGCCGTCCGCGGCGAGGCGTTCGGCGAATGCCTCGCCGATGCCGGAGGTGGCGCCGGTGACGAGGGCGAGCTTGCTCATGAGTGCTGTTCCTTTCGGGGGTCGGCCGAAGTGGCCTCGGTGGTGGGGCTCTGGTGGAGCCAGGTGTGTTCGGCGCGGTACTGCTCGGCGACGGCCTCGGGCTGGTCGTCGCCGAGGTGGTGATCGCCGACGGTGTAACCCTTGCGGTTCAGGTACCAAGCCAGGAACCGGTAGGACGGCCGGTAGCCGGCCAACTCGGCCGCATCGACGGCGAGCCGGGTGCTCGGCAGAACCGGGACGAGGGTGTCCTTCTCGTAGATCGAGGTGATCCGGGCGATGCGCCAGAGGCCGTCGGCGCCGCGCTCGGCCCGGTACTGCGAGCGGCAGGCGGAGGCCAGGTCCGCCTCCACCCCGTCGATGTCGATACGCCACTCGATGATCAGCGGCAGCGAGGCCAGGGCCCGGTCCCTGTGGACGCGGACGGCAGGCGGGCTGAGCCGGTGCACCGCATAGTCACCGCGCCCGGCCATGGCGCGGGTCTGGCGCACGAAGTCGGCGCCGCTGCCGGTGAACCAGCTCATCTGGACGATCGAGTCGTCGGCGAAGCAGTCGGCCATCTCGTCGTACCAGCCGCGGTCCCGGCTCTGGCGTTCGCGCAGAACCAGCTGCGTCACGTCATCAGAGGGCATGGGGCTTCCTTGAGAGAAGAGAAGGGTGAGCGGGGGTCGCCGTTTCAGGCGTTTAGGCGGTGCAGCAGCTGCGTGAGCCCGTGCGCGCCGGCCAGGCCGCGCTCGGTAACGGCGGTGGAGTCGATTCCGGCCTCGCGCATGGCCTGGTCGAACAGCTCCATATCCAGCGCCTCCACGCCGGAGAGGTGCGCTACGTTGTCGGGCCGCACCATCGTGTTCAGCAGCGACAGTGCCGCGCTGGCGGCACTGCCCAGCTTGAGGACCTCCACGAGCCGGCCGGCATCCAGCTGCAGCTCGGCGGCCAGTTCGACGATCTCCCCGATCGCGGCCTGGTTCATCATCAGCAGCGCGTTGTTGAACAGCTTCGCCGTCTGCCCCGCGCCGGCCTCACCGAGGTGCACCACGTGGCGGGAGAACGACTGGAGCACAGGCGCGCAGCGGTCGACCGCGGCCTGCGGACCGCCGACCATCGTGGTCAGCCGGCGCTCCTCGGCACCCGGACGGCCGCCGCTTACCGGCGCGTCCAACACCTCCACATCGCCCTTCGCGCACAGCTCGGCCAGCCGCACGGCGTTACCGGGCAGGCCGGTGCCGTGGTTGACGACGATCGCCCCGGGACGCAGTCCTTCGAGCAGCTGGTCGGCCAGCTCCAGGACGTCGTCATCGGTGCGCACGCACAGGCAGACGATGTCGCAGGCAGCAGCCAGCTCACCGACCGTGTCGCGCCGCTGGTGGGGCACCTGACCGAGGCCGTCCAGGGAGGCGGGGCGCCGGGCCCAGGCGTGCAGGGGAAACCCTGCTTCGGCGATCGCGGTCGCCATGGGCAGTCCCTGATCACCCAGCCCGATGAACCCCACGACGGGCCGTTCGTGCGTTCGTGGTTCTGTCATGCCTCCACGGTCGGCAGGGAACGGATGATTAGGTAGTAGACCCGTTTTCATGGGAACGGCAGTACCAGGACAGGTAAACGCCTCTCTTGCCACAATCAAGGGCATGGCGACCACAGAACTCGGCGCGGCCCTGCGCCACTGGCGTGATCACGTCTCGCCCCAGGCCGTCGGCCTGTCCGCGGGCGGACGCAGGCGCGCCGCCGGGCTGCGCCGTGAGGAGCTGTCGCAGCTGGCCGGCGTCTCCGCCGACTACATCATCCGGCTGGAACAGGGACGCGCCACCAAGCCCTCACCCCAGATCGTCGAGGCCCTGGCCCGCGCCCTGCGACTCACCCAGGACGAACGAGCCCACCTCTTCCGTCTGGCCGGCCTCGCCCCACCGGGCCCCGGCACGGTGCCGCGGCACATCACCCCCGGTGTCCACCGCATGCTGGACCGTCTGACCGGCACGCCCGTCGCCGTCTTCGACGCCGCCTGGAACCAACTGCTCGCCAACCCCCTCTACACGGCACTCATGGGGGAATGGCACGGCAACGACCTCAACGGGGCCTGGCGCAACTTCCTCAACCCTGACCACCGCGTACGCCACACCCCCGAATCCAAAGGCGCACTGCAGGCAGCGCTCGTGGCCGACCTGCGCCGCACCTCCGGCCGCTACCCCGACGATGCGAACCTGCAGTCCCTCATCGCCGAACTATGCCGCCGCAGCGCCCACTTCAACGACCTGTGGGAATCAGGCGCCGTCGGCGAGCACGAAGCCGGGCGCAAGACCGTCGACCATCCCCAGGTCGGCGAACTGACCCTGGACTGCGACGTGCTCAGCGTCGCCGGCAGCGATCTTCGCATCATGGTCTACACCGCCCAGCCCGGCACCGAGGACGCCGACCGCTTGGCGCTCCTGAATGTCATAGGGACGCAGTCCCTCGTCGGGTAACGCCCCGGGGGCCCCTCTGCGCATCGGCCGGGCCCTGAAGGCAGGACGAGCGCCTGGCGATGCGGAATCCGAAGGCCCGATTGAACCGAAACCGTGTCCGCATGCCATCTTCCCTGATCTCCATGCTCGCCCGCCAACGCGCCCGCATGCCAGGCGGTCTCCTGGGCGACGCCACCGCGCTCGTCTCCCTCGCCGAGGTCCTCGACGCCATCCCGGACCCGCGAAGCTGCCGGGGCCGCCGCTACCGCGATGGCCCGCTCCTGGTCCTGTGCCTGGTGGCCGTCCTGGCCGGGGCCGTCGGCTGGGCCGGGAGCACACGCTTCGCCGCCGGCCTCGACCCCGCCACACGGGCCCAGATCGGCCTGGTCCGCGGCATCCCCCGCGCCACCACCGTCGCCCGACTGCTCCGACGCCTCGACGGCGACGTCGGCGACCTGGGCGACGCGTTGTGCGGCGACGCGGTAGGCGCCGTCCGCGGCCACCACCCGGCCGGGACGGCCGTGCAGCTGCGCGCAGGCGTGCAGGACCTGCGTGGCGCCGGTTCGACCACTACGGCAAGGGATCCGGTGTGCAGCAGTACCGTGTCCGGTTCGAGGGGGATGTGCGGCGGGTCCCAGGCGGCGAGGAAGTCGTACGTCGCTGAGCCGGTCGCGTCGTCAACGTAGGCCAGCGCGACCGTGGTGCGTCCCGAGGTGGAGTCGGGAGGTGAAGCACGTCCAGGCCACACCAGGGTGCCGGGCGGGTCGTGGCCCCAGCTGGTGATCAGGGTGACCCGGTGGCCGAGCCGGTGCAGGCCGATGGCCACGTTGGCGGGGCTGCCGCCGGGAAGGGGCCGGATCGCGTCCGCCCCGGTGCGCCGGACCAGGTCGACGAGGCCCTCGCCGACAACCACGGCCTTGGGGGGGCCGTCATGAGGGGCCGTCGTTGCTGTCGCTCTTGTCGTGGATGCTGAGCGGGTTCAGCTGCCACACCTTCGCCTCGAAGTCCGCGGTTCCCGCTCCGGCCGCTCGGGCCTCGAGGTGCCAGGGCTCCTCGCCCAGGGGGTAGAAACGCAGGGTGAGGGCCTCGCCGGTGCTGAGGAAGACTTCGGCGATCGAGCGGTCGACGATGACACGTAGTTCGGCGAAGGAGCCGGGCTCGGTGGTGCGCGGGATGCGCCAGGAACCCTGCTGGGCTCGTGGCTCGCGGGAGGCGTGGGTGCGGTCGACGACGACTTCGCCGGTGGCTGCATCGAGGGTGATGTCGAGGTGTTCGCTGCCGTCGGGGGAGGTCACCAGACGCAGGCCGGCTGCGGCTCGGCCGTCGGCGGAGCGGTGCAGGCGGGCGGTGAGGTCGAAGCTGCGAGGGCCGGTGGTGCCGAGGTCGCACGGCGCACCGGCGGTGACCTGGCCCCTGGACTGGAGGGTCGGCCGGCCGCGCAGCGTGTCGAGTTCGCGTGCGGGGTGCTGGCGGACCTGGCCGTCGGGGCCCAGGGTGACCTCGCGGGGCAGGCTGAGCAGCCCGGACCAGCCTGCCTCGTCGGTCCAGGTGCTGGGGGCGCCGACCTGGACGGCGTCGCGGGCCTCCCAGGCCCAGCCCCACATCAGCCACCGGCCGTCCGGGGCGTGCAGCAGGGCGGGGGCGTAGAACTCGGGTCCGTGGTCGAGGCGTTGGGGCCCCTGGGCGGCGAAGTGGGTGCCGTGGTCGCGGCCCGGGTAGGCCGCGGTATGGGAGGCGCCTGCTTGCGGGTCCCAGGCGCTGAGCAGCAGCACGCCCCGGCCCTCGCCGAAGTCGGCGTACTGCACGCACTCCCAGCCCTCCTCGGTATCCACCCCACCGGGCAGCGGCTCGGGTGCGCGGGCGAGGAAGGGGCCGGCGTACTCCCAGGTCTCCAGGTCGTCGGAGAGGTACTGCTGGGCTGCTCCTCGGCCGTCGGTGAGGCCGGCGCCGACGAGCATGCGCCAGCGCTCCCCGTCCCGCCACACGTAGGGGTCGCGGAACATCGAGGTGCCGTCGGCCGGGTCAGGGATGTGCAGGCCGGGGTGCTTGGTGAAGGTCAGCCCGCCGTCGTGGGAGACGGCCGAGGCGACCGGCTGCCACCAGCGGTCGTCCCGCTTGGCCGAGTAGAAAGCGACCAGCTTGCCGTCGGTGCTGACGGCGTTGCCGGACCAGACTCCGCCCTCGTCGTCGCCGCCCGCGGTCGGGGCCAGCGCGATGGGCAGCAGCTCCCAGTGGATGAGGTCGGGGCTGCGGAAGTGGCCCCAGTGCATGTCGGCGTGGCGGGCGCTGTGCGGGTTGTACTGGAAGTACACGTGGTAGTGGCCGTCGTGGAAGACCAAGCCGTTGGGGTCGTTGATCCAGTGGGCAGGCGGGCGGAGGTGGGCCGCCGGGAAGTGCGGATCGGATACGGGCACGGGGGTGCGCCTTCCTGGTCGGCGGGTCAGCTGCTGGTGCGCTCGTCGTAGCGGCGGCGCACGGCGGCGGCCTGCTGGACGTTGGCCTCGGACTCCTGCAGCGAACGCTCGCCGCGCAGCCGGGTGCGCTCGGCCAGGCGCTCCATGTGGCGCTTGAAACGGGCCTGGTACCGCTCGCGCATCACCGCTATCTCTTCGGCGACCGCGCCGGAACGCGCGGCGGGAACCGGCATGGGCTGGCCGGCCGGGCGCACGGGAAGGCGCTGCTCCAGCGGCAGGATCGTCGCCTTGGGGGAGGGGAGAGTCTGGTACCAGTAGGCGGTGGAGGCCCAGTCGTCGGCGAGGTGGTTGCCGTGGCCGTGCTCGATGGAGACCCGGATGCGTTCTTCGAAGCGGATCGGGTCGGCGACGTGGAAGCGGTAGTTGACCGAGTAGCCGGGAACGTCGGCCTCGTGGAGGATCGCGCCGTGGTAGAGGTAGGCGTTCTTCTGCATGCCCCAGGCGTGGTTGAAGTAGTCCTCGGTGCCGGTGCCGTGGAGGGAGGGCGGCCAGCTGGTGGAGCCGTCGGGCAGGAAGTCGTCGTCGATCCAGATCATGTCGTTGCCCTCGCCCCACCAGCTGCCCTGGCGGTGGTGGACGGAGAGGTTGCAGCCGACGTAGTGGCCCTTGCCCTCGGTGTCGAGGATGACGTAGTTGTCCTCGCCGGTGACGTCGACGATGTTGACCTCGGGGCTGTTGGTCTGGATGTCGGGGGCCCAGCCGTTGCAGGGGTTGTTGCGGTTCCAGCGGGCGTGGAAGTAGAGGGTGTCCTCGGGCAGGTCCTCGGGGTACAGCTCGTAGTCGATGTAGAAGTACTGCTGGATGGGCAGGTCGTTCTCGTTGACGAGCTCGATGCGGGCGCGCTTGTTGAACGGCATCGGTGCCCAGCAGTTCAACGCGGCGCTGCCGCCGAAGATCAGGGATTCCTCGGGCTTGGCGGAGACGGTGAACAGGGCCGACTGGTAGCTGTTGGGCATGCAGTGGCCGATGCCGAAGAAGTCGCCGAGCGGGACCAGGACGGCTGGTTCCTCCTCGTCGTCCCAGGTGATGCGGATGAGGACCTTGCGGTAGTAGTCCGGGTCCGGCTCCTCCCAGTTGACGCCGAGCGCGTTGTGGATCTCCATCACGGGCGCCACGGTGTCGGCCTCGAGCGGGTCGATCAGGCCCGGGCCGAGGGTCTTGCGGCAGAACTGGGTCATCCAGATGTGCGTGATCCGGCCCGGTCCTTCGAGGTCGGCCAGGACGCGGCTGGAGTGGGCGGGGGTCGTCCAGTAGTCCTGGTTGCGGCCCCGCTGGTCCCAGCTGGAGACGCGCGCGGTGCGGGCCCGGGTGGGGCGGGTGAGGTGTTCGAGGGCGTGCGAGGGCATGGGAGACTGATCCCTTCAGTGATGGTTCGCTGAATTCGGGCGGCGGGAGACTGGACCTCTTCCGCCGCCCGCTTTCTTGCTGTGGTGGCGGCTCAGGCCGGGCAGCCGCAGGACTCCCGGTAGGTGATCTCGGGTTCCAGGCGGATGGCGCGCGGGCGGGTGGTGAGGGTGCCGTCGATGCGGCTGAGTAGCAGCTGCATCGCCGTGGCACCGATCTCGTGGGCTGGCTGGGTGACCGTGGTGATGCCCGGACGGAACAGATCCGTGTGCGGGAAGCCGTCGAAGGTGGCGAAGGCCAGGTCGTCGGGGGTGCTCAGGCCGAGCCCCTTGGCCGCCCCCAGCACACCCACGGCGGTCTCGGTGCCGGCGGCGACGACCGCGGAGGGCCGTTGCGGCTGCCGCAGGACGTTCGTCATGCGCTCGCGGGTGTCGTCCGCGCGGCCGCTGCCGGTGACGATCAGGGTGTCGTCGACCTCGATGCCGGCCTCGTCGAGGGCTTCGAGGTAGCCGCGCCGCCGTTCGGCGATAGTGGAGACATCGGTGTCCCCAGCGGCCAGCGCGATCCGGCGGTGGCCGTGCGCTTGCACGAGGTGGAGCACCAGCTCCCGCATGGGGGCGGTGTTGTCGACGCCGACCTGGTCGGCTTTGACGCCGCCCAGCCGGTCGATCAGGACCACCGGCGTGCCCTGGTCGATGACCTCGGTGATCGCCCCTCGGCGGGAGCGGGCGACCGGGGCGATGAGCAGGCCGTCGACCCGCCGCTCGGCCAGGACCTCCAGCGCCCTGGCCTCGAGCTCCGGGTCCTCGCCGGAGTTGGCCAGCAGCACGGTCAGCCCTGCGCCCATGGCCTCCTGTTCGACCCCGTGGGCCATCGCCGCGAAGGCGGGCTCGGCCACATCGGTGAGGATCAATCCGATGGAGTCGGTGCGGGAGCGGCGCAGCGCGCGGGCCAGGCTGTCACGCCGGTAGCCCGTGGCCCGGACTGCTTCCTCGACCCTGGTACGGGTCTCGTCGCGGACCGGCCGGGTGCCGTTGATGACGTGCGACACGGTGGACGTGGACACCCCGGCCATCCGTGCAACGTCGGAGATCGTGGCCACTGCTGCTTCGCCGCCTCCTCGTGTCGTAGAACCCGATCTGCGATCCGGTCCGTAACTCAATAGCGCCATACGGCTCACCGGTCCATGCGGTTGGCCGGTTCACCGCCCAGTCGTTCCTCTCACTTTCAGGTCATCGAAACGATTGCGCAGACCTTCGCACGTCGTGACGCGGACCGTCAATGGCTGTGGCCAGCGAGGGTCTCCTACGGCTGGAAACTTCTCTGGCACACGGTATTGACACGCAGCGGCTCGCGAGGCACCTTTCATCGAAACGTTTGCGTCGGCGGCCACAAAGCTGCCCGATGCCGGACATTCGACCATACCGGACATTCGTCCCGGAATAGACGGCTCGTACTCATACCGAACATCCGGAGCCCTGTCACCCCCACGCCGGTTCCGCCTCCCCGTCCAGCCCCCGGAAGGCAACAGCACCATGGCGACCACCGCTCAGCACGCGACCCCGATGACGAGACGCCCCTCCGGCATCTCGCGCCGCCTCCTGCTCACCGCCACGGCGAGCGCCCTGTTCGTCACCGCCACGGCCTGCGGCTCCGCGGTGAGAACAGCGGATGGATCGTCTTCAGACGGGCTGATCACCTTGTCCATGCAGAACCCGGACAGCAAGACTCAGGACCCGGCGACCTGGCAGCTGGTGCAGGAGTTCAACAAGAAGCACCCCGACATGAAGATCAAGCTGGAGGGCCAGCCGGTCGACCAGCACGAGCAGCGGATGACCATCGCCGCGCAGTCCGGCACGCTGCCGGAGATCTTCTGGGTGTACGACTCGCTCGCGAAGACCATGGTCAAGAGCGGTGACCTGCTGGACCTGTCCCCGATCCTCGCCGAGAACGACCTGAAGTCGAAGTTCGCCCCGAGCATGCTCGCCGGCTTCCGCTCCGGCAACGTCCAGTACGGCCTGCCCTACCAGGCGCTGGTCACCGGCTTCTACTACAACAAGGCCATCCTGGACAAGAACAAGATCGCCGTCCCGGAGACCTTCGACGAACTGGTCGCCGCGGTGAAGAAGCTCAAGGCGGCCGGCGTGGCGCCGATCGCACAGGGCGCGAACAACTCCTCGTTCAGCGTCTGGGCCTTCCTGACGATGCTGGACCGCTTCGGCTACGAGTCGAAGTACCCCGACATCCTGTCCGGCAAGGCGAGCTACGACAACGCCGACTTCCTGCGCCTGTACAAGTACGTGGAGGAGCTCGCCAAGGCCGGCGCCTTCCCCTCCAACATGAACACCCAGACCTACGCCCAGGCCGTCGCCTCCTACACGGACGGCAAGGCCGCCTTCCTCGACGCGGGCGTCTGGGAGGCGGCGAAGATCCAGAAGAGCACCGTGGGCAAGGACACCGGCTTCTGGGCCGGCCCCACCTTCTCCGACGGCGTCGGCGACCAGAAGCTCGTCATGAACGTGCCCTCGGCGCCGTTCGTCGTCAGCGCCAAGGTCAAGCAGGACAAGAAGAAGTACGCCGCGGTGAAGGCGTTCATCCAGTTCTACTACAGCGACGCCGGCCAGAAGATCCTCGTCGACAACGCCCAGCCGCCGGTCACCACCTACAAGCCGGACGTCGACACCACCAGGAACTCGGTCTTCGCCGCCGTCCTGGCCGAAGCCTCCAAGCCGGGCTGGTCCAGCCCGAAGGCGCAGCCCGACCTCGTGGTCTCCGCGGCCACCGCGAGCGCCATGTACGACAGCTTCTACGGCGTGATGGGCGGCAGCCTCAGTCCTGAACAGGCCGTGAAGAACGTCCAGAAGACCATCAAGCAGGCGTCCTCATGAACTGGCTCACGACGCGCCGCAGCTTCGCCCTGATGGTCGCACCGGGGCTGATCATCTACAGCCTGTACATGATCTATCCGATCCTGTACTCGCTGTACTACAGCTTCACCAACTTCGACGGCGTCTCCGCAGGCGGCTTCGCCGGGCTCGACAACTACCGACAGATGGCGCAGGACGACGCCTTCTGGACGTCGATGCGCAACACCGCGATCGTCCTCGGCATCGCGCTGTTCCTGCTGATCCCGCTTGGCTTCCTGCTCGCGATCCTGCTCAGCGGCCGGGTGAAGGGCAGCGGCGCGCTGCGGGCGCTGGTCTTCGCGCCGGCCATCATCGCGCCGATCCTTGTCGGACTGGTCTGGATCTTCATCCTGGACCCGAAGATCGGACTGGTGAACGCCTTCCTGCTGGCGATCGGCGTACCCGCCCACCCGCAGTGGATCGGCGGCCCCACCCTGAGCCCGTACTCGATCGGCCTGGTCTACCTCTGGCAGCAGATCGGCTTCGTCCTGACCATCTTCTACGCCGGCCTGCGCATGCTGCCGCGCGACGTGATGGAGGCCAGCAGCCTCGACGGGGCGAGCCGCTGGCAGCAACTGCGGCACATCCAGATCCCGATGATGCGCGAGACGTTCGGCATCGTCACCGCGCTCGTCGTCACCGGCGTCTTCAAGGTCTTCGAGCTCGTCTACGCCCTCACCGGCGGCGGTCCCGTCCACCTCTCCGAGGTCATGGTCAGCTACATGTACCACATCACCTTCACCACCCAGCAGTACGGCTACGGCATGGCCTTGGCGGTGGTGGTGTTCGTGGTCGGCTCGCTCGCCTCCGCGGCCACCTTCCTCGGCAACCGCCGTAAGGGGGAAGCGAGTTGAGTATCGACACCGAGCTCAGGAAGCCGCTCTCGGCGGCGGCCGTCGGGGCAGCCCCGACGGGGCCTCGGCGCCGCGGCCGAGGCGCGGTCATCGCGACCGCCGCCGCCTACCTGATCACCTTCGTGATCCTGTTCCCGCTGCTGTGGATCGTGCTGTTGTCGTTCCAGACCAACGACAACATCCTGAACCACCCGTTCAGGTTGACCGACCTCTCCCCGGCCAACTACCAGCAGGCTCTGAAGACCCTCAACCTGCTGGTGATGTACAAGAACACCCTGATCCTGGCCGTCGTCTCGGTCACCATCGGGCTGGTCATCTCCTACATGGCGGCGTTCGCGCTCACCCGCATGGTCTTCCGCAGCGGCAGGCGCCGTACGCAGAACACGCTGCGCTTCTACTTCCTGGCCGGCCTCGCCATCCCGGTGTACATCCTGCTGTTCCCGGTGTACCGGCTGGACATCACCTTCGGCCTGTTCGGCACCTACTTCGCGCTGATCCTGCCGTACATCGCCGTCACCATCCCGTTCAACATCCTGCTGCTGACCGGCTTCCTGCGGGACTTCCCGGAGGAGATCGAGCAGGCGGCGGTGATGGACGGGGTCGGGCTGTGGCGCATGGCCTGGAGGGTCGTCTTCCCGCTCATGCGGCCGGTCGTCGCCACCCTCGCGATCCTCAACGTGATCTACGTCTGGAACGAGTTCCCGTTCGCGGTCACCCTCATCAACGACCCGAACATGACCACCGTGTCCCTCGGTGTCTCCCAGTTCCAGGGCGTCTACAGCGTCGACTACGGCGCCATGATGGCGTCCGCCACCCTCGTTCTGCTGCCGCAGCTGGTGATCTACGCGGCTTTCCAGAAGCAGGTCATCGCGGGCATGACCGCAGGCGCCGTTCGATGACCTGACGGCTCATCCCACTCCCGAGTTTCTCCCGCTCGCGAGGAGCCCCCATCACGTCAGCCCGGCCCTCTTGTCCGACCGGGTGAACCCTGCTCACAGGCACCACCCTCGCGGCGCCACCCCACCGCCAGCAGCCGCCCGACGGGCTTGCCTCTCAACCCTCCCCTTCTCGGCCCCAGAGCACGGAGAACATCATGAACAGAACGCCCCCGGGACTGTCCCGGCGCAGCTTCCTGCAGATCACCGGCGCCACCGGACTGGCCGCCGCGGTCACCGCCTGCGGTGCCGGCGGGAGTTCGTCCGGCGGCTCGTCCGGCAAGCTGACCGTGCTGTGCGAGTCGGGCGGCCATGCCGAACTGACCAAGATCGCGGAAGCGTTCAAGAAGCAGACGGGCCACGGCGTCACCTTCGTCGAGCTGCCCTACGACGGCCTGTACAACCGGCTCAACAGTGAGCTGTCCGCGGGATCCGTGTCGTTCGATCTGGCCGCGGTCGACGCGATCTGGCTGCCCACCTTCGCAAACGCCCTCCAGCCGCTGGACGACCTGTTCACCGCCGCCGTGAAGGCCGACCTCTTCCCGTCGCTGGTGGACGGCGCCCAGATCAAGGGCAAGTACGTCGGCATGCCGGCGTGGACCAACGCGGAGATCCTCTTCTACCGCAAGGACCTCTTCGAGGACACGGCCGAGAAGACGGCCTTCAAGAAGAAGTACGGCTACGAACTCGCACCCCCGAAGACCTGGCAGCAGTTCCAGGACACGGCGAGCTTCTTCACCCGCGGCACCAAGCTGTACGGCACCGACGTCAAGGGCGCCGTGGAGACCGAGTGGCTCGCCCACGTCCTGCAGGCCGGATCCCCGGGTGTCGTCCTGGACGACTCCGGCAAGGTGATCATCGACAACGCGCAGCACGTCGCCGCGCTGAAGTTCTACTCCGACCTCAACAACCGCCTGAAGGTCAGCCCGCCCGGCGCCGCGCAGATGGACTGGGCTGCCGCGCAGAACCTGTTCAACCAGGGCAAGACTGCGGTGATGCGCTTCTGGGCGCACGCCTACCCGCTGATCCCGAAGGACTCCCCGGTCCATGGCAAGGTCGGCGCCGCCCCGATGATCGCGGGCAGCGCCGGAATAGGCGCTATCCCCGGCCCCTTCTACCTGTCCATCCCGAGCGCGGGCAAGAACAACGACCTGGCCAAGCAGTTCATCAAGTTCGCCTACGACAACAACAAGCTGGCCATCGACTCCTCCCTCGGCCTCGCCGCCCGCAAGTCCGCCTACACCGCCTACGCCGGCAAGCCCGGCTACGAGCACTTCCAGGCCCTGCTGACCACCCTGAACGGCCCGGCAACCAAGTCTCGCCCGGCCAGCCCCAAGTGGCAGCAGATCGTGGACACGGTGCTGGTGCCCACCATCCAGAAGTCGCTGACCACCGGCGCGGACTACGCCGCGCTGCTGGCCAAGGCGCGCACGGAGGTGGCGAAGCTTGTCCAGTAGCACCCAGCCCCTGGTACGCCAAGCGGCCGCGCCCCCGCCGCGGGCCGCCCGGCGCCCGGGCCGGCGGCCGATGACGGACAAGCAGTTCGCTCTCGTGCTCATCCTGCCGGCGGCGGCGTTTCTCGCCGTGTTCGTCCTCTGGTCGCTGGTCAAGCTGGTCATCGACAGCTTCTACGACATCGCACCCCTGGCCGGCACCCGCCGCTTCGTCGGCCTCGACAACTACACCAACGCCCTGACCTCGTCGGACTTCCTGCACGCGGCGTTGCGCACGCTCGCCTACACGGTGATCGTCGTGACGCTGGAGTTCGCCCTCGGACTGGGCGCCGCGCTGCTGTTCAACTCCCTCGGGCAACGCTCCCGGATGCTGCGCACGGTGTTCCTGTACCCGCTGATGATCGCCCCGGTGGTCGCCGGTCTGCTGTGGCGGTTCCTGCTGATCGACAACTTCGGCCTCGTCAACGCGCTCCTCGTCCGCGTGGGCATCCTCGACAGCCCCGCGGACATCGGCTGGCTGTCCGACCCGAACATCGTCCTGGCATCCGTCTCGATCCCCGACATCTGGCTCACGACGTCATTCATGACCCTCGTGCTGTTCGCGGGCCTGCAGAACATCCCCGGCGATGTCCTGGAAGCGGCCCGGCTCGACGGCGCCAACCACCGTCAGCAGCTGTTTCGGATCATCCTGCCGCTGCTGCGGCCGGTCATCGCCGTCGCGCTGATCGTGCGAGGCATCGACGCCGCCCGCGCCTTCGACACCATCGTCATCCAGACCAACGGCGGTCCCGAGTCGGCGTCGACCACGCTCAGCCTGCTGATCTACCGCACGACCGTGCGCTTCGGGGAGCAGGGCCTGGCCTCCGCGATGGGCGCCCTCTACCTGATCGCGATGCTCGCCGCCGCCTTCGTGGCGATGCGCATGATCTGGCGGCCCGGAGGGGGAGAGTCATGACCGCCGTACTGGACCGGATCGCTGCCAGACGATCGCTGCTGTGGGTGCTGCTGTGCGTGGTGGTCGCCCTGTACGCCTTCCCCTTCCTGTACCTGCTGCTGACCTCGTTCAAGTCGCCGTCGGACGCCCTCGCGGTCCCGCCGACGATCCTGCCGAAGACGTGGAGCCTTGAGAACTTCACGAAGGCACTGGACACTCCAGGCGTGTCCGCCGCGTTCATCAACAGCGTCACGACCGCGGTGCTCAGCACCGTCATCTCCCTTGTCCTGGCCGTGCCTGCCGCGTACGCGGTCAGCCGGTTCGGGACCGTCAGCGGCCGGGTGTTCATCGTGGTGGCCCTGGTGACCAGGATGGTCCCGCCGGTCGCCATCGGCGTACCGCTGATCGGGATGATGAAGACCCTGCACCTGACCGACACCCCGGTCGGCACCGCCATCGCGCACACGACGATCTCGCTTCCGCTGTCGATCTGGCTGCTGGTCAGCTTCTTCGAGGCGGTGCCCTCCGAGCTGGAGGACGCTGCGAAGGTCGACGGCACCGGCCGAATGGGGGCCCTGATCCGAGTGGTCCTGCCGGTCGTCTCGGGCGGCGTGGCGGTCACGGCGATCTTCGCGTTCCTGGCCTCCTGGAACGAATTCCTCTTCGCCCTGCTGCTGACCGCGGTCAAGGCCCAGACCGTGCCGATCCTCATCGCCAACTTCCAGACCCAGTACGGCCTGCAATGGGGGCCGATGACGGCGATGGCCACCCTCTACTCGATCCCGGTCATCCTGCTCACCCTCGTCCTGCAACGCCGCATCGTGGCCGGCCTCACCCTGGGCGCGGTCAAGGGTTGACCGGGCCTCGCCGACACCTTCCCCGCACCCTCCCGGGCCGGCCGCGGGATGCGATCGCCGGCTGCACAACCGAGCACAACCGAAAGGACCCCGGCTCCATGTCCGTCCCCTCCTTCTCCCTCGGCGAAGACCTGCTCGGCCGCGCCGCCAAGCGCCGCCGCTCCCGCTCCGCCCGCGTCGCCAGCTGGGACCACACCGGCCTCAACGAGGACGCCTACATCGTCATGCCGGGCGAGACCGCCGTCCTCGCCGACCTGGAGGGCCCCGGCGCCATCACCCACCTGTGGTTCGTCCAGGGCTGCCGTGTCATCCTCGGCCCCGGCCTGTTCGACGCCCGCAAGGCCGGCACCGCCATGGTCGAGTTCAACAACGCCCTCGGCTACAACTGGGAGGTCAACGACCCCGACTACTACCGCAAGGTCGTCATCAAGATGTACTGGGACGACCAGGAACACCCCTCCGTCGTCGCCCCGCTCGGCGACTTCTTCGGTGTCGGCAACTCCATGCCGGCCAGCTTCCAGTCGATGCCCTTCACCGTCTCCGTCAAGGACGACTCCGAGCGCGTCTACGGCGGCCCCGCGGCCTTCAACTGCTTCCTGCCGATGCCCTTCAACCGCCGCGCCCGCATCGAGGTCGAAAACCAGGGCGAGCACCCGTATGTGCAGTACTTCTACATCGACTACGAACTGTTCGCCGAGGACCTGCCCGACGACACCCTCTACTTCCACGCCCACTGGCGCCGCAACAACCCCTGCAACGGCTGGGGCCCCGACCTGCAGGTCAACAGCCTCGAGACGCAGCTGCCCAACCTCGACGGCAAGGAGAACTACGTCATCCTCGACACCGAGGGCTCCGGCAATTACATCGGCTGCGTCCACACCGTCAACCACTTCACCGCCACCTGGTGGGGTGAGGGCGACGACATGATCTGGATCGACGAGGACTTCAACCCCGATGGCACCACCAGCTGGCCACCGTCCATGCACGGCACCGGCGGCGAGGACTACTTCAGCCACGGCTGGGGCATGCAGAAGATCAACTACCCGTTCCAGGGCACGATCATCCACGAGGAAGACGTCCCCGGCCTCCAGGTCCACTACCGCTTCCACCTCGCCGACCCCGTCCGCTTCAACGAGCGCATCCGCGTCACCATGGAGCACGGCCACGGCAACCACCTCGCCGACGACTGGTCGACCACGGCGTACTGGTACCAGACCCTCCCCGCCCCCCGCCTCGACATCCTGCCTGTCGAACAACGTCTGCCGCGCAAGGCCGAAGGCCCCGGCATGAAGGACCTCTCCACCGTCGACCGCACGACGCTTACCCCGGAGCGCCGGAGGATGTACGAGCAGCGCGACGCCCGCATGGCCGACTTCACCGCCCAGCGCAACGAATGGTTCGAACGCCGCGCCGTCGAATCCCGCGAACGAGCTGCCAAGAACAAGCAGTTCGCCGCCGAGGTACGGGCCAAGTTCCTCGCCGGCGCAAGGCACTGACGCCTGTGGCCGGCCGGGCCGTTCGTTGATGCCGTAGTGGCAGGAGGCCGCTTCGACGAGGCAAACCAAGCTCTCATCGCGACGCTGGTGCCGGCACTCACAGCGCGCATTCTGGGGCCCACCATAGCGGGGGGCTCCAGTCGTTCGCCTGCTGCGGACAACGGACAGCTTTGAACCCTGTCCATGACTTCGGCTCGCCTGCCTGGCCCGGCCGCAGATCAGGGCTGGACACCGGGGACGCGAGCATCGGCTCCGACAGTGTCCACGTCACGCTCGATGCTTTTCACGACGGCTAGGTGTTGCGGGTCAGGACGTTGGTGACGGCGCATAGTGGTGGGCAAGATTGGTGGCGAGGTCGCGAAGGTGAGCCCTGGCTTCGGTGGGGCCGTGCACAGTGATGGCGCTTCCGAACGGCAGTAGTGCTCGCACGTCCTCCAGATGCAGGAAGCGGATTGTTACCTTGTGGCCGGTGGCGGATACTTCATGGTCGTCCCGGACGAGCCGTAGGCCGAAGATCCGTTGCGCTCGCTCGATCTGGGTCTGGTCGATGGTGGCGCTGACCTCTATCGCGTGGTTGTGTTCCCACTGATCAATGAGCGCTGCAGCGACGGTGGCCAGGGTCTGGTTCTCGCGGATCCGTCGTGGCTGGTCGAC
The DNA here is from genome assembly GCF_002920635.1 of Streptomyces sp. Ru72. Taxonomy (GTDB): domain Bacteria; phylum Actinomycetota; class Actinomycetes; order Streptomycetales; family Streptomycetaceae; genus Streptomyces. The sequence continues at coordinate 32,358 of NZ_PQSR01000048.1, read as the reverse complement.
TTCTTTCCATGTCGTGATGCGTTCGAGTCGGTACATCCGTGGCACTCGGGCACGGTCGGCGACGAGGTACCAGATGCCGGCCTTGGCGAACAGCCCGTAGGGATCCACGACCAGGTCGCGTGGGCATGACTCGCGTGGGCTGTCGTACTCGATCCGTAGCCGGCGACCTCGCCGCACTGCGCCGATCAGCGAAGCCGGAGTCGTGCCGGAGGCTGGTGCCTGATGCCAGGGACGGCTGTCCACGTGCACTACGTCGGTGAGCGGCAGGAGCTCATGAACTCGACGTGGCTGTGTGGCGGCGATCTTGGAGAGCGCGCGCCGGCTTTCGACCGATGCGTTGAGCTCCGCACGTTGCTTCTCATCCAGCCCGGTGAGCGACAGTTGATCACGCTCGCCCGGTGTGAGTCGCGTGAGGTCGAGCCCGGACCCGGGAAGCATGGTCACGCCTCCGAGGCGGCCCCGGTGTGCGGTCACCGGCAGTCCGGCGTCGCGGAGCCAGTTCAGGTCCCGGGTGATGGTTCGAAGGGATACCCCGAGCGCTGAGGCGAGTTCCTGTGTGGTCACGGCATCCCTCGACTTGAGGAGCAGCATCAGGGTGAAGAAGCGATCTGGGGTCACACACCGATCTTTTCAGGAATTGCGACACGATGCGGCGCATATCCCGGTCAGACTGGTGGATGCGTACCTACGACCTGTGAGAAGGGACAACCATGACCACATCCGTCGTGTCCATCCTCTACGTGAACGACGCTCCCGCCGCAGCTCGTTTCTACGGCGACCTCCTCGGCATTAGCCCCTCGTTCGAGACTCCGGGATACATCACCTTCGACCTCGGTCCAGGCGCTGACCTCGGTCTGTGGTCTGGCCAGTTCGAGGATCTGTCACCGGACGTTCCGCGCACCAGTGAGGTTTGCCTGGCCATCGACGGTGGGCCCGACGAGATCAACGCGACCTTTGAGCAGTGGAAGTCCAAGGGGGTCACGATCCTGCGCGAGCCTCATGATGTGGGGTTCGGGCTGACCTTCCTCGCAGCCGATCCTGACGGGAACCGTATCCGCGTCGCACCGCGGGACTGAAAGGCCGCAATGCGGCAGGCGCGCACGATAGGTGTCGCGCCTGCCGTCGACTGACTTCGAGAGGACGACGAGTGCCCCACGCGAATGCGCCCCTGAGCGTCGAGGGCCGTGGCGGCTCGTGCAGCGGTGCCAGACACGTCCCATCGCCCACATCGCCGCTGAAATGGGTATCTCTCGCCCATGCGCCAGCAAGTGGGTAAATCGCTGGCGGCTACACGGTGATGCCGGATTGCAGACCGGCCGTCGAGTCCGCAGCGGAGTCCGAACGCGAGTCCAGCATGGGTCATCGAGCAGATCGAGTCCTGGCGCCGCGAGCACAAGTGGTCCGGCGCAACGGATCACCGACGAACTTGTCAGTATCGGTTTTGTGATCGACCGGAGAACTGTCAGCCGACACCTGACCCGGCTCGGCCTCGGCAAACGCCGCTTCATCGACCCAGGCGGTGAGAACAACCGGAAGCGGGGGAAGATCACTGCCCGCTGGCCCGGACACATGGTGACCTGGATGTGAAGAAGGTCGGCCAGGCCGGGGCAAAGCGTGGCTACGTCTACCTGCACTCCGTCGTCAATGGTCTCTCACGGCTCGCCTACACAGAACCGCTGGGCGATGAGAAGGGCGCGACGGCTGCTGCTTTCCTCGCCCGGGTGAAGGTCTGGTTCGCCGCCCACGGCATCAACCACATCCACCGGGTCGTCACCGGCAATGGCGCTTGCTACCGCTCCGGCGATTTCGCCCGCATTGTCGGGCAAGGCACCCGGCATCAGAGAACCAAGCCTTACACACCTCGGCACAACGGGAAGGTGGATCGCTACCAGCGCATCATGGCCGAGAAAGTCCTCTACCCCCGCGAGTTCACCAGCGAGGACGCCCGGTCAGCCGCGATCGCAGTGTGGAACATCCACTACAACTACCACCGGCCGCATAGTGCTGCCGCCGGAAAGCCGCCAGCAGCACGCCTCCGCGAGAGCGTCACCGACGTCGAGCCCTCATACAGCTAGGGGATTCGTTTGGATCTAGACTTTGCAGCCATCGCTAGCGGCGTTGACGGTGACCGGCGACCTGGTTTACGGGAGGGAGGGTGGAGTTGCACAGCGTGCCGTGGCTGCACGTAATTCCGGAGCAAGGTGCTCTGCCTGTTGATCGCCTGCTTCCCGTGACGGGCAAGACGTACGTGGCGCGTCTCGACGGGCGGGAGATGCGCGACACGGATGCAGCATTTCGGCAGTTCTACGACGGGCTCAGGCTGCCTGATTACTTCGGGTGGAACTGGGATGCGCTCTCCGACTGTCTGCGTGATCTGAAGTGGCTCTCTGCTGACCACCACGTACTGATCTTCAAGGCCGCGGATGAAGCTCTACCAAGCAACACCTCTGGACGACGGCTGCTCTTCAAGACCTTGCTGCGGGCAGGACAACACTGGTCCTTCACACAACGGCCCGAGGGTATCGAGCTCGGCAGGCTCACGATTGTCATGGCTTGCGACGCCGGGGCCGTCCCGTTCCTTCAGGGGCAGTTGCGATCATGCTTGGATGAGATGGCCTCGCCGTAGCGCCGGCCTCATCTCGCGGACCAGAGGAAGATGCCTGCGATGTGAAGTCCGGCCAGGTAGACGGTTGCCGTCTTCTCGTAGCGGGTGGCGATGCCGCGCCACTGCTTTAAGCGGTTGATGCACCGCTCGACGGTGTTGCGCCGTTTGTACGCCTCGCGCTCGAAGGCAGGCGGCCTGCCGCGACGACTGCCCCGCCGTAGCCGGTGACCGCGCTGGTCCGCAGGAACGGGAATCACCGCCCGGATGCCCCTCTTGCGCAGGTACCGGCGGATGGCGCGCGAGGAGTACGCCTTATCGGCCAGGACCACATCCGGCGTAGTGCCAGGCCGTCCACGACGACGAGGAACGCGCAGCCGCGCCATCACGTCGGTGAAGGCGGGCGCGTCACCGGCCTGTCCAGCGGTCAGGGCGAACGCCAGGGGGCGGCACCGGCCGTCCGCAGCAAGATGGATCTTCGCGGTCAGTCCGCAGCGGTACCGGCCGAGGGCGCGGTGGTCCGGTTCGCCGGCCGGGGCCCCTTTTTGCGGGCCCCGGCCGCGTGCTGGTGGGCACGCACGATTTCGTCTACGACATCACCGTGAGACTAAAGCGTGTCGGGTGCTGCTGCTCAGCGCCTCGTCTCGTACCTGGTCAGGACCACGCCGCCGGGAAACGTCCGCGTCTCCACCAGGTTCAGGTTCACCCAGCTGTCCAGCGCGGTGAAGAACGGCGTGCCGCAGCCCACCAGGACCGGATGGGTGGCGATCGCGTACTCGTCGATCAGCCCGGCGCGCATGGCCGCCCCGGCAAGCGTTGCGCCGCCGATGTTCATTGGGCCGCCGTCCTCGGCCTTGAGCCGGCTGATCTCAGCGATCGCGTCGCCGGTGACCAGGCGGGTGTTCCAGTCGACCTTGTCGATCGTCGAGGAGAACACCACCTTCGGCGTGTCCCGCCAGTTCCGCGCGAACTCGATCTCCGCCGGGGTGGCGTTGGGCTGCTGGTCGCCGGTCGGCCAGTAGGAACTCATCGTCTCCCAGAGCTTGCGCCCATACAGCGACAGGCCACTCGCCTGCTCGTGGTGGAGCCACCACTGGAACAGCTCGTGGCTCGGAGGTCCGCTCCAGCCGATGTCGTCGCCGGCCGCGGCGATGTAGCCGTCCAGGGTCAGGTTCATGCCGTAGATCAGTTTCCGCATGGCCCAGCCTTCCGTCCGTGGGTGTCCGGCGTATAGACCAGCGCGGCGCGGGAAACTCATCGGTGCGCGATCTGGGCTCGCCGGCAGCCTCGTGCTCGGGGCTCAGCGTGTGGTGTACTCGGCCGACTCGGGCAGCCGCCTGATGTCGACCTCGCCCTCGCGAAGAAATGCCACGGATTTGAGACTGATCATGGGTGACAAGGACGTGGGACAGCCAAGAACGCCCAGGTCACGCAAGATCGGCATGTCACGAGCGGCGAGACCCCACATCTATCGGGTTGCAGACCCGTGCGGGTTCGGGGCCCGGTAGAACTGTGGGTGTGACGCGTGCGTAACTGACTGATGCTGATTGGGAGTTCATTGCTCCGTTCGGCGGCACCGATGCCCAGTGGTGGGCTTGCCGATTCGGGCTTAGACCGACCGGCAATAGGCGCTGGGGAGGTGGCCCGGACGGCAGAACGGGCACGGAAGCTCGGCAACACCGCCGACGAACCCGACCGCAACCCCGAACCGACACAGTGCTCCGAGCATGCCGGCCGAGTGGCGGACAGACGTCTGGCCAGGGAGAACGGGACCCTCCCTTCGCTTTGGTAATCGCTTGTCAACGCACCAGGGGGAGGAAGAGCGTGTCGACGATCTCTTCGAGAACCTGGTCGGGTACGGCGGCGAAGGTCGTCAGGAACTCGTGGCGAAGCAGGTCGAAGGGCAGGGTCTTGATGCGTTCGGTGAGGTGCTCCGCCTTGACTTCCCCGCGGTCGACGGCACGATGGTAGATCGTGTCGATGGCTTGTTTGCGGCCGGTCTCGGAGGGATCGAGCAGTTCGCTGGGGCTGGTCCCGGTCGCCTGGTGGTAGTCGGCCAGGTACACGCTCATGACGGTGACGAGCTGGACGCGGGTGGCGTTGATCTCCCGCATGAGGGTCAGGACGTCCTCGCGCAGGCTTCCGGTGTCGGGAACGGCCAGGACGTTCTTGTGCAGGATGTGGACGAGGGTCGCCCGGACGAGTGCGTCGCGGTCGGGCCATCGGCGGTAGAGGACCGGGGGGCTGGTGCCGGCGCGTTTGACGACGGCGTCCATGGTGAACCTGGCGTAGCCGGTGGCCGTGAGCTCGTCCCAGGCCGCGTCTAGCAGCGCATTCTCCAGGGCCGCTCCGCGGCGCCGTTCGGGCATCGTCGCTCCTCCAGTTAGATAGATTTGCCTATCTTAGGTTAGCGCCCTAACCTGAGGCCCGTAAGATAGAGCACATTATCTTAAGGGGGGCGTCCATGAGCGCCAGCGGTACCCAGTCACCACCCATCCCCGGCTCCAACCGGGTCGACCCGGCCTTGCGGCGCCTGACCTACACGTTGATCGTCGGCGCGCTCGCCGTCATCTTCGACACCACGATCATGAGCGTCGCCATCGACAGCCTCGCCGGGCAACTGCACACCTCGCTTGCCACCATCCAGTGGGTGACCACCGCCTACCTGCTGGCCCTGTCCGCCACGATGCCGACCGTCGGCTGGGCCCAGTCGGTCCTGGGCGGCAAGCGGCTGTGGATCCTCGCCCTTGGCCTGTTCTTCGCCGGATCGATGCTGTGCGCCGCGGCGTGGAACGCCCCGAGCCTGATCGCATTCCGCGTTCTCCAGGGCATCGGCGGCGGCATCATGATGGTGCTGATGGCCACGCTGGCCATGCAGGCCGCCGGGGGCCGCAACATCGGCAAGGTCATGTCGCTGATCACCGTGCCCACCGCCCTGGGCCCGGTCATCGGCCCGGTGATCGGCGGCGTCATCCTGCACCTGGGCGACTGGCGCTGGATCTTCCTGTTCAACATCCCCTTCTGCCTCGTCGGCAGCTACCTGGCCTGGCGCAACCTGCCCAAAGACGGGCCTCGCCCCGGGACCGGCCCCCGCCTGGACCTCGTGGGCGTGCTCCTGCTCTCGCCCGGCATCGCCGCCGTCATCTACGGCCTGACGCAGCTCGGCGGACCCGACTGGTACATCGGCATCAAGGCCGGGCTGCCCCTGCTCGCTGGAGTCGTCCTGCTCACCGGCTACCTCGCCTGGGCCCTTCGGCGCGGAGCCGACGCTCTGCTCGACATCCGCCTGCTCCGCCACCGGACCCTGGCCTCGTCCACGGCGCTGCTGCTACTGGCCGGAGCCGCCCTCTACGGGGCCATGCTGCTCATGCCGCTGTACTGGCAGCAGGTCCGGGGTGAATCCGCTCTGGGCGCCGCGATGCTGCTCATCCCGCAGGGTGTGGGCACCTTGTTGTCCCGTTCGCTGGCCGGCAAGTACATGGACCGCATCGGGGCGCGTCCGGTCGCCGTCATCGCCTTCGCCGTCACCTTCGCAGCCACCGTGCCGTTCGGCTTCGTCACTGCCACCATGGACAACACCATGCTGATGGCCGCGCTGTTCGTCCGCGGCCTCGGGCTGGGCGCGGCCATGATCGCCTTGATGGGCGGCGCCTTCGTCGGACTGCGACGCCAGGAGATCCCGGCCGCCTCCAGCATCAGCCGCGTCGCCCAGCAGATCGGCGGCTCCATCGGCACCGCGATCCTCGTCATGATCCTGCAGCACGCCACCGCCAGCACCCACACCCGGGCCGCCCTGGCCTCGGGATTCGGCGACGCCTTCTGGTGGGCCGCCGCGTTCACCGCCGCAGCGGTGCCGCTCTGCCTCCTGCTGCCGCGCCGAGCTGACCCCGAAGGCCAAGACTCAGACAACTCCTGACGCACCATCCGCCGAGGTCTGGGCGACCTCGGCACCGCCGAGCCTGATGTACACGAAAGTTCGGGGGTCAGCCGTGTCCCTCGGTTTGGGAATCGCTTCTCAGTGATCACGAAGGACAGCCGTGCCCGCGCTGCCATCTTGCCTGTTCGAACCCCTCTGGGACCAATTTGCCGAGCTCCTGCCCACACGATCGGAGTTCGCTCTGAACCACCCGCTCGGCTGCCACCGCCGTAGGGTCCCCGACCGGACCGTGTTCGAGTATGTGGTGCTCGCGCTGGTCCACGGCTCGGGCTACGAGGGTCTCTCCAGCCCCGGATGCTCGGACCACACCATCCGTCGAAGACTCAACGAGTGGGCGGAACAAGGTATTTCCGAGGCCGTCCACGCTCTCGCGCTCCAGGCTTACGACCGCATGATCGGCCTGGAGCTGTCCGAGATGTCCGTCGACGGCTGCGTCACCAAGGCCCCGTGCGGCGGCGACCGCGCCCGCGCCGCCCGCGCCTACGCCCGCCGCAGCAACTCCCGATGAGACCGCAGCCCACGCGGCGACCAGCCCAGCCGCGCCGCAGCCGGAGCCTGGCGGGGCGACGGCCCGGGCGACGACCGTGACTCCCTCGGGATGCCACCGCGGCACGCGGGCGATCTTCCCGGCTTATGGTTCGGCGTTCGTGAACGGGCGGCGCTTGGACCGCTCGATGAGCTCCGCGAGGTGCTCGCGCGAGCACCCGACCAGCATGCGTCTGCCGTAGTACCTCGACTCCGCCGTGTGGATCGCGGAGGAGTCCCGCACCAGCGCATACCACGACTGTTCCGAGGCTGAGTAGCCGTGGAGTGATCGTCAAGACGTGTGGACCGTGCGTTCTAGGATCTCGGGATGAGCGACGAGCTTCTTCACCTCACGGTCCTGGGCTGCGCGACGCCTTACCCGAGTGTGGACAATCCGTGCTCCGGCTATCTGGTGTCGAGCGGGGACACCCGTATCTGGGTGGACGCCGGCAGCGGGACGCTCGGCCCCCTCCAGCGTCATGTGCGGCTGGATGAGCTCGATGCGATCTGGATCTCGCATCTGCACGCCGATCACAGCGCGGACCTACTCACCGCGTACTACGGCGTCCTGTACGCGGACATCCACCTCGCAGCGCCGATCCCTCTCTACGGTCCGCCTGGAATCGCCGACCGGCTGGCCAATTTCCTCACCAACACTCCGGCGCGCAGCCCGATCGAATCCGCCTTCGCGGTCACCGAATTGCATGACCGGCATCAGGCGGCCGTTGGCTCGCTCCGACTGACCAGCCGGGTGGTGTCGCACGGCATTCCGGCCTTCGCCGTGCGCATCGAGGCGGCGGGCAAGTCGCTGGTGTACTCCGGGGACACGGCACCGTGCCCGAGCCTCACGGAACTGGCCGAGGGATGCGACGTGCTGTTGTGCGAAGCCGAGAGCGCACAGGCACCAGTCGAGGGCGAACAGGTGCACCACACGCCCGAGGACGCCGGCGACACAGCCGGCACGGCCGGAGCTGGCCGACTGATCGTCACGCACGTCGGCCGCTTCCTCACGCCGCAGCAAGCGGTGGCGCGTGCCTCGGCGCGGTTCGACGGTCCCGTCGACTACGCCGCTCCCGATGCCACCTTCTCGATCGGTTAGGCCGGGGACCGCACACTGCTCGAGGTCGTCCAAGACGACCGCCGATCTCATCTTCCACATCCCGGAGCTGATCAAAGTCGTCTCCGCGGGGATCACCTTGCAGCCCGGCGACATCATCGCCACCGGCACCCTGGCGGGCGTGGGCATCTGTTGGACCACATCCGCCCCGGCTTCCGCGCCGCTTCCGAACGCGGCGACCTCCTGCGGCCCGTCACCCACGACATCACCATCGCGCCCGGCATCACCTCACCATGACACCCGGCCACACCCCCGGGCACCTCGGCGTCATCGCCTCCTCCCAAGGCCGCAGCGCCCTCCTCCTCGGCGACGCGATCGTCTGTCCGGTACAACTCGACGAGCCCACCTGGAGTCGCCCGGCGACGTCGACCCCGACCTCGCGCGACGCATTCGCGAACGGCTCTGTGCCTGTTTGTGAACCCTCAGGCTGAGTGTCCTGGCTCCGTACGCCGGCTGAAATGCGTCAAGTGGGGTGCTGGCTTCCTGTGGTTCGTTGCCGGGCATCGGGGTCGGCGGAACCGTGGCAGTCGGGTTGCCTGCTTGTCCAGGGTGCTCTGCCACCAGGAGAGCTCGACCAGGGTCTTCGCCGGCCCGTCCGCGCACAGCACCGCACCGGTGAGCTCGAAGAGCGCGTCCGCACGGTCGCCTCCGCAGTGCCATAACGGATGGTGTCCGTGGAGGCGGTGCCGCCTTGACCGACTGCGATTCGATCACACCAGCCGTCGGTGCCGCGTCGCGGCCCGAACTGCGGCAACAGGGTCTCCTGGATCTCGGTTGGCTTCGCAACCACGCGTTCCAGCAGCCCGACGACCGACGGCATCTGCAACCTCCCGGGGAGCGACGACACAGGACACGCCACCACAACCGCTCGGTACGACAACAGGCATTCAGCTTGACGTTCAACGTCGGTGAACGTCGGCTTGATCAATGTCAGTGACTTTTGATGTCGCTCGGCCCATCCGCGTGTCGCCATGCGGGGTATCTGATCGGTTATGCCCTCTCGAAGCGAGTTCGCTGCGTGGAGGTCGTGTGGCATCTCGCTTCCCCCTCGGCGGTACTGCGTAATGTTGGGCTTCCGGACGGATCATGGGGGGCTTGTGAGTCTGAAGAACGCCTACTTGGAGACCGCCGCGCAGGCCGCAGCGTTGCTGAACTCACCGGAGGTGGCCGCTTCATGGGAGAAACCCAGCGCGTTGACGCAGTGGACTGTCGGCGGCCTGGCCGGCCACCTCGCGTATCAGATCTTCAGCGTCGATCCGGCGCTGGAGGGACCCGCCTCTGAGCAGGAACCCATCCCAGTGCTGGAACACTATGCGCGAGCCGTGTGGATTGATGCGCCGCTCGACGGCGAAGTCAGCTCCGGGATTCGAGCGAAGGGCGACGGCATCTCGTCCGAAGGCGTGCGGCGGCTGGTCGAGCGGGTCCATGCCGCGCTCGACCAGCAGCGGTCCGGCCTTGAGGAGGTGCGTGGCGACTGGGTGGTGTTCATGCCGCAGACAGGGTGGGCGCTGAGCCTGGACGATTTCCTCGTGACCCGACTGGTCGAGCTGGCTGTACATATGGATGACCTGGCGGTCAGCGTGGGCCTCAGCGCGCCGGAGCTTCCCGGCGCGGCCCTCGATCCCGTGGTTGCGCTGCTGACCAGGATTGCCATCCGGCGCCATGGCCAAGCGGCACTGCTGCGTGCCCTGACTCGAGCGGAGCGGGCACCAGCTGCGATCAACGTGTTCTGAACGTTGCGTCAGCTCGCGTCAGCCCGTTCGGCCTGGGCTTCGGTGTGGGCGAGGCGGAAGTACTCGGTGCCGGTCTGGATGATGGCGCCGTTGGAGGTCAGCCGGTCGACGATGGCGGCGCAGAGCCCCGGATCGGTGAACAGTCTTCGTCGACGCGCTGAGCATAAGAGATCGACACGGCCGTAGCGGGCGATCGTATTGGACGGCTGCTTCGCGTCGGCGGCTTCGACCAGTTCGTTGACGAGTTGGGTGGCCGGCACGTAGCGGATACGGAAATCGTGCGTCGCGGCCTCGGTGCCCAGGGCGATCAGCAGGTGTGACTTGCCGGTGCCGGACTCGCCGAGCAGGAAGAGCGGTTCCCCGGAAGGGAGCTCGCCTCCCGGAGCTGGTGAAGGTCTGCATGTATGCCCTCACACTCCGCCTGGGCACCGGCACTCTGATCAACCCTCGCGGCGTGACGTGCACGGTGACTGAGTCGGCGGCGTTCACCGGCCTGTCGGCGGCGGTCGAAAACGCCCTCTACGTCGCGGAAGCACACGGCTGGATCAGAGAGACCGGTAGCAAGGAGTACCGGCTGACCGTGCCGGGAGAGGACATCGACGTGAACGAGTACTGGCTCCAGAAGCTGAAAGAACCGGTGCGTGACGCAGAGCTGTACCAACGGATGAGGGACCAGCTCATTGCCGCGATGTGCTGAAAGGCACCTGAGAGGCTGGGCCGGTCTCCGAACTTCGGCACACCGGCCCGCCCGTGTGCCGTAGCGCAGCCCTCGCACGGGATCGTCAGACGTCGCTGCCGTGACGGCGTTCCTTGCCATCTTTTTATAGGCAGGCTATATAGGCATGCGATATAAATCTGGTGTGGACGGGATGCAGCCGGAGGAGATCGCCGGAGCGTTGGCCGAGGTCGCCCGCGCCGTGATCCGCGGCCTGGAGGACCGCCGGGGCATGAGCTTCACGACCGCGTCCACGCTGGGCCGGCTGGAGCGGGAAGGGCCGGTCCGACTGACAGTGCTGGCGACGGCGGAAGGGGTCGCCCAGCCGTCGATGACCCAGCTCGTCCAGCGGCTGGAGAACCAGGGACTGGCCACACGGGTCAGCGATCCCGGCGACGGGCGGGTCACCCTGGTCGCCATCACGGACACCGGACGCGAGGTGCTGGCCGAGCGCAGACGGGAGAGGAACGCAAGGCTGGCCCGCCTGCTGGCGACCCTGTCGGAGGACGAGCGACGAGCGCTGGGTTCGGCCATGCAGACGGCGTTGCCGCTGGTCCGGCGGATGGTCGACGAGCCGGCCCGCCACCGCGGTCCACAGCACGACACGGCCTGACCGACGCGCCACGGTCCGACCGGCACGACGCGGTCCGACCAGGAGGACGGTCGCAGAACCTCACCGGAGAGAGCAGCCCATGGCCACCGAGGAAACGTCCCACCGCACAGCCGACACACGCGTCGCCCGGCACCGTGGACGCACCGCCTGGATCGGCGTCGACCACCCCCGATACAAGTGGGTGGCGCTGACCAACACGACACTCGGCATTCTGCTCGCGACCATCAACAGCTCGATCGTGCTGATCTCCCTGCCGGGGATCTTCACCGGCATCCGGCTCGATCCGCTCCAGCCGTCCAACGTCAGCTACCTGCTGTGGATGCTGATGGGCTACATGCTCGTCACCGCCGTGCTGGTGGTCGCCCTCGGCCGGCTCGGCGACATGTGGGGACGGGTCCGCATATACAACGCCGGCTTCCTGATCTTCACGCTGACCTCGGTGATCCTCTCCCTCGATCCCTTCCACCAGGCGGATGGGGCGCTGTGGCTGATCGGCTGGCGGATCGTGCAGGCCGTCGGCGGCGCCATGCTGATGGCCAACTCCGCGGCCATCCTCACCGACGCCTTCCCGGCACGGCAGCGGGGCATGGCCCTCGGTGTCAACATGGTCGCGGGCATCGCCGGGTCGTTCCTCGGCCTGGTCCTGGGCGGGGCACTGGTGACCTGGAACTGGCGCTCGGTCTTCTGGGTCAACGTCCCGATCGGCCTGATCGGGACGGTGTGGGCGTACAAGTCGCTGCACGAGACCGGCGTGCGCACGCCGGGGCGGATGGACTGGTGGGGGAACGTCACCTTCGCCGTCGGGCTGACCGCGCTGCTCGCCGGCATCACCTACGGCATCCAGCCCTACGGCGGCCACACCATGGGCTGGACCAACCCCTGGGTCCTGGCCGGACTCATCGGCGGAGTGGTCGTACTCGCCGCCTTCTGCGTGATCGAGGCGAGGGTCGCCGAACCGATGTTCCCGCTGCGCCTGTTCCGCAACGCCGCCTTCGCGGGAGGCAACGCGGCCGCTCTCCTGGGCGCGATCGCCCGCGGCGGGCTGCAGTTCATGCTGATCATCTGGCTGCAGGGCATCTGGCTGCCGCTGCACGGCTTCGACTACGCCGACACCCCGCTGTGGGCCGGGATCTACATGCTCCCGCTGACCATCGGCTTCCTCGGCGCCGGACCGGTCTCGGGACACCTGTCGGACAAGTACGGCGCCCGGCCGTTCGCCGCCGCCGGATTCGTGGTCGTGGCCGCCTCCTTCGCGGGACTGCTCGCCCTGCCCACCGACTTCGACTACTGGGTCTTCGCGCTGCTGATCTTCCTCAACGGTCTCGGCGGCGGCCTGTTCGCCGCCCCCAACACGTCGATCATCATGTCGAGCGTGCCGGCCGAAGCCCGCGGCGCCGCATCCGGCATGCGGGCCACGTTCCAGAACGCCGGCATGGTGCTGTCCATGGGCGTCTTCTTCTCGCTCATGGTGGCCGGACTCTCCGGCTCACTGCCGCAGACGCTCACCTCCGGGCTGACCGCACAGGGCGTCCCGGAGCAGGCCGCGCACGCCGTCGCCGGGCTCCCGCCCGTCGGTGTCCTGTTCGCCGCCTTCCTCGGCTACAACCCCATCCAGCATCTGCTCGGCCCGACCATCCTCGGCAACCTCCCATCGGCCAACGCAGCGCACCTGACCGGACGGGAGTTCTTCCCGGACCTGATCTCGGGCCCCTTCCACGACGGCCTGGTCGTGGTCTTCTCCCTGGCGATCGCGATGTCCCTGGCCGCCGCGGCCGCCTCCCTCATCCGCGGGCGCGTCCGGACGGCACCCGCTGCGGCCGCCGGGGCGTCCGTCCCGCCGCCCCCGGTGGGCGCTCCCACGAGTTCAGCGAACGCGCCCGCCCTCGTCGGCCGGGTGGAGGATCCCACCGAGCGTCCCATCGCCGGCGCCACGCTCACCCTCATCGACCAGGGCGGTCGCCAGACGGCCCGGGCCCGCACGCACGAGGACGGCACCTATGCGCTGCCCCAGCCGCACCCCGGCTCCTACATGCTGGTCGTGTCGGCCGACGGCCACCAGCCCCAGGCCATCGACCTCACCGTCGGCGACCGGCCGGCCTTCTGCACGGTGACACTGGCGGGCGCCACGGGCGGGCGCGGCACCGTGCGCGACGTGGACGGCACGCCGGTGACCGGGGCGACCGTCGTGGTCATCGACGCCCGTGGCGACGTCGTGTCCACCACGACGACCGGCACGGAGGGCGAATACGCCCTCCCCGGCCTGCTCCCAGGACACTTCACCCTCCAGGTGAGCGCGGACGGGCACCGCCCGGCGGCAGTAGCGGTCGAGATCGACGCGAACGGTGCCACGCGCCACGACGTCACCCTGAAACCCGAGGGCATGCTCACCGGCACCGTCCTCCACGGCCCCTCGGGCCCGCCCGTCGCCAGCGCGCACATCACCCTGCTGAACGCCGACGGCGTCCCCGTGGCCTCGGCCACCACCACTCAGGACGGCACCTACACGCTCACCGGCCTCGCGCCCGGTGCCTACACGCTCCTCGCCCGCGGGCTCCTCATCGGCGGGGACGCGACCGCAGGCCGCGGCGAACCCGACGAGGCACAGGACATCGTGTCGTGAAAGCCCGCTCTCCCGACTCTCCCAGGCGACGCGGGTACCGCGGGGACACGCCTCCGGGCCCGGGGTACAAGTGGGTCGCCCTGTCCAACACCACGCTGGGCGTGCTGATCGCCACGATGGACGGATCCATCGTGATCATCTCGCTGCCGGCCATCTTCCGCGGGATCGGGCTCGACCCGCTGGCCCCCGTCAACATCGGCTACCTGCTCTGGATGATCCTGGGCTACCTGCTGGTGTCGGCGGTGCTGGTCGTCGTCCTGGGCCGACTCGGTGACATGTTCGGCCGGGTCAGGATCTACAACCTCGGTTTCCTGATCTTCGCCTGCGCGTCGGTCGCGTTGTCGCTCGACCCGTTCCGGGCCGGCGCCGGCGCCCTGTGGCTGATCGGGTGGCGCATCGTCCAGGCCTTCGGCGGGTCCATGCTCACCGCCAACTCCGCCGCCATCCTCACCGACGCCTTCCCCAGCCACCAGCGCGGCATGGCCCTCGGCATCAACCAGATCACCGCGCTCGCCGGCCAGTTCCTCGGCCTGCTCGCGGGCGGTCTGCTCGCCGCGGTCGACTGGCGGGCGGTGTTCTGGGTGAGCGTCCCCGTCAGCGTGACCGGCACGATCTGGTCGTACCTGAGCCTGCGTGAGACGGCGACAGGCCGGCGCGGCCGGATCGACTGGTTCGGCAACGTCACCTTCGCCGCGGGCGCCGGCATCCTGCTCGCGGGCATCACCTACGGCATCCAGCCCTACGGCGCAAGCGCCACCGGGTGGGGCGACCCGTGGGTACTCGCCGGCCTGTTCGGCGGCGTCTTCCTCCTGACGCTGTTCTGCCTCGTCGAGACGCGGGTCGCCGAGCCGATGTTCCAGCTGTCGCTGTTCAAGGTGCGGGCCTTCGTGGCGGGCAACCTGGCCGCCCTGCTGACCGCGATCGCCCGCGGCGGACTGCAGTTCATGCTGATCATCTGGCTGCAGGGCATCTGGCTGCCGCTGCACGGCTACGACTTCGAGGACACCCCGCTGTGGGCCGGCATCTTCATGCTGCCGCTGACACTGGGCTTCCTGATCGCCGGTCCCGTCTCCGGCTACCTGTCCGACCGGTTCGGCGCTCGCGTGTTCTCCACGACGGGCCTGGTCCTGGTCGCCGGCTCGTTCCTCGGTCTGCTGGCGCTGCCCGTGAACTTCACCTACGGACTGTTCGCGGCGCTGCTGCTGCTCAACGGCCTCGGCCAGGGCATGTTCTCCTCGCCCAACACGTCGTCGATCATGGGGAGCGTGTCGGCCGAGTACCGGGGTGTCGCCTCCGGGATGCGCTCCACGTTCCAGAACTCGGGCACGGCCCTGTCGATCGGCGTGTTCTTCTCGCTGATGGTCTCGGGACTGGCGACGTCACTGCCGCCGACGCTCAGCAACGGCCTGCAGGCCCACGGCGTGCCGGCCGCCACGGCCGACCAGGCCGCGTCACTGCCACCGGTGAGCACGCTGTTCGCGACGTTCCTCGGCCACAATCCCATCGGCCAACTGCTGGGATCGAGCGGCACGCCGGCGCATCTGTCCACGGCCCAGCGGGACACCCTGACCGGCCACACGTTCTTCCCCGAACTCGTCTCCGGCCCCTTCCACCACGGTCTGACGGTCGTCTTCACGGTCGCCGCGGGCATGGCCCTCGTCTCCGCGCTCGCCTCGGCCCTGCGGGGCCGCCAGGCGCCGGCCGACCGGCAGACCCCCGATGCCGGTCCGACCGCCGCGGCCGGGCCCGGCACCACACGCTCTGCCGACGACGGGCATCGGTCACCGGCCAGCCGGCCGTCGCGGTGACCGCCCGTCACCGGCCAGCCGGCCGTCGCGGTGACCGCCCGTCACCGCCCACTCCCCGAAAGGACATCGAACGTGGCCGACAGCGCCCTCCTCGTGATGGACGTCCAGCGGTCCATCGTGGACCGCTTCGACGACGACAGCGGGTACCTGACCCGTCTGCGTGGAGCCGTCGACGCCGCCCGGGCGGCAGGCATCCGGGTGATCTACGTCGTCGTCGGCTTCCGCGCGGGCCATCCGGAGATCAGCGTCCGCAACAAGACCTTCGGCGCCGCCGCACGGTCCGGCGGGTTCGCCGAGGGCGACCCGGGCAGCGAGGTCCATCCCGACGTCGCCCCGCACCCGGACGACATCGTGGTCACCAAGCGACGCGTGAGCGCGTTCGCGGGCAGCGATCTCGACATGGTGCTCAGGGCGGGCGAGATCGACACCCTGGTCCTGACGGGTATCGCCACCAGCGGAGTCGTGCTGTCCACCCTGCGCCAGGCGGCCGATCTGGACTTCCGGCTCGCCGTCCTGGCCGACGGGTGCCTGGACGCCGACCCCGAGGTGCACCGCGTCCTCACCGAGAAGGTGTTCCCGCGCCAGGCGGACGTGCTCTCCATCGAGGAATGGATCAAGACCGTGTCCGTGTGACCGCCGCAGTCCTACGCCTCCGGAACCAGGACGGACGGCCGATGTTCCGGTGATCGCAACCTCCGTACGCTGGCGGCGGCCATTCGTGAGTCCGTGAGGAGAGCTCCATGCCCGTCGACGGTCACAGTCACCTCCGCATCGCCCGCCCCTCCCGTGACCTGGCCGCGGCCGAGCGGTTCTGGGTCGCGGGCCTCGGGCTGTCCGTGGTGTACCGCGCCGAGGGCGGTGAGGAACCCGGCGAACACGATCTGCTGATGGTCGGGTGGCCGGAGGCCTCCTGGCACCTCGAACTCGTCCACGAGGCGGCCCGTCCCGTCGAGCCCCGCCCCACCGAGGAGGACCTCCTCGTCGTCTACCTGGACGGGCCCGTGCCGGACGACCTGGTGGCCCGGCTGGAGGAGCACGGCGGCAAGCGGGTGCTCTCGCCCAACCCGTACTGGAACGAGTGGGGCGTCACGATCGAGGACCCCGACGGCTACCGGCTGGTGCTGTGCCGCCGGGGCTGGTCCAACGCCTGAGGCAGAGCCCCGGACGGCCCGGTGCCGCCGGGGACTTCGGTGTTGATGTCAGTTGTGGACGTCAGCCTGCTCGATCAGACCGAACCAGGGCAGGCACTCCCGCAAGCCTTCGATCGCCACCGGGACCCGTTGGCGCTCCTGCCACTGTTCGACAGTGAGCCGGAGCCTCTGCAGCACGGCCGGCCTGCCACGCACGGTATGACGCTCGACCCCATCGTCGCGGTAGCCGAGTTTGCGCGACACCTGCAGCGACGCCGCGTTATCCGTGTACGCGCCAGAGACGGCGTGTTGCGCGCCGAGCCCGGTGAAGGCCAGGTGCAGGACAGCGGCGCGCATCTCAGTTCCCAGGCCGTACCCCTGGTACGCCATGCCGAGCCAGGAACCGGTACCCACCTCACGGCGTACGCCGAAGTCCCGAGCGCCGATGCCCTGCGTGCCCACGACGACGCCACCCCGGAGAACCACCAAATTCAGTGCCCAGTCCTCCGGCTTCCACGCGCCCCAGCAGCGCCAGTGGTACTGCAGGACGCTCTGGGCTCGCTGCTCCGCCGCAACGTCAGTCCATGCCACTGTGAAGGGCTGCACGGCTGGGTCATGGACCCCCTCGGCGGCCAAGGAAGCCAGCGCGACGAGCTCATCCGAGTCCGGCAACCGCAACTCCAGACGCGGAGTAGTCAACCGGAGCCCAGCAAGAGGCCAGTGGTGGACCAAGTTCATGACTGGGGATTGTTCCTGCCCGTCACGCCGTGAGCCAAGGCATTTAGCCGGCCAGAACTTCTCGGGCGTAGAGCCCCAGTTGGGAAAACCAGTGCGGCGGCCATGTCATGACCTCGAACGCCCCTTTGCGGGCCTACGGATCGGCACCGCCGCTGTTCTCCGTAGTTGCCCGCTGCGTACCCGTCAGATGGGCACGCAGCGGGCACGTCAACCACGCTTCCGCCGGGGGGTGGCGTGATGCCAGGATGCGCCTATGCGGATTGGCGTTATGACCTCCCGGACGGCTCGTGTCTGCGCTACGGTCGGCGGCATTGGGCTCGCCCCGATCCTTCTCGTGGCTGGCGGCCCTCTCCTCCGCTGCTACTTGCGGTACGTCTACAGCGACGGAGGTCCAGGGCTTGTGGACAAGGAACGTGGCTGGGTGAACCCCGGTTGGTATGCAGTCCACAACGTGGTCGTGCGGTGCCTGATCTGGCCTTCCGAGCAAGTGATGGCCAGGCTCGACCGCCGACGACCAACATGGCATCGCCAGGACGGTGGTTGACCACCGCGGGTGGCTTCCCGAACCGGTGACCATTCGATGCGAACTACGGGCGGGGCAGTTGCTGATGTCTGCTCGGCAGGTCAGTCGCTCGTCTGGGGGCGGTGGCGGACGGCCACGGTTGCTGTGGTTGCCGTACTTTCCTGCTGTACAGCGGAGGGAGAATCGGGGGCATGGCGGCACTGGGATTCTTCTTCGTCGTCCTGCCGTGTCTGGCCATTGTCAGCTTCACATGTTTCGCAGCAACCCGGGCACAGGAGCACAAGATGTTCAAGGCGTTGGCCTATGCATGCCTCTGCATCGGCCTGATATGCGCCCTCACTCCGGGGGGAGTTGTGCTCTGGGCGTTGCCTCTCTAGGGCGCGTATTGAAAGTGGATCAAGGTGGTTGTTCTGACCCGGGTATGTGTCATGCGATGCTCACGTCATGACTGATCAACCCGAGGTTGCCATCGTCCGCTGGCCAGGTCAGGCCCCTTCCGCCCAGGATGGGCTGGCGGATCTGCTGACGGCCTACCATCTGCAGACGCAGGCCGAGAAGGGTGAGGCCGTCGCCGGTGTGGATGGGTTGCCGGACCGCTACCGGATAGAGATCGCGGATCCGCAGACCGTGTTCGTAGACGATGTCGTGCTGCTGGCGTTGAGCGGGGACACCGCGGTGGGCTGCTTGGTGGTGACCGCCCCCGGGGACGGATGGTCCGAGGTCAAGAGGCTTTGGACGGACCCAGCGTTCCGTGGGCGGGGCATCGCGTCCAGCCTGGTCAGCGCCGCGCTCGTGCATGCTGCGGACAGCGGCGTCAGCGCGGTTCGGCTGTCGGTGTGGAAGTGGCGGGCGGGCGCGATCGCCCTGTACGAGCGGCTCGGATTCACCGTCACCGAGTCGTGGGACGAGCGGGAGCAACTGGTCTGCATGGAACGAGCCGTGTGAGTGGTCACAGCCATTCATCAATGGCCGCGACGAGGACGGTCGCCTCTAGCGGACCGCGCCACGGGCCAGCAGTGGGCCCGTCACGACCACCGTCATGTCGGCCCCAGGGGAAGGCACCTCGGAGTCCTGTGGCGGACCACCCCACATGGCCGAGCGCGCAACCGTGCACGGCGTCCGCCGCTGTCGCCTTCATGCGCCGCAAGATCACCATCGTGAGCCGGAACCGATCCGGGGGCGGCGAATAGTGCTGGTGCAGGGTTTCTCCGCTGGAGAAGTCCTCCACCGACGGCGCCTGCGCCGCCCGGGCCGTCGCCTCCTCCCTGCGCTCCGAGGCCATCGCCAAACGCACTCGCCGCCCTCCGTCATCGCCGACGCCATCGGCAAGGCGGTCACCGCCCCAAGACTCGCTACGTCAAAGGCTTCGGCGCTCGCCCCCTGATCGCCCTGCGCCGGATCCTGCCCGACCGCGCCTTCGACACGGCCATCTCCCGAGCGACCGAACTCATCGGCCGCGCCAAGGACAGCGGGCAGCTGCGCGAGGACTTCACCAGCCGGGATCTCATCCTGCTCCTGATGGCCGACGCCGGTGTCCTCAGCGCCACCGGCGTCGCCGCCCCGGACGCCTGGCGCCGCCTCGTGGCGTGGATGATCCAGTCCTTCCAGGTCCCAGCCTGCGGACCGCTACCAGAACCACCGGAGGACGCCGCGCTGTACGAGGCCATGCGCCGCGCCAGCCACAACATGAGCTCCCCTGCGACCGGGAAGCAGCACTGAGCGACCAGCCGGGCCCGCGGCGTAGACGGCACGCGTACTGGCTGGCACGAAGTTGGCTGCACCGGGCTGTCATATGGGCCAGAGCTGCCGTCTGCCGTCTGCCCTGAGGAAATGGACAACCTGGTGAGGCGCATGTACCGGGCCGCATGGTGGCAGGAAGCAGAGCCCGATCTGCCTCATGCCGTCGAACGCGAGAACCTCAGCTCCTGCTGACCACGCTGACACCCCTGGACGCACAGGGCGTGCTGGGATCGCCCCGACCACGGCCTGGACGCCGCCGACCATCACCCGACTGCGGCAGGTCGGCGCGCTGCGGCGCCTCCCCGGCTCTGTGCTTGCCGCGGTGCTGGAAATTGAGCTCTTGGCGCACGTCAGCGGTGCAGAAGACATCCGGCGGCGCGGCGCGGCTCCCGTCGTGGACGCCGTGCGGCAAGGATGTCGGGTCATGACGATCGTGTTCCGGGTCCCTGCCGGCGGTGCGGAGCGGGTGGGGTTCGCCTACTCGCCGACGATGGAAGCCGTACTGAGTCTCCACGTGCTGGTGGAGCCCAAGCACCACCCCGTCCAGCACGGCTGGGTGCGTGCGATGCGCAAGCTGTCCCCGGCGCTGAAGCGGGAGATCGAGGCGTTCTCCTACGCGGTGCGCTCGTACTTCCCCGAGTTCCTCTTTCCGCAGCCGACCGGCCAACTGGCGGACTTCGAAGACGAACTGGCCGGCTTGCGCGGGGCGGATCCGGAGCTGGTCCGCCTGGAGTTCGCCGTCCCCCTGCTCACGCCCTGGCCGGGCGGCGGCGAGGGCAGGGACCCGCACGTGCTGGACGAACCGGAGGTACGCGGCCTGTTGCGGGAGCGCCTCGCACGGGAAAGCGACGAAGCGATGGCCGCGATGCTCCTAGACGATCCCCGCGCGCTGCTCGAACGGTTCCTGAGCATGCTGGAGCGCTACTGGCGGGAGGCGTTCGAGGAGGAATGGGCACGGCTCGAACCCCAACTCGCCGCCGGTGTCAGTGAGGCCGGACACCAGATCGAGCAGCGCGGCCTGTACGGGATGCTCCGCGGACTGTGGCCGGAGGTGCGCAGCGATCCGCGCGCCGAACGCTTCTGGCTGGAGCGCCCGCACGACCACGAGGTCGCCATCGGCCCGGACGACACACTCGTACTCGCCCCCAGCGCCTATGTGTGGCCGCACGTACGTGTCAACTGCGACGGTCCGTGGCCCCTCGGGCTCGTCTTCCCCGTCTCCTCGATCGTCCGGGAAGCCCGCCCGAGGATTCCGCCGACCAGGCTCGTCGGCACACTCCGCGCGCTCGCCGACGACACCCGGCTGCGCGCCCTGCGACTGCTCGCCGAACGCCCGCGCAGCACACAGGAGTTGGCCCAGCTCGTCGGCGTGAGCGAGGCCGCCCTGTCCAAGCACCTGCGCGTCTTGGTGGACGCGGGCCTGCTCGAGCGCCGCCGCGAGGGCTATTACGTCCTGTACCGGCTCGCGCCCGGACAGGTGGCGGGCCTGACCCCCAGTCTGGAAAGCTTCCTGCACGGCGACGGCGAGGCGACTGATTAGCCATCTGCCTAATAAGTAGATCAGGCACCCGACGGGACCCGACAGTGGCCGCATGTCACTGCTGAAGGACCGCAACTTCCTGCTTCTCTTCGCCGGCCAGGGCATCTCACGCTTCGGCGACGGCCTGTACACCGCCGCGACCGCCTGGCTGGCCTGGTCACTGACGAAGGACCCCACGGCCGTCGCGGTGGTCAGCGTCTCCGCGTTCGCGCCCGCGTTCGTGGCCACCTTCGTCGTCGCCTCGTACGCCGACCGCCGCGACCGCCGGAAGCTGATGATCGCCACCGACCTGGCCCGGCTCGCCGTGGTGGCCGTGGCTTCGGTCCTGCTCTCCCTCAGCCTGCTGAACCTGCCCCTGCTCGTGGCGACCACGGCGCTGCTGGCGCTGATCGGCGCCCCGTTCGCCCCGGCCCGCAACGCCATCGTCACGCAGATCGTGCCGGACGACCGTCTCCAGCAGGCCAACGGGCTGCTGCAAGTCGCTTTCCGTGCCGCCTTCTTCGTCGGCCCGCTCATGCTCGCGCCGCTGCTGGCCTTCGGCTCGCTGCAGTCGGCGCTGGTGCTGAACGGGCTCACCTTCCTGGGCTCGGCGGCCGCCGTGGCCGCCATCCGCGTGACCCGCCCCGCCCCGACCAGCGGTCAGACGGGGCTGTGGTCCGATCTCAGCGCCGGGCTCAGGGCCGTGCGGGCCGCTCCCGAAGTACTCGTGGTCATAGTCACCTTCGTGCTCGCCCTCGCCCTGACCAACGGTTTCCTGACCGTCGGGCTTGTCGCGGTCGTGGGACAGGGCGGCGAGTACGGCCTGCTGCTAGGTGTCGCCGGGGTCGCCGAAGTGGTGGGTGCCCTGCTCCTGGCCGGCCTGCGCATCCGCAGACTCGCACTGGCCGCGGTGCAGGCGTGGGCCCTGCTCGGGATCTTCCGGGCTCCGCTGGGAACGGTCACCTCCCATGCTGTGGCGGCGGTTCTCCTGACCGCCACGGGGCTGGCCTCGGCCCTCACGGACATTCCCTTGATCGCACTGGTGCAGCAGCGCATACCGAGCCATCATCTGGCGAAGGCGCTCGGCCTGTGGGAGGCCGGGGTGGCGGGAGCCCTGGCGATCTCCCCCTTTGTGGCCTCGACCGCCATCACCCTCGCCGGAGTCGAGAACGCCTTCCTGCTCTCGGGAGCCGCCGTTGTCGTCCTGGCCGTGACCGCCACGCTCACCCTCGTATGCGTCGACGCACGGCAGCCCGGTCAGGAGCCCGTCGTCACGGCCGACGGCACGGCAAGCGTCGCGGCGCCGGAAGAGATAGCGGTGATCAGGGCCGAACCGGAGTGACTGCGCGGATCATCGCTGTGCGCAGGTCGGCCTGTCCATGACTTCGGCTCGCCTGCCCAGCCCGGCCGCAGGTCGGGACACGATGCCGTGGCACCGCGTCCGAGGGCTGATCCCGGGGGACCGGGTTGAGGTCACAGCAATCGGTCGACCAGTCCGTCGATGTAGTCCGGGGTGAGCGGGACCATGCCGAACAGGACGCGGATATACATCGGGGCCAGGATGTGGTCCAGCACGTCGAACGCGTCGAGTGCGGGCTCGCCACGGTGGCGGGCGCGATCGAGCATGGACTGCAGTTGCCGCGTGCGTTCGGCGCGGAGGTGGGCACCAGCCTGCAGGCCCTGCTGACCGCTGCTCGACAGGGCGAAGGCCAGGTGCAGCACCGCCGGACCGTCGGGTCCGGTGATCTCGCGGGCCACTTGGGCCGCGTAAGCGCGCAGGTCGCCGGCGAGGCTCCCGGTGTCGGGCATCGGCGACTGCGCATTGAGGCGGGTGAGCGCCACGTCGGTGAGCAGGTTTTCCAGGTTGCCCCACCGGCGGTAGATGCTGCTGTCGGCTACGCCTGCGCGGGCTGCGACCTCGCCGACGGTGAAGTTGCCGTAGCCGCGCTCACTGATCAGGTCGGTGACGGCCTGGTGCACCTGCGCGCCGACGCGGGCGCTGCGCCCGCCTGGCCGCCTGGCCCGCTGTCGCTCGTTCATGCCCCCCACCTTAACGCAGTCGCGACTTGCGTTTGCGAGGCGACCCTCTCTATAGTCACCTAACGCAGTCGCTGACTGCGTTAGGGCGCTCGCGTGTATCGCCACCTGCGTCGACCGCGATCGGGCGCAACCAACGATGGAGGGGGACCCCATGGCTGCATCGCATGCGACCGTAGGCAGTCGATCAGACCGGGCCGTGCTGCTCACGGTCACCTGCCTGGGCCAATTCATGGTCCTGCTCGACAACACGATCGTTGGAGCGGCACTGCCCGATATGCAGCACCGGCTGCACACGCAGCTGACCGGACTGCAATGGATCGTCGACGCGTACGTACTGCTGGTCGCCATGCTGCTGCTGTCCGGCGGTGTCTTCGCCGACCGGTTCGGCCGCAAGCGGGTGTACCTGACCGGTGTGGCGGTGTTCACCGCCGCGTCGCTGCTGTGCAGCCTCGCGCCCTCGCTCGGCTGGCTGGTCGCCGGCCGGGTGCTGCAGGGCATCGGGGCCGCGGCGCTGAGCCCTGCCTCGCTCGCCCTGCTCGCAGCCGCCTATCCCGTGCCGCAAGAACGAATCAAGGCGATCGGGCTGTGGGCCGGATTGAGCGGAATCGGTCTGGCCGCAGGCCCCGTGGCCGGCGGCGTGCTGACCCAAGCCTTCGGCTGGCCCGCCATCTTCCTGGTCAATCTGCCCATCGGCCTGGTCCTGCTGCTGGTCGGCCTGCGCCACCTCGGCGAGTCCCGCAACCCGAGCGCCCCCGCGATCGACATCCCGGGCACGGTGCTGTCCGTTCTGGCGGTGGGGGTACTGACCTACGGGCTGATCGAGGGGGGTGCCCGCGGCTGGACCTCACCGGTCATCCTGGGCAGCTTCGCCGCCGCGGCGATCCTCCTCGCCGCCTTCGTCGCCGTCGAAGCCCGTCGTTCCGCTCCGATGCTGCCGCTGCGGCTGTTCCGGCAGCGCCTGTTCACCGTGTCCAACACTGCCATGGTCGTGGTGGGGTTCGCGCTCATGGGCTCGTCGTTCTTCTTCTCCCAGTTCTTCGTGTACGTCCAGGGCAGCTCAATCCTGCGCGCCGGCCTGCAGACCCTGCCGGTATCCCTCGCCATGGTGATCGTCAGCCCGTACGCGGGCCGGCTCGCCGCCCGGTACGGCTTCCGAATCGTGGTCACCACCGGCCTGGCCCTGGCCGGCCTGGGGCTGCTGGCGCTCGGCATGGTGCACGCCGACACCGCCTACGGGAACGTGTGGTGGCGGCTGGGGCTCGCCGGCATCGGCTTCGCCCTGGCCATGTCCCCACTGACAGGCGCCGCCATCCAAGCCGTCAGCCCGCAGGAAGGCGGCCTCGCATCAGGCATCAGCAGCACCACCCGGCAGATCGGCGCGGTGCTCGGCGTCGCGGTGCTCGGAGCCATCGTCCGCACCCGGCAATCCGGCGGCGCCTCCTTCGAGACCGGCCTCAACAGCGCCTTCCTCGCTGCCGGCACCGTCACATTGGCCACCGCCGTGTTCACCGGCCTGTGGCTCGCGAGGTCCAAGCCATCGGAAGGCTCCGCGGCGCCGCAACGTTCCACCGATGCAGATGCGGTCACCACCTCGAACGAGGCATCCGCGAGCAGCCTTTGACAATGACAACCACCATGGCCGGGAGAAGCGGCTGCGCGCCGAAGCGTCGACATCACCATGCCGCTGCCGAGGACCCCTGGGCGAACGCTACTTCCAGGTCACCGACCCCAGCGGCGTGATCGTCCAGTTCATCGAGTGAGTAGCGAGCCGTCGCCCTTGAGGCGGCAGTCGCGCAGGATCTTCCATCCCTTCATTCGGGCGAAGGTGTGCTCAACGCGCGCGTGGACCCTGCGGTGTGAGCGGTTGTGTTCCTCCTTGCAGCCCGGAAGTGCACTCTGGCCGGATTCGCGACGGTGGGGGATGACCAGTCCGGTGCCGCGGTAGCCACCGTCGGCGATCACTGTCGTATGGCCGACGGCGGCCTTCGCACCGGACAGCTCCCATGCCTTGCAGTCACACCGTTCGGTTGAGCTAGTGCCGCATCAGGCAAGGTTCGCCCTGGGGGGTCTGCTCGTCTGCGACGATGACTCCATGGACGAAGAAGTCATTCCCATTCTTCGCGTCGAGGACGCTGCGGCGTCGGTCGCTTGGTACGAGCGGCTGGGCTTCGCCAAGCAGTGGGAACACCGCTTCGAACCGGGACTTCCCGCGTTCGTCGAGGTCGCCCGGGGCGGAGTGCGGTTGTTCTTGTCGGAGCACAGGGGTGATGCCCGTCCCGACACGTTGGTCTACCTCCGCGTTCGTGATGTCGAGGCCATCGCCTCCGAGTTCGGTGCGCAGGTGAAGGATGCTCCGTGGGCGCGTGAGATCGAGCTGCGCGACCTTGACGGCAACCGGCTGCGGGTCGGCACGCCGACGGAATGACCATCGCCGGCAACGCGGGGCAGGGAAGCTGTGCCGGTGGCTGAGCGAGTACGCGTCCGCGGGATCGATGACGACGAGGGGCAGCGCCTGCTGCGGATCATCCGCCGGGGCAGCGGGTCGGTGGTGACGTGGAGCCTGGCCAAGCCGGCCGACTTCCTGGTGAGCGTTTTTACGGGAAGCGGATCAGTCCCACCAGAAGTCCCAGCGATGAGCACCGGTGATCCGCTTGGCGTACGCGGCCAATGTGTACGGCCTGCTGCCCTGCCAGATGTCGTCCGGGCAGAAGGCGAAGTGCTCGGCCGCGACCAGGAGAGCCTCATGCTCCTTCGCCGGTGGCGCGGCGACGCTGAGGTGCAGCGTGGAAAAGCCGACCGCGATGACACGGGCGCCGAACCAGTGCTCCCAGTCGCGGAGGACGGCGGAGAATTTCGCGGTGTCGTTGTCGTAGTTGCAGGGTCCGCCCCAGCCCCCGGCCGTCAGCGCCTCGGAACCGGACGCTGCGGCGACCAGCCCCAGACGTGTCTGCGGGCGGTCGGCGAGGAACGCCTGTGCGAACTCGGCAGCCAGTTGATCGGGGTTCGTTGCCGTTTGCCGGCTGGGCGCGAGGCCGGGCCAGCTCTGTCCGAAGGGGGCCGTGACGGCGAGGCGCCTGTCGGCGTCGAGCATGTCGTCGTCTTCGTCGACGGAGGTGTGGGTCGCCCACCACTGTCCGAGGAGGCTGGCAGGGTCGTGGCTGGCAGGGGAGGACATCTGCTCGGGGAAGACCTCTCCGGATCCCCATGGGCGGAACGCGCCGTCGTTCGGATCCAGCGAGTCGAGCAGCAGCGGCCACAGGCCGGAGCGTGTGTGTTCAGCGTGCATCCGCGTCCACAGCTCGGCCGTGGCCGGCCCGTCACTGAGCCAGAGGGGCTGTGCGTCTCCGTCCCCTTCGTTGGACGTGACCATCCGCCCGGGCGGAAGAAGGCCCTCAAGGCTCAACACGCTTCAGGATGCATGGGGCGGATGCTAGTGCTTCGACCATGAGGCATCACTGAGAGAGTCCGACCACTCGATCGCGGAACTTCGCGAAAGTGCGCCAGCCTGACGTTTGCCCCGGAGCGATCAGGTCTCCTTGCGCGCAGTCGAGCACCTTGCACCGCAGAGCCTCGGCAAGACGGAAGACGGGCGTCAGCACGTCGTCACCGGAGCCCCGGATATGGAGCATGATCGAGTCCACCGGGTCTTCAGAGCCGATGTTGAGCTCGATGGACCAAGTGGGGCCGGAAAGCTCCCCCCAGGTGGGATCCGAGAGATCAGCTTCGGGACAGGCCTGGGTGACGGCGGCGAGTACGTCGCGTCGTCGGCCGAGCGAGTCCGGGGTGTGATCGGCAGGGATCTCCTGCACGGAGGTGAGGTCGTCGGGCAGACGGAGGAGGAGTACGTCCCAGCTCATGGAAGCCTTCCAGGTAAGAGTTGAGGAGTGGTTGCGGTCAGTCAGATCAGGCTGAGCTGTTCCGTGGGCTGCTGTGGCAGGAGCACGTTCTGCAGGCGGTGGAGGTTCGCGCACCAGGGGCCGCCATCCGACTCGGCCCACAGGTCCTTCAGCTCGGAAGGATCGGTCATGACGCGGTCGAGGGCCTGGAGAGCGAGATCGCGCAGGCCGGTGAGATCAGGAAGAGGCTCTTTCGTCCCATAAACGGGATCGGCAGGCTCACCCCCAGGGCACTGCGCGGCGACAAGAGCGGCCGCAACTACGGCTTCCTCGGACTCGGGTGCTTCCAGGTAGCCCGCGGTGTCGATCACGCGTATGAGAGCGCTGCGGACAATGCCCTCGCGTTCGCCTACGGCCGCCTCATCAAGGTCCCCGCAGAAATCCGCTGCGGTGTCGTTGTCAAAGGGACCGACAGCCCAGGTACCCATACGTCACTCCTGCATCGCCATCTCTGTCCGCGACATTCTGATGGGAGCCACTGACAACGGCGTCACCGTGGCGCCCCTCGGAACAAGCACAGGACTGTGGAGGCGCAGCGGTGCTCCATCCCTCACGCTTCCGCCGACCGGATCCGGCGGCGCGGGCGGGGGATGAGCACGGGGCAGTCCCTCCAGACGTCGGTGGACAGCGCCGCGCGCCCATTGTCATCCGGTTCGTCGGCGGGGCGACGCGGAGCCGGGTTCAGCGAGGCGGCCGAGGGCCGTGCACGTGCGGTGTGGGCCGGGCGCGGTCGACGCGCCAGACTGAGGAATGGCCTGCCGCTTGGGCGCACGGGACCGTATCCACTCGCTCCGCCTGTGCGGGACGGACGAATGGGCTGCCCGGATGTCAGAGGTCGCTTTGGCAGCATTCGGCGGGGCATCGGTAGACGCTTGGGCTGACCGCGACCGCTCCGGCCGCGTTGTACGAGACAGCGTTACGCGATACTCGTCCTCTGGAGTGGTTCGAGCGGGCCCGGGCAGCGGAACAGATCCGGGACTGGGATGCGGCCATCGCGCTGGTAAGCGCCCATCGTGCCGGTCATCCACCCCGATCACACCGTCCTGCCGGTCGCCGACCACCAGGGCCAAGCGCGAGACCGCGCATGGGTCCTGGGGGGCACCTACGAAGGCATCTCGGGCCCGTTTGCCGTCACCCGTATCGGTCCGACCTTCACCGTCGACTTCATCGCCAAAGCTGGGCCGGTACCGGAACACCACCTCGCATTCCGGGCCGACAACGACACCTTCGACGGCATCCTCGCCCGGCTGCAGACTGCCGGACGTCCGTACGGCGACGACCCCGCCAACCCCGCCAACCTCCGAACCAGCCACCCACTCGCGCACCGCGGCCTCTACTGGCGTGCCGGCGGCCACCTGTTCGAGGTCATGACCATCGACGCGTAACCGCATAATCGGATCATCGCGCGGAGTCGGCCACGGGATGCAGGCGGCCCACCCCGGGGGCGTCCTACTCCTGGCCGGCGAATGCCGCCCTCCGATCCGCCGGCGGTAGGGTGAGGCGGGCGCGAAGGAAGATCACTACTCTGCATGGGTGCTCTCATACGACGAGTTGACTTCACCGGAGCGTGAGCTGTGGGAGGCGTTCCCTGAGGGACGCCGCGTGGACCTGCGTACAGGCGTGCCGGAGGACGACTGTGTCGTCGAGGGTGGACAGTGGGGCCCTGGGCGGACGGTTCGGGCTGCTGTGATCGTGGCGCTGCTGCTGGGTGCGAACACCGCGCGGCCAAGCGCCGTGGCGTGTCTGAGGCTCGCGGGGGCGCGGATATCCGGGCACCTCAACCTGGCCGGCGCGCAGATCGCTCACGCCCTGTGGCTCGAGGACTGCTGGTTCGAGGAGGGCGTGGACCTTTCGGGAGCATCGACCCAGTCGATTGCGATCGTGGGCAGCCGAGTGCCGGGCGTGGAAGCCGGCTTGATCCGTACCGAGGGACGCCTCGACCTGCGGCGCTCTTGCGTGGAAAGAGGCTCTGCCTCGCCCTTGCACCGCAGGGTCACCGCCTTGTCGCTCATCAACGCCCACGTGAGCGGCGCCGTGAACCTCAGCGGCGCCGAGATCAGCGCACCCGAGGAATGGGCTGTGTCCGCCGGGGGACTGGTCGCGGAGGGCGGGGTCTACTGCCAGGACGGATTCGTCGCACACGGTGAAGTACGTCTCATGGGGGCACAGCTGCCAGGCGGACTGCACATGCGCGGTGCGCTGCTGGAACGCCCGGGCCAGCGTGGGGTGGCGCTCGCGCTGGACAACGCCGTGGCCTCGACGCTCGACTTCTCCGACGGGTTCGTCGCCAACGGGACTGTACGGCTGCGGGGTGCCCGGATCTCGGACAACCTGACCTTTGAAGGGGCCGTTCTGAACGGGACGCCCGACAGCCTTGGCCCGTCCTTGGTCGCCTTGCTGGTGCAGGCCGTTGATTTCGACTTCACTCTCGCCCGGCCACCGTCCGGCACCGTGGACCTGCGGGGCGCGCAGGTGTCCTACCTCCACGACAACGAGCACAGCTGGCCGGACGTGGTGGAGCTGGACGGGTTCGTCTACGGCTCCATCAAGGTCGACGAGGCAGGCGAGCGGCGGGAGGCAGTGGGCCGACGGGACTCCTTGGCCCACCGCGTGGCGTGGATACGACGTAGCCCGGGCTACAGCCCCCAGCCATATGAGCAGTTGGCGAGCTGGTACCGGAAGGCCGGTCACGACGACGACGCCCGTCGCGTGCTCCTGGCCAAGCAGCGTCATCGGCGTCAAACTCTGCCCCCGGCCGCGCGTGTGTGGGGGCACTTGCTCGACGTGACCGTCGGTTACGGCTACCGCCCCTGGCTGGCCGGAGTCTGGCTCCTCCTGCTGACCTTGCTGGGCACGCTGTCCTTCGGCACTCACTCGCCCAACCCGGTCCAACGAGGCGAAGGCGTCCCGTTCCAGCCCCTTGTCTACACACTCGACCTCTTGATCCCCATCGGTGGTCTAGGGCAGCGCACGGCCTGGTACTGGTCGAACGACTGCCTTCAGTGGCTGGCCTACCTGCTGATCGCCTTCGGATGGGTCCTGACGACCGCCGTCATCGCGGGTGTCACCCGCACCCTTCAGAAAAACTAGCGGGCGACAGCTGCGTTCAGGCGTCGCCAGCAGATCAGTGCGCATCCGAGGGTGAGGAACGCTTTGTGGATGTCGTCGTGGTTCTCCCAGCGCATCCGCAGGCGGCGGAACCAGTGCAGGTGGGCGAACGCGAGCTCGTCGACCCAGCGTTGGGCACCGAGCCCGGAGCCGTGCTCGGTGCCCCGGCGGGCGAGGCGTCACTGTGACGCTGTCGCTAACAATTCCTTCCGCCGTCTCCACGCCCTCGTCCGGCACTTTGGTGAGCAGAACACGGCGCTGCCTGCCGTTCCATGACGCTCACGGCATCGAGGTGGCTCTGCGACACGGTCCCGGCGGACGCCACCCCGCCAGCTGCTCACCCGGACCGCCGAAATGGCATGTATGCGGCCATTCGCTCGAATCTGGACCAGGCACGGACGCACCGCGCGGCTCCGTTGTACAGCAGCCAAGTACAGAAACCACCGTAACCACTAGCCGGCGGCCCCGAGCGACTGTGCGACGTGCCCAGCAGACCTCAGTGCCACCGTGCCCATAGTTCGCCTCGAGGTGGTCGGCTTTCCAGAGCCCCAAGTCCCGGGCCATCTCTGGGCCGTACGAAGTCAGCCGACGCCGACCAAGAACGACAGAAGCCCACGGCATCCGATCTGGTCAGCGCCGTGGGCTTCGTCAGTCTCACTGGTCAGCGGGACCGGTGTTGCCGAAGTCCGCAGCCGGGCGCGAAGAAGGCGATGCGGGAGATCTACAACGCCGAGGACCGCGACCACGCCCTCAAGGCGGTGAAGGCGTTCGAGAAGACCTACGGCGCGAAGTGGCCCAAAGCCGCCAAAAAGAGCACCGACGACGTGGACGAGCTGCTCGCGTTCTACGATTTCCCGGCCGAACACTGGATCCACCTGCGCACGACCAACCCGATTGAGTCGGCCTTCAGCACGGTGAAGCTCCGGGACCAAGGTCACCCGCGGCGCGGGCAGCCCGGCGGCCGCGCTGGCGATGGTGTTCAAGCTCGCCGAGTCCGCCCAAGCCCGCTGGCGTGCCATCACAGCACCGCACCTGGTCGCCCTCGTCCGCGCTGGGGCCCGCTTCGACAACGGTCACCTCGTCGAACGCCCAGAGGCCGCTGCGGCGTGAACAACCTCAACCGACCCACAAACCTTGACAATTGCTCCCCCGCTACGAACGCAACCCCCTGAGCTACCTGCCGTTCTCGGCCTAGCGGCCGCCCTGTGCTGCTACAAGAGACTCGTCTGCCTCACCACATAGGACACGGTCTCAGTCGCCTGATACGCCCCAAAACGCAATCGCGCGCGGGACGCCGTCCTCGTAGAGGACCATGCAGTGGCCGCTCCACTTCGGGGCCTCCTCCAAGTCGTCCAGGTCCTCGAAATCCATGCCGTTGAAGTCCGCAAGGCTGGGTTGATCGGAGCCGAACCCAGCGCGGATTGCCGCCACACTCAACGGCCGGACAGTACCGAAATCGTGCTCGTCCTCAGCGGCGATCACCCGGTTGACGTCCAGCACCGAATGGGTCCCGCTGGTGCCCATGAACTCCCAGTAGACCGGGTTCTCCAACAGTTCATCCGGCGAGGCCGGCGCAGGCAGCCCCCACTCCGTGGGGCCGTAGTACTCGCCAGACGCCAGAACCTGGGCTCGCGCAGTCTGCAGCGCGGCCCCGAAGTGGCTCTGGTACGGCGTGACGTACCTCCAGCCCGATGCACCCACGCGTTGTTCCTCTCGCGCTGCCCCAAATCGGCGCCACAATGCTAACGGGGAGCTCTGACGCCACGATGCTGGCCCTTAGAGGTCCTAACAAAGGCGTTGGACGTGGCGGTAGGTGATCAGGCAGGTGGCGAGGCCGAGGAAGGCTTCGTGGATGTCGTCGCGTCGTTCCCAGCGGATGCGCAGGCGGCGGAAGCCGTGCAGCCAGGCGATCGTCCTCTCGACCACCCAACGGAAGATGCCCAGGCCAGAACCGTGAGGCTGGCCCCGTTCGGCGATCGCCGGGCGGATGCCGT
>NZ_PQSR01000047.1 GCF_002920635.1 Streptomyces sp. Ru72 | reverse complement strand
CTTCCGCCAAGGAGACACCCGGTGAGCGCATCCGACACCTCAGACATCCGCCGGCACATGGAGCGGCTCGCCGCCGAGGGCGTCGACGTGGTCCGGGTGGTTTACCCCGACCTGATCGGCACGGACCGCGCCCGCGAGGTGCTGCTGGACCATCTGCCGTCGGCCTGCGAGCACGGCCTCGCCTTCTGCCGCGCCGTCTACCACACCACACCGCAGGGCGACGTCGTCGCGGTCGCCGGCGGTCTGGACGCCGGTCTGCCGGACGTGACCGTACGCCCCGACCTGTCCACCCTGGCCGTCCTGCCCTGGGAGCCGGGTGTCGCCGCCTGTCTCGGCGAGGTCACCGACCCGGCGACCTCCGCGCCCGCCCCCGAGTCCCCCCGCGACCTGCTGCGCACCGTCCTGGCCCGCTGCGCCGAGCAGGGCCTGCGCCCCGTCGTCGGCCCCGAGCTGGAGTACTTCCTGCTGGAACCCGCCCCCGGCTCGCCCACCGGCTGGCGCCGCTCACCGGAGACCACCGGCGCCGTCTACACCGCGGGCCTGCGCGCCGACCCCGACAACCACCTGCTGCGCACCCTGCGCGCGCTGCGCGACCTGGGGCTGGGTGTCGTCACCGGCAACCACGAGTTCGACGGCGGCCAGTACGAGATCAACCTGACCCACTCCGCCGCCCTCGACGCCGCCGACCGCGCCTTCCGCTTCAAGGCGGCCGTCAAGGAACTGGCCCGCAAGGAGGGCAACCTCGCCACCTTCATGGCCAAGCCTTTCGGCGACGCGGGCGGCTCCGGCTTCCACCTCCACCTGTCGTGCAACGACGCCGATGGTCAGAACGCCTTCGACGACCCGGCGGGCTCGTACGGCCTGTCCGCCACGGCCCGGCACGCCATCGCGGGCATTCTCGCCCACGCGCCCGCGCTCGCAGCCCTGGCCAACCCGACCGTGAACTCGTACAAGCGCTTCGGCCCGGACACCCTCGCGCCCTGGCTGATCGACTGGGGGCTCGACAACCGCAGCGCCATGGTCCGCATCCCGCCGGAGCGCGGTGGCGGGGCGCGGCTGGAGCTGCGGCTGGGGGACGCAAGCGCCAACCCGTACCTGCTGATCGCCGGCACGATCGCCGCCGCTTCGCTCGGCGTCCAGGCCGGCGAGGAACCGCCCGCCCCGCTGGAGGGCTACGGCTACGACACCTCCCGTGCCGCCCTGCTGCCCCAGAGCCTGTCGGCCGCGCTCGACGCGCTGGAGTCGGACACCGCCCTGACCGACCTGCTCGGCAAGGACTTCACCACGTCCTTCCTCACCTACAAGCGGGACGAGCTCGAACGCTTCGGGCGGCACGTCACCGACTGGGAGTTCACCGAGTACGCCTACCACCTGTAAGCCCGCCCCGAAACCCTCGCCCGAAGGACCGCCACATGACCAGCCCCACCGTTCCCGCCGTCCCCACCACCCGGGCCGAGCTGCGCGCAGCCCTCGACGAGCCCCTGCCGCTCGACCGGGTGGACCTCGCCGACCTCGACAACTTCGCCGACGGCATCACCCCGTGGCGCATGTTCCACACCCTGCGCCACCAGGACCCGGTCCACTGGCAGCCCGAAGAGGCCCCCAACTCCGGCTTCTGGGCGGTCACCAGGCACGCCGACATCGCCACCGTCGACCGCGACCCCGAGACCTTCACCTCCACGAGGTTCGTCAATCTCGAAGAACTCGACGACGACCAGATCAAGAAGCGCGCCTCCATCCTGGAGATGGACGGCGTCCGCCACCGCGCCCTGCGCAGCGTGATCCAGCGGCAGTTCGGCGCGAGCGTCATCAACAGCTACAGCGACTTCCTGCGCGGTCTGACCGCCAAGACGCTGGACGCGGCCCTCGCCAAGGGCACCTTCGACTTCGTCGCCGACGTCTCCGCCGACTTCCCGATCAACGTCCTGGCCCGGCTCCTCGACGTCCCGCCGGAGGACAACCAGCAGCTCATCGACTGGGGCAACCGGATCATCGGCAACACCGACCCCGACTATGCGGATGTCCTGCTGCACAGCGAGGAGAGTGAGAAGTACCGCGACCTGCCCTTCCGCTCCCCCGCCTCGATCGAAGTCTTCGAGTACGGCAGGGAGTTGGCGCGGCAGCGGCGCGGCGGCGACGGTACGGACCTGGTCTCGAAGCTGGTCAACACCACGCCGCGCGACGGCGTCCCGCTCTCGGCCCAGGACTTCGACAACTACTTCCTTCTCCTGGTGGTGGCCGGAAACGAGACCACCCGCCACACCATCTCCCACTCCATGCTGGCCCTCCTCCAGCACCCCGAGCAGCTGGCGAAGCTGAAGGACGACCCGTCCCTGATCCCCACGGCGGTCGAGGAGTTCCTGCGCTGGGCCTCCCCCGTCTACCACTTCCGCCGCACCGCCACCCGCGACGTCGAACTCGGCGGCAAGCACATCAAGGAAGGCGACAAGGTCGTCATGTGGTACGCCTCCGGCAACCGCGACGAGGAGGTCTTCGGCAACCCGTACGACTTCGACGTCACCCGGCAGAACAACGACCACGTCACCTTCGGCAAGGGCAGCCCCCACCTGTGCCTGGGCAACCTGCTCGCCCGCACCGAGATCCGCATCATGTTCGAGGAGCTCATCCCGCGCATCGCCGACATCAAGCTCGCCGGCGACGTCCCCCGCGTCCGCTCCAACTTCGTCAACGGCATCAAGAAGCTGCCGGTCGAGGTCACCCTCGCCTGACCGCCGGCCGCAGCCGTCCAGACGGCTGCGGCCACCCCGGGCGCCCCGGCCAGAACGAGCGGCCGCCCCTCACGTCTGCCCACAAACAGGCCCGCCTTGAGGATCGCCACGATGACCACTCCCCGCATGCAGCTCGTCCTGAGCGAGAACTGGACCATGACCGGAGGCCGCGCGGATCTGCCGACCGTGATCCGCTGGGCCCGCGAGGCCGAGGACGCGGGATTCGACTCCGTCATGATCAGCGAACACATCGTGCTCGGCCCCGACGCCGGAGCAGGCGGCGTGATGGGTAACCCCCGCGACTACGCCTGCCGGGCAACCAGGACCCCCACGCCCCGTGGCCCCACTCGCTCATGCTGCTCAGCGCGATCGCCACTGTCACCGAGCGCCTGCGTCTCGCCGCGTCGGCGGTCATCGCTCCCCTGCGCCGTCCCCTGCTCCTGGCTCGCGAGCTCGGCACCCTCGACCTTCTCTCCGAGGGCGTCTGATCGTGCTGCCCAACGTCGGCTGGAGCCGGGACGAGTACGCGGCACTCGGCGTCCCGTTCTCCCGGCGTGGCAAGCTCCTCGACGAGTACCTGGAGATCTGGGCGAAGTTGTGGGGCCCCTCTCCCGTGTCCCACGAGAGCGAGTACTACACCTTCCAGGACGTCTACTTCGAGCCAAGGCATACCGCCCGGACGGCCCCCGACTGTGCTTCGGCGGCGCGGGCATGCACGACGCGATGGTCCGCAGGATCGTCCGGTACGGCCATGCCTTCCAACCCGCTGGGCAAGGTGAAGTCCGAGCACCTGCAGACGCTGAAGACCGCGATGGCCGCCGCGGGCCGCGACATCGCCGACCTGGAGATGATCGGCAGCACTCGCGCCGTGTTCCCCGACGACAACTCCTGCGCGGACCTCGCCAAGGCCCTCGAACCCATCCCCGAGCAGATGGCCCAAGGATTCACCACCTTCTGCGTCAAGCCCTCGCAGTTCACCGGCGACCCGAACGGGGTGGGCGCGTTCTGCCGCGAGGTGATGCGTCGCGTGGAGTTCCTGACCGCCTGACGGCGGCGACCGCTCTCCCGCATCGCGGCCCGAGCAACCCGCCAGCGACGAACGGCACCGGACCACGGAAGAACGAACCGAACGAGCCAAGGACCACAGCATCACGACTCTCGACGGTCAACCATCCGGCCCGGGCACGGCTCGCTGGGATCTGACCTGTGGGAATAAAGCGGCAGACGAGTCGGGCTGTACGCCGGGTTCTGTCCCGAAGGGCCCTCGCGGCCCCCTCGGTGACGGCCATCCATCTAGGACCGGCGTTGCCGCCGGCCTCGTGCGGTCTACCCGCGGACTCGGGCGGGCCGCCCTCGATCGTCCGCGCAGAGCGCCTTTCACAGCGCTCCTTTTGACCTTGCTCCGGGTGGGGTTTACCTAGCTGCCCAGGTCACCCTGGGCACTGGTGGTCTCTTACACCGCCGTTTCACCCTTACCCGGCGCCTGAGCGCCGGGCGGTCTGTTTTCTGTGGCACTGTCCCGCGGGTCACCCCGGGTGGCCGTTAGCCACCACCCTGCCCTGTGGAGCCCGGACGTTCCTCGGGGAGCACCCCGTCAGGGGGACTCCACGCGGCCGTCCGCCCGGCTCGTCTGCCGTGTGGACCATGGTACCGGGCGCGGCGCCCGCTTCGGCGCCGTGGCCGCGGCCGGGCCCGCCGTCGCGAGCACCGAGCCCGCCAGGATCAGGGTGAAGGCGATCAGGATGCCCGCCGTCAGTCGCTCGTCGAGGAACGCCGCGCCCGCCGCGACCGCGACCGCCGGGTTGACGTACGTGATCACCGTCGCACGGGTCGGGCCCGCCTCCTTGATCAGCTCCAGGAAGGCGACGAAGGCGACCGCCGTGCACAGGACGCCCAGGCCGGCCAGCGCGGCCAGGACCTGGGTGGAGGTGACGGTGGTCGGCCAGGTCGCCGCCGCGGCGGGGGCGTAGACCAGCGTCGAGAGCGTCAGGCAGGGTGCGATGAGCTGGAGCGTGGGGACGTCCTTGAGGTGGCGGGCCGCTATCAGCGGTGCGGTCGCGTAGCCGACGACCGTCAGCAGCAC
This sequence comes from Streptomyces sp. Ru72, assembly GCF_002920635.1. Classification (GTDB taxonomy): domain Bacteria; phylum Actinomycetota; class Actinomycetes; order Streptomycetales; family Streptomycetaceae; genus Streptomyces. The sequence goes on along the minus strand of NZ_PQSR01000047.1, from coordinate 49,356 downwards.
CTCCGCCAGGGAACGCGCGTCGCCGCCGGTCAGGTGGGGGGCCGTGAGGACGCCGACGCCGGCCAGGCCCAGCGCCAGTCCCGTCAGCCGTCGTATGCCCAGGCGCTCCGTGTCGCCGAAGAGCCGGGCCGCGACCACGCCCACGATCGGAACGCCCGCGATCAGCAGGCCCGCCGTGGAGCTGGACAGGTGCCGTTCGGCGTCGGTGAGCGTGAACCAGGGGCCGATGATCTCGATGCACGCGAAGGCCAGCATGGGGCGCCAGTGGGTCCGTACGACCTGGGTCAGGTTCCCTTGGCGTATCGCGAACGGGAGCAGGAGCGCGGCGCCCAGTGCGCAGCGCGTGAACACCACCATGGTGGGGGACACCGCGTCCACCGCCACTTTGATCATCAGGTAGGGGATGCCCCAGATCACTCCCATGAGGGAGAAGAGGAACCAGCCGCGTGCAGTCATGCGGTCAGTGTGGGGCCGCCCTCAGGCTGCGTCTTGAACGCTGTTGCGGTACGCCGCCGGGGTCACCCCGAGCACGCGCCGGAACCAGCGTGTGAGGTGGGCCTGGTCGGCGAAGCCGACGAGAGAGGCCACTTGCGCCGGGCGCAGTCCGCTCTCCAGCAGCCCGCGGGCCCGGGTCACGCGGTACTGGGCGAGCCAGGCGTACGGCGGCATGCCCGTCGTCGTGCGGAAGGCGCGCAGGAGTTGGTAACGGGACATGCCGAGGTCGGCGGCCAGGGCGGCCAGGGAGGGCGGGGTGAGTAGTTCGTCGGCGAGCCGGTCTCGGACGGCGCGGGCGACCGTGGCGGCGCCGGGGATCGTGTCGGGCGTCGGGCGGGCCGTGGAGTGGCGGCGGGCCAGCGCCGTCAGCAGCCACGGGAGGCGGGACTCGGCCTCGAGGGGGTCGGGGCAGGCGCTGAGTTCGGTGTGGGTGACGCACAGGGCGGCGACCAGTTCGGGGTCGTCGAGGAGCGGTTCGCGGAAGTGGGGCGGGCCGCCGAGGATGCCGTCGGAGAGGAGGGCGGGGTCCGCGTACAGGGCGCGGTAGGCGTAGCCGTCGGTGGTGGTGGCGGGAGCGCCGGTGTGGGTCTCGCCGGGGTCGAGGACGACGATGGTGCCGGGGCCGGTGCGGATGTGGCCGCCGCGGTAGTCGATGACCTCGGAGCCGCCGACGCAGACGCCGATGGTGAACTCCTCGTGCGCGTGCGGGGCGTAGCGGTGCTGGTCGAACCGGGCGGTGAGGAGGTCTAGGGGCGGGCCGCCGGCGCCGAGCCGTGCCCTGGTCCACGTGGCCTGTTCCCGTACGCCCATCCCGCACCCCCTGGAGTCCCAAGGGGTGCAACGCCGAGTTGCTCAGAGAAAGTCCTCGGTCTCCAGGCTGAAGGCGAAAGGCTCGGGGAGAGGCAGAGGATCAGGCGCCGGACCGCTCGCCCGGCCCTTCCGCGACGTCAGCGCTGCAAAGCCTGGAGGCCCCGCTTCCATGCCGCCTCCAGGGCCGCGTCCTGAGGAAAGCGGCCGTGGATCTCCAGGATCACCATGCCGTGGGCGAAGGCCCAGGTGGCGCGGGCGAGGTCGAGGTCGCCGCCGCAGGCGCGCAGCAGGGGCAGGGCGGCCCGGTCCTCCAGGCCGGGGGGCAGTGCGGCGCGGGGCAGGGGGCGCTCGGTGGTCAGGCAGTACAGGTGGGGGTGGGCGAGGGCGTACGTCCGGTACGCCTCCGCGAGGGTCTGGAGCGAGCCGGGGGCGCGGGTCTCGGCGGCCTCCAGGGCCTCGGCCGTCTCGTCGAGCATCTGGGCGATCAGCTCGACCTCGACGGCGTGTTTGTCGGGGAAGTGCTTGTAGAGGGAGGGGGCCTTGATGCCGAGGTGGTCTGCGAGGGTGCGCATGGTGAGCGCGGTGGGACCGGATTCCTCCAGAAGGGTCCGGGCCGCCGCGACGATCTCGCGGGCGCGGGGCGACAGGTGCGCCCCGGCTGTGGGGGCCGGACGGTCAGCCACGCTGGAAGCCCTCCTTGGTGCGCAGTCCGTAGCCGAAGGCGCGATCGTACGAGATGTGGGCGAGCCAGCCGCACAGGGCCGCGAAGGCGGGGGCCCAGGCGACGGGCGCGACCGTGTACAGCGCCATGAGGGCGAGCGGGACCAGCGCCCGGTGCATGGCGTTGTAGTACGGCACCGCGCGAGGCGCGAGCTGCCCCTTGGCCATGCGGGGCGCCTCGTCGAGGGCGACCAGGAAGGTCAGGTCGGGCAAGACGAGGAAGACCAGGGCGAGGGTGGCGGCGGTCCAGCCGTGGTTCACGGCTTCGAGGACGGCGAAGGCGGACCAGAAGATCGCGTTCGCGAGCCAGGCCGTACGGCGGACGACGGTGACGGCGGAGCGGGTGGAGCGGGTCGATGCGGTGGTGGCCGTACTCATGACTGCCTCCTGGGGCGGGTGGGGCGTATCAGCTAACACCGTTAGCCATGACATGACGGTAAGGCTAACGGTGTTAGCCGTCAAGGCCCCGGTGTGGCAACGGTCTTGACCCTGCCGCGACGTCAACGTCTGCACTGATCTCATGCGGATCGGAGAACTCGCCGCGGTCGCCGGCGTCACCACGCGGACCGTGTGACCCCGCGACCTTGTGACCCCGTAACCTGGCGCAGGCCCCCACCACCCGGTTCAAGGAGAAACCCGTGCTCGTCCTGCTGCCGCCCTCCGAAGGCAAGGCGCCCTCCGGACGCGGTGCCCCGCTGAAGCTGGAGTCGCTGTCCCTGCCGGGGCTGACCGCGGCGCGGGAGGCCGTGCTGGACGAGCTGGTCGAGCTTTGCTCCGGGGACGACGACAAGGCGCGCGAGGTGCTCGGACTGAGCGAGGGGCTGCGCGGGGAGGTCGCGAAGAACGCCGGGCTGCGCAGCGCGGGGGCGCGGCCCGCCGGGGAGATCTACACCGGTGTGCTCTACGACGCCCTGGACCTGGCCTCGCTGGACGCTGCCGCCAAGCGGCGCGCCGCCAGGTCGCTGCTCGTGTTCTCCGGGCTGTGGGGTGCCGTCCGCGTCACGGACCGGATCCCCTCCTACCGCTGCTCGATGGGCGTGAAGCTGCCCGGGCTCGGGGCGCTCGGCTCGTACTGGCGGACGCCGATGGCCTCCGCCCTCCCCGAGGCGGCCGGTGACGGGCTGGTGCTCGATCTGCGGTCCTCCGCCTACGCGGCCGCGTGGAAGCCGAAGGGCGAGGTCGCCGGGCGTACGGCGACCGTGCGGGTACTGCACTCCCAGGTCGTGAACGGGGTGGAGAAGCGGTCGGTCGTGAGCCACTTCAACAAGGCGACCAAGGGGCGGATCGTCCGCGCCCTGCTGGCGGCGGGGGCCGCGCCGAAGGATCCGGCGGAACTGGTGAAGGCGCTGCGGGACCTGGGGTACACGGTGGAGGCCGAGACGCCCGGGCGGACAGGGAAGGCGTGGTCGTTGGATGTGGTGGTGACGGAGATCCACTGATCCCTGACGGGTTCCAGCGAGGCGTTGCATCATATGCAACGACCTTTGCGCAGGGTGTGGTTCATGGGCAGGATGACGGCCATGACCTCGCCCCTGTCCTCGCCGTCCGTCGCGCCCTCCGCCCACCCGGTGCTCGATCTCGCGCCCGTCATCCCCGTGGTCGTCGTCAAGAACGCCGCCGACGCCCTCCCGCTCGCTCGGGCGCTGGTGGCCGGTGGGCTGCCCGCGATCGAGGTGACGCTGCGCACCCCGGCCGGGCTGGAAGCCATCCACGCGATCTCGGCCCAGGTCGCGGGCGCGGTCGTGGGGGCCGGGACCGTCATCACGCCGGAGCAGGTGGCCGACTGCGTGGCGGCGGGGGCGCGTTTCCTGGTCAGCCCCGGGTGGACGGATGGGCTGCTGGCGGCGATGCGGGGCTCCGGAATACCGTTCCTGCCGGGGGTGTCGACGGCCTCGGAGGTCGTGGCGCTCCTCGAGCGCGGCGTGCGGGAGATGAAGTTCTTTCCGGCGCAGGCGGCGGGTGGCACGGCGTTCCTGAAGTCGCTCGCCGGACCGCTCCCCCAGGCCCGCTTCTGCCCGACGGGCGGCATCGGACCGGCGAACGCCCCTGAGTACCTGGCCCTGCCCAACGTCGGCTGCGTCGGCGGTACGTGGATGGTCCCCGAGGACGCGATCGCCGGGCGGGACTGGGCGCGGATCGAGCGCCTTGCCCGGGAGGCGGCGGGACTGAGGCGCCCGGTCAGCGCAGGTGCGACGTGTCGTTGAGGAGGCGGAGGGCGGTGTTGCCGTCGGCGTAGTACGCCACCGCGGACAGGGACGCGGCGGAGAGCTCCATGCGGAACAGGGCCTCGGGCGGTGCGCCGAGAGCGAGCCGGACCAGGGTCTTGATGGGCGTCACGTGGGAGACGACCAGGACGGTGCGGCCCGCGTGGGAGGCGAGCAGCTTGTCCCGCGCCACGGCGACCCGGCGGGCGACGGCCGCGAAGCTCTCGCCGCCGCCGGTGGGTGCGGCCTCGGGATCGGTCAGCCAGGCGTTCATGTCGTCCGGGTACCGCTCGCGGACCTCGCCGAAGGTGAGGCCCTCCCAGGCACCGAAGTCCGTCTCGCGCAGTCCCTCCTCGACACCGACCTCCAGCCCGAGGCGGGCTGCGACGACACCGGCCGTCTCGCGACAGCGGGCGAGGGGTGAGGAGACGACGGTCTGCACGGTTCCGCGCGCGGCCAGCACGCCGGCGACCAGTTCGGCCTGCCGTCGGCCGGCCTCGGAGAGACCCGGGTCGCCGCCCCCACTGCCGGAGAACCGCTTCTGGGGGGTCAGCGGGGTCTCACCGTGCCGCAGCAGTACGAAGGTGGTGGGGGCACCGAGGTCCGGCGGCGCCGAGGCGACGTTGCGAGCGGCCCGGATGTCGGCCGCCTCCCGCACCACCGCGGCTGCGGGACCCTTCGCCGCGGGAGTCTTCGCCGTCCCCGCAGAAGCCTTCTCCGACCCCGCACGAGCCTTCGCCGTCCCCGCTGAGGCCAGGGCCGCCCTCGCCCGCGCCGCGCCCGCGTCCCCCGGCGGACCCGCCGGTTCGGGGACCGTGGTGCCGGCAGCCGGCTCAGCCGTCGACCGGGACGGTTCCCACCGCTCCCCCCGCGCCCCCGCGTCCATCGCCTCGTTGGCGAGACGGTCCGCGTGCTTGTTCTGCTCGCGCGGGATCCACTCGTAGGTGACCTGCCCGGGCGGGAAGACCGCTGCCGCCTCCATCGCCAGGGGTCTCATCGCCGGGTGCTTGATCTTCCAGCGGCCCGACATCTGCTCGACGACCAGCTTGGAGTCCATCCGCACCCGTACCCGCGCACCCGCGTCGAGCTCGCGGGCCGCGCGCAGCCCGGCCAGCAGTCCGCGGTACTCGGCGACGTTGTTCGTGGCCGTGCCGATGTACTCCGCCCGTTCCACGAGCGTCTCGCCGCTCGCCGCGTCGCGCACCACGGAGCCGTAGCCCGCGGGCCCCGGGTTGCCCCGGGAACCGCCGTCCGCCTCGACGATGAACTCCCGCACGCCGTACGCCTCTTGTCGCCTCTGTCGCCTTCAGGGCCTTGGGAAGTCGCCTCTTACAGGCCGGACTCGGCCGTGCGCACGAGGATCCGGCGGCAGTTCTCGCAGCGCACCACCGTGTCGGGCGCCGCCTTGCGGATCTCGTTCAGCTCGGTGATCGCCAGCTCCTGCCGGCAGCCCTGGCAGGTGCGCTGGTACAGCTTGGCCGCGCCGATGCCGCCCTGCTGCTCGCGCAGCTTGTCGTAGAGCTTGAGCAGGTCCGCCGGCACCGACGCCGCGACGACCTCGCGCTCCTTGGTCACCGACGCGACCTCGCCGTCGATCTCCTCGAAGGCGGCGTCCCGGCGGGCCGTGGCGTCGTCGATCTTCGACTGGACGGAGGCGACGCGCTCGGTCAGTTCGTTCACCCGCTCCTGCGCGGACTCGCGGCGCTCCATGACCTCCAGGACGACGTCCTCCAGGTCGCCCTGCCGCTTGGCGAGCGAGGCGATCTCGTGCTGGAGGCTCTCCAGGTCCCTGGGCGAGGTGATCGCACCGGAGTCGAGGCGCTGCTGGTCGCGGGCGGCACGCTGGCGCACCTGGTCCACGTCCTGCTCCGCCTTGGTCTGCTCACGGGCGCAGTCGCTCTCCTCCGTCTGCGCGGCCACCAGCAGGTCGCGCAGCTGGACGTGGTCCTTGGCGAGGGACTCGATCTCGGCGTGCTCGGGCAGGGACCTCCGCCTGTGCGCGAGCTGCTGCAGGCGTACGTCGAGGTCCTGGACGTCGAGGAGGCGGATCTGGTCGGCGGGCGCGGCGTTCAGTTTGGGGCTCCCGTTGAGCTAGAGGTGGTGGTGGACGCCGCGTGGGCGGTCCAGGGGTCGGTGACCGTCTTGGAGACGTGGACGCGCAGGTCCCATCCGTGCCGGTCGGAGATCTCGTCGAGCTGGGCTGCGGCCAGCTCGCACCAGGGCCACTCGGTGGCCCAGTGCGCCGCGTCGAGCAGCGCGAGAGGACTGTGGGCGCGGGCCTCTGAGGCCGGGTGGTGGCGCAGGTCCGCGGTGAGGAAGGCGTCGACACCGGCCGCGCGGACCGCCTCGAAGAGGCTGTCGCCGGAGCCGCCGCTGACGGCGACCGTGTGGACCACGGCCTCGGGGTCGCCGGCGACGCGGATGCCCTGCGCGGTGGCGGGCAGCCGCTCGGCGGCGCGGGCGGCCAGCTCGCGGACGGTGAGCGGGTGGTCCAGCTCGCAGACGCGGCCGAGGCCCCGGCGGCCCTCCGGGTCGGTGGCGTCCGGCACCAGGGGGCGTACGACCCTGAGGTCCAGCGCGCCGGCCAGCGCGTCGCTGACGCCGGGGTCGGCGGTGTCGGCGTTGGTGTGGGCGACGTGCAGCGCGATGTCGTTCTTGATCAGGGTGTGCACGACACGGCCCTTGAAGGTGGAGGCCGCCACCGTCGTCGTACCGCGCAGGTAGAGCGGGTGGTGGCTGACCAGCAGGTCGGCGCCCAGCTTCACCGCCTCGTCGACGATCTCCTGGACCGGGTCGACCGCGAAGAGGACCCGGGAGACGTCCTGGTCGGGGTCGCCGACGACCGTGCCGACCGCGTCCCAGGACTCGGCCCGCTCGGCGGGCCACAGGCTCTCCAGCGCGGCGATGACTTCAGACAGACGGGGCACGGGGAAAAGGCTACCTGGCCCGGGGCGGTGCCCCATCGGTCGCGGGTCGTTCCGGCGGACGGCGGGAGCGGCCCGTACCGGCCGGCTCGCCCGACCGGTACGAGCCGGCTCGCCGTCCAGACGTCGTCCGATTGCCGTCCGGACGTTTTTCCGGTCGTCGTCCGGTCGTCGTCCGGTCGTGCCGAGGTGGTGAGTTGGCCGCACGCGCGCCCCTCGCGCAGCACAGACGCCCCCGTTTATTCACAGGAATCCCGACACCGACACCCTTACGTGTGAAGCGACGGCCCGGGGATGTCACGCCCGTGCGTACGAAAACTAGCTTCTTCGCCGGAGGTGACCGAATGATGACGGCCTGTGCCTTCACATCCGCCACGGCGAACGGCCCCGAAGGGGCGCCCGCGCCCGGATGCGTGATCACCGCGGACGGTTCCTACGCGGCGCGTCTCGCTCTGGACGGCGCGTCCTGGTACCCGGAGCGCTGGACCCTGGACGGCCCGGAACCGTACGCCGTACCGCTGCCCGTCAACCAGCCCGAGGAGCCCGGCACCGAGGTGCAGCCGTTGGCCGACGGGCGGGTGCTCGTCCACCGCGTCGCGGCCGGGCGGCGGCACACGTTCTCGCTGCTGTACCCGACCGGGCCTGGGACCGGGGAGCGGTTGCTGGGCACGGTGGAGTGCCCCACCGGGGAGCCCCGGCTGCGGCTGTTGCCGCCCGCGCCGACGGGGGACCGCGCGTTCGCCCTGGAGGTGGGTGAGGGGGCGAGCGCGGTATGGCTGGTGGCGGGTGGCGCCAGGGGGCCCGAGCGGGTGGCTCAGGTGCCGGGCCGGTGCTCGGGCGGGGTGTGGCTGGACCGCACGTGCCGGCTGCTGGCCGTCGACCGCACGCCGCCGGACGGGGGTCCCACCAAGACGGTGGTGGTCGATCTGGAGCGGGACGGCGAGGTGTCGCCGCTGCTGCAGATCGCGGACGGCAGCAACGACCGGCTGCTGCTCGCCGATCCGGACAGCGGCCTGCTGCTCATCCGCTCGGACGCCCCCTCCCCGGGACAGGAGCGGCTCGGCTGGGGCGTGTTGGGGAGCACCCTGCCGGTACGTTTCCCCGAGTGCCTGCGGCTCGACCGCCCGGTGACGCCGTTCGCCGTTCAGCCGGGGCAGGCGCTGACGCCGGAGAGCTGCGCGGTGGCACTGCGCATCGACGGACCGGCCGGCAGCTGGGTCGGGGTGTGGCGCCCCGCTGACCGCAGGGTGCACCAACTCACCGCGCCGGCCGGCTGGTTGGCGGGGGCCGGGCTGTGGACCCGGGACGGGGTGCTGCGGCTGCCGTACGCGACGGGTGCCGTGCGGTGCGGGGTGGCGCGACTGGAGGTGCCCGGGCCGGCGGCCGCCGCGCCGGCCGTGGAGCCGAAGGAACGGCCGATTCCGCAGCCCCCGGAACCGTCGGTGACGCGACCGGTCACGTTGCAGCAGGCGCTGTCGCCGCGGCGCGCCGAGGCGGCAGCGACCCCCCTCGTGTGGATCCGCAAGAGACAGGCACCGGTGGGGAGTAGGGACGGATTTCCCGGGCACGCGCAGGGCCAGGGCGGCAGCCGCAGCACGACACCACCGGCCCCCGGCACGACTGTCGTTGCCGCCCGTTAGACTCGCCCGGCTGTACGAAGGATCATGTTTTGACGGGGTGGACACTTCCGATGAGCGACACCAGCACCACACAGCCTCTGTCTGCCGAGGCCCAGGAGATCCCGGGGCACGGCAAGCACCGCGGTCCGGTCTCCGCCGAGGACCACGAGGCGGCGCCGCACGGCCGGCACCGCAAGCCGTCCGGCCAGCAGCAACAGACCGGCACGGCGGCCTGAACGGCGTCCGCCGCACCACGTGACGGTCCGTCAGTCGACGTACCCCGTCGGCTGCCGCGTCTCTTCGGCCCCGCCCGCCCCCGCGACGGGCGGGGCCGTCGCACAGAGCCCAGCCTCCCGTGCCGTTTCAGCGATTCCTCAGCCGCCTCCCCGTGCCGTTCCAGCGGCCCCCGGGGCCCCCTCGTGCCGCAGCCGCAGGACCTCCACCGCCGCGAACGTCTCGCCCCGCGGTCGTTCGGCGTAGTGCGGGGTGAGCAGTGCGTCGAGTTCGTCGTACGTGAAAACGTCCTGCTCGGTGTCGAACTTCGCCCGCACCCGTGGCCGTTCGACGATCGCCACCATGCCGCCGTGGACGACGAGGAGCTGCCCGTTGACCTGCGCGGCCGCGGGTGAGGCCAGATAGCCGACGAGGGAGGCGACATGCTCGGGCGCGAGGGGGTCCACGCCGTCGTCGGGTGGTTCGAAGCCGGCGAACACGTCCTCGGTCATACGGGTCCGGGCGCGCGGACAGATCACGTTCGCGGTGACGCCGTACTTGGCGAGCGCGAGCGCCGTCGACGTGGTGAGGCCGACGATGCCGCCCTTGGCCGCCGCGTAGTTGGGCTGTCCGGCCGAGCCCGCCAGGAACGCCTCCGAGGACGTGTTCACGATCCGCCCGTACACCGGTCCGCCCTCCGCCTTCGAGCGGGCCCGCCAGTGCGCGGCGGCGAAGCGGGTGGTGTTGAAGTGGCCTTTGAGGTGGACCCGGATCACCGCGTCCCACTCCTCCTCCGACATCGAGAAGACCATGCGGTCGCGCAGGATGCCCGCGTTGTTGACGAGGATGTCCAGCTTGCCGAACTCCTCGACGGCCGACTCGACCAGCGCACGGGCCTGCTGGAAGTCGGACACGTCCCCGGTTGGGCCGAGGCCCGGCCGCCGGCCGCGCGGATCTCGGCGGCGACCGCCTCGGCGGCAGCCGTGGATTCTTCCCGGTGCCCCCCGGGCTCCCGGCCCCCCTCGAGCAGGGGGTACCCGCATCGCCCCGGCTGCCCGTAGTCGTTGACGACGACGGCCGCGCCGAGCCGGGCGAGTTCCCGTGCCTCGGCCCGGCCGAGTCCGCGTCCGGCGCCGGTGACGATGGCGGACAGCCCCTCGAGTGGCAGTGACATGCGCCGCGTCCTCAGATCTCGATACAGGTACGCAGCGCCGTCCCCGTCCGCATCTGATCCAGCGCTTCGTTGATCTCGGTCAGCGGCACCCGGTGGGTGATCAGCCCCTCCAGGTCGATGCGGCCCGCCCGCCACAGGGCGATGGTGCGCTCGTAGGAACGCAGCACGTCGCCGCCGCCGTACAGGGACGGCAGGATCCGCTTCTCGTCGAAGAACAGCTCGAACATGTTGAGCTGCAGGAAGTCGTCCATGGCGCCCGCGCCTACGATCACGAGCGTGCCGCCGCGCCGGGTGTTCTCGTACGCCGTGCGGGCCGTGGCCGACCTCCCGACGACCTCGAAGACGTAGTCGAAGCCCTCACCGCCGGTGACCTGCTGTTTGGCGTCGGGCAGTTCGTCCGGTGACACGGCCCTGGTGGCGCCGAACCTCAGCGCCGCCTCCCGGCGCGAGGCGACCGGGTCGACGGCGACGATCTCGGCGGCGCCCTTCAGCCGTGCCCCCTGGATCGCGGAGATGCCGACGCCCCCGCAGCCGATGACCGCCACCGACGAACCGGCCTGAAGATCGGCGGTGTTGAGCGCCGCGCCCAGCCCGGTCGTCACCCCGCAGCCGATGAGCGCGGCGATGTCGAACGGCACGTCGTCGGGGATCGGCACCGCGCAGCCCGCGTCGACGACCACCTCCTCGGCGAAGGTGCCGGTGCCCGCGAAGCCGAAGACGTCACCGCCGGGGCGCCTGAAGTTGGGGGTGCCGGCGTTCATGAACCCGGCCAGGCACAGCTCGGTCCGGCCGCGCCGGCAGGCGGGACAGGCCCCGCAGGCCGGCAGCCAGCACACGACCACCCTGTCCCCCGGCTTCACACGGCTCACCCCCTCGCCGACCTCGAGGATCTCCCCCGCGCCCTCGTGGCCGGGCACGAACGGCCCCGGCTGCGGCAGCACGCCGCTCATCGCGGACAGGTCCGAGTGGCACAACCCGGTGGCGCGCACCCGGATCCTGACCCTGCCGGGGCCGAAGCCGGTCCCCTCGACGTCGTCGAGGACCTCCAGCTTGTCCTGGCCGATCTCGTGCAGTACGGCTGCGCGCATGGTGCGGCTCCCCTCGCAGGCTCGGTGACTCAGGAGTGCTTGGACGGCTCGGTCGCCCGGGAGTGCTCGGACGGCTGGGTGGCTCAGGAGTGTTCGACGATCGTGTCGGCGAGGACCGGCGCATCGCCCCGCTCGACCGCGCCCACGGTCACCCGCACCACCCCCTGTGACCCCTGCGCCCCCTGGCGCCACATGCGGATGCGCAGGGTCTCGCCCGGGTACACCACCCCGGCGAACCGCGTGGCGTACGCGCGCACACGGGTCACGTCGCCGCCGAGCAGCGTGTCGACGACCGTCTTGAGCGTCATCCCGTAGGTGCACAGACCGTGCAGGATGGGCCGCTCGAACCCGGCGAGCTTGGCGAACTCCGGGTCGGCGTGCAGGGGGTTCCAGTCGCCGGAGAGGCGGTAGAGGAGGGCCTGGTCCTCACGGATCGGCCGTTCGACGACTCTCGCCGGCTCGCCGGTGGGCGCGGCCGGCCGGGCGGAGGGGCCGCGGTCGCCGCCCCAGCCGCCCTCTCCTCGTACGAAGATCTGTGCGTCGTTGGTCCACAGCGGGCCGTCGGAGTCGGCCGCCTCGGTGCGCATGACGAGGACGGCCGCCTTGCCCTTGTCGTACACGGCGGCGATGCGGGAGGTCGACGTGGCTCTGCCTTCGGCCGGGATCGGGCGGTGGATCGTCAGTGCCTGGCCGCCGTGCAGGACGCGGGCGAGGTCGACGTCCACGCCGGGCATGGACAGACCGCTGATCACGCCCGGGGAGCCCGCGCCGGCGACGGTGGCGAAGCTGGGCAGGACGTGCAGCCGGGACTCGAGGGTGTAGCGCAGTTCGTCGGGGTCGGTGGCGGGGATGCCGGCGCCGATGCCGAGGTGGTAGAGCTGCACGTCCTTGGCGGTCCAGGTGATCTCGCCGGTCCGGGGTTCGGCCGCGAGGGCCGATGCTTCGTCGATGGGCATGGGGCTCCTGACGGTCGAGACCTCGGTGCGGCCGTCCGCACCGTCGGCCGCACCGAGGTCGTCACGGGCAGAACAGGAACGCGTTCCAGTCCGGCGGACCCTGTATAGCCGAGCGGTCCCGCGTTGTGAAGGCTCCTGACGTCGCGTTCTGACGTGACGTCAGCTCGGTCGGCCGGCGACGGGAGCGGGACATTTGTCCTGCCGGATCGCTGACAAACGCATCTGCCGGGCAGTACCGCGCCCCCCATAGCGTCGTACGCATGACGAAGACGGCTGGGACACCACCGGCGGTGTCCTTCACGGGGGCGGTCAGGACCTACGGCGCCGTGCTCCCCCAATCTCTCGGCTCCGCTCGAGCAGGGGCCCCCGCGGCCACCCCGACCCACCGCTTCACCGAGCCGGGCACGGCCGTCGCCGACGGTCACGCCCCGGCCGTCGGCGCGATCCTCGTCCTGGCGGTCTGGCTGCTGGCGTTCGGTTCCTACGCTGTGCTGTCCTACCGCAGGACCGCGGGGAACATCTGATCGGGGGGAACGGGGGAAAGAGGGACATGTCCTGCGTGCGAAACGTCTCGTGCCGTCTCAGTGCCTGGCAGCAGGCGCGGCAGACGTGGAAAGAGGACAAGGAGCGGTTCAAGGCCGAGCAGAAGGCCGCCCGGAAGGCCGGGAGGATGCCCGAGAACCCGGGGCCGCCGCCCACCGGGTTCTCCCTGCTGCCCTGGCTGCTGATGGGGATGGGCGCCTTCTCGAACCTCTTCCAGGGCAGGACCCCCAACCCGTGGATCGGCGGTCTGGGCCTGCTCACCTTCAACTCCTGCTACATCTACGTGGTGTTCCGGGCCTTCCACAAGCGGACCCGTCAGGCCAGGTCCACGCGGGCGGCACTGGTCGTGATGGGTGTGGTGACCTTCGGCCTGGCCATCGGGTACGGCGGCAGCTGGCTGCTGTTCTTCCCGCTGCTCGGCCTCGCGACGGGAGCGGTCGTGCGAGGCCCTCGGCTCGGCAGGACGGGCCTCGCCCTGACCGCGGTCGCGGGTGTCGTCTCCTGCCTGCGCGACGGCTGGGACGGGCTGAACGTCGCCTACGGCACGTTCCTGTCGACGATGGTGACCGCGGCGATCCTGTCCCTCTCCGAGGCCGTACGGGAACTGCGCGCCGCCCGCGAGGAGCTGGCCCACCGCGCCGTGGAGCAGGAGCGCCTGCGCTTCTCCCGCGACCTGCACGACCTGCTCGGCCACACGCTCTCGGTGATCGTGGTGAAGTCGGAGGCGGCCCGCAGGCTGGCGCCGCGTGACATGGAGGCGGCGCTGGCCCAGGTGACGGACATCGAGTCGGTCGGCAGGCAGGCGCTCACCGAGATACGCGAGGCGGTGACCGGCTACCGCGAGGGCAGTCTCGCCACGGAACTGGACCGGGCCCGCTCGGCCATGACCGCCGCCGGCATCGAGCCCGTGGTACGCCGCTCCGGTCCTCCCCTGGCCTCGCAGACCGAGGCCCTGCTCGGCTGGGTGGTGCGCGAGGCGGTCACCAACGCCGTACGGCACAGCGGCGCGACCCGGTGTGAGATCACCGTCGACGGGACCTCGGAGCGCGTCCGGCTGACGGTCACGGACAACGGGAGCGGCGCGCCCGCCGTGCCGGCTCCGGCGGGAATCGGCGGGACCGGTCTGAAGGGCCTGACCGAACGGCTCGCGACGGCGGGCGGCTCCCTGCGGGCCGGCCCGTCGCCGCGGGGCGGATTCACGGTCACCGCCGAACTGCCGGTGGAGTCCGCATCTTCCGCTCAGCCGCTGTCCCCGGCGGTTACGGCGCCCCGGGCCGACTGACCACCCGGCTCACGTCGTTCGCCCATGACGTGGAGCTGTCCCTTGCCGAGCCGACTGGACGGTCGGCCCCACGCCCGGGCCCGGTCAGCGCCCGTACTCTTGGCTCGTGGACGAGATGCCCAGAAGTCACCGGCCGGCGCGATGCATCCGGGTACTGCTTGCCGAGGACCAGGGCATGATGCGCGGCGCCCTCGCCCTGCTGCTCGGCATGGAGGAGGACATCGAGGTCGTCGCGCAGGTCGCGGCGGGTGACGCGATCGTGGACGCCGTGCTCACCCATCGCCCGGACGTGGCGCTGCTGGACATCGAGCTGCCCGGGAAGAGCGGTCTGGACGCGGCGGCCGAGCTGCGGGAGGAGGCTCCCGGCTGCCGGGTGCTGATCCTCACCACCTTCGGGCGCCCCGGCTATCTGCGCCGCGCCCTGGAGGCGGGCGCCGCCGGCTTCCTCGTCAAGGACGGGCCGGTGGAGGAGCTGGCAGCGGCGATCCGGCGGGTGCTCACCGGCGAGACGGTCGTCGACCCGGCCCTGGCCGCGGCGGCCCTGAGCGCCGGCCCCAATCCGCTGACGGCACGCGAGTGCGACGTGCTGAAGGCCTCCGTGGACGGGGCGACGGTCGCCGACATCGCCGCGAGGCTGCACCTCTCGGAGTCGACGGTCCGCAACTACCTCTCCTCCGCCATCGGCAAGACGGGCACCCGCAACCGCATGGAGGCGATGCGCGAGGCCCGGCAGCAGGGGTGGCTGTAGGGCCTGCCGCGAAAGTGGGTCACCCCTGGCCGGTCCGTGTCCGCGGCAACCACGCCAGCATCAGCACGGCGCCCACCAGCAGCACGTACCCGCTCGTCCGGAACGCCTCGGCGTACCCCTCCGTCAGCGCGGCGGCCGAGCCGCGTCCCCCGGTGCGCGTCGCCGCGATCGTGGACATCACCGCGAGGCCGAGCGAACCGCCCATGGTGCGCGAGGTGTTGACGAGCCCCGACACCAGTCCGGCCTCCCCCGGCGCGGCCCCCGATGTCGCGAGCGCGGCGAGCGGGGTGCCCGCCAGGCCGGCGCCCAGCATCATCAGGACGCCCGGGAGCAGGATCACCGTCGTGTACGAGCCGTCCGCCGTCATCCTCGACTGCCAGCCGAACCCGGCAGCCGCGATCAGCGTCCCGAGCACCGCCACGTTCCGCGCCCCCACGCTCCGCATCACCTGCGGCGCGACCTTCGAGCCGAGCACCACGGCCAGCGAGCTGGGCACCAGGGCGAGCCCGGCGTCCAGGGGCGAGTAGCCGAGCACGTTCTGCGCGTACAGCGTCATGAAGAACCACATGCAGAACATCGCGGAGCCCGAGACGAACATGGCGGCGTTCGCGGAGGACACCGAGCGCACCCGCAGCAGCTTCAGCGGCATCAGGGGCGCCTTGGCCCGCGCCTCGACGGCCAGGAACAGGCCGATGAGCGCGAGTCCGGCGGCGAGCGGCACCAGCGTCGCCGCCGCCGTCCAGCCCTCTGCCTCCGTCTGCAGGATCCCGTAGGCGAGCGTGCCGAGCCCCGCCGTCACCAGCAGGGCGCCCGGCAGGTCCAGACGCCGCCCGTCCCCCGCCCGGCTCTCCGCGAGCCTCCCCCAAGCTCTCGACTTCGCTCGAGCAGGGGGGACCCACATCGCCGACCCGGCCAGGACGACCGCGCCGACCGGCACGTTGATCAGCAGCACCCAGCGCCACGACAGCCCGTCCACCAGCACTCCCCCGACGAGCCCGCCCGCCGCGCCGCCGCCGGCTCCCACCGCGGTCCAGGTCGCGATGGCCCGGGCCCGTGCGGCGCCCTCCGGGACCGCCGCGGTGAGCAGCGTCAGCGTCGAGGGTGCGAGCACCGCCGCCCCGAGCCCCTGTACGGCCCGGCCGGCCAGCAGTTCCCAGTCGTGCCGAGCCAGCCCGCCGGCGAGGGAGGCCAGCGTGAACAGGGCGAGCCCTATGAGGAACATCCGCTTGCGCCCGTAGAGGTCCCCGGCCCGCCCGCCGAGCAGCATGAACCCGGCGAAGGCGATCGCGTACGCGTTCACCACCCACTGCAGTCCCGTCGCGCTCAGCCCCAGGTCGGCCCGCATCGACGGCAGCGCCACATTGACCACGGACACGTCGAGCACGACGAGGAACTGCCCGGCACACGCGAGCGCGACCACCACCCAGGTGGGCGGCGCGGTACGACGGGTGGGCACGGTGTCTTCGGCGGCTCGCAGCATGCGCGCCATGCTCCCAACCCGGCCCCGCCGTCCGCATCGGGATTTCGCCCCACGCCGCCTCCGCCCTGGGACGTACGACATCCCCTGACGCGCCGTCAGCACTCCGCCTCCTGACGTCGGATCAGAAACCCATGAATCGGTCAAGGATTCGTTAGTACGCCAAAGCATCGGAATAGTTGCCTGCGCATACATGGTTCACCCAGCACGTGTCCGCCCGGCTCACCCTGTCCCGAGCGGCCCGTTCCGCAGACACCGACCAGGCCCGGAGGCCCCGATCCATGACGCACCCAACCACCGACCAGCCCGCACCGAAGCCGTCCGGCGCGATCGTGCCGGTGCTCGCCTTCGCGGGCATCGTGGTCGCGGTGATGCAGACGCTGCTCGTCCCGGTCATCAAGGATCTGCCCCAGCTGCTGCACACCACGCCCAGCAACGCCACCTGGGTCCTGACCTCCACCCTCCTCTCGGGCGCCGTCGCCACCCCGATCATGGGCCGTCTCGGCGACCTGTACGGCAAGCGGCGCATGCTGCTGACCAGCCTGGCCGTGATGGTGGTCGGCGCCCTGATCAGCGCCGTCACCAGCACCCTGATGCCCATGATCGTCGGCCGTACGCTCCAGGGCTTCGCGATGGGCGCGATCCCGCTCGGCATCGGCCTGATGCGTGACATGCTGCCCCGCGAGCGGCTCGGCTCGGCGATGGCCCTGATGAGCTCCTCGATCGGCGTCGGCGGCGGCCTGGCGCTGCCCGCCGCCGCCCTGGTCGCCCAGCACACGAACTGGCACGCCCTGTTCTACGGCTCCGCCGGACTCGGCGCCCTCTCGATCGTCCTCACCCTCCTCGCCGTACCGGAGTCCCCGATGCGCGCGAAGGGCTCCTTCGACCTGCTGGGCGCGCTCGGCCTGTCCGCCGGCCTGGTGCTGCTCCTGCTGCCCATCACCAAGGGCAGCGACTGGGGCTGGTCCTCCGCCACCACGCTCGGCCTGTTCGGCGCGTCCGTCGTGGTCCTTCTGCTGTGGGGCCTGCTCGAACTGCGCGTCAGCGCCCCGCTGGTGGACCTGCGCACCACCGCCCGCCGCGAGGTGCTGCTCACAAACCTCGCCTCCATCATGGTCGGCGTCAGCTTCTACGTCGTCTCGCTCGTCCTGCCGCAGCTGCTCCAGCTGCCCACCGCGACCGGCTACGGCCTCGGCCAGTCGATGGTCGTCGCGGGCCTGTGCGTGGCACCGCTGGGCCTGACGATGATGTTCACCGCCCCGGTCTACGCCCGTCTGTCCGCCCGCTACGGACCGAAGGTCACCCTGATCATCGGCCTGCTCGTCATCGCCCTCGGCTACGGCGGCGGCCTCGGCCTGATGGACGCCGCATGGCAGACCGTGATCACCTCGGTGGTCCTGGGCGCCGGCATCGGCCTCGCCTACTCCTCGCTGCCCGCCCTGATCGTCGGTGCCGTCCCCGCCTCGGAGACGGGCGCGGCCAACGGCCTGAACACCCTGATGCGGTCCATCGGCACCTCGGTGTCGAGTGCCGTCATCGGCATGGTGCTGGCGAACACGGCGAACCACGTGAACGGTCTGGCCGTCCCGACCATGCACGGCTTCCGGGTCTCCTTCCTGATCGCGACGGCCGCGGTCGCCCTCGGTCTGCTGCTCGCCCTCTTCCTGCCCGGCCGCCGCCCCGCGGCCCGGCCCCAGCTGCGCGCGAGCAGCGAGGAGGACGCGAACCTGGAGCGCGCCGAGGAGGTGCTGCGGGGCTTCCGCGGCCGTGTCCTGGACGCCGAGGGCGGTCCGGTCGCCCGCGCCAAGGTCACACTGATCGACCGCCGGGGCCGCCAGGCGGGCGCCACCCTGTCCGCGGCGGACGGCAGCTACACGCTCACGGTGCCGGCCGAGGGCCCGTACGTCCTGGCCGCCAGGGCCGCGGGCCACGCCCCGGTCGCCTCGTCGGCCACCCACTCGGGCGGCGACCGCCCGGTGGACCTGGACCTGTCCCTTCCGGGCGGGCCGGTCCCGGTGGCGGAGGCCTGAGCAGCCCGCTGTCCACGCCGCACACGCCACCCGCACCCCCCGTCGCCACACCGCCGGGGGGTGCGGCAGCATGGGGCGTCCATACGCTCGTACGACCGAAAGGACGCCCCATGCCCGCGGCGCCCAAGCCCGAGATCCTGGCCGCGTTCGAGGCCGCGAAGGGGTTCATGCCACGGCACGAGGGGCTCGCCCTGTACGAGGCCGCCGTCGAAGCCGGGCGGCTCGGGCTGCCGCTGCTGGAGGTCGGCACGTACTGCGGCCGGTCCACGATCCTGCTCGCCGACGCGGCCCGCTCCGCCGGGGTCCCCGCGCTCACGGTCGACCACCACCGCGGCAGCGAGGAGCAGCAGCCGGGCTGGGACTACCACGACCCGGAGACGGTCGACCCCGAGGTCGGCCTGATGGACACGCTGCCCACCTTCCGGCGCACCCTGCACAGGGCGGGCCTGGAGGACCACGTGATCGCACTCGTGGGCCGTTCGCCGCAGGTGGCCAGGGTGTGGAACACCCCGCTCGGCCTGGTGTTCATCGACGGCGGCCACACCGACGAGCACGCGAACGCCGACTACGAGGGCTGGGCCCCCCATGTGGCCCAGGACGGCCTCCTCGTCATCCACGACGTGTTCCCCGAGCCGGAGGACGAGTTCACCGGCCAGGCCCCGTACCGCGTCTACCTGAGGGCGCTTCAGACCGGAGAGTTCACGGAGGTCTCGGCGACCGACTCGCTGCGCGTCCTGCGGCGAACGCGGGCGAGGAGCGAATCGTCCCGTTAGGGTCGCAGGCATGTCGTACGTTGGACCGGACTTCGATGCCCCCGAACCACGCCGCCGTCGGCGCGGACCGCTGACGGTGGCGGTGGCCGTGCTGGTACCGGCGGCGCTCCTCGGCTGGCTGGTCTACGAGGCGGTGGCCGACACCGGCGGTGGCTCGGCGGGCGGGGCGCCCACGACCAGGTCCGCGGGGGCGGCGCCGTCCGTCGCCGCCCCGGGCTCTCCGGCCTCCCCGGCCGGTGGCGCGGACAGCGGCGGGCAGCCGGACACGTCACCCACCTCACGGTCCGGTTCCGGGCCGCTCGCGGGCAAGGTCGTCGTCGTCGACCCCGGACACAACCCCGGCAACGTCCACCACACGGCCGAGATCAACCGCAAGGTCGACATCGGCACCAACTCCAAGGAGTGCGACACCACCGGCACGTCCACCAACTCGGGTTACACCGAGGCCCAGTTCACCCTGGACGTGGCGCGCCGGCTGCGCACGCTCCTGGAGCGTCAGGGTGCCACGGTGAAGTTCACGCAGGACGGCGACCGGCCGTGGGGGCCGTGCGTGGACGAGCGGGCGCGGATCGGCAACGAGGCGCACGCGGACGCGGCGATCTCCATCCACGCCGACGGCGCGGCCCAGGGCGCTCGCGGCTTCCACGTCATCCTGCCGGCCTCGGTGCACAAGGGTGCGGCGGACACCCGTCGCATCGTCGGCCCCTCCCGCGACCTCGGCGAGCGCGTCGCGGGCGACTTCGTCCGCGTCACCGGCAGCGCACCCTCCAACTACGTGGGCGACGGCACCGGCCTCGTCGTACGGAGCGATCTCGGCGGTCTCAATCTGTCAACGGTTCCCAAGGTCTTCATCGAGTGCGGCAACATGCGCGACACCAAGGACGCGGCGCAGCTGACCAGCGGCTCGTGGCGGCAGAAGGCGGCGCAGGGAATCTCTGAGGGAATCGTGAGTTTCCTGCGCGGGTAGCGATCACCGTCTCCGGCCCGGCGGACACCCAGGCCGGGCTGACGATAGGGTCTTCCTACGATGAGGGGTCACCCCCGCGCTTCGCACCGCGGCCCGAGGTCGACATGGTGACAGCGACGCCTCCACCGACGACGAGACGACAGACGAAGGACCCGAAGTGAATATCCGCTCCCTCACGAGAGGCGACGGCGTGGTGATCGGAGCAGCGGTATTGCTGTTCATCGCGTCGTTCCTCGACATCTACTCGATCGACGGGGCGCCCAGCAGCGCGGACATCCCCAGCGCCTGGGCCAGCGGACCGCTCCTGCTGAGCGTCTTCCTGGCCGGCATCATCGGCGCCGCGCTGGTCGTCGTCGCCCACGGCCTGCCGCAGGTGCCCAAGGTCGCCGGTCTCGACCTCGGGCAGTTCGGCGCCGCCTTCACGGTCTTCGCCGCCTGGAGCGCGCTCGGCAACGTCTTCGACCCGATCGGCGGTGTCGACAACCTCGGTGGCGGCGGCAGCGTCAGCGCCGGCACCGGCCTGATCCTCGGCCTCGTCGCCACGGTCGTCATGGCCGCTGCGGCGATCGCCGCACCGCTGGTCCCCGCTCTGCAGGCCGCCCTCGTGCCGGCCCCCAAGCCCGCCGCCCCGCAGCCCTACGGCGGGCAGCCGCAGGGCGGGTACGGCTACCCGGGCGCGCAGCAGTCGCCGTACGGTCACCCGCAGCAGGGGCAGCCGTTCGGCGGGCAGCAGCCGCAGCAGACGGCTCCCGCCGCGGACTTCTCGCCGTTCTGGTTCGCGGTGCCGGTGCCGCGCCCGCTGTTCCCTGAGGACGGCTCGCCCACCCCGATCGCCGAACTGGCGCCCGGCACCTGGTACCTGGCCGTCGAGCAGCGTGGCCCCGCCCTGGTGGCGCAGACGCAGGACGGCCGCCGCGGTGTGCTGCAGGACACGAGCGGCATCCAGCGCGGCTGAACCCACCCCGTCCGCACGGCCCCTCGCCCCTTCCGGGCGGGGGGCCGTCGTCGTACAGTCACAGACGCTCCTGGCAACTGATGACCCGTCAGACACGCGGAGGCGGCATGCGGCTCGGACTCGCGCTCGGCTACTGGGGGCGGGGTCCCTCGGCGGACCACGTCATGCTGGCGCGGGAGGCGGTGCTCGCCGTGCCGGACGCCTTCGCGGACGAGATCTCGCTCGTCGGGCCGCGTGAACGCATCGCGGAGCGGCTGGAGTCGTGGCGCAAGGGGCCGGTGACGGACCTGCTCGCGCTGGCACCCGACCCGCACACGCTGCGGGTGCTGGCCGAGCTGAACTGAACCACAAGTGGGTAGGGCACCGCCGCGGAGCGCTGCACGGCGGTGCCCCGTTGGCCCCGTCAGCCGCGTGCGAGCTGCGCGGCGGACGGGAGCTGGTCGCGGACGGGGACGCCCGCGTTCTTGGCCGCGGCCTTCACCTTGTCGACGAGACCGGCGTAGGACGCCGCGGCCGACTCGTCGCCCTTGCTCAGGCGGGACGGCAGGTCCCCCAGCCTCTCGATGCCCGGCACGAGCGGGGCCAGGCCCCTGGCCAGCGCGGGGTCGCCCTGGGCGTTGCGTGCGGCGGCTCCGAGCCGGTTGTGGGCGAAGGTGCCGGCGAGCCCGGCCTTGGCCAGGGCGGTCCTGCGTCCCTTGGCGCCCTTCTTGAACGTACCGGCCTTCCATGGCTTCACGATCCACTCGTGGACCGCCCCGGCCGCGAGCCCCGCGTTCGCCACGAACCGCGCCCTGGCGAGCTTCTGCCGCTCCGCCGCGGTGGTCGGGGTCGGCGTGGGGACCGCTATGTAGGCGGCGGCCCGCTGCGCGGCGCTCCCGGCACCGCAGGCGGCGGCACCGGCGAACAGCGCGGAGCAGAGGGCGAGCGCCACGGCGAGTGGGGGCGCCCCCTGCTCGAAGAGCTTGGGGGAGCGTATCGGTGCGGGCACGGGAGCCTCCGGGACCGGGAAGCCGACTGATCCACCGACAGCTTCACCCGCACCGCCCGTTCTTGCCGCCCGGGCGCGGCGATCGGGTGACCCGGGCCGCGCACGGTCGTCCCGGGACCTCCATGAGTTTGACCGGGAAGCGCCGGGCAACCCGGAGGGCATGTCCCCTCGATATCGCAACGGTGCGAATCAGGCCGGTACGGTCATCGCCGTGATCGCGGACATCATGGCCGTCATCCTGGGCCTGTGGATCCTGATGTACCTGCTGAACGCGAACCCCGGCAACGATCTGGTGCAGTTCGTCCACAACGCGGCGGCGTGGCTGGCCGGCTGGTCCCACGACCTGTTCACGTTCCACGAGGCGTGGGCACGGGTGGTCGCGGGCTACGGCCTCGCCGCGGTGGTCTACCTCTTCGTGGGCCACGCGATCGCCAACCGTATCCACCGCCACTGAGGCGCCACCGCTGAGCGTCACAGCCCCGGGGCACCCCCGGTCGGCACCGAGCAGTCCGCGGAGCTATGCGCAGCAGTCGGTGTCCAGGCCCCGGGGCAGCTGTTCGCCCCCGAAGACCGTGCAGGTGGGTTCGTCGCCGCCCAGGGCGGCCACGGCGAGCAGCAGCGAGCCGGCCGTCCAGGTGGTGAGTTCCTCGGGCCAGACCACGCCGTCCTCGAAGACGAAGCCCGTCCAGTAGAGGCCCGTCTTCGCATCCCGCAGGTGCTGGATCGACTGGAGGATCTCCAGGGCGCGGTCGGACTCGCCCATCACCCACAGGGTCAGGGCGAGTTCGGCCGACTCGCCGCCGGTCACCCACGGGTTGGGGACGACGCAGCGCACGCCGACGCCGGGGACGACGAAACGGTCCCAGTCCGCCTCGATGCGCTCCTTGGCCTCGGCGCCCGTCAGCGCGCCGCCGAGCACCGGGTAGTACCAGTCCATCGAGTAGCGGTCCTTGTCCAGGAACCGTTCCGGGTGCCGGCGTATGGCGTGCCTGAGCGCGCCCACCGCCAACTCCCAGTCCGGCTGCGGCTCCTCGCGCTGCTCGGCGATGGCGAGGGCGCAGCGCAGCGCGTGGTGGATGGACGAGCAGCCGGTCAGCAGCGCGTCCGTGACGTCGGTGCCGTCGTCCTCCCGCTTCCAGCCGACCTGCCCGCCCGGCTGCTGCAACCGCAGCACGAACTCGACCGCCGCGTACACCGTCGGCCACATGCGGTCCAGGAACGCGTCGTCGCCGGTGGCGAGGTAGTGGTGCCAGACGCCGACGGCCACGTATGCCACGAAGTTCGTCTCGCGGCCGCGGTCGGTGATCTGCTCCGGGTCGCCGTCGGCGTAGGCCGCGTACCAGGACCCGTCCTCGTTCTGGTGGCGGGCCAGCCAGTCGTAGGCCCGCTCGGCCGCCGTGTGCTCGCCCGCCGCGTCCAGGGCCATCGCCGCCTCGACGTGGTCCCACGGGTCCAGGTGGTGCCCGCGGAACCACGGTATGGCGCCGTCCTCCCGCTGCACGGCGAGGATCCCGGCGACGGTCGCGGCGGCCTGCTCGGCGGTGAGGACCCCGGGCAGGACGAGGTGTTCTGTCCGGGGGGTGGTCACTTGGCGGCCACCTCGGGGGTCTCGGCGGTCCTGGTGTCCTCCGCGAGAGGCGGCAGGTGCGGCTTGGTCGCGTACGCCACGAAGCTCTTGCCGATCAGCGGGTTCAGCGCCTGCTCGGCGACCCGGGTGGCGAGCGGCTTCTTCATGATGTCCCAGACGAGCAGCTTGTGGTACGCGCGCACCGGCAGCGCCTTGTCGTTGTCGACGCCGAACGCGCACTTCAGCCACCAGTACGGCGAGTGCAGCGCGTGCGCGTGGTGCGTGCCGTACGGCTTCAGGCCCGCCTCCCGCATCTTCGCCAGGAGTTCGTCGGCCTTGTAGATGCGGATGTGGCCGCCCTCGACCTCGTGGTAGGCGTCGGACAGAGCCCAGCAGACCTTCTCGGGGCCGTAGCGCGGCACGGTGACGGCGATACGGCCGCCCGGCTTGAGCACCCGGACCATCTCGGCGAGGACGCCCTTGTCGTCTGGGATGTGCTCCATGACCTCGGAGATGATCACGACGTCGAAGGACTCGTCGGGGAAGGGCAGGGCGAGCGCGTCGCCCTCCATCGCCGTGGCGGTGGCGCCGGCCGGGGCCTCGCCCGCCTCCTTCATCGCCGCGAACCACCTGGCGACCTCGCGGATCTCCTCGCCGTTCCGGTCCAGAGCCACGACCTGCGCGCCGCGCCGGTAGCACTCGAACGCGTGCCGTCCGGCCCCGCAGCCGAGGTCCAGGACGCGGTCGCCCGGGGCGAGCGGGAACCGGGAGAAGTCGACGGTCAGCACGTGGCCCTGCTTTCGCGGTTGGGTACGACGATGTCTTCGGCGGCGACCGCCGGGGCGGCGACTGTTCCGGCGGGGGCGCCCCCGAGCGAGCCGTGCCGGGCCTCGGTGAGGGCGACGGCCTCGCGGTACCGCGCCACCGTCCCCTCCGCCGCCTTCGCCCAGGTGAAGTGCCGCAGCACCCGTTCGCGGCCCGCCGCGCCGAGCCGCGCCCTCAGCTCCGGGTCCGCCAGCAGCCGGCTCAGCCCGGCGGCCAGCGCCCCGGCGTCACCGGGCGGGACCGCCAGGCAGGTCTCCCCGTCGCGGCCCGTGACCTCCGGTATGGCACCGCCGGTGGTGGCCACCAACGGCGTCCCGGTCGCCATCGCCTCGGCCGCCGGCAGCGAGAACCCCTCGTACAGCGACGGCACGCACGCCACCTCGGCCGACCGCACCAGGTCGACCAGTTCCGCGTCGGAGATGCCCTTCACGAACTCGACGGCGCCCTCGAGCCCGTACCGCTCGATGGCCTGCGCGACGGGCCCGTCCTCGGCGCGCCTGCCGACCACGACGAGATGCGCCCCGGGGTGCTCGGTCCGCACCTTGGCGAGCGCCTCGACGAGGAAGACGAGGCCCTTGAGCGGCACGTCCGCGCTGGAGGTGGTGACGATCCGGCCCGGCACCTGCGGCACCGACGCATCCGGCGAGAACAGGTCGGTGTCGGCGCCGATGTGCACGACGTGGACGCGGTCCCGGTCGACGCCCAGGTGGTCCACGATCTCCTGGCGGGAGGTGCCGGAGACGGTGAGCACCGACGGCAGCCGGCGCGCGACCCGCTTCTGCATGCGCGTGAACGCGTACCAGCGCCGGACGGACAGCCGTCGTTTCCAGCCCTCGGCCGCGTCCAGCTCCAACTGCCGGTCCACGGTGATGGGGTGGTGGATGGTGGTCACCAGCGGCGCGCCCACATCGCCCAGCAGGCCGTAGCCGAGCGTCTGGTTGTCGTGCACGACGTCGAAGTCGCCGCGGCGGGCGCGCAGATGGCGGCGGGCCCGCAGGGAGAACGTCAGCGGCTCGGGGAAGCCACCGGTCCACATCGTGGCGACCTCGAGGGCGTCGATCCAGTCCCGGTACTCCTCGCGCTTGGGGGTGCGGAAGGGGTCGGGCTGGCGGTACAGGTCGAGGCTGGGCAGTTCGGTGAGGGACAGGCCCTGAAGGCCCTCGCCCTCGTCGAGCACCGGGTAGGGCTGCGCGCCGATGACCTCGACCCGGTGACCGAGCCGGACCAGCTCACGGGAGAGGTGCCGCACGTACACGCCCTGACCGCCGCAGAACGGGTTCCCTTTGTAAGTCAGGAGCGCGATGCGCAGCGGCCGGCGGCCATCGGCGGCGGAACCCCCCTCGGGACCCGCCTCCCTGCCCTCAGCGGTCACTCTCGGCCCCTTCTTCCCTGCAGCTTCCCGCGAGACTACGCCGGGACGGTAATCTAGAACAAGTTACAGACTTGATCGTTCAAGAGCCTCTGAATCTACCGGCAGGTAGCCACGTTGTGAGCGACGGATCGGGTGATTCGCGCCACGACCGACGCCCCTGCCGTGCTGTCCGACCGCCGCCCCCCTCACCGACCTGATCATCACCTTCACCGACTGTCACGGAACGGGACCCATGCCTGCGGAAGCCAAGGTGCCATCCAGTACCGCGCGACCGGCGGCGCAGCCGGCTTCATCTCCACTCACCGAGCGGCAGGAGGCGCGCCGCCGCAGGATCCTGCACACGAGCGCGCAGCTGGCGAGCCGGGGTGGTTTCGACGCGGTGCAGATGCGGGAGGTCGCGGAGTCCTCGCAGGTGGCGCTGGGCACGCTGTACCGCTACTTCCCCTCCAAGGTGCACCTGCTGGTCGCGACCATGCAGGACCAGCTGGAGCGCATGCACGGCACACTGAGGAAGAAGCCGCCGGCCGGCCGGACCGCGGCCGAGCGGGTGGCGGAGACCCTGATGCGCGCCTTCCGCGCCCTTCAGCGCGAGCCGCACCTGGCCGACGCCATGGTCCGCGCGCTCACCTTCGCGGACCGCAGCGTCTCCCCCGAGGTGGACCAGGTCTCCCGGCAGACGACGGCGATCATCCTGGACGCGATGGGCCTGGACGGCGACCCGACGCCGGACCAGCTCTCGGCGGTGCGGGTCATCGAGCACACCTGGCACTCGGCTCTGATCACCTGGCTCTCCGGCCGCGCCTCCATCGCCCAGGTGAGGATCGACATAGAGACGGTGTGCCGGCTGATCGACCTCACGGACACCCGGGAGCGGGACTAGGGCACAGGCGAGAGCACTGGAGCAGGGCGCGAGCAGACCGGGGGACCGGGGCGCAAAAAAAGACCTACGAGACGGGTTCCGGTCGGCCTTCAGGTCTTTCGACCTTCCGGCCTGTCGACCGTCGATGTCGGCCACAGCGGAAGCCGAAGCTTCACGCCCCAGTCGGCATCTCCGGTCAAGTTCCTTCACTCGCCTCGTAGGCAACTTCTAGATTAGGACTTCTACGGCCAAATGGAAGGCCCCGAACCATGATTTTTTATTTTTTTCCGGGCATATCGCCCATCCGTGGCTGCACCCGGGCCTACTCCTCCGGCGGGAACACCGGCTCCCCACTCCCCGCCAGCGTGATCGCGATGGCCTCCACCGGGCAGTTCTCCGCCGCCTGAAGGATCCGCTCCCCCGCGTCGGCGTCCGGCGCGACGGGACGGGACTGGCGGGCGGAGTCGAGGCGGAGCGACCGTGATCGCCGCGTCCCACACCATCATCGCGCCGAGCGCCTGCGCGAGGACGCTCCAGGAGTACGGGGAGCCGTTCTCGCAGGAGATCACGCGGGCGATCTCCTCGTGCCGAACCGCGATCGCGTCCTTGACCCTCGCGACGATCCCGATCCGCTCGTCGAGCGTCATCCGCGGCCAGGGTCCCTCGTCGAAGGCGCGGCGCGCCACCGCGACGGCCCGGTCGACGTCCTCCCGCGAGGCGTGCGGCACCCGCCCGATGACCTCCTCCGTGTGCGGGGAGACCACCTCGATGACGTCCTCACCCAGGGGGTCGGTCAATTCCCCGCCGATGAACAGCTGTCCGTGTTCCACGAGTTCGGTCATGGCGACTGCCTCCTGCGGAGCCGGCGGTACCGTTTCCTGACGGCATCTCAGAACTGATACCAGTTCTAGTCGAACTAAGCCAGGGCCGGGGCCGAACAGGCTCCCACCAGCGGATTTGCCGTTGGTGGGGGTGCCGTCATGCCGCGCAGGCGC
The DNA here is from genome assembly GCF_002920635.1 of Streptomyces sp. Ru72. Lineage (GTDB taxonomy): Bacteria > Actinomycetota > Actinomycetes > Streptomycetales > Streptomycetaceae > Streptomyces. Next base: position 21,772 of record NZ_PQSR01000047.1, on the reverse strand, counting down.
ACTCGGATCCCATGTCTCAGGAGACTCGCCAAGACCGGCGAGACAGGCGGCGCCATCTCGGATCTCGTGCCTGGGCGGCGCACTCCGGCGTGGTCCGGGCGGCCGGGCGCACGGCGGAAGGGCCCACTAGGCTTGGGCGCGCCGAAGGGCGGTCGCCCGCCGCCCGGCGCGGGGTACGGCACTCGTGCGGCTGCCCCGAACCACCACACCCAAGGACGGCAACCGAGTGTCTTTCTTCACCATCGGCCACCGCGGTGTCATGGCCGCCGAGCCTGAGAACACCCTGCGCTCCTTCCTGCGGGCCGAGCGCGAGGGGCTGGACGGCATCGAACTGGACCTGCACCTGAGCAAGGACGGCGAGCTGGTCGTCATGCACGACGACACCCTGGACCGCACGACGAACGGCTCAGGACCGATCGCCGACCAGAAGCTCAGGAAGCTCAGGAAGCTCGACGCCGGCCTCGGCGAGCGCATCCCCACCTTCGGGGAGGTGCTGGACGCCGTCAGACCGACGCTGCCGATCCAGGCGGAGATCAAGGACGTGGCCGCCGCCCGGTCGCTGGCCAAGGTGCTCACCGACCGCGACCTGCTGGACCGGGTCTCGGTGCTGTCCTTCCACGACGTGGCGCTGATCGAGATCCACAACCTGCTGCCGCAGGCCCGCACCGTGCTGGTGGCAGGCCCCAGCGCGCACCGCGACACCTTCGTCGGCCGCGCCCAGAGGGTCGGTTGCACCCTGGTCAGCGTGGAGCTGCGCCAGCTGAACCGGGCCATCGTGGAGAAGTGCGGCGCCGCCGGCATCGACGTGATGGCCTGGACCGTCAACGACGAGCGCGACCTCGCGCTGGCCCGGGCGCTCGGCCTGGTGGGCTGTGTGACCGACCAGCCCGGCATGAAGCGGCTGGTCGAGGCCACGGCCTGACCTCCTGGGTTCCGGACCCGGCGGGAGGAGACCTGGGACGGACTCCCGGGTGTCCTCGCATTTCGAGGTGGGCCGCCGGGCCGTCCGTGGGCCGTCCAAGGGCGGCCGACGACGACCGGCAGCCACCGACAGCCACCGACAGCCACCGACAGCCACCGACAGCCACCGACAAGGCGCTTCCCCAGCTGGTCGGCGCAGGCCGGGACGGAGCTTCGTCCGGCCGCCTTTCCGTGAAACCGGTTCTAGTTATAGTGGGCGATGGCCGAGGGCGGGGCGGAGGCGCGATGACGACGAGCCAGGGCGGGGAGCCGGTCCACAGGCGCACGACCACGGCGGGGGCGTACGGTCCTTCAGGGTCGCCATTCCGGACACCCCCTCGGCCACACCCTCGTCCATCTCGTCGACACCGCCCGCGGCCCGGTGCTGATCGACACCGGCTGGGACGACCCGGACTCCTGGGACGCACTCGTGCAGGGCCTCGCGGCGTGCGGCACCTCACCCACCGAGGTCCACGGCGTCGTCATCACCCACCACCACCCCGACCACCACGGCCTGTCCGGCAGGGTCCGCGAGGTGTCCGGCGCTTGGGTGGCGATGCACGCGGCGGACACCGAGTCGTACGGCGAACCCGCGAGACCCGCCCCGAGCACTGGTACGCGTACATGGCCGACAAGCTGGCCGCGGCCGGCGCTCCCGAGGAGCACCTCGCCCCGCTGCGCGCCGCGCACGGCCGCCGGGACCTGCCGGGCCTCACCTCCGCGCTGCCCGACCGCGAGATCGTCCCCGGGGAACTCCTCGACCTTCCCGGGCGTCGCCTGCGCGCCATCTGGACGCCGGGACACACACCCGGCCACGTCTGCCTCCACCTGGAGGAGGACCACCCCGCCGGACTGCCCGGCCACGGCCGCCTGTTCTCGGGCGACCACCTGCTCCCCGAGATCACCCCGCACATCGGCCTGTACGAGGACCCGGACGACACCACCGCGACCGACCCCCTCGGCGACTACCTCGACTCCCTCGAGCGCGTCGGCCGTCTCGAGCCCGCCGAGGTGCTGCCGGCCCATCAGCACCCGTTCACCGACGCGCCAGGCCGCGTACGGGAGTTGCTGGCGCACCACCGGGAGCGGCTGACCGGGCTGCTGACCCTGCTGTCCGACCCCCTCACCCCTTGGCAGCTCGCCGAGCGCATGGAGTGGAACCGCCCCTGGGAGCAGATCCCGTACGGCTCACGGCACATCGCCGTCGCGGAGGCCGAGGCCCATCTGCGCCGGCTGGTGAAGCTGGGCCGGGCGGAGGCGGTGGCGGGGAGCGACCCGGTGGCCTATGCGGCCACGTGAGGTCTCGCGCGGGAGCAGGGCGGACGCGACAGGTCTCGCGCGGCCGCCGCGCACGGATCGCGCCTGCGACGCCGGTCACATCACCACTCCGGTTCGTGCGGCGCGGGTCACAACGTCCGATTCCGCACCGTATGCCCGCTATTAGCGGTACGTGACGCAAACCGTGACGAGCCCCACGTGACCACCGTCACCTACGATGCCCGGCCGTAGATCCATCGCCATGACATGGCTGCGCCAATTACCCGCGCGACCTGCGGTGTGAGAGCCAGGTCACACTCGAGACTTTTCCGGCCGATGCGACCACAACTAGTAAAAGGGGTCATTGCGGACACCTCGTCGGCCTGCTTCTCTGGATGACGTCGCCAGGCGCCGACGAGCCCACCCGGGTCGCGGCGCCGACGCATGCCCCCCACCGCGTCCCACGTGGTTCCGGCATGCACACGGCCCCATGTCCCCGACGAAAAAGGTTTCCTGTGACCGTCTCCTTCATCCGCCGCATCGCTTCCCCGAAGAAGGCCATCGCCGCCACCGCCGTCGCCGCGGCCGCCACCGGCGCGCTGCTCACCTCGGCGCCCGCCCAGGCCGCCACTCCGGCCTCGGCACCCGGCTCGGCCTCTTCCGCCCAGGCGATCGCGCACCAGATGATCCCGGACCCGGCGCAGTACGAAGCGTTCAGCAAGATCGTCTCGCATGAGAGCGGTTGGAACCCCCACGCCACCAACGCGTCCTCCGGTGCCTACGGCCTGGTCCAGGCGCTGCCCGCCTCGAAGATGGCGTCCGCCGGTTCCGACTGGAAGACCAACCCGGCGACCCAGATCAAGTGGGGCCTGGACTACATGAACTCCCGCTACGGCAGCCCCGTCGCGGCGTGGAACTTCTGGTCCACCCACCACTGGTACTGATCGAGCCGGTCCACGCGACCCCGCAGGTCCGAGGACCAGACGGTCCCACGCGACCGCGAAGGCGGCGGCCCCCGAATCCCGGGGCCGCCGCCTTCGGCGTGTCCGTCAGCGGCGCACCGAGTCGAAGTACCGCACCACCTGCGGCGCCGACACGGCGAACGACCCGAAGTGGTCCACCTGGCCCTGGTTCACGAGCCGCACCCGCCCGCCGTGCCCGGTCAGTCCGGCGGCGCAGCTGCGCGCGTTCCCGATCGGCACGTCGGCGTCGGCCGCCCCCGCGTACAGCCGCACCGGCACCTCGGGCCTCCAGTCGCAGGTGCCGTCGGCCGCACGCATGGCGGCCCGCAGCGCACCGCTCGGATGCCGCATTCGCTAGAAAGCGGGCGTGAGCAGCTCGCTCACGCCGGGCGCCAGCGCCTTGACGGTGGCGGCGAGTCCGCGTCCGGCCGTCCAACTCGTATGGTTCTCTTGGCGTTTGTGTGTGTCCTCACTCATGATCCGAGGCTATGGGGCGCCCCGTTCGCCCGGACATCCGAACATCCCCCGCGTCCGGGGTGTATCCGAGTACACCGCGCCCGTCCCACTGCCCGGAGGCCCGTATGAGCACCGACACACCGGTGGAGGAACCCGGAACGCGCGGACTGCGCCTGGTCCCCGCGCTGCTCGTCATGACCGTGATCAGCGGGATCGTCGACGCGGTGAGCTACCTCGGGCTCGGGCACGTCTTCACGGCGAACATGACCGGCAACGTGGTGGTGCTCGGCTTCGCCGCCGCCGGGGCGCCCGGCTTCTCCACCTCGCACGCGGTGACCTCGCTGGGGTCGTTCCTGGTGGGCGCGGTGGCGGCTGGGCGCGCGGGCCGGCGGTACGGCGGCGGGTCGCGGCGCGCCTGGGCCCGGCTGGCGCTCGCGGTCGAGGCGGTGCTGCTCGGGACATCGGCGGCGGTCGCGTTCATCGCGCCGGGCACCGCCACCACCAGGTACACGCTGATCGCGATGACGGCCTTCGCGATGGGGGTGCGCAACGCGACGGTACGGAAGCTGGCCGTGCCCGACCTGACCACGACCACCGTCCTCACCTCGACCCTGACCGGGCTCGCCTCCGACTCCCGGCTCGGCGGGGGTACGGGCAGGCGCTCCCGGCGGCGCGCGGCCTCGGCGATCTCCCTGCTGGCGGGCGCAGTCCTGGGCGGCTGGCTGGTCATCCACCACGGCCTGGGCTGGCCCCTGCTGCTCACGGCCGTGGCGACGGCCGTGCTGGCGGTGGTCGCGTCCGGGCGGGAGTGACGGCGCCCCTCCGCCAGACCGCCGAGGCGGCTGCGCCGCGCGGGTCTCGGGGGAGGCAGGGGCCGGGCGCAGGGATGATGCCCCTGCCTCCCTCGGGGCGGGCCGGCGGCGCCGGGAGGCCGGCGGCCCGGGTCCGTCAGCCCACGATGACCGGGAGCTCCTTCACGCCGTTGATCCAGGCGGAGCGCAGGCGGCGCGGGTCGCCGACCGGTTTGATTTCCGGCATGGCGTCGGCGAGCGCGTCGAAGATGAGGTCGATCTCCAGGACGGCCAGGGACTTGCCGAGGCAGTAGTGCGGGCCCCCGCCGCCGAAGCCGAGGTGCGGGTCGGGGTCGCGGGTGATGTCGAAGAGGTCCGGGTGGTCGAAGACCTCGGGGTCATGGTTGGCGGAGGAGTAGAAGAGCCCCACGCGGTCGCCTTTCCTGATCTGCTTGCCGCCGAGCTCGGTGTCCTGGGTGGCGGTGCGCTGGAAGGCGTTGACCGGGGTCGCCCAGCGGATGATCTCCTCGGCGGCGGTGCGGGGGCGCTCCCTCTTGCCGGGGTGGGTGAGGAAGGCGTGCATGCCGTGCGTGATGGCGTTGCGGGTGGTCTCGTTGCCGGCGACGGCCAGCATCAGCACGAAGAACCCGAACTCGCCGGAGCTGAGGTTCCCCTCGTCCTCGGCGGCCACCAGTGTCGTCACGATGTCCTTCGCCGGGCACTGCTTGCGGTCAGCGGCCATGTTCATGGCGTACGCGATGATCTCGGTGGCCGACCGGGCGCCGACCTCCTCGGTGACGGCGTACCCGGGATCGTCACGCCGTGCAGGTGCCGACGACGGAGGAGGAACAGCGGGCCGGCCAGGGCATGTGGCGGCTGGTCGACCGGGACGAGGGCCTGCGTGACACGTCGGTGGAGGCGCTGTCCCGTCTGAAGCCGATCATGCCGACGGCGGTGCACACGGCGGGCAACTCCTCACAGATCTCGGACGGCGCGGCCGCCATCATGTGGGCGTCGAAACGGATGGCACGCGCCCTGAAGCTGCGCCCGCGGGCCCGCATCGTGGCCCAGGCCCTGGTGGGTGCCGACCCGCACTTCCACCTGGACGGCCCGATCGACGCGACCAAGGCGGTGCTGGGGAAGGCCGGGATGTCCCTGGGAGACATCGACCTGGTGGAGATCAACGAGGCGTTCACGTCCGTGGTCCTGAGCTGGGCTCAGGTCTTCGACCAGGACCTGGAGAAGGTGAACGTGAACGGGGGCGCGATCGCGCTGGGTCACCCGGTGGGAGCCACCGGGGCCCGGCTCATCACGACGGCACTGCACGAACTGGAGCGTGTGGACAAGGAGTTCGCGCTGGTGACGATGTGCGCCGGGGGTGGGCTGGCGACCGGGACGATCATTCAGCGGTTGTAGCCGCCCAGGAGACGAACGCCGAGAAGGCGGCGGGCGCGAGGGTGAGCACCGGTCCGGCGGGGGTCTTGGAGTCGCGTACGGCTACGGTGGTGCTGGGGGTTTCGGCGATCTCTACGCAGTTGCCACCCTGGTCGCCGCTGTAGCTGGACTTACGCCACTGGATTTCTGTCGGCTTCGCCTTGCTCTCCATAGCGTTCCTCCATTACGCGCCGGATCAGCGTCGCCGAGTCCTTTAGGGACAGTGCGGCGGCCTGAAGATGATCGTAACGGAGCGAGCAGTCTTTGACCGTGTCCGGATTGGCGGTTGGGTGCCCACTGCCGTACCCCTCGGTGTAGACGATGGCCGGATCGCTCGCGAAACGATAGACGTCGAATGGGCCCTGAAGCCCCGCGTGCGCTCCGGCCGAAAAAGGCAGCACCTGGATGTTGATCCTAGGGTTGTTCTCGAAGGACAACAGGTGGCCCAGTTGCTCCCGCATGGTCTCAGGGCAATCGATTTCCAGGTGCAGGGCGGCCTCGGAAAGGACCAGCCAGTAGACCGGCGGTTCCTCTTTCTCAAAGATGCGCTGACGGTCCAGCCGTACGACGGTGCGGTCATCGAGGTCGGTCCGGTCCAGGGCACCGAGCACGGCACGGGCGTAGGCCCTGGTTTGCAGCAGGCCAGGCACCATGTGCGTCTCGAAGGCGTAGATCCCTGCGGCCCGCGCTTGCAACTCAGCCACCTGTTGGAACCAGGCTGGCAGTTGACTGCGCATCACCAGTGCAACAAGCCGCGACAGCAACCCGCCCGTCCCCAGCGCCGCATCCACCCGTTCGCTGAACTCCGGTGTAGGCAACTTCCGCGCAGTCTCGATCTGCCCCACCAACGACCCGGTGTAGTTGACGATGTCCCCGAGCTGCTTCTGCGTCAGCCCGGCGGCCTCCCGGTGCCTGCGCAGTTCGAAACCGTAGTAGTCGAGCGGTGAGGCGCCCGGGTCGAGGATGTTGATGTGGGTCACGCACGGCCCCCTTCCACGCAACGCGGCCCACAGCGGGACCCGTTGTATCCGATCCGTAGCCGAGGGTAGTCGGGCGAGGTCAAGCTCGTCGTGTGAACGACTACATTCCCGTCGCCCTCCTGGGCCCCCTCCCCACCCAGTACCGCATGCGCCTCACCGTCGGCGAGCACTCGGCGCGGCACATCCGCCGTATCGTCCGCTCGTTCCTCCAGGAATGGGGGATGGCGGAGCCGGCGGACGCCGCCGAGCTGGCCGTGACCGAGCTGGTCGCCAACGTCGTACGACACGTTCCCGACCGGCGCTGCACCCTGCGGGTGGTACGGCAGACGACGAGCGTCCGGGTCGAGGTGACCGACAGCTCGCCCGAACTCCCCTCCGTGCCCACCGACTTGTCACCGGAGGCGGAGTGCGGGCGGGGCCTCCTCCTGCTCGACGCGGTGGTCGACAAGTGGGGCGTGGAACCGCACGGCTCGGACGGCAAGACGGTGTGGTTCCAGTGCGAGGCCGGGACCGGTGCCTGAAGCGCATGAGCGCCGGGCGGCTGCCACTCAGCGTGTGGGGCGGTGTCACATCCGATGGCCGCCGGCATTGCCGTCAAAGCCTTGAGGACGGTTGCTACTTCAGGTGCTCTTCTCGCCGCTGCGGAGCCGGTGTTCTTCGATCAGCCGGTCTGGGACCGGGGGCTGGAGCTGACCGGCGCACTGCGCTGTTCGACGTCGGCTCAGCACGGAGGGAGACGCCGGTTTCTCTGCACTTCGCTTCAGGCGCAGTGCTGTTTCCGCCACGCGAAGAACCGGTCAGCGGTGTTGGTGATGACGCCGTCGACGCCCCACGACGTCGCGGTCCGCCATTTGCTGTCGCCGTCGACCGTCCACACGAACGTCTGGACACCGGCCGCGTGGAGCCGGCGCACCGCGTCGGGGTGCCCCTTGAGGCTGTTGAAGTTCACCGCGTAGGCGGCCAGGGAGAACTTCCGCGCGGTCGCCACGGGGTCCGCGTCGAGCTTGTCCCGCAGCAGTGCCAGTTTGATCTTGTACGGGGAGGCCGCCGCGTGCAGGACGATGCTCTCGTCGAAGGACTGGACCACGGTGCGGTCGGTCATTCCGGCCTCGGAGACCAATCGCAGGACCTGGTCGACCGCCGCGGGCGTCTGTGGCCCCTTGATCTCCAGGAGGAACCGGACCGGAAGCGCTTTGACGGCGGACAGCGCCTGGCGCAGGGTCGGGACGCGCCCGCCGCCCTTCACCGTCAGCCGGGACACCTGCTGCGCGGTGAGCTGATCGATGCGGCCGGTTCCGTCGGTCGTGCGGTCCACGGTGGCGTCGTGCATGATGACCGGCTCGCCGTCCTTGGTGACCTGCACATCGGTTTCCACGTAGTCGGCCCCGTGAGCCGCCGCCGCCTGGAAGGAGGCGATCGTGTTCTCCGGCGCGCGCCGGGGAGAGCCGCGGTGCCCGATGACACGGGTGCCGGAGCAGTCGGCGGTGGGGCTCTTCTGCGGTACGCGAGCCGCGGGTGTCCCGTGCGTCCGGCCGGTCAGTGCGGCAACGCCCAAGGTCGCGACCACGGCCGTCGTCACCCCGATGGGCAGCACGTATTTTCTGCCACGCGGTTTCGGACGGGCCGAACCGGGCGTAGCGCGCCGTCCCATGTACGCAATCCCCCGTGGAAGCCCGTTGAGTCGAGTGAAGCGATGAACCCGGCGATCTTACTCGACGGTTCGCGGGCGGCCGGTCCGGTTCCCGTTCGGTACGCGAGATGGATCACAGAATGACCGGCGGACTGCGGGTCACAGTGCGTCCGTCGCTCCTGGCCACGGCACCTTTCCGCGCTCTGCGCGCCGATCCGGTTACGGTCCGCTATGGGGGCAAGTGCCCTTATGGTCGTTTTTCGGCTCGCCTTTGTGGCAAGTCTTGTTCCTGTAGCTGGTCCTGGCCCATCGCCGTGCCAGACCCTGGGCCCAGCCCGTGGCCGGACCAACCGGCCCCAGCCGGTGGCCGGACTGCCGGCCGTCGGACGCCGGTCTCTCGGCCCGTCCCGCGGTCCTGCGGCCCAGCCCTGACCGGCAGCGGCCGGCCTCTGCGGCCGACCCACCGGTCCGCCGTACGAGACGCAGCAGACGCACGCCCCGTACTACGGCGGGCCCCGCCCCTGTCCCCGTCGAAAGGTAGGCGAGCGAACTCTTGTCGGCTGCCACAGTTGCCGCTTCCCGCTCCACACCCTCCCCCAAGCCCTCCGACGCCACCGTCACCGACTCCGCACTCGTCAAGCGCGCCGTACAGGCAGCCGCGCTCGGCAACGCCATGGAGTGGTTCGACTTCGGCGTCTACAGCTACATCGCGGTCACGCTGGGCAAGGTGTTCTTCCCGTCCGGCGACTCCACCGCTCAGCTGCTGTCCACCTTCGGCGCGTTCGCCGCGGCCTTCCTGGTCCGCCCGCTCGGCGGCATGGTCTTCGGGCCGCTCGGCGACCGTGTCGGGCGCCAGAAGGTGCTCGCCGTCACCATGATCATGATGGCGATCGGCACGTTCTCGATCGGTCTGATCCCGTCGTACGCGTCGATCGGCGTCGGCGCGCCGGTCCTGCTGCTCGTGGCCCGGCTGGTGCAGGGCTTCTCCACCGGTGGCGAGTACGCGGGCGCGTCCACGTTCATCGCCGAGTACGCGCCGGACAAGAAGCGCGGCTTCCTCGGGAGCTGGCTCGAGTTCGGCACGCTCGCCGGATACATCGGCGGCGCCGGCCTGGTCACCCTGATGACGGCCCTGCTGTCCTCCGAGGACCTGGTGTCCTGGGGCTGGCGGATCCCGTTCCTGATCGCCGGCCCGATGGGCGTCATCGGGCTCTACCTGCGACTGCGCCTGGAGGAGACCCCGGCGTTCGCGGCCGAGGTGGACAAGGCCGAGGCCGAGCGGCCCCGGGTGCCGCTGCGCGAGATGATCGCCGGCCAGTGGAAGGCGCTGCTGCTCTGCATCGGGCTGGTGCTCGTCTTCAACGTCACCGACTACATGCTGCTGTCGTACATGCCGAGCTATCTGACCAGTGAGCTGAAGTACGACGAGACGCACGGGCTGCTGGTCGTGCTCGCCGTCATGGCGCTCATGATGATCGTGCAGCCCTTCCTGGGCGCCCTGTCCGACCGGGTCGGCCGGCGCCCGGTGATCGCCGCGGGCTGTGCGGGCTTCCTGTTCCTGTCCGTCCCGGCGATCCTGCTGATCCGCCAGGGCAGCCTGCTCGCGGTGGGGCTCGGCATGGGCGCGCTGGGTCTGCTGCTGGTCTGCTTCACGGCGGCCATGCCGTCCGCCCTGCCGGCCCTCTTCCCGACCCGGGTCCGCTACGGGTCGCTGTCGATCGGCTTCAACGTCTCGGTGTCGCTGTTCGGCGGCACGACCCCGCTGGTGGTCACGGCGCTGATCGGCGCGACGGGGAACATGATGATGCCCGCCTACTACATGATGGCGGCGGCCGTGATCGGCGGTGCCGCGGTGTGGTTCATGACGGAGTCGGCGGGCCGCCCGCTGCCGGGTTCCGCACCGTCGCTGGAGCGTGGCGCGAAGCGCTGATCCGGTCCGCCCGCGCCGACTCCCGGGTGATGTGCCGCTCGACGGGCGGCACGTCACCCGGCTGGTGGAAACCGGCTGACACGGCACCCTGCCCTGGCTATATTCATTAGCGAGCCTAGTTAGGTGATCTAACCAGCCATATGAAAGGCATGGTGCATGAGCACAGCGCAACAGCTCTGGGACGACGTCGACGCCTACTTCACGGACCTGCTCGCCCCCGAGGACGAGGCGCTCACCGCGGCCCTGCGGGACAGCGACGCCGCGGGCCTGCCGCACATCAACGTGGCGCCGAACCAGGGCAAGCTGCTCCAGCTCCTGGCCCGTGTCCAGGGCGCGCGCCGCATCCTGGAGATCGGCACGCTCGGCGGGTACAGCACGATCTGGCTGGGCCGCGCCCTGCTCCCGGACGGCCGGCTGATCACACTCGAGTACCAGGCCAAGCACGCGGAGGTCGCCCGCCGGAACCTCGAACGAGCGGGCCTCGCCGGGATCACGGAGGTGCGCGTCGGCCCGGCGCTCGAGTCGCTGCCCAAGCTCGCCGAGCAGCGGCCGGAGCCGTTCGACCTGGTGTTCATCGACGCTGACAAGGTCAACAACGCCCACTACGTCGAGTGGGCGCTGAAGCTGACCCGGCCCGGCAGCCTGATCGTCCTCGACAACGTGGTGCGCGGCGGCCAGGTCACCGACGCCGGCAGCGAGGACCCGAGCGTACGGGGGACCCGGGCCGCGCTGGAACTGATGGCCTCGAACCCGAAGTTGAGCGCGACGGCGGTGCAGACGGTGGGCAGCAAGGGGCACGACGGGTTCGCGCTGGCCCGGGTGGTGGGCTGACCACCCGGGCGGTCCTCAGGCCTCGTGGTAGAAGCCCACGTTGACGCTGCGCGGGGCGGTGCGGTCCTGGATGACCAGCTCACCGGAGGCGCCCTGCGGAAGCTGGGCAGCCCCGCCGTAGGGCAGGGGCTGCGCGGGGTGTCCGGCGAGGGTGAGCATGACCTCGGAGGAGGGGTCGGGCTGGGAGCCGCGCAACCAGGTGACGTGCCAGACGCCGTCGGGGCCGCACTGGAACTCCAGGTGGACGCGGGAGACGAACAGCCAGTCGTCGGGCGTCGCCAGCCGGCACACGGACCTGTCCCGGCCCACCCTCAGCACGGTGCCCGGGTCGCTGGGCGCGTCGGCCATCTGCATGCCGGCCGTCGCCCCGGCATCCGCCGCGGAGACCGAGGCCATGGTGAGTTCGAGCACGTGCGCTCCTTCGGGTGCGGCGGTTCAGGTGTGCTGCGGTCCGGCCGGATTGGCGTGCCGCGCCGGAATGATAATTCGCCCGATCGCCCCCTCGGGTGACGTCGCGCACAATGAACCCATGACCGAGCGCAAGCCACCCGGTGTCAGCTTCGAGTCGTTCGCCGACAAGCAGATCCGCGACGCCCAGGCACGAGGAGAGTTCGCGAACCTCCCCGGTGCGGGTGAGCCGTCACCGGCCGTCAGCGACACTGCGTACGACGAGCTGTGGTGGATCAAGCGCAAGATGGCGCGCGAGGGGATCTCTGTCCTGCCGCCGACACTGGCCCTGCGCAAGGAGGCTGAGGACACGCTGGCGGCGGCCGCCCAGGCGCCGTCGGAGCGGGTGGCACGGCGACTGGTCGAGCAGCTGAACGTGAAGATCCGCGACATGATGTTCAAGCCGCCGCCGGGCCCGCCGCTGGGCCTGAAGCCGTACGACGTGGAGGCGGTCGTCGAGGAGTGGCGCGAACGCCATCGGGGGCGCTCGGGAGCGGACTGAGCGCCCGGGAGTGGGTCAGGGAGGCGACAGGCCGCCCACAGCGGCCGCCGGGAAGGCCGATCACAACGGTCGCCGGGCCGAGCGCGGCCGTCGGGCCGGCGCGGTGACACAGCGAGCGGGGCCGGCCCGGATGTCTCGTCCGGGCCGGCCCCGCTCGCTGTGTCCCATGGGCCGCTCACATGTTCAGCAGCCGCTCCGCCGTCGCCCGGTAGTCCCGGAGCGCCAGCCGCAGCTGTTCCGTGTCGCCCGTCGGGTGGGCGGCGTCGCCCGTCTCCTGCCAGGACGCCTTCAGGGTGCGGCGCCGGGAGGACACGGCCTCCGCGAGGCGCGAGGCGACCTCCTGGACCACCTGGTCCGCTTCCTCCACGGCCTCCTTGGGCCGGTCGACGAACCTGCCGACCGCGTGCTGCAACCGCAGCTCGAACTTGTCGCACTCGTCGCGCGGCAGCAACCGGGGTTCCCGGGAGGAGCCCGCCGCGGCCGACCGGGACTCGCCGGTATCGGGCCGGAACTCAGCCCCCGTCCGGGGCTCACCCGTCCCGGAGCCGTACTCGCCCGTGACCCGGGGCTCGCCTGCCTCCGGCCGGAACCGCGCGCCCGACCGGCTCTCACCCGTCTCGGGCCGGAACTCCGCCGCCGACCGGGGCTCTCCTGTGTCGGGCCGACGCCCCGTCGCTTCCGGACGTTCGGCTGCGCCGCCCGGTGTCCATTCCGTCATCACCCTCAACTCCCCTTCACATGCTGCCTGTGGAACGCCCACGGCAGACGAAGGTGCCCGGCGTTGCCGGCGGCGTGCCGGGGCGTCTTCTCCGTGGGGCCGGCCGACTGCCGGCGCGGGGGTGCCACCAGGTCCTCGAAGAGCGCACGCGCCTCCAGCATGGCCTCGCGCATCTCCTCCGTGTCCGAGCCGTCCGCGGAGATGCCGGTGTCCGGGGCGTGGGCGGCCCGGTGCAGCCGACGGTAGCCGTGGACGTGCTGGGCATGGTGCACGGACAGCGCGTCGAGCTGCTCCTCGTGGCGTGCACCGTCCGGGAAGCCCCGCACGCCCGCCAGCTCGGCGAGCAGCCGGTCCGCCTCGGCCACCGCCTCACCCGGGGAGTCGACGAAGCGCTCCTGCGCGGCCGCCCAGCGCGCCGCGTACCGTTCGCGCTCGGCGGGCTCCAGCGGGTGCTCGTTCAACGCGCCGTACCTGTTCAGCCGCTCGGTCAGTTCGCGCTCCGCGGCCTTGGTGTCGCCGTCGTGGCGGGCCACGGTCCGCTCGTACTCGGGTCCGAAGCGGCGCTTCAGGCTCCGACCGCCGACCGCGCCGCGGGCCCGCGGGGACACGGCCGCCGCGCCCGCGAGGGCGGCCGCCACGATCACGATCACGATCAGAGCGATGATCCAGCCTGTGGACATGGGTGCCTTCCGGGGTCGCCTTCAGGTCTTACGGCCCGGCGGGCCGTCTCCCGCCCGGGTTGCCCGGACGGCCGCCCCCAAACGAGCCGCCCGGCCCCGTGCCGCCGGAGAGCCCGGGAGGGGCGCGCGTAATTCGTTTGCGCGTCCCTCCCGGGCCCTCCCGAGAATGTCCCGCATGAGCTGGACCCTCGCCCCCGAACCCTTCGACTCCCCGGTCGCCGCCGCACTGTGGCGGGCGTACTACACGGAGGTCAGCGACCGCTGGTCCTGCTGCACGAGGGGCGTCGCACGGACCCCGGCGAACTGGAGCGCGAGATAGCCGCCGACAGGGGCGACTATCTGGCGCCGCCCGGCGGGGTGCTGCTCGTCGCACGCCACGACGGCCGCCCGGCGGGCACTGCGGGCGTCCGGCTGATGGATCCGGCGACGGCCGAACTCAAACGGGTCTTCGTGCACCCGGACGTGCGTGGCAAGGGCGGCGCCCCGCTCCTCGTGACCGCTGCCGAGGACGCGGCCCGCGCGCTGGGCGCCATAGGGGTCTCCCCTGTTCGAGCGAAGTCGAGAACTTGGGGAAGGATGGTGCTCGACACCCGCAACGATCTGGTGGAGGCCCGCACCCTGTACGCGCGCCTGGGATACGAGGAGACGGCGCCGTACAACGACAGCGAGTACGCCGAGCACTGGTTCGCCAAGCAGCTGACCTGAGCAACAGGCCCTAGACGGCCCGGCCGAGCTGTCGTGGCGTCGTCGAGCCGTTGTGCGGGCGTTCCGCGTCAGAGCCGCACAGTTCCGCGTTCAGTTCCTGGACCAGCTTGATCAGGTCGGTCGGGCGGTCGGGGCCCCACCAGTCGCCGAGCAGTTCGGCCAGGGACTCCTCGCGCGCCTTTGCGAGGCGGTCGGCGACCTCGCGGCCCTGGGCGGTCAGGACCAGGTCGAGCCCTTCGCGGGCCCCGAGGCGACGCTCCTCCACCTGGCGGGCGGCGGCGATGATGACGGGCAGCGGGACCGAGCTGCGCTCGGCGAGCAGCGCCGGTTCCGCCCAGCCGTACTTCTTGATCCGCAGCAGCAGCCAGCTCGTCGCGGGCAGCAGGTCGTACCCGGCCCGCCTGGTGATCTTCTCGTAGATCTGCCGGCGCCCCTCCCGGGAGCCGAGCAGGGACAGCGCGCGACTGGCCTCCTCGTACGACGAGCGGTGCACCGGGTTGCTCGCCAGGGTCTCCGACACGTCCGGTGCGGTGACCGAGCCGCGCAGCTTGTCCTCGCGCAGGTACCAGGCCAGGACGAAGCCGAGGAGGGCGACCGGGGCTGCGTAGAGGAAGACGTCGGTGATGGAGGAGGAGAACGCGTGCAGCACGGAGGGCCGGACGGTGGGCGGCAGGGCCGCGATACCGCGCGGGTCGGCCTTCAGGGCGGCCGGGGTGACGCCCGGCGGGAGCGAATGCCCGGCGAGCGCGGCCACGAGCTTGTCGGCGAGGCGGCCCGCGAAGATCGTGCCGAAGACGGCCACGCCGAACGAGGCGCCGATCGAGCGGAAGAAGGTGGCGCCGGAGGTGGCGACGCCCAGGTCCTCGTAGGCGACGGCGTTCTGCACGATCAGCACCAGCACCTGCATGACGAGACCGAGGCCGAGGCCGAAGACGAAGAAGTAGCCGCTCATCTCGGCGGTGCTGCTGTGCTCGGTGAGCCGGTGCAGCAGGAGCAGGCCGATGGTGGTGACGGCGGTGCCCGCGATCGGGAACACCTTCCAGCGGCCGGTGCGGCTGACGATCTGGCCGGAGGCGGTGGAGGACAGCAGCATGCCTACCACCATCGGCAGCATGTGCACACCGGACAGGGTGGGGCTGATGCCGTGGACGATCTGCAGGAACGTCGGCAGGTACGTCATCGCGCCGAACATCGCGAAGCCGACGATGAAGCTGATGACGGCGGAGAGCGTGAAGGTGCGGACGCGGAAGAGCTTCAGCGGCAGGACGGGTTCGGCGGCGCGGCGTTCGACGAGGAGGAACGCCACGAGCAGCGCGGCGCCGAGTGCGGCCAGGCCGGCCGTCTGCGGTGAGCCCCAGGCCCAGGTGGTGCCGCCGAGCGAGGCGACGAGGACCAGGCAGGTGGCGACGGAGGCGATGAGGAGGGTGCCGAGGTAGTCGATGACGTGCCGTTCGGCCTTCCGTGGGATGCGCAGGGCCGTGGCGATCACGGCGAGGGCGACCACGCCGACGGGCAGGTTGACGTAGAAGACCCAGCGCCAGCTGAGGTGCTGGGTGAACAGGCCGCCGAGCAGCGGGCCGAGGACGCTGGTCGCGCCGAAGACCGCACCGAAGAGGCCCTGGTAGCGGCCCCGCTCCCGGGGCGGGACGATGTCGCCGACGATGGCCATCGACAGCACGATGAGCCCGCCGCCGCCGAGGCCCTGCAAGGCGCGGAAGCCGATCAACTCGGGCATGTTGCGCGCCATGCCGCACAGCGCGGAGCCGATCAGGAAGAGCACGATCGCGGCCTGGAACAGCTTCTTGCGCCCGTACTGGTCGCCGAGTTTGCCCCACAGGGGCGTGGCCGCGGTGGAGGCGAGCAGATAGGCGGTGACCACCCAGGACAGATGCTCCAGACCGCCGAGGTCGCTGACGATGGTGGGCAGCGCGGTGGAGACGATGGTCTGGTCGAGGGCGGCCAGCAGCATGCCGAGCAGCAGTGCGCCGATGGACACGAGGACGCCGCCGTGCACGCCGTCGCCGCCGGGCGCGTGGCGTGCGGCGACGGAGCCGCCGGTGCCCGCACCGGTGGCGGTGCCGGGTATGGCCGGTTCCGTGGGACGCGCGCCTTCCCCCGCCGCCCTGCCCTGGGTGTCATCGGTCATGAAGGCCTCCCGTGGACGGTCGTACGACCTCCGTGCGCTGTCGTCCATCGTGCACTCTCATCGTGGTGGGTGTGACCCGTTATGGCCTGTTGAGTCCTGATGGGAGGGAGGAATTCCGGGGGCTGCCGGGAGATTCCGTGAGGGAGATCTGCATAATCTCTGGAATTCGGCGGGGAGGGGGCCCACGCGTGAACGGACCGAACGGACAGGCCTGTCCCGAGTGCGCGGCACCGCGGCGAGGGGACGGCACACCGTCGTGCGGATGCACCCGGCGGGCGGCCGAGGCACTCCGCGAGGCGCGCACGGCTGAGGCGGCAGCGGCGGAGGACTTCGATCCGCTGCGCATCAGGCCGTATGTGGAGCTGGGGACCGGGACGGTACGACTCGGGGCGGTACCGCAGGAGCCGGATGAGACGGTGCGGCTGGGCGCCGTGTCGGACGAGGCGGACGCGAGGGTGCGGTCGGCTGCCGCACCTGACGTGACGACGGCTCTCCCGGCGGTGCCCGACGTGGAGGACCGGGCCGAACCCGCGGCCACGGGCGCCGAGCCGCGGCCCCGGCGCCTGCGGCGCACCGTGCTGCTGGCCACCGGGGGTGCCGTGGTCGCGGTCGTGGCGGCGGCAGGCTACGCGAGCGGGCTGTTCTCCTACGACCCTCCGAAGCGGGACGGTGCGCTGCCGCAGGAGATACGGGCCGGCGTGCCGGAGGCGTCGTCGCCGGCCGGCACGTCGGCACCGGCCGAGGCGGTGTCCGTGGCGGCGCCCCCGCCGAGCAGGAAGCCGTCGCCGACTGCGAGCCCGTCGCCGTCACCGTCGAGCCCGTCCCCCACGCCGTCCACGTCGCCGAGCCCGAGCGGCACTCCGACGACCGCGCCGGCCACCGCGACTGCGTCTCACAGCCCGCAGGCCCATCCCCGCCAGAGCGCTGTGGTCCTGCGCGTCGGAGACAAGGGCCCCGAGGTCAGGGAACTGCAGCTCCGCCTGCGTCAACTGGGCCTGTACCTGGGCCCCTCGAACGGCACCTACGACGCCCAGGTGGAGAGCGCGGTCCGCAACTACCAGATCGGCCGGGGCATCACACAGGACGAGCCGGGAGTGTACGGCGCGGCAACGAGAGCAAGGCTGGAATCGGAGACGACGCGCCCTTAGAGCCCCGACTTCCACCGCGCGGCCCGCCCTCTTGTCGGACCTCCCGCGCGTAAGCGGACCGTCAGGCGAGGCCGACCGTCAGGCGAGGTGGAGCCGTATCATGCCGTCCCCGGCGGTGTCCATCCGCACCCCGGTCAGGTCCCGCACCAGTGCGTCGGGTCCGTGCAGCCCCGCGCGGGGGCCGACCCCCACCACGCGCATCCCCGCGGCGCGTCCCGCCGCGATGCCCGCGCCCGAGTCCTCGAAGACCACGCAGTCCTCCGGGGCCACACCCAGTTCCGCGGCACCCTTCAGGAAGCCCTCGGGGTCGGGCTTGCTCGCACCGACCGACTCGGCGGTGATCCGTACCGGCGGCAGTTCCAGACCCGCCGCCGCCATCCGCGCGGTCGACAGGGGCACGTCGGCCGAGGTCACGAGCGCGTGCGGCAGCCCTCGCAGCGCGTCCAGGAACTCCCGGGCCCCGGGGATCGCCACGACACCGTCCATGTCCGATGTCTCCTCGGCGAGCATGCGGGCGTTGTCCGCCAGGTTCTGCTCGACGGGCCGGTCGGGCAGCAGCAGTGCCATCGAGGCGTGGCCCTGCCGACCGTGCACCACCTTTATCACCTCGTCGCCGTCCAGGCCGTGGCCGGCGGCCCAGCGGCGCCAGATCCGCTCCACGACGGCGTCGGAGTTGACGAGGGTGCCGTCCATGTCCAGCAGGAGGGCGCGGGCGGTGAGCACGGTGGTGGCCGTCATCGGCAGCTCCAAGACACGGCGGAGGGGCCGTCCGTGCGGGCCCCACGGGACAAGGCGGCCCCGCCCGCCGGTCAGGGGAAGCGAGCGGGAGCCACTTTGTTCCTCCACGGTACAAAACCGTGGGCGATCCCGCCAGGGCTCCGGCCAAGACGTCACCAGCCGTTCGCCGCCCGGCCGCCCCCGCCGGGCTCCCCGGCCTCACCCGGCCACGGCCTCGTAGAGGGTCCACGCCCCGAGCGTCAGCATCACCAGCGCCGCGATCTTCGTGATCAGCCCCAGCGGCACCCGCTTCATCAGCGCCTTGCCGCCCACGATGCCGAGTCCGGCGACGGCCCAGAGCCCCAGCACCGCGCCGAGGCCCACGGACAGCGGGTCGTCGTAGCGGGCCGCCAGGTTCGCCGTCATGATCTGGGTCAGGTCGCCGAACTCCGCGACCAGGATGAGCATGAAGCCGGTCCCGGCCACCTTCCAGAAGGACTGGTCCTGCGGCCTGCGGACCTCCTCGTCCTCGTCCCCCTTCTTCAGCAGCAGCATCGCGGCACCGCCCAGGAAGAGCACACCCGTCAGTGCGTGCACGAGCCGCTGCGGCAGCAGGGTCAGCGCACTGCCCGCCGCGACGGCGAGCACCACGTGCAGCGTGAAGGCGGCGGCGACGCCGGCGAAGACGTAGGAGGCGCGGTACCGGGTACCGAGGACGAGCCCGGCAAGAGCCGTCTTGTCCGGCAGCTCGGCCAGGAAGATGACGCCGAAGACGAGCGCCAGGACGGTGATGCTGATCAAGGTTCCTCAATCGGTCGGGGCCGCCCCACCGAGAGTGCTGTGAACGCTTCGACACCTCGGCACGGCAGCACACGGATCGCCCGCTGCCGTACGGCACGGGCGTGCACTGCTTGCCGAAGGTCTCGCTGGCCGACCCTGATCGAGTCCGCCTCCGGGCGCCGGCTCAGCGGAACTGAGCAGTGTGTCGACGGTCCGGCGAAGAGCTACTCCCCTTCTGCGCCAGCCATGGTACGGGAGGGCGCAACCCACACCAAAGGGCGCCGGTCACACGACCGGTTCCGACGCACCCCTTGTCGTGTCATGTTCACGTCATTAGTTTCTTACCAAACACACGCCTGGAGGCAACGCGCCCCCGCGAGCATTCCCTGGCTCGCATCTGAACGTCCCCACACGACAAGGAAGTTGGCATGCCCAAGGTCTACGCGCGTCGACGCGTCAGCATACTCGCCGCTCTTACCGGACTCATAGCCTCTGCCGGACTCTTCAACGGTCCGGCCGCCTCCGCCGCCCTCCCCACCCCGGTCAGCGCCACCACCGCCCGCAGCTACCTCGCCTCGCTCACGGTGGCCACCGAGAACCGCACCGGCTACAGCCGCGACCTCTTCCCGACCTGGATCACCATCAGCGGCACCTGCAACACCCGCGAGTACATCCTCAAGCGCGACGGCTCCAACGTCGTCACCGACTCCTCCTGCGCCGCCACCAGCGGCAGCTGGTACTCCCCGTACGACGGCGCGACCTGGTACGCCGCCTCCGACGTCGACATCGACCACCTGGTCCCGCTCGCCGAGGCCTGGGACTCCGGCGCGAGCAGGTGGACGACGTCCCAGCGCCAGGCCTTCGCCAACGACATCACCCGTCCACAGCTGCTCGCGGTCACCGACAACGTCAACCAGGCCAAGGGCGACCAGGATCCGGCCACCTGGGTCCCGTCCCGGTCGTCCTACGTCTGCACCTATGTCCGCGCCTGGGTGCAGGTGAAGTACTACTACGACCTCTCCGTCGACTCCGCCGAGAAGAGCGCGCTGCAGAACTACCTCGCGAGCTGCTGAGCCGCTTCGCGGGCGACCGAGCCGCCTTGCAGGCGCCGAGCCCGGCGGGCCGCCGGCGCGCCGGGAACGCGGAGCCACCGCCCCGCCCCCGGCCGCGCCGAGCGGGCGCCCCGGCGGTCCGGCGACCGGCGACCACACCTGACTCATCATCAAAAGTGCGCTGGCCCCCGCGCGTTGAGCGACACGATCGCGACAGCATGCGAAACCGATCGGCCATCGGTCAGAAGTTGAAGTTGCAAGCACTGATTAGGGCCTAACCTGGGGGCTCACTCGGTTTCCGTCCCCCAACCGGTCCCTTCGCGGACCGGACCCGACCGAAGGAGCCCCCCACATGACCGCACGCCTCAACCAGGCGCAGCCCTACGCCCTCGGACTGTTCCGTATCGTCGTCGGCCTGCTCTTCGCCTGCCACGGCGCCGCCTCGCTGTTCGGCGTACTCGGCGGCGCGGCGGGCACCAAAGGCGGCACCGTCCCGGCCGGGACGTGGCCCTTCTGGTACGCCGCGGTGATCCAGCTGGTCGCCGGCGCCCTGATCCTGGTCGGTCTCGGCACCCGTGCTGCCGCGTTCATGGCGTCCGGCTCGATGGCGTACGCGTACTTCGACGTACACCAGCCCAACGCCCTGTGGCCGATCCAGAACGGCGGCGAGCCGCCCGTGCTGTTCTGCTGGGCCTTCCTCCTGTTGGTCTTCACCGGCTCTGGGGCGCTCGGTCTCGACCGACTGTTCGCTTCCAGGTCGGCGACCGACGAGAAGAAGCGGGCGTCGGAACCCGTCGCGGCCTGATCGAGTTCCGTTCATGAGGACGGCAGGTCCGCATGTGCGGCGACCGCTTCGGGCGCGCCGTACGCCGGCGACGACCGTCTCAACAGCCCCCTGCGCACCGCCAGTCACACCGGCGGCGTACGCTGTACGGCTGTCGAAGGCCGCTCCTGCCGCTCCCCCGCCACATCGCGGCACGTGGTTGCCGCTGGGGAGTCGTACGGGGAGTTCCGGTGATGGAGAGCGTGGGGTCGCTGGCCGGTGGCCCCTGGATCTACCCCCTGGTGGCCGTGTCGGTCCTGCTGGACGTCTTCCTGCCGCTGCTGCCGAGCGGCGTGCTGGTGATCACCGCGGCCACGGCGGCGGCCGCCGGTTCCGACGTCGCGCGGATACCGGACATCGTCGGGCTCACGTTGTGCGCGGCCACGGCGTCGGTCCTCGGCGACCTGGTGGCGTACGGCCTGGCCTGGCGCGGCGGTGAGCGCCTGGACCGCGCCATCGCCCGCTCCCGCCGCCTGACGCTCGCACAGGAACGCCTCGGTGCGGCACTCGCGCGCGGCGGCGGTGCGCTGGTGGTCGTCGCCCGGTTCGCGCCCGCGGGCCGCTCACTGGTCTCGCTCGGCGCGGGCGCCGCCCACCGCCGCGCCCGTGAGTTCCTGCCCTGGTCGGCCCTGGCGGGCGTCGCCTGGGCCGTCTACAGCGTGGCCCTCGGCTACCTGGGCGCCCAGTGGCTGGGCGCGACCTGGCTGGCGACCGGTGTCTCGGTCGCGGCCCTGTTCGCGGCGGGCGCGGGCGCGGCCCACCTCATGCGCGGCCCGGCGTCGTCGAAGTAGCCTGCCGGGCGTGCCCGCCACGGACCTCGAGG
>NZ_PQSR01000046.1 GCF_002920635.1 Streptomyces sp. Ru72 | reverse complement strand
GGCAGCAGCATCACCGACGCGCAGCCGGCGTCGCGTGCCTGCTCGGCCCAGCGGCGGGCCTCCGCCGAACCGTACGCGGAGACGCCGGGCATCACCCGGGCCCCGCCGATCGCGGACACGGCGGTCTCCACCACCCGGGCGCGCTCCTCGGAGGTGAGCACCTGGTACTCGCCGAGCGATCCGTTCGGCACGACACCGTCGCAGCCGTTCTCCACCAGCCAGGCGCAGTGGTCGGCGAACCTGGCGTGGTCGACGGCGAGCGTGTCGGTGAGCGGAAGGGCGGTGGCGACGAGAACGCCGCGCCAGGGGCGGTGCTGCGGGACGGTCATACGCGATACCCCATCTTGATGACGTGTGACATTTTACTGATGGCCCTCTTGCCGGTGGTCCTTTTGCCGGTGGTCCTTTTGCCGGTGGTCCTCTTGCCGGTGGTCCTCTCCGGGCCTCCCGGCCAGCACCCCCAGCGGCACCGGCCGTGCGAACGGTCTGCGGACCACCGCCTCCCCGCACCCGGCGATACCGGCAACCCCGGGCCCGCACACCCGGCCCTGGCACCAGCCCATTCCGGCCCGGGTCAGCAGCTTCACCGTCCGCAGATCACCGGCGCCCAACTCGGCGACGGCCTGCCGTACGCTCCCGGCGCGCACCTCCTCGCAACGGCACACCACGGTGTCGTCGGTGACCTGCTCGGCCCAGTGGAGAGGCGGCGCGTACGCGTCGTCGAGCGCCGCGAAGAAGTCGCGCAGTGCCGCCCGGCTCCGCGCGGCGCGTTCCCACCCCCGTGGATCGGGCACGGCGCCGGCGAGCCGCGCGGCGACGGACCGCCCGGCGATGTGCCCCTCGGCGAGGGCGAGCGCCGCGCCGCCGATCCCGGTGGCCTCGCCGGCCGCCCAGACCCGGGGGACGTCGGTGCGCTGTTCGTCGTCGACGGCGACGTTCGTCCCGTCGATGCGGCAGCCGAGGTTTTCGGCGAGGTCGGTGTGCGGGAGCATGCCGTGGCCCACGGCGAGGGTGTCGCAGGGGACGCGGCGCGCCGTGCCGGCCCGGACCCGCCCGCCCGCGTCGAGCGCGGCGACCGTCACCGCCTCCAGCCGGTCGGTGCCCTGGGCCTCGACCACGGTGTGCCGGGCGAGGATCCGCACCCCGTGCCGCAGCAGCCGGGCCGCGTACGCCGCCGCCTCCACCGCTTTGCCGGGCCGGCCGGCCAGGGCCCCGACGCACCGTACGAAGGCCCTCGGGTCGGCCGACTCCACGAGCGCGG
This sequence comes from Streptomyces sp. Ru72, assembly GCF_002920635.1. Taxonomy (GTDB): domain Bacteria; phylum Actinomycetota; class Actinomycetes; order Streptomycetales; family Streptomycetaceae; genus Streptomyces. The sequence goes on along the minus strand of NZ_PQSR01000046.1, from coordinate 52,949 downwards.
CGACCGTCACTCCCGCCGCCGCGAGCCCGGTCGCGACCGGCAGCAGCAGGGGCCCGGTCCCGGCCACGACCGCCCTGCGACCCGGCACCACGAGCCCGCCCTTGAGCATGGCCTGGGCGCCGCCCGCGGTGACGACACCCGGCAGCGTCCAGCCGGGGAAGGGCAGGACCCGCTCATGGCCGCCGGTCGCAAGGAGCACGGCGCGGGCCCGCACGGCGACCGGCCGCTCCTGCTCGGGCCCGAGCAGGGCGTGCACGGCGAACCCCTCCGGCTCCTTCTCCACGCACCACACATGGTGATCCGCCAGGTGGCTGACGCGTCCGGCCGCCACGTGCCGGTCGAGTCCCTCACGCAGCCGCAACCAGGTCCGCCACTGGTGGTGCAGGGCCCGCGCGCGCCGCGCGCCGAGTCCGGCGGCGGGCTGCCGGTAGAACTGACCGCCCGCCTCGGTGGCCGCGTCGACGAGCGTGACGCGCACGCCGCGCGCCCCGGCCGCGAGCGCCGCGGCGAGCCCCGCCGGGCCCGCGCCGATCACCGCGAGGTCAGTCCGCATACCCCGTCCCCTCCTGTGTACGGATCACATCGCCCGGCCGCACCGGCACCAGACAAGCGCGTTGGTTCGGCCGGTCGTTGACGGTCACCAGGCAGTCGAAGCACACGCCGATCCCGCAGAAGACCCCGCGCGGACGGCCCTCGCGCCGGGTGGTGCGCCACGAGGTGATGCCCGCCGCCCAGAGCGCCGCCGCCACCGTCCGACCGGGCAGCGCCTCGATCTCACGGCCGTCGAGGGTCACCGTGAAGGCGGGGCCCGGCCGGGCCCGGGCCGACTCCAGGGGATTCACACGGCCTCCCGCTCGAAACGCTCCGGCCGGAACGGAGCGAGATCCAGCTCCGGCGCCTTGCCGCTCAGCACCCGCGCGATCAACTGCCCGGTCCCGGTGGCGAGTCCGATCCCGGCCCCCTCGTGACCGCAGGCGTGCAGCAGCCCCGGCACTCTGGGGTCCGGGCCGATGGCGGGCAGATGATCGGGCAGGTACGGCCGGAAGCCGAGATAGGTCCGCATCGCCCGTACCCGCTCCAGGAAGGGGAACAGCCGGATCGCGCCCGCCGCCAGCGCCCGCAGGACCGGCAGGGAGAACGACCGGTCGAAGCCGATCCGTTCACGGCTCGCCCCGATCAGGACGGGACCCGCGGCCGTGCCCTCGACGACGGGCGAGGTCTGCAGCGCCGCCGAGTCGCTGGCCACGTCCGCGACATAGTCGGCGGCGTACACCTTGTGCCGCACCCGGCGCGGCAACGGCTCGGTGACGAGGACGAACCCGCGCCGGGGGAGGACCGGCAGGTGCACCCCCGCCAGCGCGGCGAGCTCCCCGCCCCACGTGCCGGCGGCGTTCACCACGGCCGGGGCGAGGATGTCACCGCCGGCCGTGCGCACCCCGCGCACGGCCCCCTGCGGCGTACGCAGCACCTCGGTCACGGTCCGCCCGGTCAGCAGGCGCGCACCGGACGCGCGGACGAGATGCGCGGCGGCCAGCGCCGGCATCACCTGGCAGTCCTGCGAGTACAGCATGCCGCCCGCGAGGCCCGGGGCCAGGTGCGGCTCCAGGTCGTGGAGCCGGTCGGCCGCGACGGCCTCCGCCTCGACCCCGGCGGCCCGCTGCCCGGCCGCGAAGTCCGCCAGGGCGGTGAGCCCTTCGCAGGACGAGGCGACGACGACACCGCCCTTGGGCTCGAACTCGATCGCCGGTCCCAGCTCCTCGGCCAGTCGCCTCCACAAGCGCAGGGAGTACAGGGCGAGTTCGAGTTCGGGCCCCGGTTCCTTGTCGGAGACGAGCAGATTGCCCTCGCCCGAACCGGTCGTACCGCCGCCGACAGGGCCACGATCCACGAGGACGACGTCCATACCGCCGCGGGCGGCGTACAGCGCACAGGCGGCGCCCACCATCCCGGCGCCGACGACCACGACATCGCAGGTCAGTCGCTGACTCACGGTCAGTACTATGTCACATGGTCCTGCACCGGGCCAGATCCGTGACGGAGGACCCCCGCAGGCGGACGCTGCCGTACGGACGTCACGCGTTTGCGTCGCTTCCGGCGTTCCACGGCCCTTGACTTCAAGCGCACTTCAAGCTGAAGACTCCCGCTCGAGCCCGCATCTGCGGGTCGCGACGGGAGGGAGCACCATGAAGTACCGGACGATCGGCACCGATCCGAACACCCGCCGTCGGGTGAGCGTGCTCGCGCTGGGCGCGATGCTGTTCGGCTCCCGGACGGACGAGAAGACCTCCTTCGCCGTCCTCGACCGCTATGTCGAGGCGGGCGGCAACTTCATCGACACGTCCGACAACTACGCCTTCTGGACCGACGGCGGCCAGGGCGGTCAGAGCGAGGAACTGCTCGGCCGCTGGCGCCGCAGCCGCGGCATCGGCGACGAGATCGTGATCGCCACCAAGCTCGGCGCACGCCCGCTGGCCCCCGGGACGAGCTATGTCGACAACCCCGAGGGCCTGTCGGCGAAGGCGATCCGGGAGGCGGCCGAGCGCAGCCGGGAACGCCTCGGCGTGGACCGGCTCGACCTGCTGTACGCGCACATCGAGGACCGCACGGTGCCGCTGCGCGAGACCGTCGAAGGGTTCGCCGAACTGGTGGCGGAGGGCACGGTCGGCCTGCTCGGCGTGAGCAACCACGCCGTCTGGCGGGTGGAGCGCGCCCGCGCCCTCGCGGCGGCGGCCGGGCTGCCCGGCTACGAGGTGCTGCAGTACCAGCACAGCTATCTGCGCCCGCGCACCGACATCCCCGAGGAGATCTTCCCCGACGGCAGCCTCGGTGGCACCACCGCGGAACTGCTGAGCTATCTGCGCGCCGAGCCGGGCCTGACCCTGGTCGCGTACTCACCGCTGCTCAAGGGCGCCTACGCACGTCAGGACGTCCCGTTGCCCCGTGACTTCGACCACCCGGGCACCCCGGCGCGGCTGGCCGTGCTGCGGGAGGTGGCGCGGGAGACCGGCGCGAGTGCCAACCAGGTGGTGCTGGCCTGGCAGATCGGCGGAGACCTGCCGGTGATCCCGCTGGCCGGGGCCTCGTCGGTGGCGCAACTGGAGGAGAACCTGGCGGCGGTGGAACTGGAACTGACGGCGGAGCAGAGGGCGCGGCTGGACGCGGTGCACTGAGAGCCCCGGGACTCGGGGCTCTCGGATGCGACACCGCCGTTGACGCGGCCACCGGCCCGGCACCGTCGGGCACCTGGCCGGCGGCCGCGTCGCTCGGGTCCGCCCGTCGCTCAGGGCAGGCAGCCGATGTGGGCCAGGGCCTGCTTGAGCAGGACGCCCTGCCCGCCCGGCATCTCGTTCTGGACCACGGCGGACGCGGCCTCCTGGGGGCTGAACCACTCCAGGTCCAGCGCGTCCTGGCGGGGACGGCAGTCGCCGGCCACCGGGACGATGTAGGCGAGGGCCACCGCGTGCTGGCGGGGGTCGTGGAACGGGGTGATCCCCAGTGTCGGGAAGTACTCGGCGACGGTGAAGGGCTGCAGGGAGGGCGGAACGCGCGGCAGCGCCACCGGTCCGAGGTCCTTCTCCAGATGGCGCAGGAGGGCGTCACGGACCCGTTCGTGGTGCAGCACCCGCCCCGAGACGAGGGTGCGGCTGACGGTCCCGTCGGGCCCTATCCGCAGCAACAGTCCGATGCTGGTGACTTCACCGCTGTCGTCGACGCGCACGGGCACGGCTTCCACGTACAGGATCGGCATGCGGGCTCGCGCCAGCTCGAGCTCGTCGGGACTCAGCCAGCCGGGCGTGGTTTCGGTCGTGTCAGGCATTGCCCGATCGTACGGTCAACACCCCGGCATCGGCCGCGTGTCTCACCAGGTCAGACGCAAGTCACACCCACGGCATGCGGTCGGCCGCCCGCTCGGTCCGCTTTTCCGCACCGGCGAAATCAGGTCGGTGACAAGAAGGCGACGGTCGGGGGACGGGACGGGACGGACGATGCCGGGGGGAACGGACCGGAGAGCGACGGCCGGGCAACGCGACGGTCAGGTGACGATGCGGTACCGGTGCTCCGGACGCCCCGTCGTCCCGTACCGGAGCTCCAGCCGGACCATGCCCTCCTTGACGAGGTAGGACAGGTACCGCTGGGCCGTCGCCCGGGAGACCCCGGTGAGTTCGGCCGCCTCGGCCGCCGAGACGGGACCGCGGGCGGAGAGCAGCGCCTGGTGGACGAGGGTCAGGGTGGGCGCGGAGTGCCCCTTGGCCGGCACCCGGGGGACGGCCGGCGGCCGGGTGGCGCTGAACAGGGCGTCCACATCGGCCTGTTCGGTCTCGGCGGCCGGTCCCAGCGCGTGCACGCGGTGCTGGAGTTCGCGGTAGGCGGTCAGCCGCCCGCAGAGGTCGGGCGAGCCGAACGGCTTGACGAGGTACCCCACGGCGCCCAGTTTCATGGCGGTGCGGACCGACTCGATGTCCCGGTCCGCTGTGATCATGAACGCGTCCGGCCGGGAGCCGCCCTCGTCGCCGGTGAGCCGGCGCAGCACATCCAGACCGCTGCCGTCCGGCAGGAAGATGTCGAGCAGCAGCAGGTCCGGGTGCAGGGTGCGCACCGCCTCCAGGGCGTCGGCCACGGTCGCCGCCTCGCCGACCACCTTGAAGCCCTGGACCCGGCTCACGTACTCGCTGTGGATGTGGCTCACCCGGAAGTCGTCGTCCACGACCAGGGTTCGGATCATCAGCGGTCGCCTCCCACCGGCAACGCCGTTGTGAACAGTGCGCCCTGCGGCGCGGGGGCCGGGTCCGGCAGCGGCAGGACGACGGTGAAGACCGCGCACCGGCCCTCGCTGACCGTGACCGTGCCACCGTGCCGCTGCACCAGCCGGTGCACCAGGGCGAGCCCCAGCCCGCGCCGGGCGGTGCCCCGCTCGGGCCGGGTCGACCAGCCGTCCTCGAAGATCGCCTCGGCGGCACCAGGCGGGACGCCCGGCCCGGTGTCCGCCACCCGCACGGTCACCTGGCCGGGGCCCTCTGCGAGGGTGAGCCGCACCTGTCGGCCGCCCGTCGGAGGCGGTCCGTCCGCCGCGGCGTCGACCGCGTTGTCCAGCAGGTTGCCGACGATCGTCAGCAGCCGGTGCAGATGCGGCGGGTCCTGGCCGAGCGCGGAGTCGTCGTCGAGCACGATCCGCACCCCGCGCTCGGCGGCGACCGTCGTCTTCGCCACGATCAGCCCGACCATCAGCGGGTTCCCGATCCGTCCGCGCACCGACTCGCTCAGTGCCTGCCCGGCGCCCGCCGAACCGACGGCGAACTCGTAGGCCGCGTCGTGGTCGCCGATGTCCAGCAGTCCGGCCAGCGTGTGCATCCGGTTGGTGAATTCGTGCTGCTGGGCCCGCAGTGCGTCGGTGAGCCCGCGTACGGAGTCCAGCTCGCGCAGCAGTCCTATCAGCTCGGTGCGGTCGCGTACGGTGACCACCGCGCCGAGCTCACGGCCGCGCAGCGTGACCGGCATGCGGTTGACGACGAGGCAGTGCTCGTCGGTCAGGACGCTGACGTCGGTGCCGCTCAGGGTGCCGTCCAGCGCCCGGCGCAGCCGGCCGTCGGGCAGCACCTCCTCGAGGGTGCTGCCGAGCGCGGTGCCGAGCCCGAGCAGCCGCCGGGCCTCGTCGTTCACCACGGTGACCCTGCCGTCGGGGTCGAAGGCGACCACACCCTCCCGGATGCCGTGCAGCATCGCCTCCCGGTCCTGGAACAGTCCTGCGATCTCCTCCAGTTCGAGACCGAAGGTGGTCCGTTTCAGCCGCCGCGCCAGCACATAGGCGGCCGCCGAACCGAGCGCGGTGGCGATCGCCGCGTACAGGCCGAAGGTCGGCAGCTCACGCCACAGCTCGCCCAGTACATACCGCTCCGGGAGTCCGGCCGACACCTCGCCGACCAGCTTGCCCGACGGCCCGTACAGCGGAGTCTTGGCGTTGGCGGACCGACCGGTGGCGCCCTGGTCGCTGCCGACGCGCGGACGACCGTCCAGCACCTCTATGGGCTCGTTCACCGGCTCGCCGATGAGTTGCGGCATGGGATGCGAGTGACGGATGCCGTGCATGTCGAGCACGACGATGTACGACGCCCCGGAGGCCTTGCGGATGCGTTCGGCGGCGGTCTGCACCACGCCGTGGTCGGTGCCGTCCGCCATGGCCTGACGGATCTGCGGCTCGGCGGCCGCGGTCCGCGCGATGGCCAGTGCCCGCTGCTCGTACGAACGGTCGAGCTCGCCCCGCTGTGCGAACGCGAACAGCACGAAGCCGATCACGCCGGTGAGACCGAGGATGAACAGCTGGTTGGCGAGGATCCGGGCGGAGAGCTTCCCTCTGCCGCCGCGGGTGATCCAGGTACGGATGGGCATCACGGGCGCCTCTTGCCCCTGTCGTACGTCGTGCCGGGTCCGGCCCCTGCGCCATACCCGTGTGGCGCGATTTTGCCGGATGGCCGGAACTATGCCCAGCCCCGTTTCACTGAGCAGAACGAGCAGAACCCCGGGTTACGCGGCTATCGCGGGATAGCTGTGAAACAGCGACGTAACACCGGGTGGCCTCTAGCGTCTGCCTTCACCCGCTCCGGACGAGGTGCGGAACTCGACCCGACGAGGTGCGGAACTCGCCCCTCGAGGCGTGGAAGGAGACGGCCCCCCATGGCTTCGCGAAACGATGTCGCGAAGAGCCCGATCACTGGTACGGCGACCGCAGGCGCAGCAGCGCGTGAGGATGCGCGCGTCGAGATCTCCGGGCTCACCAAGCGATTCCTGACCCCTGCCGGTGAGGTGTTCACGGCGCTGCACGACGTGTCGTTCACCGTGGAGCCCGGCCAGTTCTGCGCGGTGGTCGGCCCTACCGGCTGCGGCAAGTCGACCACTTTGAGCATGGTGTCCGGGCTCGACCGGCCCAGCGAGGGCTCGGTCAGGGTCGGCGGCCGCGAGGTGGACGGCATCACCGACGGCGTCAGCTTCATGTTCCAGGCCGACGCCCTGCTGCCCTGGAAGACCGTCCTCGGCAATGTGCTGATGGGCCCGGTCTTCCGTGGCGTGCCCAAGCGCCGGGCGCAGGAGCAGGCGCGTGACTGGCTGCGCCGGGTGGGTCTCGCCGGCTTCGAGGACCGCTACCCGCACCAGCTCTCCGGCGGTATGCGCAAGCGCGTGGCGATGGCCGCGGCCCTGATCAACGAACCCAAGATCCTGATCATGGACGAGCCGTTCGGCGCCCTCGACGTCCAGACCAAGGCGATCATGTCGACCGAACTGCTCGGCCTGTGGGAGCAGATCCGGCCGTCCGTCATCTTCATCACCCACGACCTCGACGAGGCCGTGGCACTCGCCGACCGCGTCGTCGTCATGACGTCGAGCCCCGGGTCGGTCAAGGCGGTCTTCGACATCGACCTGCCGCGCCCGCGCGGCTCCGTACAGGAGATCCGCTTCGAGCCCCGCTTCATCGAACTGCAGCACCAGATCTGGGACACGCTGCGCGAGGAGGTGGAGCGCGCCTACGCACGCACCGCAGGAGGTAAGGGATGACCACGACGTCCACCGCATCCGCCGCTCCGGTCACCGACGGCGGCCAGGTGCCGGCCGCGACCGCCGCAAGACGGGCCGTCCGGCGGCGCGTCGCGTCGGTGTGGGCGGGCCGCGTCGGTCTCGCGGTCCTCGTCATAGGCGGCTGGCAGGCGTTCACCACCTGGGGCATCGTCGACAAGTTCTTCTTCGGACAGCCGTCGGGCATCTGGAAGCGGCTGATCGAACTCTTCCAGAACGGCACCGAGACCGGCTCCTTCTACGCGAACATCTGGACCACCATCCAGGAGGCGCTTGTCGGCTTCGCCGTCGGCACCGTCGCGGGCATCATCCTCGGCGTGGCCCTCGGGCAGAGCCGTTACCTCTCCGATGTCCTCGGCCCCTACATCAAGATCGTCAACGCCATCCCGCGCATCGTCCTCGGCTCCATCTTCATCGTCGCCTTCGGTATCGGCCTGACGCCGAAGATCCTGCTCGCCGCCGTGCTGGTGTTCTTCATCGTCTTCTTCAACGCCTTCCAGGGCGTCCGAGAGGTCGACCGGAACGTTCTCGCCAACGCCAAGGTGCTCGGCGCCTCCAGGCTGCAGATCACCCAGCACGTCATCGTGCCGTCCGCGCTGACCTGGATCATCGCCAGCCTGCACAGCGCGTTCGGTTTCGCCATCGTCGGCGCGCTCGTCGGCGAGGTGCTCGGCGCCCAAAAGGGCCTCGGCCTGGTCATCAAGACGGCGCAGGACCAGTTCGACCCCAACGGCGTGTTCGCGACGATGCTCGTCATCGCTGTCATCGTGCTCGGCGCGGAGTGGCTGATCAGCAAGCTCGAACACCGGCTGCTGTCGTGGCGCCCGCCGTCCCCCTCCGAGGCGACGAACACCCTCTGAATCCGTCCCCGCCCCTCCTTCCGCTCTTCCCCGTCCCACCCCAGAAAAGGAAAGTGGCCAGCCATGTCACGACGATCCGCCACCGTCACCGCGTCCCTTCTCACCGTCCTCGCGCTCGGCACGGCCACCGCCTGTTCCAGCGGCTCCCACAGCGGCTCCAAGAACGTCGGCAGCTCCGGCGACGTGCCCACGGTGAAGCTCATGGTCGGCGGCATCGACAAGCAGATCTACCTGCCCTACCAACTCGCCCAGGACCTCGGCTTCTACAAGAAGTACGGCGTCAACGTCCAGCTCAGCACCGAGCAGAACGGCGGTATCGGCGCCGAGGATGCCATGATCTCGGGGCAGGTGGACATGGCGGGCGCCTGGTACAACCACACGATCGAGTTCCAGGCGAAGGGCAAGGCGGTCGAGGACGTCGTCCAGTTGTCCGGCGCGCCGGGCGAGCGCGAGATGTGCACCAAGAAGTCGGGTGTCCACTCGGCCGCCGACTTCAAGGGCAAGACCCTCGGCGTGACCGACCTGGGTTCGGGCACCGACACCCTCACCCAGTTCATGGCCGCCAAGAAGGGCGTCAAGGTCAGCCAGTTCCACCGGATCGGGGTCGGCGCGGGCTCCACCGCCGTCGCCTCCCTGCAGAACGGCAAGATCGACTGCGTCATGACGACGCAGCCGACGGTCGCCGCGATCGAGAAGAAGGGCATCGGCACCTCCGCGATCGACCTTGCCACCACGAACGGCGCCACGGCGGCGCTGGGCGGTGCCTATCCGGCGGCCAGTGTGCTCGCCCGCACCGACTGGGTGAACTCGCACAAGGACACCGTGCAGAAGGTCGTCGACGCGCTCGTCGCCACCATGCACTGGATCAACACGCACAGCGCGGCCGACATCGCCGACAAGCTGCCGCAGTCGTTCGTGCAGAACCAGCTGGTCACCAAGGCCGACTACATCCAGGCCCTGACCGAGGACAAGGGGCAGTTCCTCCCGGACGGCATCATGCCGGCCGGCGGTCCGAAGACCTCCCTGGCGACGGAGCAGCTGGTCGGCAACGTGAAGGGTTCGGTGGACCTCAGCAAGACGTTCACCAACGACTTCGCCGTCCAGGCCAACAAGACCGAGGGCTTCAAGACCACCACGACCCCCGCCGGGCCGAACGGCTGAGCCCTTGGCACCGACACGACACCGCCCCGCCTGTCCGCAACAGCGGCAGGCGGGGCGGTGCCACGTCACACGGCGACCGAGTCGCTTCCCACATCGCGCCGCGAGACCGCCAGATAGGACACGAAGCCGAGGATCGCGAGCGTCCAGGAGAGGGTGACCGGCCCCAGGCCCCAGTTCAGCCCGCCGCGGCTGTGGGGGTCGGCCATCCAGTCGGCGATCGAGGCGCCGAGAGGGCGGGTGATGACGTACGCGCCCCAGAACGCGGTCACCGCACCGAGCAGCCCCCCACGGTGGGCGACGGCCGGCACGCAGATCGCGACGGCGTACAGGACGACCGAGCCCACGTAGCCGAGTCCGATGGTGGCGGTCAGGTCGCCCGCGGCCGTACCCAGCGCGAACGTGGCGAGGACGGCGGCCCAGTAGAACGTCTCGCGGCGCCGGGTGGAGATGCTGTGGATGGACAGGGTCCGCTCGCTTGCATACCACAGGGCGAAGACGGCGGCCAGCGCCATCAGGAACAGCGGTGTCGAAAGCGCGTAGGGGACGCCGAGAACCACGTGCAGCGCGTCGGCGGCCATCGTGCCGAACACACTGACCATGACGATGGCGGTCCAGTAGACCCAGGCCACGTACCGGCGCACCGCGAACTGCAGGACCAGGGACCCGAGCAGGGCGAGGGCGCCGAGGCCGACCGCGGGGACCGGGCCGAGCAGACGCGCCAGGTAGTCGGAGGCGGTCTCGCCCATTCCCGTGGTCAGAACCTTGATGATCCAGAAGTAGACGGTGACTTCCGGCACCTTGTTCGCCGTCCGGCGTATGCGGGGACGGGTGTGGGGCCGGTCGTCCAGGACGTGCTCTGTGCTCATGCCCCGCACGATGACATGGCGAACTGTTCCTTCCCCAGGGGCCTTTGCCATAGTTTTGGATCTTCTGGTGCAGGCGTTGCCGCACAGGCCAGGCAACCGCTGGGCCGCCCCTCCCTGAGGGAGGGGCGGCGGCTGCTCACGATGCCGGAGGCCTGGGGAACGACGACGACGCCGTGAAGTCGCACGGTACTGTGATCGGGCGGCCCGGGCCCGGGTTCACGGGCCCTGTGGCGCAAGTGCCCTCCTGCACCTGTCCATCCGCAGTCAGCACGCTGACGTACACGACGGCGTCCCTCTCCGCCAGCGTGGCGTCGATGACGTTGCTCGGACCGCCCACCGGCAGCCATTCGCTGACAGCGTGCCCGGCGTCCGGACCCGTCTCGGCGACCGTCAGGACGAACACTCGCCCGTTACAGACCGCCGAGATGTACTTGGTCTCCCCGTGGACGACCGAGTCGATGTCGAAGCACCCCGCGGGCGGCGTCGGCGGCTGCGGCTTGGGACACTTGTCCTTGTCGTGGTCGCCGCCGAGGTCGGTCGTGCGGTGATCGCAGTTGTCGGCCGGGCGTACGGTCTCGCCGCGTCCGACGGCTGCGGCGGGAGTGGCCAGTCCGACCGCCATCACGAGCGCGAGCGAGGCGAGCTTGCCGGCCTTCCTGTACCTCTCGCGCGCCAGCGGTCCGAGAGAGAAGGGCGTCCTGCTTTCAGGGCTCATCTATGGGCTCCTTGCCTGAACGGTTCCGGGTGGTCCCCTGAAGCCTGACCCGCCCACGCGGCGGCCCTCGGCACGCCCTGCCAGGAAGGCCCGTATATCAGCAAGTCGGACCACCGGGAGTGCCTCCGGTCGAGGGAGCCACCACCCGTGAGACGCGTCCCTCTCACACTGCGGACCACCCTCTTGACGCGGGCCGGAGCCGGATCGACACTCCAAGGGAGATTTCCTAGTGGACAGGTAGGGAAACAATGGGGCGCCTGAGGCCGGTCGTCAGCCGTGTTCATCGCACGCGCCGGCAGTCCCTCCTGCTGACCTCCCGCCGTCACATCGATCTGCTGCGCGTCTGCAGCGCGAGCAGCCGCCGGCGCTGAAACCGGCGGAGCCACGCCGCGTCGCCGCCACCCCGCGCCGTCGGCGAAGGGGAGGGCCGGCTGACCGTGGGCCGCCGCTCCCACACCCCCGCGTCCCAGAACTCCGGGAGAGACATGTCCGCCCATGCCCTGACCGCACTCCCGTCCGCGCAGCAGGTCCCCGCCTTCCGCGGCCGGATCGGCTGCGACGCCCGCAGCGGCCACTACGCCGTGCCGCGCCGCTACCGTCTCCATCTGTCCCTGGCATGTCCGCGCTGTCTGCGCATCGCCATCACGCACAGCCTGCTCGGCCTCGAGGACGTCTGTCCCGTCACGCTGCTGCCCGCGGTGCCCGACGGACCCGGCGGCGAGTACTCCGCGCTGCGTCCGCTGTACGAAGCCAGTGCCCACCGCTACGCCGGAGCCGCCCTGGCACCGGTGCTCAGCGACGACTGGTCGGGCCGGATCGTCAGCACCCACGCTCCGGACATCATGCGAGACCTGGCGCGGCACTTCGGCACGGACCACCCCGCGCTGTATCCGCCGGGTGCGGACGCCGAGATGGAGGGCGTCCAGCGGCTGTGCGAGCAGGGCATCGACGCGGCCGCCCAACGCGCCGGACGCGTAGACGCCGACACGGAGGAACGGGACGCCGCGCTCACCTCGCTGCTGTGCACCCTGCGGTCACTGGAGGGCCGGCTCGCCCGCCAGGAGTACCTGCTCGGGGAACAGCTCACCGCAGCGGACGTGGAGTTGTGGGTCAGCCTGGTGCAACTCGACACCGTGCACCGCTGGCACCTGGACGCCGCCGCGGTGCACCGCGTCGCCGACCACCCGTACCTGTGGGCGTTCGCCCGCCGACTGGCCGCCCACCCCGCCTTCGGTCCCCACCTCGACCGCGACGGCATCGCCCGGCGGCACCACGCGCACTGCCGGGGACTGGAGGCCGCGGGCGCCGCCGTGCAGATCCTGGACTGGGCCTCGCACGTCCCCAACCACGCGGCCAGCCACACCGGTTGAGAGGAAGAACGACGCCGCTGAGCATGTATCACCTGCCGGACGCACGTTGACATCGCTTACGGCGCCTGTATTGACTTACGCCCAGAAAGGTCATGAGCGTCAGCGACAAGCCCTGGCTTGCTGACCGGCAACCCTCGCACCGCGGTGGGGTGCCCCAGGTGACGACCCGACCGGATGACGTTTCGGTAAGCGCGTGGCCCCGCCGGGCCGGAAGAACGACGGAGACAGTGATGTACGCAGCCTCGAGGACGGCCGCAGTGCGGCTCCGCGGCTGCGTCCTGCTGTGCGCCAACCGTTCCGTCGACCTTCTCCGCGTCAACAGCGCACTGTGTACCACCCCGGGCTCCGCCCGCTGCCACGGCTGACGGCCTTCTGAATCCCTGACGCGCACCGCCGCCGCGGTGGTGCCCTCGTTCCGTCCCATCCCCGGTGCACTCCGCTGAACCTGCCTCGACACGCCGCGGCCCGCGCCGCCGAGCGGTGCCGTGGCGCGCCGCCCGGGGCATCCGACTCCGCTGGAGCCTGTCATGAGTGAACCCCCCGGCACCGCCGTCTTCCTCGCCCCGGCGCCGCCCGACGAAGCCCCGACCGCGGCCGAGGCCCCCGCGGCCCAGCGGGTACTGCCCCTGCGCCGGCCGGGCCGCTGGATCGCCACGGCCATCGTGCTGGTACTCGTGGCCCAGTTCGTCCACGGCCTGGTGTCCAACCCGTTCTACCAGTGGAACCGCTTCGCCTACTGGTTCCTGCGCCCCACCATCCTCGACGGGCTGCTCATCACGCTCGAAGTCACCGCACTCAGCGCCGTGTCGGGCCTGCTCGGCGGAATCGTGCTCGCGCTGGCCCGGCTCTCGAAGAGCCCCGTCCTGCGCGCGGTCAGCTGGACGTACGTGTGGGCGCTGCGCTCCATACCGCTGATCGTGGTACTGATCTTCCTCTACAACTTCAGTGCCCTCTACAAGACGCTGAGCGTCGGCGTGCCCTTCGGCCCGGCCTTCTTCAGCTTCGACGAGTCCCGGCTCGCCACCGACATGGTCGTCGCCGTCGTCGGACTGAGCCTGAACGAGGCGGCGTACGCGGCGGAGGTGGTCCGTGGCGGCATTCTCTCGGTCGACCAGGGCCAGCACGAGGCGGCCGCCGCGCTCGGCCTGCCGAAGGGCCACCAGTTCAGGCGGATCGTCTTTCCGCAGGCCCTCAGATCCATCACGCCGAACTACGTCAACCAGCTGATCGGCCTGGTCAAGAGCACCTCACTGGTGTTCTACGTGTCGCTGCTCGACCTGTTCGGCTCCGCGCAGACCATGGGCAGCACCTACCCCGGCGACATCGTGCCGCTGCTGCTGGTCGTCACCGTCTGGTACCTGATCCTGACGAGCCTCGTGTCCGTCGTCCAGTTCTACGTCGAGCGGTACTACGCCCGCGGTGCCACCCGCGCGCTGCCGCCGACCCCGTTGCAGAAGCTCCTGACCGGTCTCGCCGAGCCGCGGGCCCGTGCGCGCAGGGAGGCCGCCGTATGACCGCCGACACGCATCAGACCCGCCCCGCCGCCATCCAGGTGCACGACGTGCACAAGGCGTTCGGCTCCCACCAGGTGCTGCACGGCGTGGAGTTGACCGTACGGCCGGGCGAGGTGACCGTGATCCTCGGCCCGTCCGGCTCCGGCAAGTCCACCCTGCTGCGGGTGATCAACCACCTGGAGAAGCCCGACCGCGGCTATGTCAGCGTGGGCGGCGAACCCATCGGGGTGCGCCGGCAAGGAGCCCACCTCAAGGAGCTGAGCGAGCGCGTCATCCTGGGCCAGCGCAGCCGCATCGGGTTCGTCTTCCAGAACTTCAACCTCTTCCCGCACCTCACGGTCCTCGAGAATGTGACAGCGGCTCCGGTGGCGACCGGCAAGCTGACCAAGCAGGAGGCCCGGGACCTCGCCCTCGACCTGCTCGGCCGGGTCGGACTCGCCGACAAGACGGGCGCCTATCCACGGCAGTTGTCCGGCGGCCAGCAGCAGCGCGTCGCCATCGCCCGCGCACTCGCCCTGCGGCCCGGCGTCATCCTGTTCGACGAACCCACCTCCGCCCTCGACCCCGAGCTCGTCGGCGAGGTGCTGGCCGTCATCAAGGACCTGGCCGGCGGCGGTACCACGCTGGTCATCGTCACCCACGAGATCGGCTTCGCCCGCGAATGCGCCGACCGGGTGATCTTCATGGACGACGGCCGGATCGTCGAACAGGGTCCGCCCGCCGAGGTCCTCGACAACCCGCGGCACGAGCGGACCCGGGACTTCCTGAGCAAGGTGCTCTGAACCCGCCGGTTCCGCGTTTCCTCCCACCCCCACGCCACCACCGCCACCGCTCACCGAACAAGGACCACCATGCCTACCACCGGTCTCCGCACCCGACTCCTGCGCGGCCTCACCGCAGGCACCGCCGTCGCCTCCCTCGCCGCCGGACTCGCCGCGTGCGGGGGGAACAGCGACGCCGCCACCAACCCGGACAGCGCATCCTCCGGCACGGTCACCGTGGGGCAGCTGTCCAACGGCGCCGCCACGCAGGCCACCCTCAAGGTGTCCGAGGTGAAGTCCCTCAACGCCGAACTGCCCGACGCCGTCCGCAAGAGCGGCAAGCTGGAGATCGGCATCGGCGCCCTGCCCTCCGGCTTCGCACCGCTGGCGTACGTGGGCAGCGACCAGAAGACCCTCACCGGCGCCGAGCCCGACTTCGGCCGCCTGGTGGCCGCCGTCCTCGGTCTCAAGCCGGAGCTGAAGAACTTCACCTGGGAGAACCTGTTCGTCGGCATCGACAGCGGCAAGGTCGACGTGGCCTTCTCCAACGTCACCGACACCGAGGAGCGCAAGAAGAAGTACGAGTTCGCCTCCTACCGGCAGGACAACCTGGCCTTCGAGGTGCCGAAGAAGAGCACGTGGAACTTCGACGGCGACTACCGGAACCTCGCGGGCAGGACCGTCTCGGTCGGCTCGGGAACCAACCAGGAGAAGATCCTCCTGGAATGGAAGACGAAGCTGGCCAAGGAAGGCAAGAAACTCACCGTCAAGTACTACCCGGACCGCAACGGCACCTATCTGGCGCTGTCCAGCGGCAGGATCGACGCCTACTTCGGCCCCAACCCCGGTATCGCCTACCACATCAGGCAGGTCGCGAACACGCCCCAGGCGACCCGCAACGCGGGCGCGTTCTCCGGCGCCGGCGAGTCCCTGCAGGGCCTGATCGCGGCGACCGCGAAGAAGGACAGCGGGCTCGCGAAGCCGATCGCCGACGCCGTCAACCACCTGATCGAGAGCGGCCAGTACGCCAAGTGGCTGGCCGCCTGGAACCTGTCCAACGAGGCCGTCGCCAAGTCCGAGGTCAACCCGCCCGGGCTGCCGCTCGACAACTCCTGACCGAAGGGGTGCCCGGAGTGCGGAACAGACGGCGGAGCCGGGCTGTTGTCGTCGACGACGAGTCGCGCGCCACGAGGCCGAACGGACGGAGGTGCAGGACGTGACCCGTACCGTGCACGCCCGCGCCCTGAACCCGTCCCGCCGTCCGCTTCTGCACTCCCGGGCCCATATCGATCTGCTGCGGGTAGCCGGCGCGCTCTGTTGCTCCTGACCGTCCCCAGCCTTCGGCCGGGGTCCCCATCTCGCTGCGCTCGCCCTCCGCCGCGCCCGCTCGCGCCGGCCGGCGTTCTCTTACGGACTTCAGGAAGGCACCCACTCGTGTCCTCGACTTCCCCCTCCCCCCTGCACCTTGCCGTCGCCCTGGACGGCACCGGCTGGCATCCCGCCTCCTGGCGCGAGCCCGTGGCCCGGCCCCGGGACCTGTTCACGGCCGGATACTGGGCCGACCTGATCACCGAGGCCGAAGGCGGTCTGCTCGACTTCGTGACCATCGAGGACGGGCTCGGACCCCAGTCCTCCCACTTCCTCGAACCGGACGAGCGCACCGACCAGGTGCGCGGACGCCTGGACGCCGTGCTCATCGCCTCCCGTGTCGCACCACTGACCCGGCACATAGGGCTGGTGCCTACCGTGGTGGCCACCCACACGGAGCCGTTCCACATCTCCAAGGCGATCGCCACTCTGGACTACGTCAGCACGGGCCGTGCGGGCCTGCGCGTACAGATCACCGCGCGTCCGAACGAGGCCGCGCACTTCGGCCGCCGCACGATCCCGAGGATCGACGCCTACGACAGCCCGGGTGCCCGGGGCGTCGTGACCGACCTGTTCGACGAGGCCGCCGACTACGTCGAGGTCGTCCGTCGCCTGTGGGACAGCTGGGAGGACGACGCCGAGATCCGGGACGTCGCCACCGGCCGTTTCATCGACCGGGACAAGCTGCACTACATCGACTTCGAGGGCAGGTTCTTCAGCGTCAAGGGCCCCTCCATCACGCCCCGACCGCCGCAGGGCCAGCCGATCGTCACCGCCCTCGCCCACCAGACCGTCCCCTACCGGCTGGTGGCCCGACAGGCCGACATCGGCTACGTCACCCCGTACGACGCCGATCAGGCCCGGGCGATCGTCGCCGAGATCCGCGCCGAGCAGGAGACGGCGGGCCGTGCCGAGGAGCCGCTGCACGTCTTCGGCGACCTCGTGGTCTTCCTGGACGACGACCCGGCCAGGGCCGCGGACCGCAAGCAGCGCCTGGACGATCTCGCCGGACACGAGTACACCAGCGACGCCCGCGTCTTCACCGGAACCCCCGTTCAACTCGCCGACCTCCTCGAGGAGTTGCGGTCAGCAGGGCTCACGGGCTTCCGGCTGCGCCCCGCGGTCGCCGGTCATGACCTCCCGGCCGTCACCCGGGGCCTGGTCCCCGAGCTCCAGCGCCGAGACGCCTTCCGCCGCGCCTACGAGTCCGGCACCCTGCGCGGACTGCTCGGGCTCGTCCGCCCCGCCAACCGCTACTCCGCAGCCGTCACCGCCTGAGCCGGAGGGACCGCAGACCATGAGCAAGCCGCTGAAGCAGATCCATCTGGCCGCCCACTTCCCGGGCGTCAACAACACCACCGTGTGGAGCGACCCGGAGGCCGGCAGCCACATCGAGTTCAGCTCCTTCGCCCACTTCGCGCGTACCGCCGAGCGGGCCAAGTTCGACTTCCTGTTCCTGGCCGAGGGCCTGCGCCTGCGCGAACAGGGCGGGAAGATCTACGACCTGGACGTCGTGGGCCGCCCCGACACCTTCACCGTGCTCGCCGCCCTGGCCGCCGTCACCGACCGGCTCGGCCTGACCGGCACCATCAACTCCACGTTCAACGAGCCCTATGAGGTGGCCCGCCAGTTCGCCAGCCTCGACCACCTCTCCGGCGGACGCTCGGCGTGGAACGTCGTCACCTCCTGGGACGCCTTCACCGGCGAGAACTTCCGCCGCGGCGGCTTCCTGCCGCAGGAGGAGCGCTACTCCCGGGCGCAGGAGTTCCTGGCCACCGCGAACGAACTCTTCGACTCCTGGCACGGAGACGAGATCCTCGCCGACCGGGCCACCGGCACCTTCCTGCGGGACGCCAAGGCCGGCGCCTTCGTCCACCGGGGCAAGCACTTCGACATCCACGGCCGGTTCAACGTCCCGCGCAGCCCGCAGGGCCGCCCCGTCGTCTTCCAGGCGGGCGACTCCGAGGAGGGCCGTGAGTTCGCCGCGTCCAGTGCCGACGCCATCTTCAGCCGGCACGCCACCCTGGACGCGGGCCAGGCCTTCTACGCGGACGTCAAGGGCCGTCTGGCCAAGTACGGGCGCGGACACGGCGACTTGCTCATCCTGCCCGCTGCGACCTTCGTCCTCGGCGACACGGACGCGGAGGCCGAGGACCTGGCCCGCGAGGTGCGCCGGCAACAGGTCAGCGGTGCCACGGCCATCAAGCACCTGGAGTTCGTCTGGAACCGGGACCTGTCGGCGTACGACCCGGACGGCCCGCTGCCCGACATCGAGCCGAACGTGAGCGAGGAGCACATCTCCCGCGGCCGTGCCCAGGTGCGCATGTACCGCGATCCGCTGGCCACCGCCCGCGAGTGGCGGGAGCTCGCCGACGCCAACAACTGGTCCATCCGTGACCTCGTCATCCACACCGGAAACCGGCAGACCTTCGTCGGCTCACCGTCCACGGTCGCGAAGACCGTCAACGAGTTCGTGCAGGCCGATGCCTCCGACGGCTTCATCCTGGTCCCGCACATCACCCCTGGCGGTCTGGACCCGTTCGCCGACAAGGTCGTCCCGCTCCTGCAGGAGCAGGGCGTCTTCCGCACCGACTACGAGGGCACGACCCTGCGCGACCACCTGGGCCTCACCCACCCGGACACCGGGGCGCCCAGGGAGCGAGCGGCATCGTAAGCGTGCCGCCGGCGGGTCACTCCTTCCAGTCGAGCTGGTCCTCGGGAGTGCCCACGCTCCGTCCGTACGCCACCGCTTCGGCGCGGCCCTGGGCATCGCCGCGCCGACAGCGGAACACCTTCCCGGCGAAGACGACCACCCGGTCGTCCCCGACCACGAAGTCCGAGTACCAGCCCATGTCCGGCTCCAGCGCCTGAGCCAGGGCCTGAGCGAGGGCGGTCGCACGGGAGTCGTCCGTCTCGAACTCGACGAAGGTCCAGGTGGACGGCTGCCCGCCCCGCGCGCTCTGCGAGACGTCTATGCGGCTGATCCTGCGGATGCGCAGGCCCTCCGGCTCGAACACCGCACCGGTGCGCAGACTTTCGCCGATGACATACCCGTTGATCACAGCTCGCCTCGCCCTCTCCGGACCATGCCTGCATCGACCACGTCGGGCCCCGGTACTGACAACGGCTGGTCGGCCGAACCATGCGGGACCGCCCCGGCCGGATCGGATCCGGCCGGGGCGGCTGTCACGCGGAGGGGGCCGGCGTCCTACGCGAGCGAGGCCAGCGCCTCGTTCCAGGTCGCCGACGGGCGCATGACCTCGGCGGCCTTCGCCGGGTCGGGCTGGTAGTAGCCGCCGATGTCGGCCGGCTTGCCCTGGACGGCGATCAGCTCATCGACGATCTTCTGCTCGTTCGCGGCGAGCGTCTCGGCGAGCGGGGCGAACGCCTTGGCGAGGTCCGCGTCGTCGGTCTGCCGGGCCAGCTCCTGCGCCCAGTACAGGGACAGGTAGAAGTGGCTGCCGCGGTTGTCGATGCCGCCGACGCGGCGGGTCGGGGACTTGTCCTCGTTGAGGAAGGTCGCCGTGGCGCGGTCGAGGGCGTCGGCCAGCACCTGGGCACGGGCGTTGCCCGTGACCTTCGCGTACTGCTCGAGGGACGGCACCAGGGCGAAGAACTCACCCAGGGAGTCCCAGCGCAGGTAGTTCTCCTTGACCAGCTGCTGGACGTGCTTCGGGGCGGAGCCGCCGGCGCCCGTCTCGAACAGGCCGCCGCCCGCCATGAGGGGGACGACAGACAGCATCTTGGCGCTGGTGCCCAGCTCCAGGATGGGGAACAGGTCGGTCAGGTAGTCGCGCAGCACGTTGCCGGTGACGGAGATGGTGTTCTCGCCGCGGCGGATCCGCTCCACGGACAGCTTCGTCGCCTCGACCGGAGAGAGGATCTTGATGTCCAGGCCCTCGGTGTCGTGCTCGGACAGGTACTGCTCGACCTTGGCGATCAGGTTCGCGTCGTGGGCGCGGGTCTCGTCCAGCCAGAAGACGGCCGGGTCGCCGGTGGCGCGGGCGCGGGTGACGGCCAGCTTGACCCAGTCCTTGACCGGGGCGTCCTTGGTCTGGCAGGCGCGGAAGATGTCACCGGCGGAGACGGTCTGCTCGATGACCACGTTGCCGTTGCCGTCGACCAGGCGGACCGTGCCCGTGGTCGGGATCTCGAAGGTCTTGTCGTGGCTGCCGTACTCCTCGGCCTTCTGCGCCATGAGGCCGACGTTCGGAACCGAGCCCATGGTGGCCGGGTCGTAGGCGCCGTTGGCGCGGCAGTCCTCGATGACGGCCTGGTAGACCCCCGCGTAGCTGGAGTCCGGCAGCACCGCGAGGGTGTCGTGCTCCTGGCCGTCCGGGCCCCACATGTGGCCGGAGGTGCGGATCATGGCCGGCATGGAGGCGTCGACGATCACGTCGGAGGGGACGTGCAGGTTGGTGATGCCCTTGTCGGAGTCGACCATGGCCAGCTCCGGGCCCTCGGCGAGCTCGGCGTCGAAGGAGGCCTTGATCTCGTCGCCGTTCGGCAGCGCCTCGAGGCCCTTGAAGATGCCGCCCAGACCGTCGTTCGGGGTCAGACCGGCCGCGGCGAACGTCTCGCCGTACTTCGCGAACGTCTTCGGGAAGAAGGCGCGCACCACGTGACCGAAGACGATCGGGTCGGAGACCTTCATCATCGTGGCCTTCAGGTGCACGGAGAACAGGACGCCCTCCTCCTTGGCCTTGGCGACCTGCGCCGTGAGGAACTCGCGCAGCGCGGCGACGCGCATCACGGAGGCGTCGACGACCTCGCCCTCGAGGACCGGCACCGACTCGCGCAGCACGGTGGTCGAGCCGTCGTCGCCCTTCAGCTCGATGCGCAGCGAACCGGCCTCGGAGATCACCACGGACTTCTCCGTGGAGCGGAAGTCGTCCACGCCCATGGTCGCCACGTTCGTCTTGGACTCGGAGGTCCAAGCGCCCATGCGGTGCGGGTGGGACTTGGCGTAGTTCTTGACCGAGGCGGGGGCCCGGCGGTCGGAGTTGCCCTCGCGCAGGACCGGGTTCACGGCGGAGCCCTTGACCTTGTCGTAACGGGCGCGGATCTCCCGCTCCTCGTCGGTCTTCGGCTCGTCCGGGTACTCCGGCAGCGCGTAGCCCTTGCCCCGCAGCTCGGCGATGGCCGCCTTCAGCTGCGGCACGGACGCCGAGATGTTCGGCAGCTTGATGATGTTGGCCGCGGGGGTCTTGGCCAGCTCGCCGAGCTCCGTGAGGTCGTCGTTGATCCGCTGGTCCTCGTTCAGGTACTCCGGGAAGACCGCGAGGATGCGCCCGGCCAGCGAGATGTCGCGGGTCTCGACGGCGACGCCCGCCTTCCCGGCGTAGGCCTTGACCACCGGCAGGAAGGAATACGTCGCCAGGGCCGGGGCCTCGTCAGTGTGCGTGTAGATGATGGTCGAGTCAGTCACCGGGTGCTCCGCTCCACGTCTGCAACATTGCTCGACATCAAGATATCTCGTACGCGGACACTGCTCGACAGTGGCCTGCGCCACGGACGCCCCCGATGTCCGATCAGGACGCTGCTGCGACCTCGCGCTCGATCCACCGGCAGATCACGTCCACCACATAGGCGTGCTCCGCGCGGTTCAGTTCCCGCCCCTTGGGGATCCCGTGCCAGCGCTTCAGGCAGGTACGGCAGCAGGTCGCGGTCGCGTGCTGGGCGACGAAGACCGGGTGGCCCCGGTAGGGCGTCTGCTTGCCGTCCTTGTACGGTTCGGCCGGCGCCAGACGCCTGGCGACGAGGTCGTAGGCGTGCCACCGGATCGTGGAGGGGCCCTTGAGCCGGGCGGTGGCCAGATCGCGCCCGCGCAGGTGGAACTTCGCGCGGAACGGATGGCGCGCGACGGCGTCCAGCTTCTGGTCGAGCGAGGGGGCCGCCGGAGCCGGAGTCGGGGGGTCGGGGTCTGGCGAGGACATCATGCTCCCTCGAGCATAGATCCGCCGGCTCCCCGACTCCGGCCGAGCCGGGGCTAACCGGCCTCCGACACCCTGTCCTCGCCGCTGCGCTGCGAGGGGATGACCGCCGAGCCATGCTGGAGCGCCACCGTCCGCGTCGGCGCCGGAATGCGGATGCCCTCGGCCCGGTACCGCTTGTGCAGGCGCTTGATGAACTCGTGCTTGATCCGGTACTGGTCGCTGAACTCGCCGACGCCCAGGATCACCGTGAAGCCGATCCGGGAGTCGCCGAAGGTGTGGAAGCGGACGGCCGGCTCATGCTCCGGGACCGCTCCGGTGATCTCCGTCATCACCTCGGCGACGACCTCGGTGGTGACCTTCTCGACGTGCTCCAGATCACTGTCGTAGGCGACGCCGACCTGGACGAGCACGGTCAGCTGCTGCTCGGGGCGGGTGTAGTTGGTCATGTTGGTCTTGGCGAGCTGACCGTTGGGGATCACGACCAGGTTGTTCGAGAGCTGGCGTACGGTCGTCTGCCGCCAGTTGATGTCCACCACATAACCCTCCTCGCCGCTGCTCAGCCGGATGTAGTCGCCGGGCTGGACGGTCTTCGAGGCGAGGATGTGGACACCGGCGAAGAGGTTCGCCAGGGTGTCCTGCAGGGCGAGCGCGACGGCCAGACCGCCGACACCCAGGGCCGTGAGCAGTGGCGCGATGGAGATGCCCAGGGTCTGCAGCACCACCAGGAAGCCGATGGCCAGGACCAGGATGCGCGTGATGTTGACGAAGATCGTGGCGGATCCGGCGACTCCGGAACGGGACTGCGTGACCGTCCGCACCAGGCCCGCGACCACCCTTGCCGCGGAGAGGGTGACCACGAAGATCAGCAGCACGGTCAGAATCTGGTTCACGTGATGCTGGACCGTCCGCGTCAGCGGCAGCACCGCGGCCGCGGCCGCCGCGCCGCCCGCGATCGCCGCCCACGGAACCACCGTGCGCAGCGCGTCCACGATCACGTCGTCGCCGCTCCAGCGGGTGCGCTTGGCGTGCTTGGCCAGCCAGCGCAGCAGCGTGCGCGACAGGAACGCCGCCAGGAAGCCCGCGGCCAGGGCGATCCCGCCGATGACGAGGTCGTCCAGGGTCACGGCGCGGTTCACCGGTCACCTCCCGCAGGAGAGGAAAGGCCCCGGGGCCGGAAGTGATGAATCGTCACCTTGCCACCTGCTCGAATCACGGATTGCACGATCGTGTCCGGACAGGTGTTCGCTGTCCGGAGTGAGGATTCATCCTGCCGCATCCCGGTGACGTCCCCTCACCGGGACGTCGGGAAGCGGCCATTGGCGTCGCGGGGTGCGCGCGGTGGTCACATGTCCGAGAACGAACCGTGCCGCCCCGCGCCCGCCGCGAACCGCGCCGTGCCCTCAAGTCCCTGGGCCAGTACGTCCATGCCGTGCCGGAGTTCGGTACGCAGGGCCGCCCGCTCGTCCAGCCCCTCCTGATCGAGCACCGAGGCCCGGTCGCCGCGCAGGCAGGCCTGGGGGAAACGGGCGATCGCGGCAGCGAGTTCCTCCGCCTCGATGCGAGCCCGCCCGGTCGGAACGACCCGGTTGGCGAGCCCCATCTCCCGTGCCTCCCGGGCCGGCACCGGACGGCCGGTGAGGATCATGTCCATAGCCCGGCCGGTGCCGATCAGCCGCGGCAGCCGGACCGTCCCGCCGTCGATGAGCGGCACGCCCCAGCGGCGGCAGAACACCCCGAACACCGCGTCCTCCTCGGCCACCCGCAGGTCGCACCAGAGCGCCAGTTCGAGACCTCCGGCCACGGCGTGCCCCGCGACCGCCGCGATCACCGGCTTGGAGAGTCGCAGCCGGGTCGGGCCCATCGGACCGTCGCCGTCCTCGGCCACCCGGTTGCCGCGCCCGGTGCCGACCGCCTTCAGATCGGCGCCCGAGCAGAACGTCCCGCCCTCTCCCCACAGCACCGCCACCCGCGCCATCTCGTCCGTCTCGAACTCCCGGAAGGCGACGGCCAGTTCGGTGGCCGTCGGCCCGTCCACCGCGTTGCGGACCTCGGGGCGGGACAACACGACCGTGAAGACGTGCCCCTGACGTTCGACGCGGACCGGCATCGGCTGCCCCTTTCGGACGGCTCTTGGGAGGGTGGGAGAGGGGCTCCCGAGGTTACTCCCAGGTACTGCCGGCGTCCCTTGGTGGGATCACCCGGGGTCGGCCCCGTCCCCGGTCGAATCACCCGAGTCCGGCCCCGTCCCCCGGTCAGATCACCCTCAGCCGCACCAGCGCCCCCAGCGTCAGCGCCCCCGGCAGCAGCGGCAGCCACACCGTGATGATCCGGTACGCCAGAACCACCGCCGTCGCCACGGCCACCGGACCGCCCGCCGCGACCAGGGCCACGACCAGGGCCGCCTCCACGGAGCCGATGCCGCCCGGGGTGGGCACCACGGCGACCGCGACCGTCGCCGCCAGATACGCCACCGCCATGTGCACGGGCGCCACCGGGAGCGACAGTGCCCGCCCCACCGCGGCGAGCCCGGCCGCCTGCAGTGCGGGAAAGGCCAGCGAGCCGCCCCACAGGGCGAGGGCCCGGGCAGGACGGGTGTGCACGGAGCGGGCCTCGCACAGCGCGGTACGAAGGAAGGACCACGCCGCCGTCCGCACCCTTCGCACCAGCAGCAGCACCGCCACCGTCACGCCCACCACCCCGGCCGCCGCGAGCAGGAGCGGCCCGGTCGCCGAGGCGGGCACGAGACCGCCGAGGTGGAGGGCGTCCGGGAAGGCGGCCAGCAGCACCAGCAGCAGGCCGACCCGGGTGACCGACTCGGCGAGCAGGTACAGCGCGAGCGCCGCGGAGGAGCGGGCGAGCGGCACCCCGCACACCGTCATGAACCGCAGGTTGACCGCTCCGGCGCCCAGCCCCGTGGGCAGCAGGTGGTTGGCGGCGCCCGCCGCGAACTGGGTGGCGAGCAGCCGTCGCAGGGGCAGGCGCTGCACCACCGCGCCCTGCCGGGTGAGGGCCGCCGCGACCCACGTCAGACAGGTGGCGCCGGCGGCGGCCACCAGCCACGGCCACTCGGCAGCCCGAAGATGGCCGAGGCCCTCCGCGAGCACCGAGCGGTGCCGCACCGCGACCACGGTCACAAGGACGAGCGGAAGCAGGCAGAGCACCTGGCGGACCGGAACACGTCCGGGAAGTCCCTGAGGGAGACGCAGGACAGTCACACCGGCAGAGGTTCTCCGCACCGCACCAACAGGAGGTTGCGTGCGCGAGGACGGCGGCTGACACGCCGGGCAAGGTGCGGAAGAGCCCGTGCCCCGTTCATTGACCTCAACGAAGCTCGAGGTTCTAACGTCATTCCCATGAGCATGGAGACCACCGCCTGGCAGCAGCTGCACAGCGTCATGACCGCGCAAGCGGACCGCCGCCCCTTCGCCCGCGCCACGCTGCGCCGCATCGGCGCCTTCGCCCGCCCGCACCGGCGCCGCATCGCGCAGTTCGTGGTGGTGAGTGTGCTGACCGCACTGCTCGCCGTCGCCACGCCCGTGCTCGCCGGCCGCGTCGTCGACGCGATCGTGTCGCACGGCGATCGCGGCACGGTCGTACGGCTGTCGACACTCATCGCCCTCATAGCGCTCGCCGAGGCGGCGCTCGGGATCCTCGGCCGCTGGCTTTCGGCCACGCTCGGCGAGGGGCTCATCCTCGATCTGCGGACGGCTGTGTTCGATCATGTGCAGCGCATGCCGGTCGCGTTCTTCACACGTACGCGTACGGGAGCGCTCGTCAGTCGTCTCAACAACGACGTCATCGGCGCCCAGCGGGCCTTCAGCAACACGCTGTCCGGGGTCGTCGGCAACGTGGTCACGCTGCTGCTCACGCTCGCCGTGATGCTGACGCTGTCCTGGCAGATAACCCTGCTGGCGCTGGTGCTGCTGCCGGTCTTCGTGGTCCCGGCCCGGCGGACGGGCCGCCGCATGGCCCGGTTGCAGCGGGAGGCCGCGGGCCTGAACGCGGCCATGGGCACCCGGATGACCGAGCGGTTCTCCGCGCCGGGTGCCACGCTGGTGAAGCTCTTCGGGCGGCCCGCGGAGGAGTCCGCCGAGTTCGCGGCGCGGGCCCGGCGCGTGCGGGACATCGGGGTGCGTACGGCGATGGCGCAGTCCGCGTTCATCACCGCGCTCACCCTCGTCTCGGCCCTGGCACTGGCCCTCGTCTACGGCCTCGGCGGCTGGTTCGCCCTGCGCGGTTCCCTTCAGGCGGGGGCGGTCGTCTCCCTCGCCCTGCTCCTCACCAGGCTCTACGCGCCGCTCACCTCTCTCGCCGGGGCGCGCGTCGAGGTCATGAGCGCCCTCGTCAGCTTCGAGCGCGTCTTCGAGGTGCTGGACCTCAAGCCGCTCATCGAGGACAAGCCGGACGCCCGCGAGGTCCCCGACGGACCGGTGGCGGTGGAGTTCGAGGGCGTCCGGTTCGCCTACCCGGCTGCCGACAAGGTCTCCCTCGCCTCCCTGGAGGAGGTGGCGACCCTCGACACGCGCGGCGGCGCCGACGTCCTGCACGGCGTCTCCTTCCGCGCCGAACCCGGGCAGACCGTCGCCCTCGTCGGCTCCTCCGGCGCCGGCAAGTCCACCATCGCCGCCCTGCTGCCCCGGCTCTACGACGTGGACGAGGGCGCCGTCCGCGTCGGCGGTGTGGACGTCCGCGACCTCAGCGCCGCTTCGCTGCGCGCGACCCTCGGCATGGTCACGCAGGACGGCCACCTGTTCCACGACACGGTCCGCGCCAACCTGCTGCTGGCCCTCCCGGACGCCACCGAGGAGGAGCTGTGGGACGTGCTGCGCCGGGCCCGCCTAGAGGATCTCGTACGCTCCCTGCCCGACGGTCTCGACACCGTCGTCGGCGAGCGCGGCTACCGCCTCTCCGGCGGCGAGCGCCAGCGTCTGACGATCGCGCGCCTGCTGCTGGCCCGGCAGCGCGTCGTCATCCTCGACGAGGCCACCGCCCACCTGGACAACACCTCGGAGGCGGCGGTCCAGGAGGCCCTGACGGAGGCGCTCGAGGGCCGCACCGCCGTCGTCATCGCCCACCGCCTGTCCACGGTGCGGGCCGCCGACCTGATCCTCGTGGTCGAGGCCGGGCGGATCGTGGAGCGGGGCACGCACGAGGAGCTCCTCGCCGCGGGCGGCCGGTACACCGAGCTGTACCGGACCCAGTTCGAGAAGACGGTGCCGCCGCTGGAGCCGCGGACCGGGACGCGGACGCAGACAGCGGCACAGACCCGGCCGGACACCGCGGCGGAAGCCGTGGCCTAGGAGACCGGAGAGGCTCCAGGGGGCGGGGCCGGGACCGGGCGCGGTGGGCGTCCGGCCCGCCATGACCGTAGCGTGAAGGGGCGGGCACCAGGGGAGGGGCGGGAAGGGAGACGGTGACGATGCCGGACATCGACTACGCGGCCCTGTTCGCCGCCACACCGAGCCCCTACCTGGTGCTGGGAACCGACCTGGTCATCGTGGAGGTCAACCAGGCGTACCTGGACGCGACCAGGCGGACCCGCGAGGACCTGATCGGACGGCACATCTTCGACGCCTTCCCCGACAACCCGGACGACCCCGCCGCCGACGGGGTGCGGAACCTGAACGCCTCGCTGCACCGGGTCCTGGTCACCAGGCAGCCCGACACCATGGCGCTGCAGAAGTACGACATCCCCATCATGGGCCGGCCCGGGGTCTTCGAGGAGCGGTGGTGGTCCCCGATCAACACGCCGACCCTGCGCCCGGACGGCAGCGTGGGCTCGATCATCCACCGGGTGGAGGACGTGACCGCGTACGTCCAGACCCACGGCACGGGCGAGTGGCGACTGTCGAACAAGCTGAGCGAGCGCGAGGCCCTCGAGGCCGAGCTGTACGCGCGGGCGCGCGAGCTGCAACGGCTGAACGAGGAGCTGCGCCAGGCGCACCGGCGGGAGCGTGTGGTGGCCCTCACCTTGCAGGAGGCCATGCTCCAGTCCCCCGACCTCGCCCACCACGAGAACGTCGCCGTGCGCTATCTGCCCGCCACCGGATCGCTGAACGTGTGCGGTGACTGGTACGACCTGGTCGACCTGCCCGACGACCGCTTCGCGGTGGCCGTCGGCGACGTCGTCGGCCACGGCCTGGAGGCCGCCGCCGTCATGGGCATGCTCCGCAGCGCGCTCAGCGCGGCCACCCGCGCCCTGGAGCGGCCCGCCCAGGCCCTGGAGGTGCTGGGCCTGTACTCCCGCTCCGTCGAGGGCGCGCTCAACACCACCGCCGTCAAGGTGATGGTGGAGCCCCGCAGTCAGCTGCTCATCTACAGCAGCGCCGGTCACCCGCCGCCGGTTCTGGTCCATCAGGACGGCTCCTGCGAGTTGCTGGACCGGGCCACCGACCCACCGCTGGGCGCCCGCCCCCAGCACGTGCCCCGGCCGCAGGCCGGCCAGACCTACCTCCCCGGTGACACGCTCGTTCTCTACACCGACGGGCTGATCGAACGCCGCGACCAGAGCATCGAAGCGGGCCTGAACCGCTTGAAGGACGTCCTGTGCCGCCAGTGCTCCCTCAGCCCGGAGCGCCTTGCCGACGCCCTGCTGGCCCGGTTGGGCGTGGCCGGGGGAGCCCGCGACGACATCGCCCTGGTCGTCGTCCGGCTGTGACCCTCCGGCCCGGGGCTCCGCGGGGGTGGCGCCGACGCCTCTGTGTCGAGAAGGGAGGACCGGGTACTCAGACGGGCACGGAGGGCTGCCCGGGAGCGACGGCCCCGGGCATGCCCGGGACAGCAATGGAGTGGCCATGACACAGCACGGGGATCGAGCGACCCCTGCCCGGCGATCGGAGGTGCGTGAACTGCGTCCGGCGACGACGAATTCCGAACGGTCCGGCCCGGAGCCGGGGGAGCGGCAACTGCCGCACGACCGTCACCAGGCGATCCTCGAGGCGACCAAACGGGTCGGCGCCGTGCTCAAGAGCAAGGGGCACACGTTCGCGCTGGCCGGGAGCGTGGCCGTCTACGCCCACGGCGGCAGCCAGAACCTGCAGCACGACGCCGACTTCTGCGTGCGGCCCGAGGACGCCGAAGCGGTGGCGGACACGCTGAGCGAAGCGGGTCTGACCGTCTACCGGCCGCCGGAGGACTGGCTGCTCAAGGCCAAGTGCTTCGACCAGGACATCGACGTCATCTTCGAGCTGGCGCACCGGCCCGTCACCACGGACATGCTCTCCCGGGCACAGGAGCTCTCCGTCGCCTCGGTGCGCATGCCCGTGCTGTCCCCCACAGACCTGCTGTGGAGTCTGATCGCCGCCTTCTCCGAGCACCACTGCGACTTCGGCGCGGTGCTGCCCGTCGCCCGCGCGCTGCGCGAGAAGGTCGACTGGGAGCGGGTGCGGCAGGACTGCGGCGACGAACCCATGCCCGCAGCCTTCTTCTTCCTCCTCGAACGCCTGAACGTCATCGCCCCGCGCAAGGAGGCACCATGACCCAGCACGGCGGAGAGCAGGCACCATCCGGTGCCGCACCCGCTCTGAACACGGAGTACCGCGTCGCCCACCTCCTGGAGCACCTGGCCGGGGGGCACCCCGGTGAGCTGGGGGTCCGGGTCGAGGTGCGCGGCGAGGCGGTGCTGCTGACGGGCACGGTCGCCTCCGCCCAGTGCCGTGACGAAATCCTCGGCATGGTCCGCGAGGAACTGGCCGGCATCCCGGTCCACTACGACATCGTCGTCGCGGACACCTCGTCCCCGGACCATGCGGAGGAGCTCACATGATCCGCGTGGCAGCCGTCGGGGACATCCACATGGGAGCCGACAGCCAGGGAGTGCTGCGGCCGGCGTTCGAGTCCCTGCCCGAGTGCGCAGACCTGCTGCTGCTGGCCGGGGACCTCACCCGCCACGGCACGCCGGAGGAGGCCCGCGTGGTGGCCCGGGAGGTCCAGGACCTCGGCGTCCCGGTCGTGGCGGTGCTCGGCAACCACGACCACCACGACGAGCGTCCGGACGAGGTCACCGCCATCCTCCGGGACGCCGGGGTGCGGGTCCTCGAGGGAGAGGGAACCGTCGTGGAGGCCGGGGGCTCGCGCGTCGGCGTGGCCGGCACCAAGGGGTTCTGCGGCGGATTCGTGGGCCGCAGCGCCGGGGAGTTCGGCGAGCGGTTGATGAAGGAGTTCGTGCGGACCTCGCGCCGCTCGGCCGACGCCCTGCGCAAGGCGCTGGAGGAGCTGGACGGACAGGGCTGCGACGCCCGGATCGCCCTCACCCACTATTCGCCCGTGCCGGAGACGCTGGCCGGCGAACCCCTGGAGATCTACCCGTTCCTCGGGACCTATCTGCTGGCCGAGGCGATCGACACGGCCGGCGCGGACCTCGCGGTGCACGGACACGCGCACGCCGGGACGGAGCACGGCATGACCACCGGCGGTGTCAAGGTGCGCAATGTCGCCCAGCCGGTCATCGGGCGGGCCTTCCGCGTCTACCACCTGCGGACGCGGGAACCGGTGGGCGTCGGCACCTCCGGCTGAGCACCGGCCCCGGGGCCTCTCCGTCCACCCTCAGGGGGCTGCGCGACACCCCCGGATCGTCAGCGGCGCCGGCGACCCGCCGGGACGGCGGGCGCCGCTGACGTGTCGTGCTACGGCTTCGGCCGGCGGCCCGTCGTCCGCGTCATCGTCTCCGGTCTCTTGCCGGAACCGGTCGCCATCTCCTCCGAGCCGAGTATGTGTTCCCCATACAGGTCGTGCAGCCAGTTGGCCTGGTAGATGGTGTCGAGATAGCGCTCGCCGAGGTCCGGCGCGATGGCGACCGCGGTGAGGTCCCGGGTGTCGTGCCGGGACAGCCAGTCCATGGCACCGCTGACCACTGTCCCGGTGGAGCCGCCGAACAGGAACCCGCGCCGTGCCAGCCGGTGGCAGGCACGGATGGTGTCCGCCTCCTCGACGCGGATCACCTCGTCGACGTACGACTCGTCGAGCAGCGGCGGGCGCATGCTCATGCCGAGGCCGGGGATCATCCGGCGGCCCGGCTCACCGCCGAAGGCCACCGATCCCACGGCGTCCACCGCGACGATGTGCACCGGCCGGTGCCACTGGCGGAAGTAGCGCGCGCAGCCCATCAGCGTCCCGGTGGTGCCCGCCCCGACGAACAGCACGTCAAGGCGCGGGAACTGGGACGCGATCTCCGGAGCCGTCTTGCGGTAGTGCGCGCGCCAGTTGCCCGGGTTGGTGTACTGGCTGAGCCACACGTACCGGTCGTCGGTGTCGCACAGCGCGCGGACGTACTCGATCCGCGCGCCGAGGAACCCGCCGTTGGCGTCCAGGTCGGAGATGATGTGCACCTTGCTGCCCAGGGCCTCCATCAGCAGCCTGGTCGACAGGTTGCAACGGGAGTCCGTCACACACAGAAACCGGTAGCCCTTGCTCGCGGCGATCATGCTGAGCGCCACTCCCAGGTTCCCCGACGAGGACTCGACCAGTACCGAGTCCGGCGTCAGGAGGCCGTCCCTCTCGGCGGCCTCGACCATCTCGGTCGCGGCCTTCAACTTGATCGAACCGGCGAAGTTGAAGCCCTCGCACTTCAGATAGAGGGGGCGGCCGAAGATCGACCGCAGGTCGACGTACAGCTGGCTCTCGTTGAAGGCATGGGGAGCGGAGATGACAGGCACGGTGGCCTCCTGATGCCAGGGCTGAGGGATGCCTTCAGCCGTAGCGGCGCAGATCGTGGAAGAAGTGGTCGATGAGGTGGAGGTGTCCGGAGCGCGCCACTTCGTCGTAGACGTACTTGCCGACGGCGAGGTCGAGGACGCCGAGTCCGAACGGCGAGAAGATCACCGTCCGGTCGTCCGGCAGGGTCACCCGTCCGGTCATGACGTCGTCGAGGGTGCCGTCCAGGAAGTCGCGGCCGCCCGTGAGCTGCTCGGTCAGATGGGGTGAGGTGTCGGCTTTCAGACAGTGCTCGACGTCATCGACGACGTTGGCGGACGCGAGCAGGACCTCGGGGGCGAGGTCGCGCAGGGACACGTGCAGGACCAGGGGGTGGTGTGAGAACCAGGCCGGGTCGGTGACGTGCGGCTTGGCGGCGACGGTGGCGAAGACGACCAGGTCGCTCGAGCGGATCAGGGCCTCGGCGCTGTCGTGGACCGTGACCTCGCCGGTGGCGTCCGCCTGCTCCAGGTAACCGCGGAAGCCGGCCGTGCTGTCGGCGGACAGGTCGTGCAGACCGATCGTCTCGAAGCTCCAGCCGGTGCCCGCCAGGAAGGTGTGGATGTAGCGGGCGATCAGGCCGGTGCCGAAGAAGCCGACCCGCCTCGGGCGGGATCGGCCGCGGCTGAGCCGGTCGGCCGCCAGCGCCGCGGACGCCGCGGTCCTGGTGGCACTGATGATGGAACTCTCCAGGCAGGCGAACGGGTAGCCGGTCTCGTGGTCGTTGAGGATGAGCACCGCGGAGGCCCGGGGCAGTCCGGAGGAGACGTTGGCCGGGAAGCTGGAGATCCACTTCATGCCGTCCACACGGTTCGGTCCGCCGATGGAGGCCGGCAGTGCGATGATCCGGGAGGACGGGCGGTCGGGGAAGCGCAGGAAGTACGACGGGGGATTGACCGAGTCCCCGGCGCCGTGCAGCCGGTAGGTGGCCTCGACCAGGTCCACGATCTGCCGTTCGTGCCCGTCGAGTGCCTGCCGCACCTGCGCGCCGGGGATCACCGCGAAGCTGGGCGCTGCCGTGTGGTCGGGCGTGGGCTGGGCGGCGGGGGACGACAGTACGGTCATCGCCGGGTCACCTCCGGGCTCGGGCAGCAGTCGGCCAGGCGGCGCGGCTCGGCCATGGCGACCAGCACCTGGCGGTCCCCGGTGTAGGCCTCCCTGCTGTGTGCGGTGCGGATGTTGTCGACCAGCATCACGTCGCCCGCCTGCCAGGGCTCGCGACGCGTGTGCTGCTCGTAGGTGGTGTTCAGCAGGCCGACGATGTCCTCTCCGATGGGACTGCCGTCTCCGAAGCGGGTGTTGAACGGCAGGCCGTCCTCCCCGTACTCGTCCACCAGGTACTCGCGCACCTCCGGCGCGAGCGTCCATTCGTTGAGGAAGGCGATCTGGTTGAACCAGCAGCGCCGTCCGGTGATGGGGTGCCGCACCACGGCGGCGCGCCGCTGCCGGGTGCGCAGCGAGCCGTCGGGCAGCCAGTCGGTGTCGATGGCGTTCTCCCGGCAGTAACGTTCGATGGCGGTCCGGTCGTCGGTGCCGAACGACTCCGTCAGCGACGCCCCGATCTCGTCGTTGTAGCTGCGGGTGAGCAGCCAGCCCTCGCGCTCGAACCGCTCGCTGACCTCGGCGGGCAGCGCCCGCAGCACCTCTTCCGCGTCGGCCACCGCGGTCGCCCCGCCCTGATCGGGCGCGGTCAGGCACGCGAACAGCATCAGGCCGGGGCACTGGAGGGTGTAGCTCAGCTCGTGGTGCATGCACATCGGCTGGTTGGCCGGCCAGGTCGCGGAGGAGTACAGCCGGGCGCCGTGGGTCTGCCGGGGCGCGAAGGCCTCCCGCTCCGTCATCAGCTCCCCGGCGAGTGCGGTGAAGACGGCGCCGACCCGCTCCGTCTCCTTCAGCCCCAGACCGCGGACGAGGAGTGCGCCGTGCTCGGCGACCCGCGCGCGCAGCGCTTCCCGGTTCTCGGCCGCCCAGCTCACCGCGTCACCGGGGGCCTCGACGCGCAGGATCGGCGGTTTGCCCGGCTGCAGTGCCACTTCGGGCAGTGAGGCCAGGGACGATGACGACATCGCTGTTCTTCCTTTCGGTTGCCCCCGTACGGAGGCTGACGGAGAAGCAGGGGCTGATGGCAGGGGGGAGCTGACAGAGAGACAGCGGCCTATGAGGAGGACAGCAGTTCGATCGCGCCCAGGACGGCGCCTGCCGCTGCGTCCGGGCGGGTGCGCGGGAAGTAGTGGCCGCCGTCGGGCAGTTCGCACAGCTCCACGTGTTCGGCCAGCAGCTGCCAGTCGCGGAACCGGTCGCGGTAGTCCGCCGTGTTCGCATCGTCCGCGGCGACGACCACGGTGACGGGCGCCGACAGCCGCACCGTGGGCGGGGATTCCAGCGCGTCGGCGAAGTAGTGGTGCGCAGAGACGCAGTCGTGCCGGTAGGCGGCGCCGACGTGCTCGGCGTGCTGCGCGCTCAGCTCACCCAGTTCCGTGTAGCCGCTGTCCGCGCTCAGCCGCGCGGCGATCTCCGCGTTGCTCCGCCCCGTCAGCTCGGTGACGGCGGCGCGCCGCTCGGCCGCGGTCCCGAGCAGTTGGGCACCGAGGAACACCCGCGGCACGTCCACTCCGCGCTCCCGCAGTCTCCTCGCCGTCTCCAGCGCCGGTGCGGTGCCCGAGGAGTGGCCCCACACCATGACCCTGTGCAGGCCATGCCCGGCGAGCTCGGCGACGACCTGCTCGGCCACCTGGGCGATCGGCGCGAACGGCTCACTGGTGGCGGCCAGGTCGTGACCGGGCAGTTCGACGGCGTACACCGCGGGCCCGCCGTCCGCCAGGGCAGCGGCCATCGGACGGAAGTTGACCGCGTTGCCGCCCGCGTACGGGAAGCAGACAAGGGCGCATCGCGGCACACCGTCCGGCTGCGACAGCGGCTGCAGCAGCTCCGGGCGCTGGGGGGCGGCGCCGTCGAGGAGGGCGGCGAGGTCGGCGAGCACCGGGTGCCGGGTGATGTCCTTCAGGGACACCGCGCGGTCCAGGGCGATGGTGAGCCTGACCGCAGACAGGGAGGTGCCGCCGGAGTCGAAGAAGTGGTCCTGCCGGCCGACCCGGTGCTCTGGGACGCCCAGCAGTTCTGCCCAGGTCGCCGCCAGCTTCCGCTCGGTCGGGGTGCGCGGGGCACGGTCCTCCTCCCCGGCCCGGTCGGCGTCCGCGGCCGGCTCGGTCCGCTCGGCGAGCGCGGTCAGGGCCTTCCGGTCGATCTTGCCGTTGGCGGTCAGCGGCAGGCTCTCCTGCCAGTGGAACGCCGTCGGGACCATGTAGGCGGGCAGTACGGCGCCCAGCGCCTCGCGCAGCGCCTCCGGCTTCTGGCGCCGGCCGGTGTAGAAGGCGATCAGGTGCGTGCTGCCACCGGCCAGTTCGGCGGTGACCACGGCTCCGTCGCGCACTCCGGGCACTCGCAGCAGCGTGTTCTCGATCTCGCCGATCTCGATGCGGAAACCGCGGATCTTGACCTGGTTGTCCCGGCGGCCCAGGAACTCCAGCTTGCCGTCGGGATGCCAGCGCCCCCAGTCACCTCCGAGGTAGAGGCGCTCGCCGGGGCGGTACGGATCCCGTAGGTACGCCTGGCCGGTCCGCTCGGGATCGTTGACGTACCCCCGCCCCACGCACACCCCGGAGAACGCGATCACTCCGGGGGCGCCCAGCGGCACCAGCGACAGATGCTCGTCGACGACGTAGACGCGCACGTTGCTGACGGGACGCCCGAGCAGCACCCGTTCGGGCACCCGGTGAAGGACCTCGTGGTTGGTGTCGTCCGAGGTCTCGGTCAGCCCGTAGGCGTTGAGCAGTTTGATTCCCGGCTGGATCGCGAACCAGCGCTGGACCAGCTCACGTTTCAGGGCCTCGCCGGTCACCGACACACATGTCAGGTCGGGCAGTTCGCGCGGATGCCGCTCCAGATACGAGACCACCACCTCCAGATAGGAGGGCACGACCTGGACCACCGCGACCCGGCCGCGGACCAGGGTGTCGACGAACCGCTCCACGTCCACGACGACGTCCTGCTCGACCAGCAGCGTCCGCCCGCCGACCAGCAGCGCGGACAGCAGCTGCCACAGCGAGATGTCGAAGCACTGCGGGGCCGTCTGCGCCACCACCCGCCCCTGGCCGACCCCCAAATCCTCGATCTTGGCGTGGAGGTGGTTGAGCATGCCCGCGTGCTCGCACATCGCCCCCTTGGGCTCGCCGGTGGAGCCGGAGGTGAAGTAGATGTACGCGAGCTGGCCGGCGCTCACCTTGACGCCGAGGTCGTCCTCGGCGTGCTCCTCCGCGTACGCCGTCTCGACCAGCAGCTTCTCCACTCCCGACAGTGTGGCGAGCGCCTGGTCGAGGGTGTGGGTGCTGCCGGACTCGGTGAGCACCAGCCGGCAGCCGGCACGCGACAACGTCGTGCCGATACGGCCCGCCGGGAAGTGCGGCTCGATGGGCAGGTAGACGCCTCCGGCCTTGAACACCGCCAACACCGACGCCAGCCAGTCAAGATCGCGTTCGGTGACCACCGCCACGACGTCCTCCCGGCCGAGCCCACGGGCCAGGAGGGCCCGTGCCAGCCGGTTCGCGCGCGCGTTCAGCTCCGCGTACGTCCACTGGCGGTCGCCGTGCACCGCGGCCACCGCCTGCGGGTGGGCCCGTACCCGCTGCTCGAACAGCTCGTGCGCCCGAATGTCGGGCAGGGCCCGGTGCGGTCCGGCCAGTCCTTCCAGCTGGAACAGCATCTCCTCAGCCGACAGCAGACTCTGCCGCGCGTGCCCGGCGTCCGGGTCGGCCGCGATCAGCCGCAGCGCGGTCAGGTGGTAGCCGCCGATCCGGGCCGCGCACTCGGCGTCCAGGACGTCCGTGCGGTACCGCACCCGCACCACCGCCCGCCCGCCCCGGTCACTGAAGCCCACGCCCAGCACCGCGTCGTCGGCCGGACCGTGCCCGGCACCCGTGGGGTCGAACACGACCTCGTACGACGGCTCGGAGAGCCCCAGCTCCCGGCGCAGCGCGTCCCACGGGAAGTCACCGTGGGCCAGCACCTCGGCCTCGACGCGGTGAGCGCCGAGCACCAGTTCGCGCCACGATCCGGGGGCGACCGTCACACGGCACGGCAGCGGCCCGCCCGCAGCCCCGGTGGCGTAGCCCGTCACCACCTCACGCTCACCCGACAGCGCGGCCAGCACCTTGGCGTGCGCGGCCAGCAGCACCGAACTCACCGGCACCCGCAGCACGTCCGCCAGCCCGCGCACCGCTGCGGCGATGTCGTCCGGCAGTACCGTCTCCTGCTCGGCCGCACCCGCCACCGGCTCCCGCACCCA
Organism: Streptomyces sp. Ru72; assembly: GCF_002920635.1. Lineage (GTDB taxonomy): Bacteria > Actinomycetota > Actinomycetes > Streptomycetales > Streptomycetaceae > Streptomyces. The sequence goes on along the minus strand of NZ_PQSR01000046.1, from coordinate 15,804 downwards.
GCGGGGTACCGCGGTGAAACCACCGGCGGTCAGCACGCCGCGCCAGTACTCCCGGTCCGCTTCCACGAGCGCTCCCATCGATCGGTGTTCCTGAGGTTCCTCAACCCGCCGTCGGCGCGGCGCCGTTCGCCGAGGACGTGACTGTCGTCGTCGAGTCGCTGCCCTCGCCCGGGGCGTCGCGCAGCTCGGCGGCGGGGTTTCCGCCCCACAGGGCGTTCGGGGGGACTTCCTCGCCCTTCATGAGGAAGGAGTCGGGGGCCAGGACGGCTCCGTCGCCCATCGTCACGCCGTAGTGCACATGAGCGCCGACGCCGAGGGTGCAGCCGGCACCGAGGGTGGAGTGGTCGGACTTGAACGTGCCGTCCTCCTGCGAATGACACTGGATCTTGGAGCCGGCGTTGAGCGTGCAGTCATCGCCGATGGCGGTGAGCTGCCGCTCCGTCACATAGCAGCCGTCGTCGAAGACCCTGCGCCCGATACGCACCCCCGACAGCCGCCAGATCACGTTCTTGAAAGGGGTTCCGTTGAAGACGTTGAGGTATTCGGAGGGCACCTTCCACAGGCGTTCGTGCCACCAGAAGTACGGGTCGTAGATGGAGCACAGTCGAGGGCGCAGCGGCCGGAACAACGTGATGCAGCGCTCCACCAGGACGTAATAGCCCGCGGTGAACGCGAGGGTGAGGGCCAGATATCCGGAGATCACCACATAACCAAGCACTCCGTACAGGTCGACGGAGGCGATGGCGATTGCCGTGAGCACAAAGGTGTGCAGCCAGCGAAGGAACAGGAACAGGGCCATCGAGCGGAGGTTGTAGCGGTTCTTTGCGGCCAGTCGGCGGCGCAGCTCGTCGCCGCTTCTCAGGTGGTCGAACCGGGTGTCGCGCTCCACCGTCCGCGGAATCTCGAAACAGGGGGAGCCGAGCAGTCCGACGCCTTCGCGGACCTCGCCGTCGAGCGGGACCATGACCTTCGTGGCGAGCAGACAGTTGTCGCCCGTTCTCGCACCCGCGGGATACACGATGTTGTTTCCGAGGAAGTTGCGCGCACCGATCGATGCCTGGGACACCCGGAAGGACGTGCTGGAGAAATCCGCATTGAGGATGGAGAGCCCGTCGGCCACCATGGTGCCGCGGCCGACCGTGGCCAGATACGGGGTCTCGTGCTGCACCTCCGTACCGAAATTGGAGCCGGTCTGCTCGACCCGGGACAGGTTGTATCCGAGGCCGAGCAGGTAATGGACGATGTAGGAACTGTCACCGAACAGCCAGGCGAAGAACTTGATGTTCGTCATTCCGGAGACCGCCCGGAACGCCGCATAGTGGAAGCCGTAGAGCGGGTAGACCTTGTCGGGTCTGACGGCCAGGTGCATCAGTCGCGGCACGGAGAGCAGGGCGACGAGGCCCACGACCACGAAACCGAAGAACATCAGCAGGGACAGCAGCAGCGTGTCGACGAAGAACTCCGTCGTCAGGATGCCGACGTCGTCCGGGTTCAGCCGGTCGTCGAGCACGGGGATCCAGGTGAAGAGCATGTACAGGCCACCGACCGCCAGCGGGATGTACAGCAGGAACAGCTGGAGCAGGCTGACGAGGGCGAACCAGGCCCGGCGCGGAGTGCCGCACCGGGCCGGTGCGACCCTGACGTGGTCGATGTCCGTGGGCTGGGCCGGTGACCCGTGACGGCGTTCGCCCGCCGGGACCGCCTGACCGCGGTACAGGGCCGACGCGTGGCCGAGCTGGGCTCCGTCGCCCATCGACGTGTCGATGTCGAGCACGGTCTTGGAGCCGATGTACACGTCCCGGCCGAGGGTGATGCGGCCGGTCTGGATGCGACCGGCGTGCGCCCGGTAGCAGAGGAAGAAGGCGTCCTTGCGGATCACGGATCCGGCGCCGATCGTGAGCAGGTCGGTGCAGACCGGCACGGACCGGGAGAGGATCGTGACGCCCTTGCCGATCCGTGCGCCGAGTGCCCGCAGGTACATGACGTACAGCGGGTTGCCGACGAAGAGGATCATCGGATTGGCATGGAGCAGTGCCTTGACGATCCAGAAGCGCAGATAGGTCAGGCTCCAGACGGGGAACTCACGGGGCTTCCAGCGGCCGATGAGAACCCATTTCGCGACGACCGGGAACGCGCACAGGGCCAGGAAACCGAGGCCGCCGAATGCGACCGAACGCAGATACACGTCTCCGACGCCCGAACCGTCGGAGACCCAGTCGTATCCCGCGGCCGCGACGAGTCCGGTGACGAAGGAGTAGCCGAGGAAGAACAGCAACTGGAGCGTGCCGCACAGGACATAAAGCGGCGTGCTCCCCGGAGTCACCGCCGCCACCTGTGCCGGTGGTGTCGTCGGTGTGGGGGAGCCCGCGGGAGCCGGTGCGGCGTCCGTGAGGGCCGCCGCCAGAGAGCGGATCGTGGGATTGCGGTAGATGTCCTTCATCGAGACGGACGGAAGGTCCGGGAGCTTCCTGGCCCGTGCGCAGAACTGCGCCATCACCAAGGAATTGGCGCCGAGGTCCTCGAAAAAATGACTGTCGGGCGATACGCTTTCGACGTCGACAACCTCGGCCAGAACTTCGGCGAATTTCCTCTCGGTGTCCCTCGCCGGGCCGGCGCCGCCGCGCCGGGCGATCGCGGGGTCGTCCTGACCGAGGACGAGCGCCTCGGCAGACCTGTCTACCATTCAAGCTCCTTGAGGAAATCCGACAACCACCGGCCACGGGGTGACCGGTCCGGTGTCTTCCGTGCTCGGCAGTGCCCGGATCGAGCAATCCGGAAGCCACGGTGTCGCGCACTGTTATCTGATCACGGCTCCACGCGCTTCAGTTTGTGTCGGACACACTCAAGTTGCCACTCGTATTCGATCGCGACGAAACGACAGTGGCGCTGAACAGGGCAGTGTTCTTGCTCTGTACCCCGGTGGGGTGAGTGACAAGTCACCCGTATGGGCGTTCACCCCGGCGGGGCGTGGCAGGGCCCCGAGGGGCCCGTCCGATCCCACCGGGTGCGGATGATCGCGCCATCATGACGGCGCCGTCATGCGGCCGCCGGGGAGGATCACGCCGCCGGTCGAGCTCGTCCGGGCCTCCACCGCCCGTTCGCGGGCCCCAGGGGGCGTCCGGACGGCCAAGCGCTAGGAGGCGGGGTCCTGCGGGTGTCCGTCTTCGTCGGCGGGGTGGGACGCCTGGGCGAGCAGGCCGCTCAGGGCCGCGCACTGGGCCGGGCCGATCAGGCTGACCAGGACCTGGGCGAGGGCGGGGGTGTTCTCCGCGAGCAGCCGTCGGCCCTTGTCCGTGAGGGTGAGCGCGATGCCGCGCCGGTCGCCGCAGACCGACTCACGGGTGACGAGACCCATGTGGTGCAGACAGCCGACCTGGTAGGTCAGCCGTGTCTTCGGACGGCCGAGGAGCTCGGCGATCCGTGTCATGCGCAAAGTGGTGCCCGGCTGGTCCGCGAGCAGGCACAGCACCAGGAACTCGTCGTGCGAGACCCCGAGGGCCTTCTTGACGTGTGAGCGCAGCTGCTGCTCGATCGCTCCGGTGGCGGCCACGACCCGCATATAGGTGCGCAGCTCGTCCGGCACCAGACCACTGCCGTCCGTCGACGCGTCGGCGGACGAGGCGGCGGGTGCGGAGTGATCGGCCATGCGCTCAGGATAACAGTGTTCCAAATCTGAACGATCTGGCCGCACGAACGATGGTCCACATTCGAATCACCTGTTACGGTGCTGTTCAAATTTGGATGAGCGGGTGGCCGTCCCTCCCGGCCACCCTCCGCTGTCAGGAGATCCCCATGACCACCGCCGCTGTCGAAACCGGCCTCTTCGTGCTCGACTCCGCCGCCTCCACCGTCGCCCTCAAGCACAGGACGATGTGGGGCCTGGTCACCGTCAAGGGCACCTTCACCTCGGTCACCGGCCAGGGACAGGTGCACCCGGACGGCACCGCCACGGGCACCGTCAGCCTGGACGCCGCCTCGCTGGACACCAAGCACGCCAAGCGCGACGCGCACCTGCGTTCCGACGACTTCTTCGCCGCGGAGCAGCACCCCGCCATCGTCTTCGACGCACTCGACGCCACCCGGCGTGGCGACGACACCGTCACCGTCCACGGCCGGCTGACCGTGCGCGGCATCACCCGGCCGCAGACCGTCACCGCCACCCTCACCCAGGCCGGACCCGACGCGGTCGTCCTCACCACCGAGTTCACCGTGGATCGCGCCCAGTTCGGTCTGACGTGGAACCAGATGGGCATGATGCGCGGCCTGACCACCGTCGACGCCACCCTTCGGTTCCAGCGCGCATCAGCGTGAGGACCGGTGGCCTACCGGGCTGCGTCCTCCGATGGGACGCGCAGGACGATCTTCCCGCGCACGTCTCCCGACTCCAGCAGGCGGTGCGCCGTGGCCGCCTGCTCCAGAGGCATGGTGACGACGGCCGGCGGACGCAGTGAGCCGTCGGCGAGCAACCGGCCGACTCCGGCCGCGGCCTCGGCGAGTTCCGCGGTCGTCGCATGGGAGATCGTGAACCCGGTGACCGAACCGTCCTTGAGGTAGAGCGCTCCGGTGGGCAACGGCGGCCGGGTCCTCATCCCCGAGAACACGACGATCCGCCCGCGCCGGGCGAGCAGATCCACGGCGGTGTCCAGATCGTTGGCCGCCGATGTGTCGAGGAACAGGCCCGCGCCCCCGGGACAGGCCCGCCGCAGACGCGGGAGCACGTCGGTTCCGTGGTGATCGACGACCGCCGCCGCGCCCAGCGCGCGCACGCGCCCGGCGTCACGGGCGCTCGCGGTGGCGACGACGCGGGCACCGGCCCGGGCGGCCATCAGCGTCAGGGCGCTGCCGACGTTCCCGCCACCGCCCAGCACGACCACGGTCTCCCCGGGGCGCAGGCGCCCGTGGGTGAACAGCGCCAGATGGGCGGTGGCCGCCGGATGCGCCACCGCCACGGCGGTACTGGGATCGACCCCCGCGGGCAGGTGGTAGAGCCGGTCCGTCGGCACCACGACCTGTTCGGCCGCGGCGCCGGAGCGCCCCGCGTGCCCCATGCTGTTGCACCACACCCGGTCGCCGACGGCGAACCCGGGGGCTCCCGGCGACGTTTCGGCCACCGTACCCACCAGATCACGGCCGACGACGAACGGCCAGGGGACCGGGGTCCGCCAGGCACCGGAGCGGACGAACGTGTCGACCTGGTTCACGGCGGTCACCTCGACGTTCACCAGGACATCGGTCGGTCCGGGCCGGGGCGAGGGCAGTTGGCCGCAACGGATCGCCTCGGGGCCGCCGAACTCCTCGATGTAAGCAGCGAACATGGCCCGGATTCTGGCAACCTCCGCAGGGCGCGTCCGCGCACCGCGCCAGCCCGGGGCAGCCGAGACCCGAAGCGGCTCGGCACCGGCACCATGAAGATCGGCACCGGCACCGTGAAGACCGGCACCGCGCCGGGCATGGGGCTCCGCGTCACCCCTCCACCCGCGCCGCTCGCCCCGGCCGGTCGGTCACCGTGACCACGACGACCAGAGCGGCCAGCAGCAGTCCGGCGACGAGGGCCGGTGCCGGGGAGCAGGCGGCCGCCAGGACCGCGACCGCGCAAGCGGGGAACAGGAACCGTCCGAGCCCACGGCGTCGGTGCGGCCGGACATGGACGGCCCACACCGTGATCAGGAAGATCGCCACCGGGACGGTGACGGCCGCGCCCGCTGCCAGGGCGGAGACGTCGGTGCGCCGCGTCACCAGCTGGGCGTACGCCGCCATCCCCGCTCCCGAGGCGGTCGCCGAGGCGAAGACCAGGTAGTGGCCGTACGCCCAGGTGAATCTCCTGCGGTGGGCCCGGTGCGTGGTGGCGAGCAGTGTGTGCGCGGGCCGGGCGAAGTACAGCCACCACATGGCGAAGACCATGAGCAGCCCGCCCGCTGCCAGGGCGTACAGCGCCCATGCGCTGTGGTGCCGGTCGAGCGCGTCCCGTACCGCCGTGGTGGCGGCCGCGACGGACTCACCGAGCACGATGAGGGTGAACAGTTCATAGCGCTCGGCGATGTGATGCGGGTGCCACGGCGTCATACCGGCGGACTGCGCCCACACCGGGACCGCGACCTCCGCGGCGATCATCACGATGATGCCGGGCAGTCGCACCGGTGCCGGAACGAACAGCAGCCCCACCCACCCGACCTGGCAGGCCGTCACCCCGGTCGCGAACCGCAGAGCGGTCCGCCGCCGGCGCCGATCCGATCGGGCGGCCCGCAGCCACAGCGCGGCCAGCGTCACGCGCAGCATCATGTAGCCCAGCGTGATGACGCGCAGATCACCGTCCTCGAACGCCCGCGGCACGCCGGCGGCGAGAACGAGGGATCCGGTGATCTGGAGGAGCACCGTCAACCGGTAGGGGACGTCGTCCGGGTCGTAGGCGGAGGCGAACCAGGTGAAGTTCATCCACGCCCACCAGATCGTGAAGAAGACCAGCGCGAAGCGCAGGCACCCGCCGGTGTAGTCCCCGGCGGTCACAGCGGTGTTCAGGCTGTGGGACGCCTGGGCCACCGCGATGACGAAGCAGAGGTCGAACAGGAGCTCCAGGGATGTGGCGGTCCGGTGCGGCTCACCCGGGTCCCGGCCCGTCATGCCGGCGCCCGGCCCCCGCCCCCACCGCATCGGCCCGTGGCGCAAACGGGGACCGCCACGGGGACCGGAGACGCGGCTCGGCGCGGGGCTCGAGGAGCGGCTCCCACGGCTGTTCATCCCTCTCCTCGTCGCTCGTCGGGCCGGCGCCCGGCGTGGTGCCCGGGACGCGGCCGGCTGCCGCGCCCCGTGCGGTATGGGTGGTGCGTTCCGTTCAGGAGCGGACCAGGGGGGTGTCGACCAGGTGCTCCGCCAGGAACCAGGCCTGCAGCTCACCGGTGCGGATCACCTGCGACACCAGCAGGTCGTTGGTGCCGTCGTCGCCCAGCTCGGCGGTCCGGGCAGCCGCGTCGTGCGCGTCCGCCAGGATGGTCTCGTGGGCCTCCAGCAGCCGGGAGAGCATGGCGGGGACCTCCTCGACGCCGTCCGGCGGACGCGGAATGGAGGTGATCTCCGCGACGTGCCGGGGGTCGCCCACCGCGACGCCGCCCAGGGTCTGGACCCGCTCGGCGATCGTGTCGACGAGCTCCAGCTGCTGCTCCGCGTGCTTGTCCAGGAGCAGGTGCAGCTGGTAGAAGGTCGCGCCGCGCAGAAGCCAGTGGTGCTTCTTGTAGAGGCTGTAGAGGATCTGGGTGTCGGCCAGGGTCTTGTTCAGGCGCTGGCAGGAGTACATGCGCGCGTCGTAGGACAGCGCGACGGGGAACTGCTTGACGGTCCCGAACTCCTGGATGACCTGCCCTTCTGATGCAGCCACGGCTGGCTGCTCGTGGGGTGGGAACCGGTGGTCATGACATGCCTCCTGCGATGCGGTGCCGTGAATACGTGGTCGACGTTAGGGGCGGGAACGGGGGACGGGTTGCCCGGGAGCGCACGGTGAGGTGCCGATGAGCGCACCAAGTCCTGGGTGGACCAAGGGGTGCCGGTTCACGCGCCGCCGGACGTGAGCCTGGCGACGACGCCGTCCAGGTCGAGGTGACGGTGCTCGGTGCCCGGCGGCACCATCGTGTCGGTGCGCCGCAGGAAGGCCGTGACCGCATGGATCCCGACCTCGAGGACCGCCGCCCCGGTCCGCGTCCTGAGCAGGATGCGGAGCGTGTCCGGGTGGCACCGGTGCGGCGGGATCACCACCACCTCCCCGATCCCCGCGGACCGGCGAAGACCGTCCGCGAGGAGCGACCGGGCGAACACCCAGTCGACGGAGGGGGCGCCGGGGGCACCCAGCGACAGACGCACGGCATACGGGTCGCTCATGTCGTAGCGGAGCTCGGCAGGGAGCGGTATCGGCGGTTCGTCGGCCACGGAGACGATGATCTCGGTCCTGTGGACGACCGACCTTTCGTCCGCGGTACCGGGGAGAGGGTGTCTCATGCCGCCCCCTGTCTGCGACTTTTGGTGCTTTGCCTTCGTCAGCGCGGGATCTGACGGTGGATGGTGCCGATCACCGTAGGGCGGGCCCGGGGGAGCGTCTTGCCGATGAGCGCACGGGGTGTGGTCCGAAGAAGAACCCTGTGCGCCACCACGGTTCGGGCCGTGCGGCGCCAGGAGGTCTCACTCGGCGTCGTGGTCGGGGGTCCGCCCGGCGCGTCGGAGTTCGGTGGTCCAGTAGAGGAGTGCCAGGACCGGCAGGGCGGCGCCGAGGACGGTGACCGCGCCCCAGCCTCCGGCGCGGTAGGCGATCGAGCCGAGCTGGGAGCCGAGGGCGCCGCCGAGGAAGAAGGTGGCGATGAAGGCACTGTTCAGACGGGCCCGGGCGGCGGGGTCGAGTTGGTAGACCGTGTGCTGGCCGAGGATCAGGGTGGTCTGGACGGCCATGTCGAGGACGACGGCGGCGAGGGCGATCAGCACGACGCTGTGCCCGCCGAAGCCGGCGAGCGCGAAGGCCAGTGCGGCGGCGGCGAAGGCGGCGCCGGTCATGCGCCGGGTCAGCCCGTGGTCGGCCCAGTGCCCGGCCAGCGGGGCGATGGCCGCACCCGCGGCTCCGACGAGGGCGAAGATGCCGACGCCGACGGGGGAGTAGTGGAAGCGGGGGCCGGTGAGGACGTAGGAGACGGTGGTCCAGAAGGCGCTGAAGGCGCCGAACATCGCCGCCTGGTACAGGCCGCGGCGCAGCAGCACGGGATGCCTGCGCACCAGTGCGGCGGTGGAGCGCAGCACGTGGTGGTACGGGACGGTGGTGGTGGGGGCGTGCTTGGGCAGCGCGGCCCGCAGGGCCACGGCCAGCAGGGCCATCAGGACCGCGGAGCCGAGGTAGACGACGCGCCAGCCGGCGACGTCGGAGACCAGGCTGCTGAGGGTGCGGGAGAGCAGGATGCCGGTGAGCAGGCCGCTCATCACCCGGCCCACGATCCGCCCCCGGGCGTGGTCCGGGGCGAGGCTCGCGGCGAACGGGACCAGGATCTGGGCGACCACGGACGTGGCGCCGCTGATCAGGGAGGCGGCCAGCAGCATCGGGAACCCGGTCGCGAGGCCGGCCGCCACCAGGGCGAGGGTGGTGACCGTCAGCAGGGTGGTGATCAGGGCGCGCTTCTCCAGCCGGTCGCCGAGCGGCACCAGGAAGAGCATGCCGATCACATAACCGACCTGGGTGAGCGTGATCAGTGTGCCCGCGGTGGCCGTGCTGATGTGGAAGACGTCGCGCAGGGACGACAGCAGGGGCTGCGCGTAGTAGAGGTTGGCGACCGTCATGCCGGAGGCGACGGCCAGCAAGGCGATCAGCCAGCCCGGCACACCGTGAGCGGGAGCGGCGCTGGTGACCTTGGACGGAGTCCGGACACCGGAGGACTGGGACACGGGGACCTTCTTCGGGACGGGGAGCCGGCCGGACCGGCTCGGCAGGACGCCTGGCGGTGGTCGAGAGCAGCTTCCTCGGTGCTCTCACGGGGGCGTCAGCGCTCGGCGGCCCGGTTTGCTTCCCCATCCGTCGTGATGGTTCTCGATGGCGGTCATCTCGTGCGGAGATGGCCGCCGCTGAGGACCGGGGGCGACGCCTACCGGTGCCGTACCGGATGCCCGCTCATGACCGAGACACGGTTGAAGGCGTTGATCGTGACCGCCACCCAGATCACGGCGGAGATCTGATCGTCCGTGAGGACCTCCCGGGCGGTGCCGTACGCGGCCTCCTGCAGGGCGGTGTCGGCGAGAGCCGTGGTGGCCTCGGCGAGCGCGAGCGCCGCGCGTTCGTCGGGCGTGAACAGTTCGGTGTCCCGCCAGGCCGCCAGCACGCCGAGGCGTTGTGGGGTCTCACCCGCGCGCAGGGCGGCGTTCGTGTGTACGTTGAGGCAGTACGCGCAGCCGTTGATCTGCGACACGCGCAGATTGACCAGTTCCACGAGCGTCCGGTCGAGCCCGGCCTCGGCGGCGACCGCCCGCACGGCTTCGGAGGTCCGCACCAGCGCCTGATAGGCGGCGGGGCTCTGCTTGTCGATGAAGATCCGCTGGATCGCGGACCCGGTGGGGTGGGTGCTCAACCTGGGACTCCTCCGGGGGCCGCTGCGGGCTCCCCATGTCTGTTGGTGTGCGCGGTGCCGTCGCCCTATGATCGGGCATGGTAGTTGAATATAGAACAAACTAGCGGGCTGGAAGGCGGTCCACGGTGAGCAATGTCGAGACGAAACCGATGGAGCTGCGGTGCGGCGCATCGGTGGACGGCGAGCGTCCGGCCACGACGCCACGGGTCGACGTACTGACCCCACGCGATGTTCCCCTTGGCGGCCCTCGGGCGATGACCGTGCGGCGCACCCTGCCGCAGCGTGCCCGGACCCTGATCGGGGCCTGGTGCTTCGCGGACCACTACGGGCCCGACGACGTCTCCGAGACGGGCGGCATGGACGTCGCCCCGCACCCCCACACCGGGCTGCAGACGGTGAGCTGGCTGTTCAGCGGCGAGATCGAGCACCGGGACAGCCTGGGCAGCCACGCTTACGTGCGGCCGGGCGAGCTGAACCTCATGACGGGTGGGTACGGCATCAGCCACTCCGAGGTCTCCACCCCTCGGACCACGATCCTGCACGGTGTCCAGCTCTGGGTCGCGCTGCCGGAGCAGCACCGCGCCACCGCGCGGGACTTCCAGCACCACGTCCCCGAGCCGGTACGGACCGACGGTGCCGAGATCCGGGTCTTCCTCGGCTCCCTCGCCGGCACCACCTCTCCGGTGCCGACCTTCACGCCCCTGCTCGGCGCCGAGATCGTCCTCGAGCCGCACGCGACCGTCACGCTCGCCGTGGACCCCGGCTTCGAACACGGCCTCCTCGTCGACCAGGGAGACGTCCGCCTCGCCGACGTGCTGCTGAAGCCGGCCGAGCTGGGCTATGTCCACCCGGGCCCCGGCACGCTGACCCTGACCAACGAGTCGGACGACATCGCGCGGACGGTCCTCCTCGGCGGAACGCCCTTCGAGGAGGAGATCGTCATGTGGTGGAATTTCATCGGCCGGAGCCACGAGGATATCGTCAGGGCCCGCGAGGACTGGCAGAACTCCTCCGATCGCTTCGGCGCCGTCGAAGGATATCCGGGAGACCGTCTTCCCGCCCCTGTCCTGCCGAATGCCACCATCACTCCGCGCAGGAATCCGCCGCGTCACTGACGCCAATCCGAAAGGCACCCCATGAGCCAGCCTTCCGCCACCCCGGTCGTCGAGCGTGTGGACGCCAGGAATCGCTACGAAATACTCGTCGACGGCAAGCGCGCCGGACTGACCGCCTACCGCGACCGCGACGCGCAGCGCGTCTTCTACCACACCGAGGTCGACGACGCCTTCGCCGGTCAGGGCCTGGCCTCCCGGCTCGTCCAGGAGGCGCTCACCGACGTACGGGAATCCGGGAAGCGGATCGTGCCCGTCTGCCCGTACGTGGCGAAGTTCCTCAAGCGCCACGAGGAGTTCGCCGACCTCGTCGACCCCGTGACGCCCGACGTCCTGCGGTGGCTGGAGACCGAACTGGGCTGACCCGCCACGCCCCGGCCGCCGGCCGTCCATGGCCGGCGGCCGGCTGTCCGGGCCGCGCACACCTCTGGTCCCACAGCGCACACCACCCGAGCTCCCCTCGCCCGCGGCCGCTTCCGCGGTTAGTGTCCAAGCAGTCGAATTCCACCGGCGTGGCGTTCCTCACGAACGGCCACGCTGCGACGGGCCGAATATTCCCGCACGCGCTCGCTGCCGGATACGGCCGTCGCCGGTCAATTCCAGCCCCCACACGAACGAGGTGTTTTTGTGGAGCGATGGACAAGGCGCGAGGACGAACGGCTGCTCACCGGGAAAGGCCGGTATGTCGCCGATATTCACGTGCCGGGATGCCTGGACGCCGCATTTGTGAGAAGCAAGGTCGCCCACGGCTCGCTGCGGAGCGTGGACTGTTCCGCGGCGCGTGACGTGCCCGGTGTCGTGGGCGCCTGGTCGGCCGCGGACCTGCCGGACCTGCCGCCGGTTCCGCACACCCTGCTCGCCCGGCTGTCGACGGAGGAAGCGGTCGCGGGCCGGGAGTGGCCGGCGCTCGTCAAGGACCGGGTGCGCTATCCGGGCGAGGCGCTGGCGGTCGTCCTCGGCGAGGACCGCTACCGGGCCGAGGACGGGGCCGCCGAGGTCACCGCCGTGGTCGATCCGCTGCCCGCGGTGGTGACACCGTCCGAGGCCCTGGACGACTCCGTCCGCCTGTTCGACGGCCTCAGCAACACCGCCCTGCGGGGCGAGGCCGGCGCGCCCGTCGACCCGGCCGTCTGGCAGGACGCCGCCGACGTGGTCGAGGCCACCTACCGGCAGCAGTTGCTCATGCCCAGCCCCATGGAGTGCCGCACGATCCTCGCCGTACCCGAGGGGGACCGGCTGACCGTGTGGTCGGGGCACCAGATGCCGCACCGGCTGCGCCGTGAACTCGCCGCGCTGCTCGGCTGGTCCGCCGACCGGGTCCGGGTCGTCGTCCCGGACACCGGAGGCGCCTTCGGCTCCAAGAGCGCCGCCTTCCCCGAGTTCGTGGTCGTCGCCTACCTGGCCGTCACGCTCGGCCGGCCCGTGCGCTGGATCGAGGACCGCCTGGAGTCCATGCTCGTCGCCACCCGCGGCCGGGGCCAGGACCAGACCGTCCGGCTCGCCGCCGACGCCGAAGGGCGCCTGCTGGCGTACGAGTTGACGATCAACGCGGACGTCGGCGCCTATCCGCACCTCGGCGTGGGACTGCCCATGCAGACGGCGTGGATGGCGCCCGGCGCGTACACCACCCCACAAGTCCACGCGACCCTGCGCTCGGTGCTCACCAACACCATGGTGACCTACCCCTACCGCGGCGCCGGACGCCCCGAGGCCGCCATCGCCATCGAGCGCACCATGGACCTGCTCGCCCGGCGGCTCGGCATCGACCCGATCGAGCTGCGGCGGCGCAACTTCATCCCGCCCGACGCCTTCCCGTACGACACACCCACCGGCCGGCGCTACGACAGCGGGAACTACGCCGCCGCGCTGGACCTGGCGCTGGAGACGGTCGGCTACGAGGAGTGGCGCGCGGAACAGGCCCGCCGCCGCAGCGACCCGGACGCGCTGCCGCTCGGCATCGGCGTCTCCTGCTACGTGGAACGCTCGGGCGGCGAACCCGGCGGACTGCACGAGTTCGGCAGCCTGGAGGTCCACGAGGACGGCACCGTCACCGCCCGCTGCGGCGCCGCCCCCAGTGGCCAGGGGCACGAGACGGTCTTCCCGGCGCTCGTCGCCAAGACCCTCGGCATCCCCGAGGCGCAGGTCCGTCTCGTCGAGGGCGACACGGACGAACAGCCCGAAGGGCTGGGCTCCTTCGCCAGCCGGTCGGCACAGGTCGACGGCGCGATGTTCCAGCAGGCGGCCGACCTCCTGATCGAGCAGGCCCGTGAGCGGGCGGCGGAGCTGTGGGACCTGCCGGCCGACAAGGTGGCGTGGACCGACGGCACCGTCCACGCGACCTCCGGCGGTTCGGCCGTCCTGAGCCTGGCCGAACTGGTCGAGGCGACCGGGCCGCTTCGTGTCGAGAGCCGCTACGAGGCGGGCATGGCCTTCCCCTTCGGCGCGCACGTCGCCGTGACCGAGGTGGACCCCGACCTCGGCACCGTGAACGTCCTGCGGCTGGTGGCCGTGGACGACTGCGGAGTGGTCCTCAACCCCACCGTGGTGCACGGACAGGCGTACGGATCCGCCGTACAGGGCATCGGCCAGGCCCTCTACGAAGGCATGACGTTCGACGCGGACGGCGTGCCCCACCTGGCGAACGGATTCCTGGACTACCTGCTGCCCACGTACACGGAGATCCCGCCCATCGAGATCAAGGACACCTGCACCCCCAGCCCCAGCACCCCGCTGGGCGCCAAGGGAGCGGGGGAGTCGGGCTGCATCGGCACCCCGGCCGCCATCGTCAACGCCGTGGCCGACGCCCTGCGGATCGCCGATCCCGACCTGCTCCAGATGCCGCTCACGCCGGACAGCGTCTGGCGGGCGGCCCGCGCCCCGAAGCACGAGGAGGGTGTCCGGTGAAACCCGCGTCCTTCGACTACGTCGTCCCCCGCACGGTCGCCGAGGCCGTCCAGGCGCTCGGCGACACCGACCGCGCGGCCCAGGTGCTCGCCGGCGGGCAGAGCCTGATCCTGGAGATGCACCTGCAGCGCGTCCGGCCGCAGCTCGTCGTCGACATCAACCGCATCCCGGAACTCGACGGCATGCGCGTCGACGGCGACGAACTGCGCGTCGGCGCCCTCGTCCGGCACGCGGCCTTCGAGTCGGCCGACGCGGTCCCCGGCCCGCTCGGCACCCTGCTGTCCCGGGCCGTCGTCAACATCGCCCACCCGCCCATCCGTTCCCGGGGCACCATGGCCGGCAGCTTCGGCTGGGCCCACCCCGCCTCGGAGTGGTGCGCCATCGGCGTCGCCCTCGACGCCACCGTCGAGGTCACCGGTCCCGACGGCGCCCGCTCCATCCCGGCGCGGGACTACTTCCTCGGGCCGTACCGCACCGCGCGCCGGCCCCAGGAGCTGATCACCGCCGTACGCCTGCCGCTGCTCGGGGAGAACACCGGCGTCGGCTTCATCGAGCACCGCCGCACGCACTTCTGCTTCGCCCAGGTCGCGGTCGCGGCGGCCCTCACCGTGACCGACGGCGTGATCAGCGACGCACGCATCGGACTGGTCAACTCCGCCGACCGCCCCCTGCGGGCCCGCGCCGCCGAACAGGCGCTGATCGGCGCCGACATCGCACCGCTCCCCGAAGGGCCCCGGCTCCCCGACGGCCATCCGTTCGCCCGCGCCGGCCGGGCCGCCGCCCAGGAGGACGCCGCGCCCCTCGCCGAACCGTACGCCGACGTGGAGTACAAGCGGCAGGCCATCGCCGTCCTGGTCGGCAGGACACTCACCGAGGCGGCGACCGACCTGCGCTCGCGTCTCGCGCCACGACAGGGAGACCCTCGATGAAGATCACGCTCACCGTGAACGGCACCGCACACGCCCTCGACGTCGAACCCCGCCGCCTGCTCGCCGACGTCCTTCGCGACGACCTGGGCCTGACAGGCACCCACCTGGGGTGCGAGCACGGGATCTGCGGGGCGTGCAGCGTGCTCATGGACGGCGAGGCGGTCCGCGCCTGTCTGGTGCTCGCCGTGCAGTGCGACGGCAGCTCCATCCGCACGGTAGAGGGCCTCGCCGGGCCCGACGGCGAACCCCACCCGCTGCAACGGGCGTTCTCCGCCGAGCACGCGCTCCAGTGCGGATTCTGCACCCCCGGCTTCCTCATGGTGGCCGCCGGAGCGCTCGACGCCGACCCCGACCTCGCCGACAAGCCCGACGCCATCGAAGGCGTCGTCGGCTCCAACATCTGCCGGTGCACCGGCTACGAACCCATCCGGCGCGCCATCGCCCGCGCGGCCCGGGAAAAGCGGGAGACCACCGCCTGACACCCGTCGGACCCGCACGGACCGCCCCCCCACGCGGGGCGGTCCCGGGACCGCCCGACATTCTCAAGGACACACATGATCGGTGACATCCGCGCCGGAGTGATCGACGTGCACGCCCACTGGCTGCCCCGCGACCTGCTCCCCCTGCCGCCCGGGAACCCGCTCGGCGGCATGAACGACCGCGACGGCGAACTCTTCCTGGGAGACATCCCGCTGTCGTTCCCGACCACCGCGATGACCGACGTCGACACCATCGTCGCGGACACCCTGAAGGCCGGACTCGGCGCGCGCGTCATCT
>NZ_PQSR01000045.1 GCF_002920635.1 Streptomyces sp. Ru72 | reverse complement strand
CCTGCTGAGCCAGGACCCCACGCCGCTGGCGGCGCCCCCGCCGGCAGCACCCCGCCCGCTCGGTGAGCGCCGTATCTGGCCGCGCTCCTTCACGGACCGGCTGACCACGCCGCTGCCCGGCCTCAAGGCGCTCGCCCGTTTCGCCCGCGAGGGCGCGGTGCGGCCGTCCCCCGAGGGCCTGAAGGACATTCCCCGGCTGCCCTACGAGCCGGGCCCGCTGCCGCGGGTCGACGCGCGCACGGTCGCCGTCTCCTGGGCGGGCCACGCCAGTTGGGTGGTGCGGATCGGCGGGCTGACGGTCCTCACCGACCCCGTCTGGTCCCGGCGCATCCTCGGCACACCTGCCCGGATCACGCCCGTCGGCATCGACTGGGACGCCCTGCCGCGCGTCGACGCGGTCGTCATCAGCCACAACCACTACGACCACCTCGACGCCCCGACGCTGCGCCGTCTCCCGCGCGACACCCCGGTGCTCGTACCGGCCGGGCTCGCCGCGTGGTTCCGCCGCCGGCGGTTCCGTTGCGTCACCGAGCTGGACTGGTGGGAGGCCGCCGAGGTCGGGGGTGTCCGGTTCGACTTCGTGCCCGCCCACCACTGGTCCAAGCGCACCCTGACCGACACGTGCCGTTCGCTGTGGGGCGGCTGGGTGCTGACGGCGCCCGACGGGCAGCGGGTCTACTTCGCCGGCGACACCGGATACGGGCACTGGTTCGAGCGGATCGGGCAGCGCTATCCGGGGATCGACCTGGCCCTCATGCCGATCGGCGCGTACGACCCGCGCTGGTGGCTCAGCGACGTCCACTGTGACCCGGAGGAGGCGGTCCGGGCGACGCTCGACCTGGGCGCACGGCGGATGGCACCCATGCACTGGGCCACGTTCGTGCTGTCGGCGGAGCCGGTTCTGGAACCGCTGACCCGGGTGCGGGCGGCCTGGGAGAAGGAGGGACTGGCCCGCGAGGACCTGTGGGACCTGCCGGTGGGGGCGTCACGGGTCCTGGAGTGAGCCGGTGCCCAGGACTCACGAGGTGGCGGCCTTGCGCATCCGGCGCCACAGGCCGGGTGCCGCGCTGATCACGACCGTCAGCACGATCGCCGCCACGACGCCCTCCCACGGCTTGGGGAACAGCGAGCCGCCGAGGATGCCGATCAGCTGGTACGTCGCGGTCCAGGCGAGGCAGGCCGGGGCGTCGCCGCGGGCGAACTCCCGCAGCGGCATACGGGCCAGCAGACAGGCGAGCATCACCGGGATGCGGCCCGCCGGGACCAGCCGGGAGAGGGTGAGCACAGCGATGCCGTGCTCGTTCAGCTTCTCCTGCGCCTGGGCGAGCCGGTCCTCGGGGGCGCGGCCGCGGAGGTTCTCCAGCCAGCGGGAACCGTTCTTCGACCGCATGCCGCGCCGCCCGAGCCAGTACAGCGCGATGTCCCCGAGGAAGGCCGCGAGCGCCGCGACGACGAAGACCAGGGCGAGCGAGTAGGGCGCGGTCCGGTGGAAGGCGACGACCGCCGCTGAACTGACCAGCGCCCCTGTCGGCACCACCGGCACCAGTGCCCCGATCAGCACCAGCAGGAACAACGACGGGTAGCCGACGGCCTGCTGGGTGGACTCCGTGGGCACGACGGTGGTCGCGGCGGTGGTCGCGGCGGTGGTCGCGGCGGCGAGGTGCATCACCGGGCGACCTCCGGGCGGACGCTCTCACCGTGGGACAGCAGGTGCACCCTGACGTCCGGCGCGTACCGCGCGGCGAGGCGGGCGAACTCGGTGCCCGGTGCGTGGAACTCGTGGGGGCGCACGGCGTCCATCCCGATCGGCCAGTAGGTGCCGTAGTGCACCGGCACCGCGCTGCGCGGCATGAGCCGGGCCAGCGCCTGAGCCGCGCGCCCCGCGTCCAGGTGCCCCTCGCCGAGGTGGGGCCCCCAGCCGCCGACCGGCAGCAGCGCCACGTCGACCGGTCCCACCTCCTGCGCCATCGACTCGAACAGACCCGTGTCACCGGCGAAGTAGGTCCGCGCGTCCCCCTCGACGACGAACCCGAGCGCGGGGGAGCGGTGCGGCCCCACCGGCAGCCGGCGCCCGTCGTGCCGTGCGGGCACCACCCGCACGACCAGGTCACCGACCCGCACGCGGTCCCCGGGCGCGACCTCCGTGAGTCGCAGACGGCCCAGCCTGCGCAGCCCCGGCACCTGAGCGGCTGCGCCGCGCGGCACCAGCACCCGGCTGCCCGGGGCCAGCCGGGCCAGCGACGGCACATGCAGATGGTCGGCGTGCAGATGCGACACCAGCGTCACGTCGGCGACCGCGGCCTCGGGCGGCGGCGGAGCACCGCGGCGCCGCCGCAGATGCGCGAGGCGGCGCGCGAACAGGGGATCGGTGAGCACCCGTACGCCGGAGTCCTCGACCGTGCAGGTGGCGTGACCCCACCACGTGACCTCCACCGGCACTCCATTGCCTCCTTCGCGCGACTCCCCCCGAGCCTACGGGCAGGGGTAGGGTCGGCGGGGAAACCCTGAGGTGAGGGGGGACCCCATGGGAGAGGCGCACGGCACCGCCGGCGCACGCGACGCCCGCGGCCGGCCGGGCACGGTCCGGGTCACGGCGATCGCCAGCCTGACGCCGCTCGAGGAACTGGATGCGGAACCCTTCCTCGTCGACTCCCGCAGCCAGCACGCGATGTGCGCCCGCTGGGCGGCGGAGCGCGGCTACGTGGTGACGCGGGAACTCCTCGTCCGCGGCCTGCGCCCCGACCACTGCGCGCTGTGGACGGATGTGGAGGCGGGTCTGGTCGACCTGTTCGTGGCCCCCAGCCGCCGCGTCCTGGAGCGGGCCCTGACCTCGGTGGACGAGTTCACCGCGGAGTGCGCCCGAAGAGGCGTCCGCGTCGAGACGGTCGGCCGCGCCGAGCCGTCGTACGACGCCGGGATGAAGGCCCGGGTCCACCGCCGCCTGTCGCTGCCCACGGCGGGTTACGACGGCCGCTGACCGGGGGCTCCCGCGTTGTGACAAGGTGGGGGCGCATCCGAGAGGGCGGCAGGGCCATGACGTGAGGTGAGCTGGGCGTGGGGCACGGGCGTTGGCGGAAGCTGCTCAGCGGTGTGGGACGCAGTGTCGCGGTGTGGGCCGCCTCCACCGTCACCATGCTCGTCCTCGCCGCCGTCCTGCCCGACTTCCGGCTTCAGTCCCCCGGCGGCGACAGCGCGACCCGCATAGCCGTCACGGCCGCTGCCGGAGCCGGTGTCTTCGGCCTGCTGTCGTCCCTGGTGTGGCCCCTGCTGGTACGGCTCCTGCTGCTCGTCCCCGCCCTCGTCCTCGGCCTGCTCGTCTTCTTCCTCAACGGCTCCCTCCTGCTCCTCGCCCTCCGCGTCAACCCCTCCGGCGACGCCGAGGCCGCCCCCGAGACCGCCGTGGTGGTCGCCGCCGCGATGTCCGCCGTCGCCTCGGCCACCGGTGCCGCCCTCGCCGTACGGGACGACGACGCGTACCGCAGAAGGCTGTACCGGCTCGCCGACCGTCGCCGCAGACGCGGCGACGCACGCTTCGGCCATGTCACGCCCGGCACGGTCTTCGTCCAGTTCGACGGCGTCGGACACGACGTGCTGCGGGCGGCCGTGGCCAAGGGCCTGATGCCGACCGTCGCCTCCTGGCTCGGCCCGCGCGACGGCGGCCCCAGCCACCGGCTCACCGCCTGGCGCACCGACTGGTCCAGCCAGACCGGCGCCAGCCAGCTCGGCATCCTGCACGGCTCCAACCACGACGTCCCCGCGTTCCGCTGGTACGAGAAGGAGACCCGCGAGGTCGTCGTGTGCAACCGCCCGACGAGCGCCGCGGAACTCCAGCGCCGCGCCATCGAACGGACCGGCGACGGCGGTCTGCTCACCGTCGACGGCGCGAGCCGCGGCAACTTGTTCAGCGGCGGCGCCGACCAGCTCGCGCTGGTGCTGTCCGTCTCCGCCCGGCGGGGCAGGGCGAACCGCTCACGTGTCGGCTACTTCGCGTACTTCAGCGACCCGGCCAACGCCGTCCGCACCGCCATGTCGTTCGCCGCCGAGGTCGCCCGCGAGATCGGCCAGTCCACCCGGGCCCGGCTGAGGCGGCAGCGGCCGCGTGTGGGCCGCGGCGGCCTCTACCCCCTCGTGCGCGCCTTCGCCACCGTCGTCGAACGGGACGTGGTCGTCGCAGCGGTGATCGGCGACATGCTCGCCGGGCGCAGCGCGATCTACGCGGACCTGGTGGCCTACGACGAGGTGGCCCACCACTCGGGGCCGCACAGCCGCGACGCCGAGAAGGTCCTGCACCGGCTCGACCGCTCGCTCGCGCTGCTCACGCAGGTCGCCGAGCACGCCCCGCGCCCGTACCGGATCGTCGTCCTGTCCGATCACGGGCAGAGCCCCGGCGAGACCTTCCGCACCCGGTACGGGCTGAGCCTCGCCGACCTGGTGCGGGCCGGCTGCGGGCTGCACGTGCCGCGCAAGGTGGAGCACACGCACAGCGGGGCCGAGGCGCGTGCCGCCGTGCGTGCCGCGCTGCGCCGGCCCGTCGAGGAGAAGGCCGAGCACCACAGGGCCGCCCGCCGCCACTCGGAGCCCATCGTGCTCGCCTCCGGGAACCTCGGGCTCGTCTCCTTCCCCGACGTGCCGCACCGGATGAGCAAGGAGGAGATCGACCGCCGGTACCCCGCGCTGCTGTCGACGCTCGCCAACCATCCCGGTGTCGGTTTCGTCCTCGTCCGCAGCGAGGAGCACGGCGGGGTGGTGCTGGGCGCGTTCGGCGCCGAGATCCCGGTGGACCGGCTCGCGGACGAGACCGGTCCGCTCGCCGGCTTCGGGCCGGGTGCCGCCGACGCCGTGCGCCGCACGCACTCCTTCCCGCACGCCGCCGACATCATGGTCAACTCCTGGTACGACCCGGCCGAGGGCGAAGTCCTGGCGTTCGAGGAGCAGATCGGTTCGCACGGCGGGCTCGGCGGCGCCCAGGGCCGGCCCTTCCTGCTGTGGCCGGTGGAGTTGTCCGCCCCGGTCGAAGAGGGAACCGAACTCGTCGGCGCCGAGCAGGTCCACCAGGTCTTCCGCCGCTGGCTGGGCGAGTGCGAGGGGCCCCAGGTGCCGCTGCCCACCGCCGAGGAGGAGGACGAACGCGCCGCCTGACGACGGGACGGACGTCGACGCGGCGGGAAACTGGGTCCGCGGGGGCCGGGTGTGATCGGATGGGAGCGACGGAACCCCGGAAACGGGCCCCATCGAAAGGAAGAACCGTGGCAACCACGCGCACCGCTCACACCGTCTGGGAAGGCAACCTGCTCGAGGGCAACGGCGTCGTCACCTTCGACTCCTCCGGCATCGGCCGGCAGCCGGTCACGTGGGCCTCGCGCTCCCAGGACGCGAACGGCAAGACCAGCCCCGAGGAGCTGATCGCCGCCGCCCACTCCAGCTGCTTCTCCATGGCGCTGTCGCACGGCCTGGCCGGCGCCGGCACCCCGCCCGCCAAGCTCGAGACGAAGGCCGACGTCACCTTCCAGCCGGGTGAGGGCATCACCGGCATCCACCTCACCGTCGAGGGCACCGTCCCCGGAATCGACAACGACGCGTTCGTCGCCGCGGCCGAGGACGCCAAGAAGAACTGCCCGGTCAGCCAGGCCCTGGCCGGCACCACGATCACGCTGGACGCCAAGCTCGCCTGAGCCCCACGTCCTGGAAGGTGCCGCGCTTCCCGTCGAGGGGGGCGCGGCACCGTCGTTTCCGGGTACCCGGCATCCCATCGGGAGCCCCCGGTCGCGCGCATTGACACGGGGCCACTCAAGATTTGTGATGGAGTGCGGAAACGCCCTGGCGGAAGGGGACGGCGATGACACGTGCGGTCGGGATCGATCTGGGGACGACGAACTCGGTGGTGGCCGTCCTGGAGGGTGGTGAGCCCACCGTCATCAGCAACGCCGAGGGCGCGCGGACCACACCGTCGGTCGTGGCCTTCGCCAAGAACGGCGAGGTGCTGGTCGGCGAGGTCGCCAAGCGGCAGGCCGTGACGAACGTCGAGCGCACGGCGCGCTCGGTGAAGCGGCACATGGGCGACGCGCAGTGGCGTTTCCCTGAGCACGGGTCCGTGGACGGCACCCGCTTCCGGGCGCAGGAGCTGTCCGCACGCGTCCTGCAGAAGCTGAAGCGGGACGCCGAGGCGTATCTGGGCGAGGACGTCACGGACGCCGTGATCACCGTGCCCGCGTACTTCGACGACGCCCAGCGGCAGGCCACCAAGGAGGCTGGGGAGATCGCGGGGCTGAAGGTCCTGCGGATCATCAACGAGCCGACGGCGGCGGCCCTCGCGTACGGACTCGACCGCGGCGAGGAGCAGACCGTCCTCGTCTTCGACCTCGGCGGCGGCACCTTCGACGTCTCCCTGCTGGAGATCGGCGAGGGAGTGATCGAGGTCAAGGCCACCAACGGTGACACCCACCTCGGCGGCGACGACTGGGACCAGCGGGTCGTCGACCATCTGGTGAAGCGGTTCAAGGGCCAGTACGGCATCGACCTCGGCACGGACAAGATGGCGCTGCAGCGGCTGCGGGAGGCCGCGGAGAAGGCCAAGATCGAGCTGTCCAGCTCCACCGAGACGACCGTCAACCTCCCTTACATCACCGCCTCCGCCGAGGGCCCGCTGCACCTGGACGAGAAGCTGACCCGCGCCCAGTTCCAGGAGCTCACGGCCGATCTGCTGGACCGCTGCCGGACACCCTTCCACCAGGCGGTCCGGGACGCGGGCGTGGAACTCTCCGCGATCGACCACGTGATCCTCGTCGGCGGCTCCACCCGGATGCCGGCGGTCACCGACCTGGTGCGGGAACTCACCGGCAAGGACCCGCACAAGGGCGTCAACCCGGACGAGGTCGTGGCCGTCGGCGCGGCACTCCAGGCCGGTGTCCTGCGCGGCGACGTCAAGGACGTGCTGCTGCTCGACGTGACCCCGCTGTCCCTCGGCATCGAGACCAAGGGCGGCATCATGACCAAGCTGATCGAACGCAACACGACGATCCCCACGA
Organism: Streptomyces sp. Ru72; assembly: GCF_002920635.1. Taxonomy (GTDB): domain Bacteria; phylum Actinomycetota; class Actinomycetes; order Streptomycetales; family Streptomycetaceae; genus Streptomyces. The sequence continues at coordinate 48,522 of NZ_PQSR01000045.1, read as the reverse complement.
GGCGTTCGGAGATCTTCTCCACCGCCGAGGACAACCAGCCGTCGGTCGGCATCCAGGTCTACCAGGGCGAGCGGGAGATCGCGGCGTACAACAAGAAGCTCGGCGTCTTCGACCTGACCGGGCTGCCGCCGGCGCCGCGCGGGGTGCCGCAGATCGAGGTGACCTTCGACATCGACGCCAACGGGATCATGCACGTCTCGGCGAAGGACCTGGCGACGGGCCGGGAACAGAAGATGACGGTGACCGGCGGCTCGGCGCTCCCCAAGGACGAGATCGACCGGATGATGCGGGACGCGGAGCAGTACGCCGAGGAGGACCGCAGGCGCCGGGAGGCCGCGGAGGCGCGCAACCAGGCGGAGCAGCTCGTCTACCAGACGGAGAACTTCCTGCGGGAGAACGGGGAGCGGGTGCCGGCGGACACGAAGGACGAGGTGACGGCGGCGGTCGCCGAGCTGAAGGACCTGCTCAAGGAGGGTGCCGACACCGCGGCCCTGCGGGGCGGTGTGGACAAGCTCGCCGCGGTCAGCCAGAAGATGGGCCAGGCGATGTACGCCCAGTCCCAGCAGGCGTCCGAGGAAGGCACCCGGCAGCACACGGCACCGCAGGACGAAGAGGGCGTGGTGGACGCGGAGATCGTCGACGAGGACAGGGACACCAAGGGGGGCGCGGCCTGAACCACGCCCCGCGCCCGATGACCCCCGCACCGGCGGTTTCGTGCGCGCCCGCGCCGTACGGGCCGGATCCGCGACGAGGATCTTCCGGCCGGACCGGTGTGGGGATTCCGGGGGGGGGACCAGGGGTGGATCCCGCGAGGGTCGGACAGCCCTGGACGTCGTTCGACGGACCCCCGTTTGTGCAGGTGGGCGCGGTCGCACGGGCCCGCCGGGTTGCCGTTGCGGCCGGGGGCGCGCGGCCCCCGTGCGGTGGCCCAGGATCTGGCGCGAATCCGTCGACCCGGCGGACCGCGGGGAACGCTGTGCTAGAAATATCGCATGGCGAGCGGAAACGCTCGATTTCGACGCATACCGATGCGGTTCTTGATCGGCAAAAGTCCACGAAGCGTCGCCGGGCAGGTATTCGTCCTGCAGGTGGCGCTGGTCGTGCTGCTCGTGGTCTGCGCCGTGGTCGCCCTGGTGCTGCAGTCCAAACGGGACACCGGCTCCGAGGCCAAGCGCCGCTCCATAGCCGTCGCGCAGACCTTCGCGCACTCTCCGGGCATCCTCCAGGCGCTGCGCACTCCCGACCCCACGAAGGTGCTGCAGCCCCTCACCGAGGCGGGGCGCAAGTCGGCGGGTGTCGACTTCATCGTGGTCATGAACACCAAGGGCATCCGCTACACCCACCCCCTGCCGAGCCGGATCGGCCACCGGTTCGTGGGCACGATCGGCCCGTCGCTCGCCGGGAAGGTCTACACCGAGAGCGTCCACGGCCCGCTCGGCGAGGAGGTCCAGGCCACCGTTCCCGTCGACGATCCCCAGGGCAAGGTGGTGGCCCTCGTCTCCGCCGGTCTGAAGGTCAAGAACGTGACCAGCGAGGTGGACCGGCAACTCCCGATCATCTTCGGCGCCGGAGCCGGCGCGCTCGCGGTGTCCACCGGCGGCACGGCACTCGTCGGCAGGCGGCTGCGGCGGCAGACCCACAGCCTGGCCCCCGACGAGATGACCCGCATGTACGAGCACCATGACGCGGTGCTGCACTCGGTGCGCGAGGGAGTCCTCATCATCGGGGACGACGGGCGGCTGCTGCTCGCCAACGACGAGGCCAGACGGCTGCTGGAGCTGCCCCTGGACGCCGAGGGACAGCGCGTGTCGGACCTGGCCGTGCTCGACCCCGCGACGGTGGCGCTGCTGGTTTCCGGGCGCGAGGCGACCGACGAGGTGGTCTTCGCCGGGGAACGGCTGCTGGCGGTCAACCAGCGGCCGACGGACCGTGACGGAGGCCCCAAGGGCACCGTGGTGACCCTGCGCGACTCCACCGAGCTGCAGGCGGTGTCCGGCAGGGCGGAGGTCGCGCGGGAGCGGCTGAAGCTGCTCTACGACGCCGGACTGGGCGTCGGCACCACACTCGACGTGGTCCGCACCGCCGACGAGCTGGCCCAGGTCGCCGTCCCCCGCTTCGCCGACTTCGTCACCGTCGACCTGGCCGACGCCGTGCTGCACGGCGAGGAGCCCGGCCCCACGGCCACGGACATGCGGCGCACCGCCGTGCGGGGCGTCCGGGACGACCACCCGCTCTACGAGAGGGGCCGGCTGCTCGACTTCGTGCCCTCCACGCCCCAGGCACTCGGCTACGGCACCGGCCGCGCCGAGCTGGTGACCGACCTGGCGACCGCCGCGGGCTGGCACGCCCAGGACCCGGAGCGCACCAAGGAGGTCGTGGACTACGGCATCCACTCCCTCATCGCCGCCCCGATCCAGGCCCGCGGTGTCGTGCTCGGCATGGCCAACTTCTGGCGCTCCACCCAGCAGAAGCCCTTCGACGAGGAGGACCTGTCACTGGCGGAGGAGCTGGTGGCCCGCGCCGCGGTCAGCATCGACAACGCCCGCCGCTACACCCGCGAGCACACCCTGGCGGTCACCCTCCAGCGCAGCCTGCTGCCGCGGGCCCTGCCCGAGCAGAGCGCCCTCGATGTCGGCTACCGCTACGTGCCCGCCCAGTCCGGCGTGAGCGGAGACTGGTTCGACGTGATCCCCCTGCCGGGGAGCCGGGTGGCGCTGGCCGTCGGCGACGTCGTCGGCCACGGACTGCACGCCGCGGCGACGATGGGCCGGCTGCGGACCGCGGTGCACAACTTCTCCGCCCTCGACCTGCCGCCCGACGAGCTGCTCAGCCATCTCGACGACCTGGTCGGCCGCATCGACCAGGACGAGGCGGGCAGCGAGACGGCCGCGGGCATCGTGGGCGCCACCTGCCTCTACGCCGTCTACGACCCCGTCGCGCGCCGCGTCGCCATGGCACGCGCCGGACACCTGGCCCCCGCGCTGGTCCACCCCGACGGCGGCGTCACCTTCCCCGACCTGCCGGCCGGACCGCCGCTCGGCCTCGGCAGCATGCCCTTCCAGACGGCCGAGCTGGACCTCGCCGAGGGCACCCAGATCGTGCTCTACACCGACGGCCTCATCGAGGACCGCACCCGGGACCTGGACGTCGGCATGGAGATGCTGGGCGCCGTGCTCGCCGGCCACCCCGACCGCTCGCCCGAGGAGAGCTGCCAGGCCGTGCTGGACCAGCTGCTGCCCGGACGGCCCAAGGACGACGTCGCCCTGCTCATCGCCCGCACCCGGGCGCTGCCGGCCGACCGGGTCGCCGACTGGGACGTGCCGCCCGACCCGTCCGCCGTCGCCGGGATGCGCGTCGCCCTGTCCCACAAGCTCGACGAGTGGGGCCTGGCCGAACTCGGCTTCGCCATGGAACTCGTCCTGAGCGAACTCGTCACCAACGCCATCCGGTACGGCTCCCCGCCGATCCATGTGCGGCTGATCCACGACGACAGGACGCTGGTCTGCGAGGTGGCCGACGGCAGCAGCACCTCACCGCATCTGCGGTACGCGGCGACGACCGACGAGGGAGGCCGGGGCCTGTTCCTGGTGTCGCGGATGACCGAGCGCTGGGGCACCCGGTACACGCCCCAGGGCAAGGTCATCTGGGCCGAGCAGGCGCTCCCCAAAGCCGGCGGGACCCCCGCGGGGACAGCGTCCGACTCGGACGCGGACCTGCTGGACATGTGGGCGGACGAACCACCGTGACCGGGCCGCCGGGCGCGGCGGTGCCGCCTCAGAACCTGTCGCGGTACTCCCGCAGGATCTCCCGCGTGCGCGTCACGGAGGCCGCCTTCGCCGCCATGTGGTCCAGGACCTCCAGGTGCAGGGCCACCTCGGTGCGCGAGTCGAGGTAGAGGGCGCCGGTCAGGTACTCGCTGTAGACCATGTCGGGCAGCTCCGGCTCCGCGAAGCGGAACAGCACGAACGGCGTGTACGTCCCCGGGTGCGGGCCAGAGGCGTACTGCGCCACCTGCAGCGTGATCGCGGGGTTCTCGGAGGCCTCCAGGAGGCGGTCGAGCTGGTCGCGCATCACCCGGGAGCGGATGCTGACCGGGCGCCGCAGCACCGTCTCGTCCATGATCACCCACAGGTGGGGCGGGTTCTCCCCGGTGAGCAGCTTCTGCCGGGCCAGCCGCAGCGCCACATGCCGTTCGATGTCCTGGGGGCGGTCCTGCCCGACCGTCCCGGCCTCCAGCACGGCACGCGCGTAGCCCTCGGTCTGCAGCAGCCCGGGCATGAAGTGCGGCTCGTAGGACCGGATGATGCGGGCGGCGCCCTCCAGACTGACGTGCAGGCTGAACCAGTCCGGCAGAACGTCGTGGTACCGCTGCCACCAGCCCGGCTGGTTGGCCTCCTCGGCGAGCCGCACGAAGGAGGCGATCTCCTCCTCGGGCACGCCGTACGTCGTCAGCAGCACCTGCACGTACGGGATCTTCAGCGCGACCTCGGCGGTCTCCATGCGCCGCACGGTCGCCGGGGCGACGCGGAGCACCTTCGCCGCCTCCTCGCGCTTCAGCCCGGCGGCCTCCCGCAACTCCTGGAGCCGCCGACCGAGCACCACCTGTCCGACGGTCGGCGCAGCCCGCCGCTCACTCACGCCACGCCTCCCCACGCGCCGAAGTACGCGAGCAGTGTGACGTGTTCCCGGGTGAGTCTCACGGAGTCGGAGAACACTCGGATGCGCGGACGGCGGTGTACCGCCGGTCACCGACGAGCCGTCACGTCCCGTGCGAGTGCAGGTACTTCACCGTCGCCGGATCCGCCGGCAGGAACGTCTCGATGGCGAGTTCCGCGACCGTCACGTCCATCGGGGTGTTGAAGGTGGAGATGGACGACACGAAGGACAGCACCCGGCCCTCGTGTTCGATCCGCATCGGCAGCGCGAAGTACGGGACCTGTTCGGTCTCCTCGTCCGGTCCGGACGCGGACCGGCTCCGGTCCGGGACCGGGTACGCCGCCACCTCCTCGTACAGCGCACGCAGAGCCGGCGAGCGCTGCAGCGCGATCTGGCGCTCCATCTGCGCGAGCAGGTGGCCGCGCCACTCGGACAGGTTGCGGATGCGCGGCGCCAGGCCCTCGGGATGCAGCGTCAGACGCATCGCGTTCAGGGGCGGGGCGAGCAGGCGCTCCGGGACGCCCTCCAGGAGCATCGCGATGCCCCGGTTCGCCGCCACCACCTCGTACGTCGCGTCCACCACCAGCGCCGGGTAGGGCTCGTAGCCCTGCAACAGCCGCTCCACACCGGCCCGCAGCGCCTCCATCGACGGGTCGTCCAGCGGCGTCTCCGGGTAGTGCGGGGCGTAACCCGCCGCCAGCAGCAGGGCGTTGCGTTCCCGCACCGGTACGTCCAGATGTGCGGCGAGCCGCAGCACCATCTCCTCGCTTGGCCGTGACCGGCCCGTCTCGACGAAGCTGATGTGCCGCGCCGACGAGCCCGCCCGCAGCGCCAGTTCCAGCTGACTGACCCGCCGCCGTTCCCGCCACCCGCGCAGCAGTGGGCCGATCCCCTGCTCCGAGGGGGCGGGGGAGGGAGCGGCGGTGGAGGACGCGACAATGGTCATACGGAGGACCGTAGTCGAGGAGTGGTGCATGGACGACCGGCTGAACCCGTCCTGGGAGGCGACCGCGATCTACCGCGCCAGGGTGCGCGGATCGCTCCTCGGCGGCGCGATCGGGGACGCACTCGGTTACCCGATCGAGTTCGCCTCCCTGGCCCGTATCCGCGCCAAGCACGGCGCCGAGGGCGTCACCGGTCTCGTACCCGACGGGCAGGGCACCGTGGGCCGCGTCACCGACGACACGCAGATGACCCTGTTCACGGTGGAGGGTCTGCGGCAGGCGCACGAGCGCGAGCGCCACAAGGGCATCGGCGGGGGCTGGTCCCGGCTGGTGCGGGACGCGTACGGCCGCTGGCTCGACACCCAGCACCTGCCCGCCCCGCCCGCCGGCGCCGCCGGACTCGCCGCGCAGGGGTGGCTGTACGCGCGCCGCGCTCCCGGCAACGCCTGCCTCTCCGGCCTCGCCCAGGACTTCGTGCCCGACCCCGGCGCCGCACTGGGCCGTCCCGGCCCGGTCAACTCCGACTCCAAGGGCTGCGGCGCGGTCATGCGCTCGGCGCCCTTCGGTCTCGCCCGGGTGTCCGGTGAGACCGCGTTCCTGATGGCCGCGCTGTGCGCCCAGACCACCCACGGCCACCCCACCGGCTACTACTCCGCGGGCGCCTTCGCCGCGATCGTCGCGTACCTGGTGGAGGGCGACTCTCTGGAGGGCGCCGTACTGCGCGCCCTGCGCCTGCTCGCCCGTCACCCCGGCCACGAGGAGACCACGGCCGCGCTGCGGCGCGCCCTCGACCTGGCCGCCGAGGGCGGGCCGACCGCGGAGAAGGTGGAGACGCTCGGCGGGGGCTGGATCGGCGAGGAGGCCCTGGCCATCGCCGTGTACTGCGCCCTGGCCGAGCCCGACGTCCGCAAGGCGCTGCTGCTGTCCGTCAACCACTCCGGCGACAGCGACTCCACGGGAGCCGTCTGCGGCAACCTCCTCGGCGCCCGCCACGGCGACCACGGGCTGCCGCACGAGTGGCTGGAGCGCGTCGAGGGACGGGCCGAGACGACCGTCCTGGCGGACGACTTCGCCGCGGAGTGCGCAGGACGCCGAGAGTTCGTGGCACACCGGCCCTGAGGGCCCCGGCCGCGCGTACGGGCCCGCACGGAGGGGATGTGACAGGGTGGGGCCGTCCCCGCGTCGCGTCGTACGGAAGGAGCCAGGTCATGCCCGTCGAACCACTGTCGCAGAAGGAGATCGAGGACCGGCTGGCCGAGTTGCCCGGCTGGTCCCTCGAGGGCGACCGGATCGCCCGCACCTACCGGCTCGGCACGCACTTCGCGGCGACCGCGATGGTCGTGCACATCGCCCAGGTGCAGGAGGAGCTGGACCACCACTCCGACCTCACCCTCGGCTACAACACCGTCTCCCTGACGGTGAACACGCACAGCGCCGGCGGCGCGGTCACCGACCTCGACTTCGAACTGGCGCGCAGGGTCGAGGAACTGGCGCCCGGCCACGGCGCGCACTGAGCGGTCGCCCCACGTGCTGGACTACGAGAAGGAGGCCGCGGAGTACGACGCCCTGCGCGGCGGCGAACCCCGGGCCGCCGCGGCGGCCGACGCCGTGCTCGGACTGGTGCCCGAGGGTGCCGGCCGACTGCTCGACGTGGCCTGCGGCACGGGCATCGTGACGCGGCGGCTCGCGGCCGCGCGGCCCGGGCTGCGGGTCGTGGGCGCGGATCTGGCGTACGGGATGGCGTGGCGGGCCGCCGCCCGGCTGCCCGGTGCCGTCGTCCTCGCCGACAGCCGCCGACTGCCGTTCGCGGACGGGGCGTTCGACGCGGTCACCAGCGTGTGGCTGCTGCATCTCCTGGACGGTCCCGACGCGGTGCGGAGCGTGCTGGCCGAGTGCGCCCGGGTGCTGCGGCCGGGCGGTGTCTACGTCACCACCGTCGACAAGGCCGCCTCCCACAACGTGGGCAGCGACATCGACGCCGTCCTCGCCCCACGCCCGCGCCGATCCGCGGACGATGCCGCCGAAGCGGTCGCGGCGCACGCCGCAGCCTGCGGCCTGGTCCCGGCCGGAGGGGCCCGTTTCACCGGGACCGGCCAGGGCCGCAGCCCCCGCCGCACCCTGGCGGACCTGCGCCGCGGCTGGTTCGTCACCCTGGCCCCCGGCCATTCGCTCACCGAGCGGATCGCCGGCGAACTCGCGGCACTCCCGGACCAGGACCGGCCGCGCCCCGACCCGGTGTTCACCCTGCGGGCCTTCCGCAAGGCCGGACTCTGACGAGGGGACCTGGGCGGCCTCAGACGGGCCTGCTGAACTCCATGACCCAGTTGGTCACCCAGGTCTCCCCGCCGTCCACCGAGAACGCCTGCTCCCAGCGGGCGGCCGTGGGTGAGACCCCCGACCACACGAACCGGACCCGCACGTCCTTGCCGTCGTGCTCGTCGTCGCCGTGGAACTCGCCCCGGCCGCCGTCGAACTGCCCGATCACGGGCGGGAACAGTTTGCCGCTGGTGCTGGAGGACCAGTTCAGCGACCACTGCTCGGTCTCCCGGTCGAACAGTCTCAGGGTGAGCCCCTTCGACCCCAGGTGCGGCATGTCGATCTCGTCGACGTTCGCCGCCCCGTCGAACAGCGGCCGGCAACGGCTCGTCGCCGTGAACTCCTCCCAGCCGCTGCCGGGGTCGAGGAAGTCGGTCCGGCGGCGGTTGAGGACCTGCCACTCGCCGTGGAGGAAGTCGAAGTCGCGCGGGCTGCTCATCAGCGGTCTCCTGTCGTGCCCTCGGGCAGGGAATCGGTCAAGTAGGCGTGGAGATCGGGTACGTCGGGTGCGAGCAGATGCCGCACCCAGGCGTCCCGTTCGTGCAGAACCGGCGGCAGTTCCCAGACACAGCCGATCCACGGCCGTTCGGTCAGGACGAAATGAGCGGTGTCCCGGTCAGGGCAGCCGAGCACGGGCTGGCCGGCCGCCGCGCCACGGAAGTGCAGGACGTTGTCCCACACCCAGCTGTACGCGTTCAGATAGGCGCCGTCGTCGTCGCCCCGGTGCAGCACGACGAACGTCGCGGGCGGCGTGGCGTCCGGCTCGGGCAGCAGGTGGGGCAGCATCGCGTACGCCGCCTTCTCGACGTCCGGCGCGATGCCGGCCGGGTCGGCGGTGACGTGGTAGCGCTTGATCCAACGGCCCGCCACCTCGATCGGCGGCGGCACGGTGAGGAGTTTCTCCCTGAAGGCCATGCCAGGGACGCTAAGGCCGGTTTGCTGACATCCTGTGTCAGTGAAGTCCAGTCGGCTCGTCTCCATCCTGCTGCTGCTCCAGACCCGCGGCCGGATGACCGCCGCCCAGCTCGCCGAGGAGCTGGAGGTCTCGGTGCGCACCGTCTACCGGGACGTCGAGGCGCTGCACGCCGCGGGCGTCCCGCTCTACGGCGACGCCGGGCACGCGGGCGGCTACCGGCTGCTCGACGGCTACCGCACCCGGCTCACCGGACTGACCGCGGGCGAGGCCGAGGCCCTGTTCCTGTCCGGCGCCCCGGGGCCGGCCGCCGCACTCGGACTGGGCTCCGTCCTCGCCGCAGCCCAGCTCAAGGTCCGCGCCGCACTGCCGCCCGAACTGCGCGTGCACGCCGACCGGATCAGCGGCCGCTTCCACCTGGACGCCCCCGGCTGGTACGCGGACGCCGACGAGGCCCCGTTTCTGCCCGCCGTCGCGGCCGCCGTCTGGAACAGCCGCGTGCTGCACGTCCTGTATCGGCGCTGGCGCGAGCCCACCGATGTGGAGCGCCGTCTGGAGCCGTACGGACTCGTGCTGAAGGCGGGGCGCTGGTACGTCGTCGCCGGGCCGGGACCGCGCACCTTCCGCGTCGACCAGATCCTCGAACTCAGATCGAGCGAAGAGGAGTTCACCATCCCTGAGGGCTTCGATCTGGCCACCTACTGGGCGGCGTACCAACGGGATTTCCACGACCGGCTGTACCATGGCGAGGCGGTCGTCCGGCTTGCCCCCGGTGCGCGGCTCACCGGATCGGCGGGGAGGGCGGTCGAAGCCAACGGCCGCGAGATGGCCGACGGCTGGACGCTGGCCACCGTACCGATCGAGTCCGTCGAGCACGCGCACGGCGAGTTCCTGAGCCTGGGCGCGGACATCGAGGTCCTGGAACCCGAGGAGTTGCGCCGGCGGATCGCCCGGACGGCGTCCGAGCTGGCCGGAAGATACGGCAACCGCGGTGCGGGCGGCGGCGACTGAGGACACGGCGATTCCCCGGCCATCCCAGGAGGAGCCCCGTGCAGCACCCGTCCCCGCACCGCCACCGCAGACGCGCCGTCGGTTCCGCGCTGGTGGCCGCGAGGCCGGCTGCCACTCGTCGGCAGCCGGGCTGCCTGACGCGCCCTACACGGTGCACGGGTCACGATCTACCGTGGACGGGGACACGTCACCGATTCCGAGGGGGGACCGTGGCAACGACCGCGAAGGAACTGATCCGCACGGCGAAGAGCAAGGTGGACCAAGCAGCCGGAAAGGGCGCCCATCCCGACACCGTCCGCCTCGCGCAAGCAGCCGTCAACCTGGCCGTGGCCCAGAGCAACGTCGAACTCGCCGAAGCCCTCAACACCTTCACCGAAGCGGTCGGCAAGAACAGCGGCACCGTCAAGGAAGCGATGGCCGCGCTGACCACCAAGGTAGGCGACCTCGCCAAACGCTGAGCATCGGCAATGAAGGCCCCGGCCGATGACCGGGGCCTTCGTCGCACCCCTTCGGGCCGGTTCCGGCGCTGGTCCGCTCGCCGAGCGTGGCGTGGCCTCGCACGTCCTTGAGCAGGGGGTAGGAGCCGTCGCCGGACTTCAGGCCGTGTAGACGGTGGGTCGGGGCGGAGCGGGCATGTTGCCGGCGATGAAGAAGCTGGGGTGCGGGGGCTGGTTGTAACCGCTGTTCTCCGTGCCCTGGCGCTTCCGGGGGGCGCGTGCTGGTACAGCACGCGGCCCCCCGGATCAGCGGTGCGGGCGCAGTGGCTGGAAGTAGTGGGTCAGCGCCCAGGTGCCGATCCGCTTGCCGGCCTGGGCCCCGGCCACGTCCGCCGAGCGGAAGTGGATTCCGGCCCACACACGCGCGTCGATCATGTCCTGGTCCAGCTGGTCGGCGTATGCGTAGTGCCGGGTGGTGCCGGTGATCTCGGACGGGATGTTCAGGTCCAGCCGTGTCGTGCCGAGGATTCCGCTGAGGGTCCGGGTCACCGCGCCGGTGACCGTGGTGTGGCCGCTGAGGTAGTCCGGGTGCGGTGGCGTGAGGAGCAGCGGCTGCCACTGCGGGTCGGCCCGGGTCGCGGGGTTGCCGTCGGTGTCGGCCAGTTGGACGGCGGTGATGGGCCGCCAGCGCCCGTACCGGAGCTTGGCGTCCCAGGCGGTGACGACGGCGTCGGTCGCCGACGTGTTCGCCGCGGCGAACACGCGCGCCGTCTCGGCGATGCCCAGGTGGTGCCGGTCGGTGTAGTCCCTGAGCGCCGCCTGGATCTGTGTCACCAGACTGCCCCCGAAGAACAGGGCCGTCTCGGTCTGGAGCGCGGTGCGGGGCGAGCCGGTCTTCGCGCCCATGCTCTTCACCTCGTTCACGTCCTGGGCATAGCGCGCCGAGTGCAGGGCGGGTGGCGGACCGGGACGGAACTGCTCCGGGGAGAGCAGCAGCATCGGGCGCAGCCTGCCGAGCCAGGGGTCGATGAAGGGCAGATGGCCGGGCGGGGTGGGCCGCCAGACACCGGGCGCCGGCGGGGTGGTGAACTGCACGGGCGCGTCCCGGCCGTCGCCTTCGCGCAGGGTGATGAGGCGGCCGGCGGCGCGCTCTCCGAAGTCCACGCCCTGTGTCTTCACCGGGCCGTCGGGCATCCTGGCGAGCCAGTCCGCGTAGGCGGCGTCGAGCCCGGCCCGGGACGCCGGGAAGTAGGTGAGCAGGACACGGTGCGCCGCGGCCACGGCCGCCGCCTCGGGCGATGCGGTGGAGGGGCCGCGTTCCTGCCACTTGTACGGCGCGTAGTCGCCCTGGATGCCTACCACGGCGTTGTAGACGGCGGCCGAGACGAACCCGTGCCAGACGACCGCCTGCCCAGATGGGCGCGTGGGGCCGAGGTTGGTGGCGATGGTGTCGGTGGCGATGGCGTTCCATGCGCGGATCGCCGCGGGGTCCGCCGAAGGGACCGCGTGACGGGCGGCGGTGGCCGGGGACCCGGCCAGGACGGTGACGACGAGGAGCAGGAGCGAGGTGACGGCGCCGAGGGCGGCGGACCTGCGGGAACGAGATGCTTCCATGACCGGCATAACCATCCGGCGTGCGCATGGTCACGCCGTTGGGGGCGTGTGCCGTGCGCACGGCACACGCCCCGGCCGTCAGCTCACCGTGCAGGTCTGGTCGTTCAGCTTGAAGGCCGTGGGTTCGGTGTTCGACCCCGACCAGCTCCCCGTGAACCCGAAGCTCACGGACGAGCCCCCGGCCACACGGGCGTTCCAGCCCAGGTTCTTCACTGTCACCGCCGACCCCGACTGGGTGTGCTCGGCGTTCCACAGCTGGCCGCTCTTCTGCCCGCCCGGGAACGACCGCCGAGCGACCAGCCGCTCCACGCGGAGGAGCCCGTGTTGGCGAGCGTCACGTCCGCCTGGAAGCCGCCCGACCACTGATTGGTGATCTCGTACGTCACGGAACAGGCGCCCGTCGGCGTCGGATCCGTAGCACCGCCGCCGCCTCCGCTCGTGTTCGGAGGTGTCGCCGTAGGTCACCCCGCGGCCGTTCGTCGACACGTACCCCCGCCCGTACACACGCGGATCACCCGTGATCGCCGCACCCGTCCAGCCCCACTGGTGGGCGTCGTCGTTGATCCGGGTCCAGCTCGCGCCCTTGTCGGTCGACCGGAAGATGCCTCGCACCCCGCCGATCTCCGCGCTGGTGTACAGCGTCTGGTACGAGGCTCCCGTCGCCGCCTTGCCGAAGCCGACGGTGTCGGCCTGCTCGACGTTCGGCAGCTTCGTGAATGTGGCCCCGCCGTCGGTCGAGTGCCACAGACCGTACGCGCCGTCCGTCGCACCGCCGGCCAGCCAGATGTCGCCCTTCGTCGACGACCGCCCCGGCCGGGATCCCGCTCGACCCCGACCAGGACGATCCGAAACCCGTCGTGTACTGCACGCCCGTCCCCGCCGGACTCCACACGAACCGGCTGCCGTCCGCCGCTGTCGCGACCGTGCCGCCACCGCTGACCCCAGAGGGGTCCGTGCCTGCGAACCAGTTGGCGCCGTTGTCCGTCGAGAACGCCACGTGCCGGCCCGAGTCCAGGTTGCCGACCCGCACCACCGTGTTCGGGCTGGTCTCGGCGAAGTCCAGGCTGGTGGTCGTCGTGAAGGTGGGGGAGGTGTACATCCTCGACGGGACCTCGGCCAGATCGTGTGCCGGAAGCCGCCGATGTCACCCAGGGCACTGAAGAGCTGGGCACCACCGGACGGGGGAGAGGCCAGGTCGTTGACGGCCGTCTCCTCCAGGCCCTGCACCATCGGCTTCACGTTGAACTGGCCGCCGCCGTCCCACTTCGTCAGGTTCTCGGTGCCGTCCCGTACATCATCCGGTCGGAGTCGAACGGGTCGATCTCCGGGGACTCGGTCATCCAGCCGAGCTTCGGGGTCTGTTCGGGCGGTGACGGATTCGCGCCGAAGGTCAGCCAGGGCGAGACGACACGTCGATCCTGAAGCCGTAGTAGGTGTCGGCCTCCGCGACCGGGCTGATGTTCGTCCAGGTGCCGGTCGCCGTCGCATACCGCCACAACTGGCCCTTGCCGCCGTCGTACGGGCCGCTCTTCTCGCTGTACGCGAGGTACAGGTGGCCGGGGACCGGTGCCCGCGAGCAGGCCGGCCGCGAGCGCGACCACGGCCGTGAGGCTGCGGCCCTTTCGGGAGGTTCTTCGCACAGGGGTCCTTCCGTGAGGAGAACGCGCGAGGACCGGACGGCCCCCAGTGCGGGTGGGGACCGCCCGGCCGGCGCCCCGTCGTCAGGTGACGGGGCCACGCACGCGGAGCTTTCAGGCGGTTCTGCGGAAAGGTGCGGTGCGTACCGCGCCCCTGAAGGGGCGCGGGGAACTGCGCGACCAGCCACAGCGGACCAGCAGTCGAACCACGGTCCTCCCGCGGAGCACCCGGCGGGGACCTATTCGAGGAGCTCCGCGTACGAGCCCATGGCGAGGGCGATGTCCGCCTGCGCCCAGAACCGGTGGTACGTGAACGAGGGCGCGGCGCCGCCCTTCAGGTAGGCCTCGATCTTCGACCACGCCGGGTCGTTCTTGTAGAAGGACCTCAGCGAGCTGAAGGTGGAGGAGGAGTTGATCGCGTCGCCGTTCGGCATGGTGCCGCTCCAGCCGCTCGGCACGTACACCGTGTCGCCGAACCGGCTGTAGTCCGTGCGGGTCTCCGGGACGGCGATGCCCAGGGTGTCCTGGTAGTTGTTCCACATGCCGTCAAGGAGCGCCTTCGCCGTCGACTTCGCCGTCAGGTCACCGGACTTGGCGGCGTAGTACGTCAGCGTCTTCGCGTACGCGGCCGCCACACCGACGTCGTTGGTGTAGTCCGCGACGGTGACGTGCAGCCCGCTGTTGTTGCCGGGCGATGACGGGTTCCACGTGTCGGGCTGCCCGGACCACTGCAGCGTGGCGGGGATCCGGTAGGTGCCGTCCGGGTTGATCGTGGTCTTGGACAGTGCCCACTTCACCCACTTGTCGAGGACCGCCTTCGCCGTGGCGTTCCCCGTCTGCTGGTAGTACTCCGCGACCCGCTCCATCGACCACGCCTGGAAGCCGAACCACTGGTTGGACGGCGGGTCGTGGTAGACGGGCTGCCAGTCGTAGTACATGCCGTAGAAGGTCGACGTGCCGGCCGGCGGGGTCGCGTACCGGCCCTGCCAGCTGTTGGTCGCGCCGCCCGCGATGGCGCCCTCGGACGACTGCAGCCACTGGTAGAACTCCAGCTGCCGCTGCAGCGACTTCGACCAGTCCGAGGCGCCCGTCGTTGACTTGGGCTTCAGGTCGGCGTAGGAGCTGAGCGCGTACGCGGCGAGCGGGTTCTGGTAGCCGCCGTGGACGTGGCTGGAGCCGATGCGCCAGGCCCAGCCGGCGCTGGTGTCGGTGGCACCGCCCCAGGCGTAGTACCAGGACAGCAGGTAGTCCGAGGCGTCCTTGCCGGTGCCCGCCGGGCAGGACGAGGCACCGACGCAGTTGCCGATCTTCTTGAAGTACTTGTCGTACATCGCGTAGCGCAGGTAGTCGCCCATCTTCGCGGCCTTGCCCACGGTCGCGGAGACGTCACCGCCCTTGCCCTGCTGCTTGGCCCACACGTCCGCCCAGTACGCGGCCTGCACGGCGCGCGCGTCGGCGTCCGGGGCGTCGGTGAACTTCCACTGCCTGGCGTACGACGAGTCACCGGTGAACAGGTCCAGGTAGCCGTTCTTGCCGCCGTACTTGAAGGCGTCGCAGGTCGGCTGCGGCACCGTCTCCCACACCGACTCCTGGGGACCGCGCTGGAAGGTGTTGATGTACGACGGTCCGGTGGCCGCCGGGCCGGCCTCGCACGTGCCGGGCTCGTTGCCGTACCCGTACACGTTGTCGACGTCCTGCAGCCAGTGCATGCCGTAGACGTCGTCCGTGCCGTACGCGCTCTTCAGCTCTCCCGCGATGGGGTCCGAGCCGACCGAGACGGACGTGTCGAGCTTCGCCGGATACTCGTTCGGGGTGTCCAGTTCGGGCGCGTAGGTCGCGGGCTTCGAGGCATTGTAGAAGGAGTTGGTCGGCTGGTCGGCGTGGGTAGGGATCATGTACTTCTCCATCAGACCCCAGGCGCCGTTGAACTTCGACCAGTCACCCGTCACCTTGCCGTACATCGCCTGCAGCCACAGCAGATAGCTGTACGCCTCCGACGTCGTCTCATGGCCCTGGTCCGGCGCCTCGACGATCAGCGTCTCCACCGAGTGGTAGGGGATGCCCTCGGGGGAGAAGTAGCCGTTCGCCGGGTTGGTGATCTTGCCGTAGAGGTCCAGGAAGCGGGCGTCGTACGCCTTGGTGGCCGCCAGTTCCGTGACGGTGACCGTGGCCTTGGTGTAACCGGTCGCGGAGGCCGTGAAGGTGGCCGAGCCGGTACCGGAGGCGTCCGCCGTGACCGTCACCGTCTGGGCCGTGTTCCAGTTGGACGGTGTGAAGGTGAGCGCGGAACCGTCGGTGACGGTCAGGCCCGAGTTGCCGGACGTGCGGGCGACCGACACCGTCACGTTCGCGCTCGGCTGCTTGGACAGCGTGACGCCGAACGTGCCCGTCTTGCCCTGCTGGACGCCGAGCTGGGTCGGCGAGGCCACCAGGGCGGGACCCGAGGCGACCGTGATGCCGACCGGCGTGGACTCCGCCGACGCGCCCAGGCTGTCGTACGCCTTGGCCACCAGGGAATGACTGCCCGTGGTCAAGCTTGAGACCGAGAGCGAGTAGGGCGCGCTCGTGTCCGTGCCCAGCAGCGTCGTGTCGTCGTAGAACTCGACCTTGCTGATCGTCGCGTTGTCGGCGGCGGCCGCGGTGGCCGCGAGCTGGACGGCGTCGCCCTGGGTGTAGACCGCGCCGGCGGCCGGGCTGGTCAGCACCGTGACGGGCGGCTGGTGGGCGCCCACGCAGGTCGTGCCGTTGATCGCGAAGTTCGTCGGCGCGGCGTTCGTCCCGCTGTAGGTGAACTGGGCGCCCGTGTTCACCGCGGCCCCGGCGGCGATCGTGCCGTTCCAGGAGGCGTTCTTCACCGTGATCGACTTGCCGGACTGGGACCAGGTGCCGCTCCAGCCGTTGGTCAGCGCCTGGTTGCCCGTGTAGTCGTACGTCAGCGTCCAGCCGTTGAGGGCGCCGGTGCCGCGGTTGGTGATCGTGAGGTCCGCGGTGAAGCCGGAGCCCCAGTCGTTGGTCTTGTAGTCGATGCTGCACTGAACCGCCGCCGCATGGGCGGGATTCGTGCCGTTGGCGAGCATCGTCAGGGGGAGCGCGAGGGCCGCCACAGCGGCGGTCCAGAGTCGTCGCGCGCTGCGACGTCTGCGTCTGGGTGCCATGTGCTGGTTCCTCCTTGCGGCTCGGAGCAGAGGTGGGGGGAGGAGCAACAAGCCTTGAACCAGTGGGAGCGCTCCCATATTGGGGAGGGGGCCAGAAGGGGTCAAGGTGCTTGAAGAGTCGAAAAGATTCGACGGGAGGAACTGAAGGAAAGTCAGCTACTCCTCTGTTCTTCGCCGTCACTTGGCGCTACCTTCACCGGCACCAGTGGGAGCGACTCCATCAGTCGACGCGTCCGTCACGGACGCGCCCGAGCTGCAAGGATCGCTCATGCGACACCCCCCTCGTTCAGCACTCTTACTCATGGCCGTCGCGGTCGCCGTCGTCGGCAGCGTGGTCGTCCCGGTGGTCACGGCCTCGGGCGCCGCCCCCGCGTGCACGGTGGAGTACTCCGTCACGGGCCAGTGGGACAGCGGCTTCCAGGGTGCCGTAAGGATCACCAACAACCGTGCCGCTGTGAGTGGTTGGGCGCTCACGTTCGACTTCGCGGGCGGTCAGAAGGTCAGTCAGGGCTGGAACGCCAAGTGGTCCCAGTCCGGTACGACGGTGACCGCGACCAACGAGAGCTGGAACGCCTCGCTGGCCACCGGTGCGAGCGTCAGCGCCGGGTTCCTCGCGTCCTGGTCGGGGAGCAACGCCGTCCCGACGGCCTTCAAGCTCAACGGGACGACGTGCAACGTCGACTCCGAACCGACGCCTACGCCGCCGCCGACCGAGCCTCCGGCGAGCGGCTCGGCCCCGGCCCTGCACGTCTTGGGCAACAAGCTCGTGGACGCCGCAGGCAAGGCCCGTCGCCTGCTCGGCGTCAACCGGTCCGGCGGCGAGTTCATGTGCGTCCAGGGCTACGGCGTCTTCGACGGCCCGGTGGACGACGCGGCGATCAAGGCGATCGCCGACTGGAAGGCGAACGCGGTCCGCATCCCGCTCAACGAGGAGTGCTGGCTGGGTCTTTCCAACGTCAAGCCGGAGTACGCGGGCACCGACTACATCAAGGCGGTCAAGGACCTGGTGGCCCGCGTCGAGGCGCACGGCATGACGCCGGTCGTCGAACTGCACTGGACCTACGGCCAGTACACCGGCAACTCGGCGGGCTGCTCCGACGTGCACGCCACCTGCCAGAAGCCCATGCCGGACGCCCAGTACACCCCGTCGTTCTGGTCGTCGGTCGCGAGCACGTTCAAGGACGACCCGGCGGTGGTGTTCGACCTGTTCAACGAGCCGTATCCGGACCGGGCGACCTCCGGCGCCACGGACGCCTGGAAGTGCTGGAAGGACGGCGGTACCTGCCCGGGCATCGGGTATGAGGTCGCCGGGATGCAGGACCTCGTCGACGCCGTGCGCTCCACCGGCGCCAAGAACGTGATCCTGGCGGGCGGGCTCGCGTACTCCAACGACCTGAGCCAGTGGCTGACGTACAAGCCGAGCGACCCGGCGGGCAATCTCGTCGCCGCCTACCACGTCTACAACTTCAACACCTGTGCGAACGAGAGCTGCTGGAACTCCACGCTCGCCCCGGTCGCGGCCCAGGTGCCGCTGGTGGCCGGGGAGATCGGGGAGAACACCTGCTCGCACGGGTTCGTCGACCAGGTCATGAAGTGGTTCGACGACCGCAGCCTGTCCTACCTCGGCTGGACCTGGAACACCTGGGACTGCTCGTCGGGGCCGTCCCTGATCTCCGACTACGACGGAACGCCCACGTCGTACGGCATCGGGCTGCGCGACCACCTGCGCGCCGTCAATCCGTAACTCCCCACACCCAGAAGGAACCCGCACTCATGAGTCGTACCAGAACGTCGTTACTGGCCGCCCTCGCCCTCGTCGCGGGCGGGACCGGCACCGCGGTCGTCACCACCCCCGCGCACGCGGCCGTCCCCTGCACCGTCGACTACAAGGTGCAGAACCAGTGGGACACCGGCTTCACCGCCGCCGTCACCGTCACCAACAACTCGTCGGCGAAGTCGAGTTGGTCGGTGAAGTGGTCGTATGCCGGCAACCAGAGGGTCACCAGCGGCTGGAACGCGAAAATCAGTCAGAGCGGGGCCACCGTCACCGCCGCCAACGAGAGCTACAACGGCTCGCTGGCTACCGGCGGTTCGGTCAGCTTCGGGTTCAACGCCTCCTACAGCGGCACCAACGCGGTCCCGGCCACCTTCACCCTCGACGGCGTCGCCTGCAACGTCGACGCCGGCGGTGGCAGCGGCGGGGGTGGCGGAGGCGGCAATGGCGGCGGCAGCGGCTCGGGCAGCCGCGTCGACAACCCGTACGCGGGCGCCAAGGTCTACGTGAACCCCGAGTGGTCCGCGCACGCCGCCGCGGAGCCGGGCGGCAGCCGCGTCTCCAACCAGCCCACCGGCGTCTGGCTGGACCGCATCGCCGCGATCAACGGCGTGAACGGCGGTATGGGCCTGCGCGCCCACCTCGACGAGGCGCTCAAGCAGAAGGGCAGCGGCGAGGAAGTCGTCCAGCTCGTCGTCTACGACCTGCCGGGACGGGACTGCTCGGCCCTGGCGTCCAACGGCGAGCTGGGCCCGACGGAGATCGAGAAGTACAAGACCCAGTTCATCGACCCGATCGCGGCGATCCTCTCCGACCCCGAGTACGCCTCCCTCCGGATCGTCACCACCGTCGAGCTCGACTCGCTGCCGAACCTCATCACCAACACCGGCAGCCGCGCGACGGCCACTCCGCAGTGCGACACGATGAAGGCCAACGGCAACTACGTGAAGGGTGTCGGCTACGCGCTCGGCAAACTCGGCGCCATCCCGAACGTCTACAACTACGTGGACGCCGGGCACCACGGCTGGCTCGGCTGGGACGACAACTTCGCCCCTACGGCCGACCTGCTCAAGCAGGCGGCCACCAGCGAGGGCGCGACGGTCGACGACGTGGCGGGCTTCATCACCAACACGGCCAACTACAGCGCCCTGAAGGAGGACAACTTCACCATCGACGACACCGTGAACGGCACGTCGGTGCGCCAGTCCAAGTGGGTGGACTGGAACCGGTACGTCGATGAGCTGTCGTACGCGCAGGCCTTCCGGGACAAGCTCATCTCGGTCGGCTTCAACTCCGACATCGGGATGCTGATCGACACGTCCCGGAACGGCTGGGGAGGCTCGGCGCGGCCCACCGGCCCCGGTCCCAGGACGGACGTGGACGCGTACGTCAACGGCGGCCGCTACGACCGGCGCATCAATACCGGCAACTGGTGCAACCAGGCGGGCGCCGGACTCGGCGAGCGTCCGCAGGCCAGCCCGGCCCCCGGCATCGACGCCTACGTGTGGATGAAGCCGCCGGGGGAGTCCGACGGCGCCAGCTCGGCGATCCCGAACGACGAGGGCAAGGGCTTCGACCGTATGTGCGACCCGACGTACACGGGCAACCCGCGGAACAACAACAACATGTCGGGCGCCCTGCCGAACGCACCGCTGTCCGGGCACTGGTTCTCGGCCCAGTTCCAGCAACTGATGCAGAACGCCTACCCGCCTCTGCCGTGACCTGAGGTGATCCGCCGGGGTCAGCCCTCCCGGGCCGGGCCCCGGCGGATCGCCGACTCCACCGCGCGGTGGCCGCCGTCGGGGCGGTCCAGTTCGTGTTGTTGCCGTACCGGCAACAGAAGTGGCCCGCTCACGGTGCGTCGGCGCAGGCTGACGGCACCGAGAAGAGAGGGTGAACACCATGGCGCACGAGCACCACCACCATCACGCGCACGCCGACGTCGACTGGTCCGCGATGGCCCCGCTGCTGGAGTCGCAGGCCGAACTGCTCACCCCCATGTACCGGCGGATCGCGGGCTGGCTGGGGGAGCGCGGTGCGCGGCCGGGGCTGATCGTCGACGCCGGCAGCGGACCGGGAGCCGTCACCTGCGTCCTCGCCGAGGCCTTCCCGGACGCCCGCGTGGTGGCGGCCGACGGCTCCGAGCCGCTGCTGGAACGCGCCCGTATGCGGGCCGCCCGGCTGGGGCTGGCCGACCGCTTCAGCACTCTGGCCGGTGAACTCCCGGGCGCGCTCGGTGAGTTGGAGTATCCGGCGGACCTTCTGTGGGCGAGTCGCAGCCTGCACCACCTCGGTGACCAGCGCGCGGCACTCGCCGCCTTCGCGGATCGTCTCGCTTCCGGCGGGGTCCTGGCCCTGCTGGAGGGCGGCCTGCCCCCGCGCTGGCTCCCGCGTGACATCGGCATCGGACGCCCGGGTCTGGAGGCCCGGCTGGACGCGGTGGAGACCGAGCGGTTCACCGCGATGCGCGCGGAGCTGCCCGGCGCGGTCACGGAGACCGAGGACTGGGGCGCGCTGATGACCTCCGTCGGGCTGCGCGCACCGGTGACGCGCTCCTTCCTGTTCGAGCTGACCGCCCCGCTCTCCGACGAGGCCCGCACCTGTGCCGTCGCAGAGTTCCAGCGCCGTCGCGACAAGCTCGCGGACGGCCTGGACGCGACGGATCGCGCGACCCTTGACCGCCTCCTGGATCCGGACGACAAGGCGAGTCTGTACCACCGCCCCGATGTCTACGTGCTTCAGGCGCACACGATGCACACGGCCGTCAAGGCTTGAGGGGGAGCGCACCCCACGACCGATCGGCCGGCCCGACCGACGTATGCCGGGCGCCCGGTGGTGGGCGCCCGGCCTCACGGGCTCAGTCGTTCCGGATGAACTGCTTGGCCGGCGACTCGCCGAGGGACACCGCAGCGCCCCGGACTCGCCGTGGAGGCGGTCCGGGGCGCGCCGTTCGGTCTTCGATCAGAGATCAGCCCATGTCGAACGTCGCCGGGTCCGGGCCGAGGCGACGGTCCTCGTTCAGCGCGCTGATCGCCGCCATGTCCTCGGTGTCCAGCGAGAAGTCGAAGACCTCGATGTTCTCCCTGATCCGGGCCGGGGTGACGGACTTCGGAATCACGACGTTGCCGAGCTGGACGTGCCAGCGCAGCACGATCTGGGCAGGGGTGCGGCCGTGCTTCTGTGCGATGGCGACGATGGCCGGCACCTCGAGGAGGCCCTTGCCCTGGCCGAGCGGCGACCAGGCCTCGGTCGCGATGCCCTGCTCCCCGTGGTACTCACGGGCGGCGTGCTGCTGCAGGTGCGGGTGCAGCTCGATCTGGTTGACCGCCGGGATCACGGACGTGGCCTCGATCAGCGTCTCGAGGTGCTCCGGAAGGAAGTTGGAGACGCCGATGGCCCGGGCGCGGCCGTCCGCGTGGAGCTTCTCGAAGGCCTTGTACGTCTCGACGAAGGTACCCCGGGACGGCAGCGGCCAGTGGATCAGGTAGAGGTCCACGTACTCCAGGCCGAGCTTGTCCAGCGACGTGTCGAAGGCGCGCAGCGTGGCGTCGTACCCCTGGTCGCTGTTCCAGAGCTTGGTGGTGATGAAGAGGTCCTCGCGGGGGATGGCGGACGCGGCGACGGCCTTGCCGACGCCCTCCTCGTTGCCGTAGATCGCCGCTGTGTCGATGCTGCGGTATCCGGCCTCCAGGGCGGTGGTGACCGCGCTCTCCGCCTCGTCGTCCGGCACCTGCCAGACGCCGAAGCCCAGCTGGGGCATCTCGACGCCGTTGTTCAGGATGATCGGGGGGACCTTGCTGCTCACGAGCTCTCGATCCTTCAGTCGTCGGGTGGTGCTCCTATCGTCAACGATCACCACCTTACGTGCATTCCTGACCGGCGGGTTCCCCGTTCGAGCCTCGACGACAACCCCACATTGGCGGGAAATGGATCCGACCTTATGGGTCCAGACCATTGACCGGGCCACGCCATCCCGCCGCTCTGTATCGCGACACGGAGCGTATGTGGAACCGAGTGCATCCATGTGAACAACGTGCGCCTTCCTCCCGTGCGGTGGGCTGAGCCACCCCCCACTCGCTGGAAGCCGGGTACGCCGACATGAACGAAAAGGTGTACGCGGCCCCCTGTAGGCGGGAGCCGAGCTCTCGGGAGACATCTGAGGACAGCGGTCCGGCAGGTCCCTGACTGGCCGGGTCGCCAGGCCACGGTGACCGGCAGAGGGCAACTCCCCGCCGTCGCACCGGAGCTGCCAGGCACGCTCCTCGAGCCACCCCCTTCGCAGCGAGGTGAACGGTCATGAGCCCCACCAGAAGAACGCTGCTGAGCGCGGCCCTCGGCGGCACGACGGCCCTCGGCGGCACGACGGCCGCGGCGGTCGGTCTGCCGGCGGCCACGGCGCGGGCGGCCTCCTGGCAGTCGAAGTGGTCCCCCTCGGCGAGGAACGACGGCCTCGGTGCCTTCGAGACCGTCGAGGACGACCGCGCGGACTCCCACCCGGCCGGGCACCCGCACATCTTCGCCACCGGCGACAACTGGGCTTCGACATGCACACGGTGGAGCGGCTCGACCACCGTCAGCGACAGATCGAAGACAGGCGTGGACACCTTCCTCGCCGACCGGGTGCGGCCGAAGTGGGGCATCTACCGCTCCCTGGGCGACACCTCCGGGTCGCTGCGGGACACCTACCTCCTGCTCACCGACCTCCGCGGCTACGAACTGGCCTGACGAACCGCGGTGGCCCGGCGAACCCCCGTCGGAGTGGCGGGCATCGAGTACCCGGTCGGAGCGGGAGGGCGCGGTGCCGGTCTCAGGTCCGGTACAGCGCCTCGACCTCGTTCGCGTATGCGTTCTCGATGGCCTTGCGTTTCAGCTTCAGCGACGGCGTGAGGAGCCCGTGCTCCTCGGTGAACTGGTGGGCGAGGATACGGAACGTACGGATCGACTCGGCCTGCGAGACCAGGGTGTTCGCGGCGACGACCGCACGCCGCACCTCCGTCTCCAACTCCGGGTCGCGCACCATCTGGGCCGGGGAGAGCTTGGGCTTGCCCTGCATCTGCAGCCAGTGCTCCACGGCCTCGGAGTCGAGTGTGACGAGCGCGGCGACGTAGGGGCGGTCATTGCCGACGACGATGCACTGCGCGACCAGCGGGTGGTCCCGTACGCGCTCCTCGAGCAGCCCGGGGGAGACGCTCTTGCCGCCGGAGGTCACCAGGATCTCCTTCTTGCGCCCCGTGATCGTGAGGTAGCCGTCCTCGTCGAGGGAGCCCAGGTCGCCGGTGGCGAGCCAACCGTCGTGGAGCGTCTCGTCGGTGGCCTTGGGGTTGTTGAGGTAGCCCTGGAAGACATGGGCGCCGCGCAGCCAGATCTCGCCGTCGTCCGCGATGTGCACGGTGGTGCCGGGGATGGCCTGGCCGACCGTGCCGTAGCGGGTGCGCTCGGGCGGGTTGGCGGTCGCCGCCGCCGTCGACTCCGTCAGCCCGTAGCCCTCGTAGATGTGCACGCCGGCGCCCGCGAAGAACAGGCCGAGCCGGCGGTCCATCGCCGAGCCGCCGGACATCGCGTGCCGTACCCGGCCGCCCATCGCTGCGCGGATCTTGGCGTAGACGACCTTGTCGAAGAACTGGTGCTGCACGCGCAGGCCCGCCGACGGGCCGGGGCCGGTGCCCCACGCCTTCGCCTCCATGGCGTCCGCGTACTTCACGGCGACCTCGACCGCCTTCTCGAACGGCCCGGAACGGCCCTCCTTCTCGGCCTTGCGGCGGGCCGCGTTGAAGACCTTCTCGAAGATGTACGGCACGGCGAGGAAGAACGTCGGTCTGAACGCGGCCAGGTCGGGCAGCAGTGCCGCCGCGTTCAGCTGCGGCTGGTGGCCGAACTTGACCCGGCCGCGGATGGCCGCGACCTCGACCATCCGCCCGAAGACGTGCGCCAGCGGCAGGAACAGGAGGGTGGCCGCCTCGTCGCCGCGCTTGGAGTGGAACACCGGCTCCCACCGTTCGATGACCGTGTCGGCCTCGAACATGAAGTTGCCGTGCGAGAGGAGACAGCCCTTGGGGCGGCCGGTGGTGCCGGAGGTGTAGATGACGGTCGCCACCGCCTCCGGGGTGACCGCCTGCCGGTGCCGGTGCACCACCTCGTCCTCGATGTGAGCGCCCGCGTCGTACAGCTCCTGCACGGCACC
The DNA here is from genome assembly GCF_002920635.1 of Streptomyces sp. Ru72. Taxonomy (GTDB): domain Bacteria; phylum Actinomycetota; class Actinomycetes; order Streptomycetales; family Streptomycetaceae; genus Streptomyces. The sequence goes on along the minus strand of NZ_PQSR01000045.1, from coordinate 23,884 downwards.
CGCGTCCAGCTGCCACAGCCTGTGCAGTTGCGGCAGCCGGTCGATGACCGTGGCGACCGTCATCGCGTGGTCCTCGTGCTCCACCATCGCGGCCACCACCTGCGCGTCGTGCAGCATCCAGAAGACCTGCTCGGCCGACGAGGTGGGATAGACGGGGACGACCTGGGCGCCGATCGTCCACAGGGCGAAGTCGAAGAGCGTCCACTCGTAGCGGGTACGGCACATGATCGCGACGCGGTCCCCGAAGCGGACGCCCTGGGCCAGCAGCCCCTTGGCGAGCGCCAGCACCTCGTCGCGGAACTCGGCGGCGGTCACATCGCGCCAACGGCCCTGCTCGTCCTTGCGGCCGAGGGCGACACGGAGCGGATCTTCCTGGGCATACTCGAAGACGACGTCGGCCAGGCCGCCCACCGGCGGCGCCGACGCCAACGGAGGGTTGGTGAACTCGCGCAATCCCCGCTCCCGGCTCCTTGGTTCGCCTGCGGGGTGCTCCAGCCGGTCAGGCTCACTGGTGGCGCTCCGCACAGCGCCGTGAAAGCTACCCCACCCAGGAGCCCGGCGGGAGAGGGCTGGGAACCCCGGAACTCCCCACAAACGCACAGGTCAGCCATGGAAAATGCGAGCACAAGGGGAAGGGGCGGACAGAATCCCTTACGGCGGCGTAAGTTCCGGTCCCGTAATCTCCACGGAATCTGTACGGGGCGATTACCGCGCGGTACGCGCTACCGGCGAGTAGGGCGGGGCGGTGGCCGGGCGTTCCGTCGGCCGCCGCCCCCGGCGGTCACCCTGCCGTATCCACTGTCTTCTTCAGCGTCCGCGGCGCCGATCCTGTCACTCGGTCCCGCAGCTGCCGCACCGGCCTCGATACGGCCGCTTCCGCGACAAGCCCCGAACAGCGTGGCGACCGCCCTGGCGAGGAGCACGGCGGACCTCTGCGCGTACCCCGAGGGGGCCCCTGGGACTCCTGGACGGTGTCCAGCATGCCGAGGGGACGCCGTTCCTGCGTCGGGTCGAGCAGCTCATGCATCCGCGGCCGGCGCGGTGACTACCGTCGGTGCAGGCGGTCGCCGCCCGCGAGGATCGCCGCCGCCAGCGCCCGGGCCGCGCTGTGGGCGGGCCCCAGGCGCTCTCCGTGGACCAGGACGAAGTCGACCTCCCCCAGGTCCGGCAGGCCCGCACGCTCGGGGATCCTGACCAGGCCGGGAGGGATGAGGCCCCGGGAGTGGGCCATCACGCCGAGGCCGGCGCGGGCCGCCGCGATCAGGCCGTTGAGGCTGCCGCTCGTGCAGGTGATCCGCCAGGGCCGGCCCTGTTTCTCCAGGGCCTCAAGGGCGCGGGCGCGGGTGATGCCCGGCGGCGGGTAGACGATCAGCGGGACCGGGCGGTCGGGGTCCAGACGCAGCCGCTCCGCGCCGATCCACACCAGCTTGTCGTGCCGGACGAGTTCGCCGCGCGGGTCCTCGGGGCGCCGCTTCGCCAGCACGACGTCGAGCCGACCCGCCGCCAGCCGTTCGTGCAGCGTGCCCGACAGTTCGACCGTCAGCTCCAGATCCACCTCGGGGTGCTCGTACCGGAAGCCCTCGAGGATCTCCGGCAACCGGGTCAGCACGAAGTCCTCGGAGGCGCCGAACCGCAGCCGGCCGCGCGGCCGGGTCCCGGTGAAGAACGCCGTCGCCTGCTCGTGCACCTCCAGGATCCGCCGTGCGAAGCCGAGCATCGCCTCGCCGTCCTCGGTCAGCTCCACGGAGTGCGTGTCCCGCAGGAAGAGCGGGCGCCCGGTCGCGTCCTCCAGCCGCCGTACGTGCTGGCTCACCGTGGACTGGCGCAGCCCCAGCCGCCGGGCGGCCTGCGTGAAGCTCAGCGTCTGGGCCACCGCGAGGAACGTGCGGAGGTGGGACGGGTCGTACATGGCGGGAAGGTTATCGCGGAATGCGATGACAGTCAGAGCGCTATGCCGGATTCCCGATCACCCGCCGGGGGAGGAGGATGGAGAGGGCACGACCGTGCCCTCGCACCGGGCACGACCGTGCCCCCGCACCGGACGTACAGCGAAGTAGTGGAGCACTGTGAAACGCCTGCGATGGCCGCGTCGGATGCCCGTCGACCCGTACATCCTCCTGTTGCTGGGGACCGTGGGCCTCGCCGCCCTCGTCCCGGCGCGGGGCACGGCCGCGAGCGTCACCTCCGGTGCCTCCACGGCCGCGATCGCCTTCCTCTTCTTCCTGTACGGGGCCCGGCTCTCCACCCGTGAGGCGGTGGAGGGGCTCCGGCACTGGCGGCTCCACGTCACCGTGCTGGCCTGCACCTTCGTGATCTTCCCGCTGCTGGGTCTGGCGGCCCGCGGCCTGGTGCCGGTGTTCCTGACGCACAACCTCTACACGGGACTGCTCTTCCTCACCCTCGTCCCCTCCACCATCCAGTCGTCGATCGCCTTCACCTCGATCGCCCGCGGCAATGTGCCCGCAGCGATCTGCGCGGGCTCCTTCTCCTCCCTCGCCGGCATCGTCATCACCCCGCTGCTCGCGGCGGCCCTGCTGGGCGACAGCGGTGGCGGATTCTCGGCGGACTCGCTCGTCAAGATCGTGTTGCAGCTGCTGGTGCCGTTCCTCGCGGGACAGGTCCTGCGGCGCTGGATCGGTGGGTTCGTCACCCGGCACAAGAAGGTGCTCGGGTTCGTCGACCGCGGCTCGATCCTGCTGGTCGTCTACACCGCGTTCAGCGAGGGAATGGTGCGCGGCATCTGGCACCAGGTGAGCCCGCTCCGGCTCGGCGGCCTGCTCGTCGTGGAGGCCGCACTGCTCGCCGTGATGCTGGCGCTGACCTGGTACGGCGGCCGTGCCCTCGGCTTCGGCCGGGACGACCGGATCGCGATCCAGTTCGCCGGGTCGAAGAAGTCCCTCGCCTCCGGACTGCCCATGGCGAGCGTCCTGTTCGGCGCACAGGCCTCCCTCGCCGTGCTCCCGCTGATGCTCTTCCACCAGATGCAGCTGATGGTCTGCGCGGTGATCGCCAAGCGCCGCTCCCACGACGCCCTCGGCCCGGCGGCCGGCCCGGAGCCGGCCGCGGCATCACGAACCGCGGTCGGTACGGCGACACGTTCCGGCTGAGGTCCCTCCGCGCCGAACGCGCCAGAGGCCCTCGGCCCTCGACACCCGGTGGTCCCTGACGGGTCGGCCCACGTCCGAACCGCCACCGGTCGGCGCCCGGCGACTCAGGGCCGCAGGACCACCTTGCCGAGGTTGCCGCGCGACTCGATGACCGCGTGCGCCTTCGCCGCCTCCTCGAGCGGGAACTCGGCGTGCACGACGGGCTTCAGCGCGCCCTCGGCGAACAGCCGCCACAACTCCTGCCGCCACCGCTCGTACAGCTCCGGCTTCCCGCGGGCGATCCGCGCCATCTGGAAGCCGATGACGGACTTGGCGCCCACCAGCAGGTCGTACGCCTGAACGGTGCCGCCGCCCGAGCTGTACGCGACGAGCCGGCCGCCGGGCGCCAGCGCGGCGACGGCCGGGCCGAGCAGGTCGCCGCCCACCGCGTCGAGGGCGTAGTCGACGGGCTCACCCCAGTTCGGGGCGCCGTAGGCGACCACCTCGTCGGCGCCGAGCGCGCGCACGAAGTCCGCCTTGCCGGAGCCGGACACGGCGCCCACGACGCGGGACGCCCCGTGCACCCGGGCCAACTGCACGGCGAGATGGCCGACGCCGCTCGCCGCCGCCGTGACCAGGGCCGACTCGCCCGGCTCGGGGCGTGCCGCCTGAAGCGCGCCGAGCGCCACCAGCCCGCTGCGGACCAGCGCGACGGCGTCGACGGCGCTCGCCGTGCCGGGGACCGGAGAGGCCATGGCCTCGTGCAGGACGGCGAAGTCGGCGTAACCGTGCCCGAAGCACAGTGCCGTCACCCGGTCGCCGGTCCGGAAGCGGGTGGCGCCGGCGCCGGTCGCGACCACCTCGCCGGCGATCTCGCCGCCGAGCGCGATCGGCTCGGCGGCCTCGGTGACCTTGCGCACGACGGGCAGCGTGATCCCGACGGCCTCGCAGCGCACCAGGAGTTCGCCGGGGCCCGCCTCGGGGACGGGCGCCTCCTCCAGGAACAGGGGGCCGCCGGTGGACTCGTACCGGACGCGACGCATCGCACCTCCAGGGTCATTGGGAGTCCCAACGGTATCGCACACTCGTAGGGAGGCCCAACGATTTTTCGCTAAGCTGCGACCATGGCCCAAGCTCCCCTCCCCGCGATCCGCTCCCTGCCGAGCTGGCTCCTCGGCCGTGCCGCCGCCCGCGGTCGCGCCCTGGTGGCCGACGCCCTCGCCGCCGAGGGCATGAAGATGTGGCACCACGTGGTGCTCTCCGCCGTCCGTGACCTCGCCCCCGTCGCCCAGGCCGATCTCGGCCGCGGCATCGCGCTCGACCCGAAGGATCTGGTCGGCGTCCTCAACGACCTCCAGGCGGCGGGCCTCGTCCTCCGTGAGCCCGATCCCAGGGACCGCCGCAAGAACGCGGTGTCGCTCACCGAGGAGGGCGGCCGGCTGCTGAAGCGCTGCGAGAAGGCGGCCCGCGAGGCGAACGACACACTGCTCGCCCCGCTCTCCGTGGCCGAACGCGACCGGTTCATGGATCTGTTGATCCGTATTTCCGGTACGGACGGCTGACGGGGGCTAACGTTCCGTCATGACCGCAGCTGACGCACTCGATCCGGCGCGCACCGCCCTGGTGCTCGTCGACCTGATGGACCGCATCGTCGCCCTGCCGCTGGAGCCGCGCAAGGGCATGGACGTCCTCGCCACGGCCGAGGGGCTGGCGGACGCCTTCCGCTCGGCCGGCGCTCCCGTCGTCCTCATCCGTGTCGAGCGTCCCGGTGTCGCCGAGCAGCCGCCAGGCAGCGGACTGGTGGCCGGCCTGCTCCGGGACGGTGACCTCGAGGTGGTGAAGCGGACGATCGGCGGCTTCCAGGGCACGGGCCTGGACGAGCGCCTGCGCGAACACGGCATCACCACCCTGGTGTTCGGCGGCATCGCCACGAACCTCGGCGTGGAGTCCACCGCCCGTGCCGCCGCCGACCTCGGTTACGACCTCGTCTTCGTCGAGGACGCCATGGCCGCCCTCACCGCCGCCGAGCACCAGGCGTCGGTCGGGCTGGACTTCCCGCGCCTCGGATCGGTCGTGACGGCCTCGCAGGTGCGGCTCACCACCGGTTGACACGCCGGAGCCGGTGTCGCAGGGGCTCAGACCAGCAGCCCGCCGCCGTCCACGACCACCACCGAGCCCGTGCTGTAGCCGCCGCGCATCAGATACAGGTACGCCTCGGCGACGTCCTCCGGCGTGCCCACCCGGCCGACGGGCAGCGCGGCCGCGCTCGACTCGAACAGGCCGCGCCGGTCCTCCTCGGTCATGTCCCGCCACAGCTCGGTGCGGACCACGCCGGGGGAGACCACGTTGACCCGGACCGGGGCGAGCTCCAGGGCCAGTGCGCGGGTGAGCGACTCCATCGCCCCGCACAGGCTCGCCGCGACGGTCGTGCCCGGCAGCGGGCGCTGCCCCGCGATCCCGGTGGTCAGCACCACGGAGCCGCCCTTGCGGATCGAGGGCGCGCCGTGCTTGACGGCCGTGTACGCGCCCCACAGCCGGGTGTCCAGGAACCGCCTGGCCCGCGGAAGGTCCGACTCCAGGAAGCTCTCCATCAGCAGCGACTCACCGGCCGTGTAGACCAGGTGGTCGAAGCCCCCGATCCGTTCGAAGAAGTCTCGCACCGCGGCCTCGTCCGTCGCGTCGAGCGTGTGCCCCTCGGCGCCCGGAGGCAGCCGCTTCAGCGCCCCGTCCACGCTCTCCTGCCGGCGGGAGGCGACCACCACCTCCGCACCCTCACGGGCGGCCCCTTCCGCGACCGCCAGGCCGATGCCCGACGTACCGCCGACGACCACGATCCGCTGTCCTCGCAGGCCCATGTCCGATGCCCCTTTCCTGTGTGTCCGACAGGGTTTCAGCCTGCGTCCGGCGGCACCTCGCCGTCCAAGACCTCTTCCGTACGCGGCGATACCCGCAGGGCATCGCCACCGGAACGGCGGAATGGGCGACCCGAGATCTCGACCTGCGAAAGGCCCGCTGCTACGGGTGTGAGAGCACAGCGGGCCCCGGCGGCGCAGGGGGCGCTCCCCGCCGGCCGGGGTCCCCGCCGCCGTGTCGCGGGGAGGTGGTCAGCCCTGGGCGGCCGTGGCCCGCAGGGCGATGCGGTCCTCGCCCGCGTACACGTTCATGGAGCTGCCCCGCAGGAAGCCCACCAGGGTCAGCCCGGTCTCCGCTGCCAGGTCCACGGCCAGCGAGGAGGGCGCCGACACGGCGGCGAGGACCGGGATACCCGCCATCACGGCCTTCTGCGCCAGCTCGAAGGAGGCCCGGCCCGACACCAGCAGGATCGCGCGGGACAGCGGCAGGTCCCCGTTCTGCAGGGCGCGGCCCACCAGTTTGTCCACCGCGTTGTGCCGGCCCACGTCCTCCCGGACGTCGAGCAGCTCGCCGTCCTCGGCGAACAGGGCCGCCGCGTGCAGGCCCCCGGTCCGGTCGAAGACCCGCTGGGCCGCGCGCAGCCGGTCCGGGAGGCTCGCAAGCAGGGCCGGCTCCACCCGCACGGGGGGCGTGTCCGCGATCGGCCAGCGAGCCGTCGTACGGACCGCGTCCAGGCTGGCCTTGCCGCACAGGCCGCAGGAGGAGGTCGTGTAGACGTTGCGCTCCAGCGTGATGTCCGGGATCGCGACACCGGGCGCCGTCTTCACGTCCACCACGTTGTACGTGTTGGAGCCGTCCACCGTGGCGCCCGCGCAGTAGACGATGTTCTGCAGGTCACGGTGGTCGCCCAGCACGCCCTCGCTGACCAGGAACCCGGCGGCGAGCGCGAAGTCGTCGCCGGGTGTGCGCATGGTGATCGCCAGCGGCTTGCCGTTGAGCCGGATCTCCAGCGGCTCCTCGGCGACCAGCGTGTCCGGGCGGGTGGAGACCGCCCCGTCCCGGATGCGGATCACCTTGCGTCGTTCCGTGACTCGTCCCATGTCCTGATCAGCCCCGGTTCTGTACGTGCTGGTAGCCGAAACGGCCCTTGATGCAGAGGTTGCCGTGGGTCACCGGGTTGTCGTGCGGGGAGGTGACCTTCACGATCTCATTGTCCTGCACGTGCAGTGTGAGGTTGCAGCCCACACCGCAGTAGGCGCACACCGTGGTGGTCCGCGTCTGCGCCGACTCGTCCCACGTACCCGCCGCGCGCATGTCGAACTCCGACCTGAACGACAGCGCGCCCGTCGGGCACACCTCGATGCAGTTGCCGCAGTACACGCACGCCGAGTCGGTCAGCGGCGCGTCCTGCTCCACGGCGATCCGGGCGTCGAAGCCGCGCCCGGCGACGGAGATCGCGAAGGTGTTCTGCCACTGCTCGCCGCACGCGTCCACGCACTTGTAACAGAGGATGCACTTACCGTAATCCCGCACGTACAAATCGTTGTCGATCCTCGGCTGCTCGTCGACGCGGGCCGCGTCCGGGCCGAAACGGTCCGGCTTCGCCTCGTACTCCTTGATCCACTCGGCGACCTGCGGCGTGGTGGACAGGTCCACCGAGGACGCCAGCAGTTCGAGCACGACCTTCCGGCTGTGCCGGGTGCGCTCGGTGCCGGTCCGCACCTCCATGCCCGGCTCGGCCTTCCGCGAGCAGGCCGGGACGAGGGTCCTCGACCCCTCTACCTCCACCACGCAGACGCGGCAGGCGTTCTTCGGGGTGAGCGTGTCGCCCTGGCAGAGGGTCGGGACGTCCTTCCCGGCGGCACGGCACGCCTCCAGGATCGTCGAGCCCTCGGGCACCCTGACCTCCTGGCCGTCGAGGGTGAACTCGACGAGCCTGCGCGGCACCCCCACCGGTATCGCGGTCATGCGTACGCCCCCAGACGGTCGATGGCGGATTCCACGGCGTTCCACGCGGTCTGCCCGAGACCGCAGATCGAGGCGTCCCGCATCGCGCGGCCGACCTCCCGGAGCAGGGCGATGTCGTCGGCGGCGTCGGCGCCCGTACGCTCCACGATCCGCTGGAGCGCCTCCTGCTGGCGCACGGTCCCCACCCGGCACGGCACGCACTGCCCGCACGACTCGTCGCGGAAGAACTGCGCGATGCGCAGCAGCAGCCGCGGAAGGGGGACCGTGTCGTCGAAGGCCATGACGACGCCCGAGCCGAGCGTCGTGCCCGCCTCTCGCGTGCCTTCGAAGGTGAGCGGTATCTCCAGCTCGTCGGGGCGTACGAAACCGCCGGCCGCACCGCCCAGCAGCACCGCGCGCAGCCGCTCCCGCGCACCCGCGAGCGTCAGCAGTTCGCCAAGGGTGGCGCCGAACGGAAGCTCGTAGACCCCCGGCCGCTCCACGCTGCCCGACACGCAGAACAGCTTCGGCCCTGTGGACGTCTCCGTGCCGATCGACGCGTACGCGGACGCGCCCATCGTGAGGATCGGCAGCACATTGACCAGGGTCTCGACATTGTTCTCCACCGTCGGCTTGCCGAACAGGCCCTTCTCCACGGGGAACGGCGGCTTGGAGCGCGGCTCGCCCCGGTACCCCTCGATGGAGTTGAACAGGGCGGTCTCCTCTCCGCAGATGTAGGCGCCCGCCCCGCGCCTGATCTCGATGTCGAAGGCGTATCCCTGGCCGAGGACGTCGTCACCGAGCAGGCCCCGCGCGCGTGCCTGCGCCAGGGCGTGCTCCAGGCGGCGCAGTGCCCGCGGGTACTCGCCGCGCAGATACAGATAGCCCCGGTGCGCTCCGACCGCGTACCCCGCGACCGTCATCGCCTCGACGAGCGCGTACGGGTCGCCCTCCATGAGCACCCGGTCCTTGAAGGTGCCCGGCTCGGATTCGTCGGCGTTGCACACGAGATAGTGCGGGTGGTCGGGCTGGGACGCGGTGGCCTGCCACTTGCGGCCGGTGGGGAAGGCCGCGCCGCCACGCCCGAGCAGACCGGAGTCGGTGACCTCGCGGATCACCCCGGCGGGGCCGAGTGCGAAGGCGCGCCGCAGGGCCGTGTAACCGCCGCGGGCGCGGTAGTCGTCCAGGGAGGACGGATCGACGACGCCGACCCGGTGCAGCAGCTTCAACGACGGGTCTCCGGCCTGGGGCACCGCCATCGCCGCCTCCGGCTCCTCCGGTGCCGAGTCGGGCGCGGTGGCGGCGAGGACGGCCCCCTCCACCGTCCCCGGTGCCGACACCGCCGTACGCACCGGGTCGCCCGCCCTGATCGCGAGTGCCGCCGGGGCGCGTTCGCACAGGCCCAGGCACGGGCTGCGCTCGACGCTCACCCCGCTGCCCGGGCCGAGCCGCGCCTCGACACCGGCGCACAACTCGCCCGCCCCGGCGGCGGTGCAGGCGAGGTCCGTGCAGACGTGCAGCACGGTCGCCGGGCGGGGCCCGACCGAGAACATCGCGTAGAACGTCGCCACGCCGTACGCCTCGGCCGGCGGCACGGTCAGCCGCCGGCACAGGTAGTCGAGGCCGCCCTCGCTGATCCAGCCGACCCGGTCGTTGAGCGCGTGGAGCCCCGGCAACAGCAGGTCGCGGCGGTCCCGGGCCGCGCGGCCGCCGCGGGCCCACCTCAGGTCGGCGTCCGTACGGTCGGCGCCCTCCCACGAGGACTCTGGCGGGCCCAACAGGGCGTCGACGGCCGCCCGTTCCTCGTCCGTCGGCTTGCTGTCACCGAAGTGCAGGTCCACTTGCGTCACCTCACGATGGTCGCGACGGGCAGCTTCTCGATCCGGATCGCCGACGCCTTGAACTCCGCCGTGCCGGCGATCGGGCAGTTCGCCTCGATCGTCAGCTGGTTGGTGTCCACCTCGTCGGGGAAGTGCATGGTCATGAAGGCGAGCCCGGGCCTGAGGCCGGTGTCGATCCACACCGGGGCGACCACGGACCCGCGCCGCGAGGTCACCCGCACCTCCTCGCCGACGACGACCCCGTAGCGCTCCGCGTCCTCCGGGCACAGCTCGACGTACTCGCCGCGCCGCAGTGGGGAGGCGTAACCGCCGCTCTGCACGCCGGTGTTGTACGAGTCGAGCCGCCGCCCGGTGGTCAGCCGGATCGGGTACTGCTCGTCGGTGAGGTCGACGGGCGGGTCGTGCCGGACGAGCCCGAACGGCGCGGGCGTGCCACGCCTTTCCGGATCCGTGTCCCACAACCGGCCGTGCAGGTAGGTGGGTTCGAGCCGGTCCGTGCTCGGGCACGGCCACTGGATGCCCTGGTGCTCCTCCAGGCGCGCGTACGTCATCCCGTAGTGGTCCGGCGACACCGACCGCAGCTCGTTCCACACCGCCTGCGCGTCGGCGTACTTCCACTCGTGGCCGAGGCGTGCCGCCAGGGCGCAGAGGATGTCGATGTCCTCGCGCGCCTGGCCGGGCGGCGTGACCGCTCGGCGTACCCGCTGCACCCGGCGCTCGCTGTTGGTCGTCGTCCCCTCGGTCTCCGCCCAGCCGGCCGTCGCCGGCAGCACCACGTCCGCCAGCTCGGCGGTCTTCGTCAGGAAGATGTCCTGCACGACGAGGAAGTCGAGCTGCCGCAGCCGCCGCACGGCCTGTTCGCTGTCCGCCTCCGACTGCGCCGGGTTCTCCCCGATGCAGTAGACCGCCCGGAGCGAGCCCTCCTCCATCGCCTCGAACATCTCCGTCAGGTTCAGCCCGTAGTGCGGCTGGATGACGGTGTCCCAGGCGGACTCGAACCGGTGGCGCGCCTCGGGGTCGAGGATGTCCTGGAAGCCGGGCAGGCGGTTCGGGATCGCCCCCATGTCGCCGCCGCCCTGCACGTTGTTCTGGCCGCGCAGGGGTTGCAGCCCGGAGCCGTAGCGGCCCACGTGACCGGTGAGCAGGGCCAGGTTGATCAGGGCCCGGACGTTGTCGGTGCCGTTGTGGTGCTCGGTGATGCCGAGGGTCCAGCACAGCTGGGCGCGCTCGGCGCGGGCGTAGGCGTGGGCCAGCTCCCGGATGGCGCGGGCCGGTACGCCGGTCACCTTCTCGGCGAGCGACAGCGTCCACGGCTCGACCAGCGCCTCGTACTCCTCGAAACCGGTGGTGGCCCGCTCGACGAACGCCTCGTTGACCAGGCCCGCGTGGATGATCTCGCGGCCGATGGCATGCGCCATCGGGATGTCCGTGCCGACGTTGAGACCGAGCCAGCTCTCCGCCCACTCGGCGGTGGACGTGCGGCGCGGGTCGACGGCGTACATCCGCGCGCCGTTCCTGATCCCCTTCAGCACGTGCTGGAAGAAGATCGGGTGCGCGAAGCGCGCGTTGGAGCCCCACATCACGATGACGTCGGTGTGCTCGACCTCCTCGTACGACGACGTCCCGCCGCCCGAGCCGAACGCCGCCGACAGGCCCGCGACGCTCGGGGCGTGGCAGGTGCGGTTGCAGGAGTCGACGTTGTTGGTGCCCATCACCACCCGGGCGAACTTCTGCGCCACGTAGTTCATCTCGTTGGTCGCGCGGGCGCAGGAGAACATGCCGAACGCGCCGCGGTTGCGGGTGAGGCCCCGGGCGGTGCGGTCCAGCGCCTCCTCCCATGTCGCGGGGCGGAAGGGCTCGTCGCGGGAGTCACGCACGAGCGGGTGGGTGAGCCGGGTGTAGGTCTTCGGTTGGCGTTTCCTCATGCGGCGCTCCTCAGCGCGAGCAGGTCCGAGATGGCGTGCACGGTCCGCAGGGTGGGCACCTCGACGCCGGTGATCTCCGCCAGCTCGACGACGGCCGCGAGGAGTACGTCGAGTTCGAGCGGTTTGCCGCGTTCCAGGTCCTGGAGCGTGGAGGTGCGGTGGTCGCCGACCCGCTCGGCGCCCGCGAGGCGCCGTTCGATGGAGACGCCGACCGTGCAGCCGAGGGCCTCGGCGACCGTGAGCGTCTCCCGCATCATGATCTCGATGACCCTGCGGGTGCCGCCGTGCAGGCACATCTGCCGCATGGTGGCGCGGGCCAGCGCGCTGATCGGGTTGAAGGAGATGTTGCCGAGCAGCTTGACCCAGATGTCGCTGCGCAGGTCCGGCTCGACCGGGCACTTCAGGCCGCCCGCCCGCATCGCCTCACCGAAGGCCAGACAGCGCTCGGAGATGCTGCGGTCCGGCTCGCCGACGGAGAACCGGGTGCCCTCCAAGTGCCGCACGACACCGGGGCCTTCGAGCTCGGTCGCCGCGTACACCACGCAGCCGATGGCCCGTTCCGGCGCGAGCACCGCACTGACCGCGCCGTCGGGGTCCACGCTCTCCAGGCGACGGCCGTCGTAGGGGCCGCCGTGGCGGTGGAAGTACCACCAGGGGATGCCGTTCTGGGCGGCCACGACCGCCGTCGTGCTGTGCAGGAGAGGCTCGATCAGCGGCCCGCACGCCGCGTACGAGTTGGCCTTCAGCCCAAGGAACACAAAGTCGACCGGGCCGATCTCGGCCGGGTCGTCGGTGGCGTGGGCGTGCGCGGTGAAGTCGCCGCGCGGGCTGCGCACCCGCACTCCGTGCCGCCTCATGGCCGCCAGATGCGGTCCACGGGCGATGAGGTGCACATCGGCGCCCGCACGATGCAGTGCGGCGCCGACGTAGGCGCCGATCGCACCGGCGCCGAGAACTGCGACTTTCACAGGAACAACTCCGTTCGGTCGAGGGAGTACCGCGGAGGTGGCAAGAACTGCCGAAGGGGTCGATACGGAGTGTCGACGAAATATTGTCTACAGTATGGAAGTTGGTGCGGCAAGAGTTCGCGCAGCGCCGAAGACCGCCGGGACGCTCAGGAGAGCACCAGGGGGCGGAGCTTGTCCGGGTCGCGCACCGCCCAGATGTGGGTGATCCGGTGCGCCCGGGCGGTCTACGGCCGGCCGTGCGCGGTCGACCGTGTGCTCGTCCTCAACGCCGAGCCGCATCCCGGGTGTGGCACTGTCCTGCTGCCGCGAGGCCATCGGATTCCGGCATCCCGCGTGTCGAGGAGGAGGTTCTGAATCGGCAAGCCATCTACTTGTTGACTTCTGGATGAATGAGCCAGAACATTGCCGGGGTGACCCACACCCCGCACACGCACGCTCTGTCCGCCGACCTGGAGGAGGCCGCTCACCGCTGCCTGGTCGCCGGATTCGAGGGCACCACGACCGTCCCCGACACCCTGAAGCGACTCATCGACCGCGGCCTGGGCGGGGTCATCCTCTTCACCCGCAACGTGCGCGACGCGGAACAGGTCCGCCACCTCACCGACACGCTGCGGGCCATCCGGCCCGATCTGCTGGTGGCCATCGACAACGAGGGCGGGGGCATCGGCCACCTGGCGAGCGCAGGCGCACCCGACGTCCCCGGCTCCTGGGCGCTCGGCGTCGTCGACGACCCGGGGCTCACCGCCCGATGCGCCGACGCGCTGGCCGGGCACCTCGCCTCGCTCGGCATCACTGCCTCCTACGCCCCCGTCGCCGATCTTCAGCACCATCCGGACAACCCGATCGTGCGCACCCGCTCCTTCGGGTCCGACCCGGAGCTGGTCTCCCGCCACCTGCGCGCCTGGATCGCCGCCACCGAGGCCCGCTCCATCGCCTCCTGCGCCAAGCACTTCCCGGGCCACGGCGGTACCGTCACCGACAGCCACCACGAGACGGCTCTCGACCCGCGGCCGTACGAGGAACTCGACCTCGCCCCCTTCCGGGCCGCCATCGCCGCGGGCGTGCCGATGCTGATGAGCGCCCACGTGGTCTTCCCGGCGCTGGACCCCGGCCGGCCCGCCACGCTGAGCCCTCGCATCCTCACCGGCCTGCTGCGCGACGAACTCGGCTTCGACGGCGTCCTGGTCAGCGACGCCCTGGAGATGAAGGCGATCGCCGACCGCTACGGCGAGGCCGCGGGCGCACGGCTCGCGCTCGCCGCGGGCGCCGACCAGGTCATCGTCGCCGTACCGGATCTCGCGACCACCCTCGCCTGCCGGGATGCGGTCCTCGACGCGCTCGGCGCGGGAGACCTGGCGGCGGAGCGGGTGCACCAGGCGGCAGGGCGGGTGCGGCGGCTGGCCGAGCGGTACGCGTCCGCGCCGACGGCCGTCGCGGGGTGGGACGGCGCCGCCGGGCTGGAAGCGGCGCGCCGGGCCGTTCGCGCCCGCCCGGGCCCGGCGCCCGTTCGGGGCGCCCATGTCGTCGACCTCTTCCCGCCGCCGCATCCCGCGCTCAACTGGGGCGGCGAGGACCTCCTGACGGAGCTGCGCGCCGTCGATCCGACGGCCACCGGAACGGCGGTCACCGAGGAGCCGGCCGACCCCGAGGCGCTCGGCGCCGCCGTCCTGCGCCGTGCGCAGGGCGCACCCCTGGTCGTCGCCACGTACGACGCGGGGCTGCACCCCTGGCAGACGGCGGTGCGGGACGCCCTGCTGGCCGGACGGCCGGACGCGGTACGGGTGTCCACCGGGATGCCCGAGGAGGGCGACGCGCTCCGCTCCTACGGACGCGGCCGGGTGAACCTGCAGGCGGTGGCGGAGGCGCTGGCCGGGGCGTGAACCCTGGACACCCCCGTCAGGACACGCGGACCACGTCGGTGACGCCCCGGGCCGCCAGGTACGCCGTGTCCTCGGCCCGCTGCGCGAGGACCACCGCCGGGCGCTCGCCCTCCGCGCGCAGCCGCATCCAGGCCTCGAAGAAGGCGCCGCCCGGCCCGGACACGGACCGCGTGGCCCGTGTGCACTCCAGTACCAGAGCGGTGCGTCGCCCGGTCACGCGGCGCGGCTCGGAGCGCAGCTTCGCGATGGTGTCGGCGAGGGCGTCCGCGATCGGCTTGGCCCGGCCGGCGGAGTCGAACAGGCCCAGGGTGTACTCGAGTTCGGGATAGTCGGCCAGGGACCGGTCCACGTCGTGGGAGCACCACCAGGTCACGCCCCACAGCCCCGCGCATCCGGCCGCGTTCAACAGGGTCGCGCGGGCGAACTCCGGGGCGTCGGCCGCCGGGATGTGCGGCTCGGGCGCTCCGGTCTCCTGCACCCACACCGGCCGAGCCGGGTCGTCGGCGTACGCAGTGGCCAGCTCCACGCCGTACTCGGCGAGGTGCAGCACCTGCGGGGAGCGGGGGCCGTAACGGCGGGCGCAGTCGCCTGAGAACACCCACGGGTGGACGGTGGTCAGGTCGCCCTTGCGGGCCGAGGCCTCGGGGGTGAACGGATGGTCGTCGCCGTACCAGGCGGCGTCGTAGGCGGAGTGCGTGACCAGGGGGCCTTCGCCGATGCCGCCCCGGGCGGCGGCGAGCAGGGTGTCGAGGTAGTGGTCCACCTCCTGGACGCTCACCGGGTTGTGCTCGACCAGGTTGTTCAGCTCGTTGCCGAGCTGGATCCCGATGAGGTTGGGGCGGCCGGCGAGCGCACGGCCGAGCGTGCGCAGCAGGTCCGCCTGCGCCTCGATCGCCTCCGGATCGGTGAACACGTTGCGGTGGTGCCAGGCGCGTGTCCACTCGGGGTAGAAGTCGAAGCTGGACAGATGACCCTGGACGCCGTCCACGAGGACGTCGAGACCCGCCTCGGCCGCCAGGTCGACCAGCCGCGCCAACTGGTCGACGGCGGTGGCGCGGATGAGGGTGCGGTTGGGCTGGAGGAGCGGCCACAGGTGGAACACCCGCACGTGGTCGAGGCCGAGTCCGGCGATCTGCGCCAGGTCCTCGCGCGCGTGCGCCGGGTCGAAGTCGTGCCAGGAGTGGAACCAGCCGCGGCGCGGGGTGTAGTTGACGCCAAAGCGAAGGGTACGGATGGCGGCCTCCTAGGAGCGGGGAGTGCATCGGGCCTTGTCTCTGGCGAATGTATCAACCACCATGGTCGTTGATGAATAGTGAATTGAACCAGGATTACGTCGTCGGCCTCGACGCCGGCGGCACCCGTACGCGCGCCGTCCTGGCGGCGGCCCGTGACGGACGGACGGTGGGTGAGGGCAGCGCGGGTCCTGGTAACGCGCTGACGGTTCCGGTGCCGCAGCTCACCGACCACCTCGCCGAGGCCGTCGGCCGGGCCGTGCCGGAACGGCTGCGCGGGCGGGTGGTGGCGGTGGCGGGCGGTTTCGCCGGCGCCTCCCGGGCCGCGCCGTCCGAGCCGGGCCGGCTCAGGGCGCACTCCGCCCTCACCGCCGCGCTGGAACGGCTCGGCATGCCCGCCGTGACGGTGGAGATCTGCAGCGACATCGAGGCGGCGTTCGCCTCCGCGCCCGGCCACCCCGCCGACGGCCTCGCGCTGGTGGCGGGCACCGGCGCGGTCGCGGCCCGCATCACCGGACGCCTGTGCACGGCGACCGCGGGCGGTGACGGCTGGCTGCTCGGGGACGACGGCAGCGGCTTCTGGATCGGCCGCGCCGCGGTCCGGGCGGCGCTGCGCATGGCCGACGGGCGCGGCGGGCCGACGGCCCTGGCCGCTTCGGCCGGGCGGGCGCTGGGGCTGCCGGACGACGTCGTGCCGTACGAGGGGCAGGACTGGTCCCGGGAGCGGCGCCAGGCCTACCGCATGCACCTGTTGCCCGCCGTCATGGCCCGGCCGCCGGTCGAACTCGCGCGGCTCACACCGCTGGTGGCCGAGGCCGCAGGGGACAAGGACCCGGTCGCCGAGGCGATCCTCACCGAAGCGGCCGGCCACCTCGTCGACACCGTTCGCGCCCTCGACCCGCTCCCCGGCGAGCGGATCGTCGCCACCGGTGGCCTGCTCGGCCCCGACAGTCCGCTGACCGCACTCCTCACCCCCCGGCTGGACCTCCTCGGCCTGACGCTCGACAGGGTGGCCGACGGGTGCGCGGGCGCCGCGGCCCTGGCCCGGCTCGCTCACGACGACACCCACCGAAAGGGACCGGCCGCATGACCCTCACCGAGGCTGGTGCTCCCCCTGTCTACCGCGACCGGGCCGCCCCCGTCGACGTCCGCGTCCGGGACCTGCTCTCCCGTATGACCCTGCGGGAGAAGGTGGGGCAGCTCAACCAGCGGATGTACGGCTGGGACGCCTACCGCCGCACCCCCGACGGCGGCTTCGAGCTCACCGACGCCCTGTACGCCGAGACCGAACGCTTCGCCGGGCTCGGGGCGCTGTACGGCCTGCTGCGTGCCGACGCCTGGTCCGGCGTCGACCACACCGGCGGCCCCGTCGCCGTGGACGGCCCGGCACTCGCCGACCTCGTCCAGCACCACGTCCTTCAACGCAGCCGGCTGGGCATCCCCGCGCTGTTCGTGGAAGAGGTCCCGCACGGCCTCATGGCGCTCGACGGCACGGTCCTGCCCGTCAACCTGGCCGTCGGCGCCACCTGGGACCCCGGGCTGTACGAGCGTGCCGCCGCGCACGCCGCCGCCGAACTGCGCGCCCGCGGCGGTCACGTCGCCCTCGTCTCGGCGCTCGACATCGCCCGCGATCCGCGCTGGGGGCGGACGGAGGAGTGCTTCGGCGAGGACCCGTACCTGGCCGCCCGGCTCACCGAGGCTCTCGTCCGCGGTATGCAGGGCGCCCCGGCACCCCACTTCGCCCCCGACAAGGCGCCCGTCGTCCTCAAGCACTTCGCCGGGCAGGGCGCCACCGTCGGCGGCCGCAACTCCGCCGAGTCCGAGCTCGGCCGAAGAGAGCTGCACGAGATCCACCTGCCTGCGGCCCGCGCCGGAATCCGGGCCGGTGCCGCCGCCGTCATGGCCGCGTACAACGAGGTCGACGGGATGCCCTGCTGCGGCAACCGGACCCTGCTGCACGACCTGCTCCGCGAGAGCTGGGGCTTCCAGGGACTCGTCATGGCGGACGGGCTGGCCGTCGACCGGCTGGCCCGTATCACCGGCGACAAGGTCTCCGCGGGTGCCCTCGCCCTGGGCGCCGGTGTCGACCTGAGCCTGTGGGACGAGGGTTTCACCCACCTGGAGGAAGCCGTCGAGCGCGGCCTCGTCGCCGAGGACGTCCTCGACACGGCCGTCGCCCGCGTCCTGCGCCTGAAATTCCAGCTCGGCCTGTTCGAAGAGCCGTATGCCCACAGCCCGTCGCCGGACCCGGACGCCGGCCGCGAGCTGAGCACCGAACTGGCCCGGGCCGCCGTCACGCTCCTGCACAACGACGGCCGCGTGCTGCCCGTACGGGCCACTCGCATCGCCGTCATCGGCCCCCACGGCGCCACCACCGCGCACCAGCTGGGCGACTACACCGCCCCGCAGCGCCCCGGCACCGGCAGCAGCGTGCTCGACGGACTGCGGCGGCTGGCCCCGCCCGGCACCGACGTACGCCACGCCCGGGGCTGCGCCCTCACCGGCGACGACCTCTCCGGCATACCCGAAGCGGTCGCCCTCGCCGCCGGCTCCGACCTGGCCGTCCTCGTGCTGGGCGGCAGCAGCGCCCGTACGCCCGACACCGAGTTCGACGCCAACGGGGCCGCACGACGTACACGCTCCGACATGACCTGCGGAGAAGGTGTCGACCTCGCCGGGCTGCGGCTCGGCCGGGCCCAGCGCGCGCTCCTGGACGCCGTCACCGCGACCGGCACCCCCACGGCGGTCGTGCTCGTCCAGGGCCGCCCGCACGCCGTCCCCGAGGCGGCCGAGCGTGCGGACGCCCTGCTCACCGCCTGGTACCCGGGGCCGTGGGGCGGCGAGGCGATCGCCGACGTCCTGCTCGGGAACACGGAACCCACCGGCCGCCTCCCCGTCTCCGTCCCCCGTTCGGCGGCCCAACTCCCCGTCTACTACAACCACAAGGACACCGAGTACGGCTCCTATGTCGACGTCGACGCCGAGCCCCTCTACGCCTTCGGCCAGGGGCTGTCGTACACGACCTTCTCCTACGGCCCGCCGCGTGCGGACCGGCACACCGTCACCGTCGACGTCGCCAACACCGGTGAGCGGCACGGGCGCACGGTCGTGCAGGTCTATCTCAGGCGCCTGATCACGTCCGTCTGGCCGCGCACCCTCGAACTGTGCGCGTTCGAGGGCGTCGACCTCGCGCCGGGCGAGTGCCGTGCGGTCACCCTGCCCCTGGACGCGGAGCGACTCGGCGACGCCGGAGCCGTGGAGATCCGGGTCGCCGAGTCCTCGCGGGCCGCGCTGACCGCCGTACCCGCCGTGCTGGACCTCAGAGCTTGACGGCCCCCGCCGAGACGCCCTTGTAGAACCAGCGCTGGGTGATGACGAACAGCACGAGTACCGGGATCACGGAGATCACCGACCCGGCCATGACCATCCGCTGGTCGTAGCCGAACGACGAGCTCTGCAGCCGGGACAGACCCAGCGTCAGCGTCATGTGGTTCTCCGAGCGCAGCACGATCAGCGGCCACAGGAAGTCGTCCCAGGCGCTGATGAAGGTGTTGATGACGACCACCATGATCGCGCCCCACGCCGACGGCAGGTACAGGTACCGGAAGCGCTGCCACTCGCTCGCCCCGTCGAGCATCGCCGAGTCCTCGATCTCGCGCGGCACCGCCAGGAACGCCCCGCGCATCAGCAGGACGTTGATGGCGCCGACGAAGCCGGGCAGCCACACGCCGACCAGGTTGTCGATCAGGCCGAGGTCGCGGATGCTCAGGAACAGCGAGACCATGATCGACTCGAAGGGGAACATCATGGAGGCGGCCAGGACGACCCAGACCGCCTTGCGGCCCTTCCAGCCGGGCTTGGAGAGCATGTAGCCGGCCGTGGTGGAGAAGACGAGCTGGCTGGTGATCGACAGGACGACCACGATCAGGCTGTTCCTGATGTACGTGGCCACCGGCACCTGCTCGAAGATCGCCTCGTAGGCCCGCAGGGTCGGGTGGCGCGGCAGCAGGGTGGCGCTCGCCCCGAAGACGTCCTCGCTCGTGCTCTTCAGCGACGCCAGCAACTGCCAGAGCAGCGGTCCTACGGTGATGACCAGCACGAACAGCAGCAGCAGATAGCGGACGACGAGTTCCCGGGGGCGGCCGTAGTCCCGCCAGCGGGGCATCAGGCGCCCGCGCTTGTCGACAGCCGTCGTCATGACTCGTCCTCCTTCGTCAGGCGCTGCGCCAGCAGGGTCAGCCCCAGCGTCAGCAGGAACAGCGCCACACTGACCGCCGACCCGTAACCGGCGTTGCCGGTGATCGGGTCCAGGCCGACGTCGCGGATGTAGAAGGGCAGGGTGCGGTCGGCGCCGCCGGGGCCGCCGGTGTAGCTGCCGAGCATGAAGATCTCGGTGAACACCCGCAGTGAGCCGATGCCGGTGAGCGTGCCGACCAGCATCATGGCCTGCCGCACGCCCGGCACGGTGATGTGCCAGAAGCGCCGGATCGCACCGGCGCCGTCCATGGACGCCGCCTCGTGCAGCTCCTGGGGCACGTTCCCCAGGGCGGCCAGGTAGAAGACCATGTACCAGCCGAGCCCCTTCCACAGCGTCAGGCCCATCGCGCAGAACAGGATCAGCCACGAGTCGGACAGGAAGGGAATGGCCTGCTTGATCAGATGGGCCCTCTGCAGCCAGGTGTTGATCAGCCCGTCGTCGGCCAGCAGCCACTGCCAGCTCAGCCCCACGACCACGCTGGAGGCGAGCACCGGTGTGTAGAAGGCCGACCGGAAGAACCCGATGCCGGGCAGCTTCTTCTCCACCAGGACGGCCAGCATCAGCGGCAGCAGCACCATCAGCGGTACCACGACCAGCGCGTACAGCAGGCTGTTGCGGGTCGCCAGCCAGAAGTCGGAGTCGTCCAGCATCCGGGTGTAGTTGGACAGCCCGACGAAGTTCGCGGCGCCGCCGAGCGGCTTGGCGTTGGTGAACGACAGCAGGACGGTGTTGAGGAACGGGAACACGCCGAAGACCGCCGCACAGACGAGCGCGGGGGCGGTCCACAGCCAGGGCAGCCACCAGCGGCGGTACAGCGCCGCGCCGTTGGCGCCGGGGGCGGCGCCGGGTGTGACGGCCCGGGCCAGCCGGCGGATGCGGGACGGGGCCGTGCCCGGCGCGGAGGTGGACTCCGCCCCGGGCACGGGCACCGGCTTCACGGTCTGCGTCGCCACGGTCAGCTGCCCTGCTTCAGCAACTCGTCGGCCTTCGCCTGGGCGTCCTTCACGGCCTGCTCAGGGCTCTTCTTGCCCTGCATGGCCAGCTGCACCTGGCTCACGATGGCGTTCTGCACGGCCGGGGAGAGGTTGGTCTGGTTGGTGTCGGCCGTCTTGAGCTGGTCGGCGACGAGCTTGCGGGCCTGCGAGAAGGGATCGTCACCGGTCACGTTCTGGAAGAACGGGTCTTCCAGCGAGGCCGAGGTGGTCGGGAAGATCACCACGTTGGGGTCCTTGCACCAGGCCGTCTGGTTCTCGGCGTTGGTGAGGAACTCGGCGAACGCCAGCGCCACCGGCGCGTGCTTGCTGGTAGCGGCGACCGATATGAACTGCGGGGCACCGGCGGAGGCGCGGCCGAGCGCGTCGTAGGGCTGCTGGCCGACGGCCGTCTTGGAGTAGATCGACGGGCTGTTCTGCTTCACGAACCGCACGAAGCTCGGGTTCGTCGAGCCGTAGGCGACCTTGCCCTGGCTGTAGAGCGTGGAGGGGTCGTTGCTGGAGGACAGCGAGTCCTTCGGCATCGCGCCTTCCTTGTAGAGCTTCGCCATCCAGGCGACCCACTGGGTGGTGCGCGGGTCGTCGGCGAACACGGCCGACTTGCCGTCCGCCGAGAGGATCTTGATGTTCATCTGGTCCCAGTCGGACGGGATGCGCCAGACCGGGTTGGCCATCGTCGCGTAGAAGTCGCCGTTGCCCGCCTTGGCGATCTTCTCGTAGTCGGCGAACAGCCCGAACAACGTCGTCGGCGGCTTCGCCGGGTCGATGCCGGCCTTCTTCAGCAGGTCCTTGTTGTACGTCAGCAGGACGCCGCCGGTGTACCAGGGGAGCGTGGTGTGGATCGCCTTCCCGGAGGGGTCCTGGAAGGTGGCGGACTTCCAGAACGACGGGACGAACGGCTTCGCGACGTCGGGGTCCTTCGCGCTCAGGTCGAGCAGGTAGCCGGCCTTGGTGAGCGCGGTCGCGGTCGGGGCGTTGACGTTGATGACGTCCGGCAACGTACAGGCCTGCGCGTCGGCGACCGTGCGCTGGGTGAAGGTGTTGTCGCCGGGGTCGTCGATCCACTTGACCTCGGTGCCGGGGTGGGCCTTCTCGAAGGCCTTGATCACTCCGTTGAAGAAGCCGCCGAAGTCTTTCTTCAGGTTGGTGGTCTGGAAGGTGATGTCGCCCTTGACGTCTCCGGAGAGCTTGCCGGATCCGACGTTCTCCTTGTTGACCTTGCAGCCGCCGGCGGTGGCCTCGCCGCTGTCCGAGCCGCCCGACAGGCCGCACCCGGCGGCCGTGAGCGACAGGACGATCAGACAGGTCAGGGATCCGGTGAGTCTTCTTACGTGCATTGCTGCCCTCCTGGGACGGTCACAACTCGACGGTCGGTTCAAATCACCAAGTTGGACTCTGATTGATGAAAAGGTGGACCAGAATTCATCGGAGGTCAATGGGTTGCGTGTTGCTTTTCGGTTCCGCACGCGCGTCCTCGGGCGAGCGTGCGTGTGGGATCAGTGCCGGTGCTCGTGGTCCGGGTGCGAGGGGTCGCCCGGATGCTCGTGGCCGTGGGCGTACTGCACCCCGGCGCGCGCCCGGTCGAGCCAGTCGACGAAGGCACGCCGGCCCGCCGCCTTGCGCAGCTCGCGCTCGATGCCGTCGCGGACCCGCTCGTAGGGCAGGAAGTCCCCTGGTGCCCCGCCGCCGAACGGGTCGACGCCGCGCCGCAGTGCCTCAGGGCTGAGGAAGCGGTCCTGGTTGCGGTCGTAGTAGTCCCGTACCGCCTCCTCGGGGACGTGCTGCCGGCCCTCCAGATGGGCGAGCAGCACGCGTGCGGCGGGGGAGTGGGCGAGGGCCGCCGCGACGATGCTGCCGAGGTCGGCGACGTCGGTCCCGTCCACGGCGAGCAGCCGCGGCGGCGGCGCCTCCTCGGGAGGCTTCAGCCCCCTTTCCGCACAGGCCCGGCGGGCGAGTTCGTCCGCGACCACCACCTGGGTCGCCCAGCGCCGCCGCTGCCGCTCGGCCCGGGCGAGGGATTCGGGGCGGGTCTCCCGGTCGCGGGGCGGGACGGCCGCCAGCAACGCGTCCACACGCTCCTTCGGGACCTCCTCGCCGTGCACCACGGCCGCGTGCCCGCTCATGGCGTCACCTCCAGCACGACGGCCTCCGTGTAGGCAACGCAGCCGTGCCAGGCGACCTTCGCCATCAGCCAGTACGAGCCGGCCGGCACCGCCGCTCCGTCCACCTCTATGCCGCACTCCAGCAGCTCCCCGGCGCCCGCCGTGAAGCCCTGGCAGCCCGGTGCGACCCCGGGCCAGGTGCCCCAGGACGACACGGCCCACAGCGTGCCGGCGACCGGACCGCGGGTGGTGTTGCGCACGGTCACCGGAACCCGCACCCGCTCGCCCCGGCGCAGGGTGACCCGCTCGGCTCCCAGCCGGGTCAGGAGCGTGGGCCCGGTGCGTCCGTCCGGCTCGCCCTCGGACACGGCGCCCGGCACGTCGAGGGCGACGACGTCCTCGTACACCTGACCGCCGTACGGCAGCCGGGCCGCGAGCCAGTGGCGGCCGGGCGCCGCGTCGGGCGGCGGCGTCACCGTGACTTCGGTGAGCGTGAACCCGCCGGGGCCCAGCGCGTACGGCAGCTCGGCGGGCTCGGCGGACCAGCCGGGCGGCAGCCCGAAGTGCACCGTGCCCGACACGGGGGCGTCCGTGAGTTCCGAGGCGACCCGGACCGTGGCGGTGACGGGCCCGGAAGCCGTGAGCGCCGTGGGCGACAGGTACGCCGTGACGGGCATGTTGCCGCGCGGCGCCGGGCCGGAGTTGTGCAGCCAGTAACGGGTGAGGACCGGCTGCGCGGGCTCGTGGGCGGCGACGCCGGGACTCCTCGGGGTGTCCGGACCGTCGTGGTCCGGTGTCGC
>NZ_PQSR01000044.1 GCF_002920635.1 Streptomyces sp. Ru72 | reverse complement strand
GGTGACGGGGGTGGCCGGCCGCGTGATCGGGGCGGGTGGGGCGGTGCGGAGGCCTGCTCACCCCGTTCGAGAATCGGCGGCCGGACAGCCCGACCTGGCGGCGTGTGCGCGTAGTTGCCGCATGCGCCGGCCCCCCACGGACGGACGTGGCATCGACGCCGGTTTCCCGTGACCTGCTGATACGAGCCGTCTGTGAGGTGAGGATCCGCCTATCGGTGTGGGGAAATCCCGCCGAACGTTCGTCCGCGCACTCCGTCACTCCGGGAAGCGCGTGTCACGGGAAGGCTCAACGGACGACGAATGCGACGGCATCGTTTCCGGGGCCGCTCCGGGATCGACCCTCACCCACGGCAGGTCCTCGAACTGCGCGATGATCCGGCGCCAGCCGCCGCTTCGCACACCACCGGTGGGAGCGGCATCGTCCAGCCAGATCTCCGTGCCCGGCGGAAGGTCCTCCGGTCCGCGCTCGGTACCGATGACGAGGGTGAACTCGGGGTCATCAGGACTGCTCCGGCAGTAGTAAGTGTCCCCGTCGCGCCATGCTTCCACAGCGAAGTCCGCAAGGATCGCCCGCCCGCGGCGGCCCTCGGGAAAGAGCAGGAGCAGAGTGTCGCCCCGCACGGGCACGTCGGTGTCAGCGACACGGGCTGCCAACGCCTTGATGGGAACGGCGGGTTCGACCTGGAGACCGAAGCCGGTGCGGTGCGAGCCGGTCACGGTCACGATGTGGTAGGGCACGCCACATGCTCCCACCTTCCTGGGGCTTTCCCGCAAGCCGGGCACCCGGCGGCGATCGGGGGGCGGAACACCGCGCGGTTCGGGTACGGCAGATCGGCCGACTGGTCGTGGTCGCCGGCGGGCCGGTGCCGTACCGGCTGCTCGACGTCGACGGCGGCGAAGTGCGTCCGGCCGCCGATCACTTCCGCGGGGGCCTGCGGGTGAGTGTCCGTTCGGTGCAGCGGTGAGCTGTTACCAGCGGCACACATTGGCTGAAATCTGCGCGAGCCGGAAGCTTGTTCGTGGCAGGGAGACGCGGTCACGCTGGCCGCATGGTGAGTTCGTGGGGGCGGGTCGCGCTGCGGGCGGCCGGGCGTGCTGCGGGGTGGCTGGGAACGTTCGCCATGGGGTCGTGCGTGGCGACCGGGTTCACCCTGTTCACGGCGTGGGTGCTGCTGGCGTTGCGGGCGCACGGGCACCGGGACCTGGTGGCGATCTTCATGGCGTGCGGCGGGATGACCGTCTCCCTGGTCTTCCCTGTGCTGGCGGCTGTGTATCTCAACTCCCGTGACCGCGGGAAAGCGTCCTACGTCGTCGGAGGCGGCACGGGTCTACTTCTTCTGTGTGCGTACGGCGGCGTGATGTATTTCGGGTGGCACGACTCCGACCAGCAGGCTCTGCATGACCGCGGGATCGCGATCACCGGTGTCGTGACCAGGCAGTGGGAGTCGACGAGCCCGGACGGCACCGCTTCCGGGGTCGTCGTACGGCTGCCGGACGGGACCAGGCACAAGCTCCGGGGGGAGCAGTCGCCGGTGGGAACGCAGGTCGTCATGACGGTCGACCCGCGTGGCCACGTCGACAACCGGCTGGGAGCGCCGCCCGGGGCGCCGGACCATGTCGCGCTGAGACTGTCGGCCGCCGGAGTGGCCCTCGGCTGCGTTGCGTTGTCCGCGTGCTGCGCGGGGCTTCTCACAGAGGACATGCGGCGCTGGCTGCACCGAGGGAAACCGGTCGACCGGCGGCCCGGCGAGGATGCGGCAGTCGTGAAGAACTGAGCCCCGGGACGGAGCCACCGCGAGCCGCACGAGGAAACGGAGAGTGGCAGCCGGTCATCCGCCTTGGCTGGTCGGGGCTGGAGCCGGGATCGCACTCCTCCCTCACCTGGACCTTCGAGCCGCGACAGGATGCGACGTTCGTGGCCTGCGAGCAGACGGCGGGCGGCGCCACGGCGGTGACCATGCGCGACGCCCACCGCGAGTGGGAGGACTTCCTGCAGCACGGCCGGCTCGGTGCAGCCCCCGACGACCGGGCGATGCGCCACGGAGCAGGCCCCGTACCCGGTGCCCGCCGCGCCGGTCCCGGCCCCGAACTCACGGAGCTGGTCGCGGCGACCCCCACCGAGAAGCTGGAGCGGGCCGCCATCGCGGTCTACGGCAGCCGCAAGGCGGTCAACAGCCTCACGGGCAGCCTGCCCCTGCTGCGCCGAGCGCTGCTGAGGGCCTTCACAGCGGAAGGCCCGCGCGGCAACCGCTCATGAACCGGCGGACCTGCTGCGGGACAGGCGGCCAGGCGGGCGATCGCAGCGGTTGGCCCGGAACGGATCCTCGCCTGGACATCACGTGTGCGAGCACCGAACGGCCCACACGAAATCCCCCGGCCCAGCCCCGCAGAACCGCCGTCCGGCCGCCTCCCGTCCGGGACCCCGTTCCCCCGTGCGGTGGAAGACGCCGACCGTGTCGGGCGTATCGCCCGCTCCGCTACATGAAGCGACGATATTCAACTCTATATATCGCTGACCGGGTCGACTCGGGCAGACCGGACGGATGGGGGCGAGATGGCGGTGTCGTACGCGGGCGGAGCCCGATGTCTGGGCGGTGCCCGATGAGCACACTCGCCGTGGACTCCCTCACCCAGGTACTGGCCTTCACGGACGAGCCGCCGCAGCTCCTGCCCGCACGACAGCAGATGGCCTTCACGCTCGGCTTCCACATCATCCTGGTGCCGTTCGGCGTGGCGCTGACCTCCCTGATGCTCATCGCCAACTACCGCGGTCTGCGCAAGGGTGACGCCGACTCCCTGCTGCTCGCCAAGCGGTGGTCGAAGGTGGCCGCCGTACTGTTCGCCGTCGGGGCGATCACGGGCACCGTCCTCTCCTTCGAACTCGGGCTGCTGTGGCCCGGCCTGATGGGCCGCTACGGCGCCGCGTTCGGCTTCCCCTTCGCCATCGAGGGGCTCTTCTTCTTCACCGAGGCGATCTTCGTCTCGATCTACATCTACGGCTGGGACCGGCTCAGGCCCTGGGCGCACTTCTGGGCCGGCGTCCCGGTGGCCCTCGCCAGCATCGGCGGCGCGGCGGCCGTCATCGGCGCCAACAGCTGGATGAACAAGCCCGGCGGCTTCACGGTCCGCGGCGGCCAGGTCGTCGAGGTCCACCCGGCCCGCGTCTTCTTCAACGGCGCCTTCTGGTACGAGTTCGCCCACATGCTGCTCGCCGCCTACATCGTCGCCGGCTTCGGCGTGGCGAGCGTGTACGCGGTCGGCATCCTGCGCGGGCGTCGGGGCCGCTACCACCGGCTCGGCTTCCTCATCTCCTTCGTCACCGCCGCCGTGATCCTGCCCGTGCAGATGATCGTCGGCGACACCATCGCCCGGTACGTCTTCGCCTCGGAGCCCAGGAAGTTCGCGGCCATCGAACTCCTGCCGAAGACCGGGACCCACGTCCCCGAGACGCTCGGCGGCATCCTGGTGGACGGCGAGGTCCGCTACGGCATCCGGATCCCCGACGTGGCCTCCATCCTGGCCGCGTTCAAGCCCTCCACCCGCATCCAGGGACTGGAAGCGATCCCCGCCGAGGTGCGGCCCTCGGACCGGATCGTCAGCACCGTGCACCTGGCCTTCGACGTGATGGTCGGTCTCTCCTCGATCCTGATGCTGCTCGTGCTGTGGTTCGCCTGGCTCATGTGGCGGCGCCGCCCGCTGGAGCGCCAGACCTGGTTCCTGCGCTGCTGCGCACCGAGCGGCCTGGCCGCCGTCGCCTGCCTGGAGACCGGCTGGATGGTCACCGAACTGGGCCGCCAGCCCTGGACGGTCGTCGGCCACCTGCTGACCCTCGACGCGGTGACCCGGCAGGGCAACGTCTGGCCGCTGTTCGCCGCCGTCCTCGCCATCTACGTCGCCGTCGGCGTCAGTGCGGTCACCGTGCTGCTGTCGATGCGCAAGCGCTGGCAGGCCGAGGGCGACACCGGGGTGGAAGTCCCCTACGGCCCCCAGTCCGGACCCCGGCTCGCGGATGCCACCGCCGAATCGGAGCGATGATGCCCGACGTCGTCGTCAGTTTCCTCTTCATCGGCGTCATCGCGTACTCGCTGCTCGCCGGCGCCGACTTCGGCGCCGGGTTCTGGGACCTCACGGCGGGCGGCGCCGAACGCGGCAAGGAACCCCGCCACCTGATCGACATCTCGCTCGGCCCGGTCTGGGAGGCCAACCACACCTGGCTCGTCTACTGCCTGGTGTTCCTGTGGACGTCGTTCCCCACCGCGTTCGCCGCCATCACCACCACGCTCTACCTCCCGCTCGGCGTCGCCGCCCTCGGTATCGTGCTGCGCGGCGCGGGCTTCGCCTTCCGCAAGGCGTCCCTGCGCACCCCCGAACGGCGTGTCTACGGCGTGGCGTTCGCCGTGTCGTCGCTCCTGACGCCGTTCTGCTTCGGTGCCATCGCGGGCGGCATCGCCTCCGGGCGGGTACCCGCGGCCGGCGGGGGAGACGCCATCACCTCCTGGCTCAACCCCACCTCGGTCCTCGGTGGCGTGCTCGCCGTCCTGACCTGTGCCTACCTGGCGGCCGTCTACCTGTACGCCACCGCCGCGCGCCTGAACGCCACCGCCGCGCGCCTGAACGCCACCGCCCTGGTCCACTACTACCGGGCCCGCGCGTTCGCCGCCGCCGTCGGCACCGGCATCGTCAGCATCGCCGGCATCTTCGTCCTCCGGGCCGACTCGCCCCGCCTGTTCGGCGAACTCAGCGGCAGGGCACTGCCATTGGTCGTCATCGCGGCCCTGTGCGGCCTGGCCACGATGGCGCTGCTCCGCCGGAAGGTGATGCGCAATCTGCGCGTGCTGGCCGGCGGCGCGGTCGCCCTGGTCGTCCTCGGCTGGGGCGTCGCGCAGTACCCGTACCTGCTCGGCACCCATGTGACGATCGACGAGGCGGCGGCCCCGTCCTCCTCGCTGAACGTCGTCGTCGGCGTCGCCGTCGTCGCCGGCCTGGTCATCGTCCCCTCGCTCATCCTCCTGTTCCGCCTGGCGGTCCGTGGCCGGCTGGAGCCGGAGGAGCACTGACACCTCGTACTCGGCCCGTCTCGGGCCCGTGCGGCCGACTGTGCCGCGGGAGCTCGTTCACTCGCCGGCGGCGAGGACGGTCAGCGGGTCGGTCTGCACGGGGGCCCACCCCAGCTCCGCCTCGGCACGCGCCGGGGTGAGCTGCTGGTCGAGGGCGAAGGCGTCCGCGATCGGGCCCATCTGCTCGCGCGCCTGCTCCAGCGTGATGGAGGCGACCTTGCCGTCGAGGCCGACGGAGCGGGCGACGGCCAGCGAGCATTCCTTGGCGGTGGGGTTCACGCCGCCCACGCCGACGTACACCGAACCGGGCTTGGCCTTCAGGGCGGCGACGTACAGCTCCGCGATGTCGTCGATGTGCACCAGCGCCCAGCGGTTCGCGCCGTCGCCGATGTAGGGGATGGCGCCCGCCTCCTTGCCCGGGGTGGTGTAGAAGAGGTCGATCAGACGGTTCTCGCCGCCGTACAGCAGGCCGGGCTGCACCACGACGGGGCGGCCACCCTGCTGCGCACGCTGCAGGACGGCGTCCTCGACGGACTTGCGCCAGGCGACCAGGGACGGCGGGTTCCACGGGGCGGTCTCGTCCACGACCCCGCCGGTGTCGCCGTAGACCCAGGTGCCGCCGGTGTGCACATAGGTGCCGGTGCCGATGCCGTCCTGCATGGCGGTGGCGGCCGCGAGGTCCTCGTCACCGGTCTCCGCCTGCGCCAGGTGCACGACCGCCTCGGCGCGGGCCGCTGCCGCGTTGAGTACGCCGAGGTCTCCCAGGCCGCCGCGCACCGGAGTCGCCCCGAAGGAGCTGACCGTCTCGGCGGCGCGGTCGTTGCGGGCCAGCGCATCGACGGTGTGCCCGTGGCGGACCAGCGCGCTGATCGTGGCCTTGCCGATGTATCCGGATCCACCGGTGAGAAAGATCTTCATGGTTGCGGCTCCCGTCTCCGTAGGGCGGTGACTTCGCTGAACAGCCTGCGTCCGGAGAGGGGCCGGGGTCCAAGACCTGTTTCGACGCCTGTGATACCCGCTGGGCATCAGCGCTCATGCCCAGCGGGTATCAGCGACAGCGCAACAGGTCTTGGACCTCCGCCCGCTTCACCCAAAGTTGGACACAGCCCGGTACTGCCCTTCACCGAGGACCACTGAGCGTGTGCACCGCGGCGCCCTGCGTCGGAACGCCGAACAGGCGCCGGGGGCGGCAACGCCGCTGCGCGCCACAGCCGTGCCCCGTTCCACTACTCGCCCGCCGTGATCGGCCTGTTCGGACTCGTGGGCGCCGCCGGCGCGATGGCCGCCGATCTCACCGGCCGCGTCAAGCGGCACACCCACCCCATGCCCACCGCTGTCGCCGTCGCCTTCATCGCCGTCGCCTACGTCGTGCTGCTGGCCGCCGGCCGCACCCCGGGCGGCATCCTCGCAGGCGTGCTGATCCTGGACATCGGCGTGCAGGGGTTGCACGTGCTCAACCAGCGTGTCATCTACGACGTCGACGCGGCGGCCCGCAACCGGGTCAACAGCGTCTACATGACGTTCTGCTTCGTGGGCGGAGCCCTCGGCTCGGCCGTGGCGTCCTTCATGTGGTCGCAGGCCGGCTGGACCGGCATCTGCCTGACCGGACTCGGCGTCACCGCGCTCGCGTCCCTGCTGTGGGCTTGCACCTCCATCCGTGCCTGGAAGGCGTGAGCGCCATCGCCTGCGAACCGCCCGGGGCGCGGTGTCACGACTCCGCCGGCCATCCCTGACCGCCCGCGCTCCGGATCCGGCGGCTGCCCGGCACCCCGACCCATCGCAGCCTGGGCCTGCTCCCCGCACCGGCCGGTTCGGCCCCGACGGGGTGACGGGACATGCCGGAACCCTCGCGGTGCAACCCGTTGGAGGCGGCACAGCGAGGGGGCGGAAGGTGTCAGTCGCCGGCCTTGACGCCCTTGATGACCGTCTCGCCCCGCTGGGCCGGGAAACCCATGGTCTTCAGGAACGGCAGCGGGAAGTTGAGCGCCGGTGCAGTGAGCGCGTCCAGTTCCGTCAGGTGGGCGGGGGTGAGGCTGGCTGTGCGTGCCCCGTCTCGCTCAGGGTCTGGCGGGCCCATACGGTTTTGCCGTGGTCGTGGAGGCGGACGCCCCAGCCGTCCGCCACGCCGGCGACGATGAAGAGGCCCCGGCCGCTCTCGTCCATCTGGCGGGCGTGTTTCAGGTGGGGGGCGCTCATGCCGGCGTCACGGACCTCGCTGGTCAGGCGTTCGTCCAGAATGAGGCGCAGACGGTAGGGCGGGGCGCCATAACGGAGCGCGTTGGCGACCAGCTCGCTCACGATCAGCTCCGTGGTGAACGCGTCGTCCCCGTCGACACTCCACTCGCGCAGCCGGCGCCGTGCCGCCGCACGCGCCGCCGGGACCGCCGACAGATCCTCGGCCAGCGGCACTGTCAGGACCCGCTCACCGGGCAGCCCACGCGCCCGCGCCAACAGGATCAGCTTCTCCGTCTCGTGGCGATCGCGTAGCTCGTATGCGAGGGCGTCGGCCAGGTCGTCCAGCGGCAGGTCCCTACCCTCCCGCAATAGGTCGCGCAAGCCGTCCACAGTCTGCAGCAGGTCCTCGTTGCCGACGGCGAGGATGCTCCCGGAGGGCATCGAGAACGCGGTGACCGGGAACGGGGACCGGTCCGCGCCGGCCAGCACCGGGCCGCCCGGCGCGGACACGTCGGCTCCGTCGCCGCCGGGCATCACCAGGTACGGTTCGGCCAGTCCCGCACGCGCCATCGTGCAGGTGTGGTCCACCGCGTCGTACACAGCGATCAGGCAGCTTGCGGTGAGCGGTTCGCGGTGCAGCGGGTCGCCGGCCGGCAACCGGGTCCGCTCGGCGGCAAGCTGCACGGCGGTGTCGCTGAGCCGGGCGATCAGCTCGTCCGGCTCCAGGTCCAGCGCGGCCAGCGCGTGGATGACCGTACGCAACTGGCCCATCGTCGTCGCGGTGCCCACGCCCCGCCCGGTCACGTCCCCGTGCACCAGTAGGGTGCGGCCACCGGCCAGTTCGATCACGTCGAACCAGGCACCCCCGCCGCCGGGCCCCGGTATGTGCATCGACGCCACGTCCAATGTGCGCGGGATCGAGGGCCGTTGGGGGAGCAGCCTGCGCTTCACGGTCGCGGCGATCGTACGTTCGTAGGTGAAGCGGCGGGCGTTGTCGATGCACAGCGCCGCGTGTGCGCACACGTCCGAAGCCAGAGCGATGTCGTCCTCGTCGAAGGGTCCCTCATCCCGGTGCCGGTAGAAGCTCACCACACCGAGCGCCTGTCCGCGCACCGTGAGCGGCGCGACGATCAGCGAGTGCGCGTCCGACAGGGTGATGGCGTTCGCCCGCGCGGGGTCCGCCGCCAGCCACCTGCTGTCCTCCGTCACGGTGACCAGCCGGGGCCGCAGATCGTGCAGGACGCGGGAGTACGGCGTGCCCTCCGGCAGCCTGCGCACATCCCCGACCGCGTGTGCCGACACCAGCCCCCTGAATGCGGTACGC
This sequence comes from Streptomyces sp. Ru72, assembly GCF_002920635.1. Lineage (GTDB taxonomy): Bacteria > Actinomycetota > Actinomycetes > Streptomycetales > Streptomycetaceae > Streptomyces. Next base: position 47,377 of record NZ_PQSR01000044.1, on the reverse strand, counting down.
CGCAGCGGTACTTCACTGTCCACCGGTGCCAACGGCGGTTCATCGCCACGAATCACGTCGTCGATGACCTCCACCACCGCGATGCCCGTGAACGCCGGCACCACTGCGTCAGCCAACTCGCGGCAGACGGAAGCCACTTCCAGTTGAGTGCCGACCGACGCGCGGACCTTCTCCAGCAGCCGAAGCCGGTTCAGCGCCCGCTCACGGTCGGTGACGTCCAGCGCCGACGCGACGAGCCCCAGCACCTCGCCGTCGAGCCCCTCCAGGCGCACGTAGGACAGCGACTGGCTCACCGGCCGACCGGTGCCGCCCGCCGGGACGGCCCTCACGAGCCGCTGGAGCGCAGGCTCCCCGGTGTCCAGCACCTGGCGCGCCACCGCACGCTCCCGCTCGGGGTCCTCCAGGCCGAGCGCGGTGGGGAAGTCCGGCGCACCGGGCGCGGCGTCCGGCGCCACTGCCTCGCGCCTCTCGTCCCGTGAACACAACACGCGCAGATCGTGGTCGAGGACGTAGAGCGCGACGGGGGAGTGGGTGAACAGCGTGCGCAGCAGGGCGTGGTCCCGGCGGGCGTCGCCCGCGCCCCGCTCCTCGCGCACCTCCCAGGTCAGCTCGGTGCCGGAGAGCACCGGACGTACGGACACCCGGTCCAGTGCCTCGGCGATCGAGGGGGTGCGGCTCAGGAGCGCGGTGATGGTACGGCCCTCAGCCTCGGACCGGGACCGGCCGAGCAGAGCCTCGGCGCGGCCGGACCACTCGACGATCCGCCCGTCGCCGGTGATGCGCGCCAGCACCGCACCGCTCGCCATCCGCACCACACCTCCACTCCCGTTCGCGCCTCCCTCCATAGTGAGGGACACCCCGGGGCCGCTCACGTCGGTGCGCGGTGGCCACCCTGGGAGGTGCGGCGGAAGGGACCCGCAGGGCATCCTCACGTGGAGCGCCGCGATGCCGTAGCCGACGAGCACGGTCGGGGCATGGGATCGTGCGTCACCTGCGGACCACGTCGAGATCCGCCCCGGCCGGAAGGGACGCCGTGGGTACGCCTGGCTGCGAGTCACGCCGTTCTCCGCCACTGCGGTGAAGTCGAGCCCGGCGGCGCAGGCACCGGACGGGACGACCGGTGCTCCGTGACGCGCATCAAGCGCACGGCGCCGTCCCCCAGCGTGTCGTGCTCGGTGCGCCGACTCCGGAACACACGCGTGTTTCGTGCAGCGCGGCGCGCGCATCGTGCAGGACGTCGTGCCGCCCTCCTCCGCACACTCGGTGAACCAAGCCATCGACGCACACCGGATGACAGGTGGAGGCAGAACTCAATGCGGACGTTCGTCTACACATCCCGTCCCTCGCGGGTCGTCTTCGGATCCGGCACGGTGGGCCGACTGCGGGAGGAGGTCGAGCGGCTCGGCGGCTCCCGTGTCCTGCTGCTGTCCAGCCGGCCCCTGGCCCGGACCGCCACGCGGGTCCGCGAGGCCCTCGGAGACCTCGTCGTGGCGGAGTTCGACGGCGCCGCCATGCACACCCCGGTCGAAGTGACCGAACAGGCGCTCGACGTACTCACGCACGCATCGGCCGACGCGATCGTCGCCGTCGGGGGCGGCTCGACGACCGGCCTGTCCAAGGCGCTGGCTCTGCGCACGGACCTCCCGCAGGTGATCCTGCCGACCACCTACGCCGGTTCCGAGGTGACCCCGGTGCTCGGCGAAACCCGGGAGGGGCGCAAGGTCACCCAGTCGTCCCCGGCGATCCTGCCCGAGACCGTCGTCTACGACGTCGACTTCACCCTCACGCTGCCGCTGCCCATGACGGTGACGAGCGGCCTCAACGCCCTCGCGCACGCCGTCGAAGCCCTCTACTCGGCCGACGCCGACCCGGTGACGGACCGGCAGGCCCTCGACGCGATCTCACGCATCGCCCGGGCGCTGCCCCTGCTGGCCGCCGACCCGGCCGACCCGGAGGCCCGGGCCGACCTGCTGCACGCCGCCTGGCTCGCCGGTACCTGCCTCGCCACGGTCGGCATGGGCCTGCACCACAAGCTGTGCCACACCCTCGGCGGCAGCTTCGCCCTGCCGCACGCCGAGACCCACACCGTCGTGCTGCCACACGCCATGGCCTACAACGCGCCTGCGGTGCCCGAGGTGATGCGCCGCATCGCCGACGCCCTGGGCGTGCCCGACGCCCCGAGCGGCGTGCACGACCTGGTCGTCTCCCTGGGCGGCCCCACCTCGCTGCGCGACCTCGGCATGGCGGAGTCCGACCTGGCACGCGCGGCCGAGCTGGCCGCCTCGACGCCGTACCCCAACCCGCGCGAGGTGACCGCCGAGGGCATCGGTGATGTGCTGGCCGGCGCCTGGCAGGGACGCCGCCCGCAGGGCCCGCCCTCGACGGAGGCGAAGCTGGCCCGGCTCACCGAGGAGGTGATGGCCAGCTTCGCGCACGCCCGCGACCCCCGGGTCCGTACGCTGATGACCGACCTCGTCAGGCACCTGCACGCCTTCGTCGCGGCCAACGACGTAACCGACGCCGAATGGCAGTACGCCATCGACTTCCTCACCCGTACCGGACAGATGTGCGGCCCGACCCGCCAGGAGTTCGTGCTGCTGTCCGACACGCTCGGTGTCTCCAGCGCCGTGGACCTGCTCACCAACTCCCGCACGCCCGACACCACTCCGTCCGCGGTGCTGGGCCCCTTCTACGTGGAGGGCCCGCCCGAGACCGCGCCCGGCAGCGACATCTCCGGCGGCCTGCACGGCACCCCGCTGTGGGTGGACGTACGGGTCACGGACAGCGAGGGGGAGCCGGTCAAGGACGCGGTGGTGGACGTGTGGCAGTCCAATGAGGACGGCTTCTACGACGTTCAGCTCCCCGATCTGGAGGGACCGGTGCTGCGGGCCCGGCTGCGCAGCGACACCCAGGGGCGGATCACCTTCTGGTCCATCCTGCCCTCTCACTACCCGATTCCCGCCGACGGACCGGTCGGGCAGATGCTCGACGCGGTCGGCCGCCACCCCTACCGGGCGCCCCACCTCCACTTCATGTTCGACGCGCCCGGCCACCGCCGGCTCGTCACGCAGCTGTTCGTGGCCGGCGGAGCGTACCTGGACGGCGACACCGTCTTCGGCGTCAAGGACGAACTCGTCGTCGACTTCACACCGCGGTCCGGCCCCACCCCCGACGGCCGCCCGGTCGACGGCCAGTGGTGCCGGCTCGGCTACACCTTCCGTCTCGCCCCCCAGGCCGGATGACCGAGGAGCGCCCACCCATGACGACCACCGACCCGCTCGACGCGTACGGCACCGACGTCCTCGTCGTCGGCAGCGGCCCCGCAGGCGGCTCGGCCGCCCTGCTGCTGGCCACCTACGGCATCCGCACCCTGCTGGTGACCAAGTACGGGTGGCTCGCCAACACCCCGCGGGCGCACATCACCAACCAGCGCACCATGGAGGTCCTGCGCGACCTCGGCGTCGAGTCGGAGGCGCTGGCCCTCGGCAGCCCCTCCCACCTGATGGGGGACACCGTGCTGTGCACGGCGCTCACCGGCGACGAGATCGGCCGCATCCGCAGCTGGGGCACCGGTCCCGCGACGGCCACCGAGTACTCCGCCAAGAGCCCCTGCGAGATGATCGACCTGCCGCAGACCTATCTGGAGCCGATCCTGGTCGGCAACGCGGCGGCCCGCGGCGCCAAGGTCCGCTACGACACCGAGTTCCTCAGCTTCGAGCAGGACGAGGACGGGGTCACCGCCCTCCTGCGCGACCGGGTCCGAGGCGACGAGTTCACGGTGCGGGCCCGCTACCTGATCGGCGCGGACGGTGGGCGCAGCATGGTCGCCGAGCAGCTCGGCCTGCCCTTCGCCGGTCGCATGGCCAAGGCCGGCAGCATGAACATCGTCTTCAAGGCCGACCTCACCCGGTACTGCGCCCACCGTCCGAGCGTCCTGTACTGGGTGCTGCAACCCGGCGCGGACACCGGAGGCATCGGCATGGGCCTGGTCCGCATGGTCCGCCCCTGGAACGAGTGGCTGCTGGTGTGGGGATACGACATAGAGCAGCCGCCGCCGCGGGTCGACGAGGAGGCCGCGCGCGCGATCGTGCGCGACCTCGTCGGCGATCCTCACCTGCCGGTGGAGATAACGTCGACCTCGCTGTGGACCGTCAACCACGCCTATGCGGAGGAGTATTCGGGCGGCAGGGTCTTCTGCGCCGGAGACGCCGTGCACCGTCATCCGCCGTCCAACGGACTGGGCTCCAACACCTCCGTCCAGGACGCGTACAACCTCGCCTGGAAGCTCGCGATGGTGATCCGCGGCGAGGCGGGACCCGCCCTGCTCGACAGCTACACGGCCGAACGGGCCCCCGTGGGGCGGCAGATCGTCGAGCGGGCCAACCTCAGCCGCGACCAGTTCGGTCCGATCTTCGACGTGCTCGGCGTCGGCGGCGGCAGCGACGCGCAGGCCATCACCGACGGGATCACGGCGATACGGGCGCGGACACCCGAGGGCGCCAAGAGGAGACGGCAGCTGGAAGAGGCGATCCAGCTGAAGAACTACGAGTTCAACGCGCACGGCGTGGAGATGAACCAGCGGTACGTCTCCAGCGCGGTGCTCCCCGACGCCAGCCCGGCCGAAGTGTGGGCGGGCGACCCCGAGTTGGTGCACCAGCCGACGAGCCGGCCCGGCGCCAAGCTGCCGCACGCCTGGCTGGTCGACGCACAGGGCGAGCGCGTCTCCACGCTGGACGTCGTCGGCCACGGCGTCTTCACCGTGCTGACCGGCCTGTCCGGCGGTGTCTGGGAGACTGCCGCGCGTGCTTGCGGCGACGCCCTCGGCGTACCGCTGCGCGTGGTGCGCGTCGGTGACGACAACTGCCGTGACGCCTACGGCGAATGGAGCCGCGTCAGCGAGATCGCCGAGGACGGTGTGCTGCTGGTGCGCCCGGACGGACACGTCGCCTGGCGCCGTGCCACCGCCGCCGATACCGGTGAGGCGGCGCGGGAGGAACTCCTCGGCGCGCTCCGCCACGTCCTGGCGCGTTAGGGGAGGACACGATGGACAAGTTCGTGGCCACGGCCGGTGAGGCCCTGGCGGATGTGGCGGACGGACAGTCGTTCGCCGTCGGAGGCTTCGGACTGAGCGGTGTTCCGGAGGTCCTCATCGATGCCCTGTACGCGACCGGGGCGAGGGGCCTCGCGGTCGTGTCGAACAACTGCGGGGTCGACGGACGGGGCCTCGGCGTCCTGCTGGCGGCGGGCCGCATCGGCCGGGTCACCGGCTCGTACATCGGGGACAACAAGGAGTTCGCCCGTCAGTACCTCGCCGGTGAACTGGAGGTGGAACTCACCCCACAGGGCACCCTCGCCGAGCGGCTGCGGGCGGGCGGCAGCGGAATCCCCGCCTTCTACACCCCGGCCGGCGTCGGCACGCAGGCCGCCGAGGGTGGGCTGCCGTGGCGGTACGCCCCGGACGGATCGGTCGCCGTGGCCTCGCCGCCCAAGGAGGTGCGCGCCTTCCACGGCGTCGACCACGTCCTGGAGCACGCCATCACCACCGACTACGCGCTGGTCCGGGCCGCCCGCGGGGACCGGCACGGCAACCTCGTGTTCCACCGTGCGGCACGCAACTTCAACCCGCTGGCGGCGATGGCCGGCCGCATCACGGTGGCCGAGGTGGAGGAACTGGTCGAGCCGGGGCGGCTCGACCCCGACGAGGTGCACCTGCCCGGGATCTTCGTGCAGCGCGTCGTGGCGCTCACGCCGCAGCAGGCGGCCGACAAGGGAATCGAGAAGAGAACGGTGCGGGAACGATGAGCTGGACCAGGGACGAGATGGCGGCCCGCGCCGCCCGCGAACTGCGGGACGGCGACTACGTCAACCTCGGCATCGGACTGCCCACGCGCGTCGCCGACTTCCTGCCCCCGGACGTCGACGTCGTCCTGCACTCCGAGAACGGGCTCCTCGGCGTCGGTCCCTATCCCGCGCCCGACGAGGTCGACGCCGACCTCATCAACGCGGGCAAGGAGACCGTCACCGTGCTCCCGGGCGCGTCCTTCTTCGACTCCGCGCTCTCCTTCGGCATGATCCGCGGCGGTCACATCGACACCGCCGTCCTGGGAGCGCTCCAGGTCTCCGCCCACGGCGACCTGGCGAACTGGGCGGTACCGGGAAAGATGATCAAGGGTATGGGCGGAGCGATGGACCTCGTCCACGGGGTCCGCCGGATCGTCGTACTGATGGAGCACACGGCGAAGGACGGCACCTCCAAGATCGTGGAGGAGTGCACCCTGCCGCTCACGGGCCGTGGCTGCGTGGACCGGATCATCACGAACCTCTGCGTGCTCGACGTCACCCCGCACGGACTGGCCCTCGTGGAGACCGCACCGGGCGTGACGGCCGACGAGGTCGCCGCCCTGACGCCCCTGACCGTGCCCCCGCCCAAGGCGGTCTGACGGCCCTGACCGCGCTCCCCGCGAGAGGTGCCCTGAGCGCCTGACCGTCCCCACCCCAGCCGCCCTGCCCCCTTGTCCAGCAAGGAGCCCTACGCGGCCCCGGTACTGGCCTGCCTCGCCGCCCTGCCCGAGCTGGACCCGGCCGTCGTCGACCCACGCGGCGGTGCCATCCCCGTCGGCCATCCGCTGGGCGCGTCGGGAGCCCGCATCACGGGAGCGGTCGCACACCAGCTGGCCGCGGCGGGCACGGGTACGGGGCTGGCGGCGCTGTGCATCGGCGTGGGCCAGGCACTGACGATGGTGCTGGAACGCCGAGGGCCGCGGCCGCCGCGTTCAGCCCGAACGGCGCAACGCGGCGGGGGTGGTGCCGAGCCGGGCGCGCATCACCCGGGTGAGGTGCTCTTGGTGCGAGAACCCGCAGGCCACGGCCACCTCGGCGATCGGGTCGCCACCGGTGCGCAGCAGCCGGCACGCCCGCTCCAGCCGCAGCGCGAGCAGGAACTGGTGGGGCGACTGTCCCGTGCTCACCCGGAACTGCCGCGTGAACTGGCTGCAGCTCAGTGACGCCGCGGCGGCGAGGTCCGCGATCGGCAGCGGTTCGGCCAGCCGTTCCTCCATGAGCTCGTGGACGGCGGCGAGCCGGCGTGCGGACAGTCCGGACCGGCTGTCCGCCGGTCTCGTGCAGACGCCGTGCCGGCGGGCGAGCTGTGCGGCGAGCATCGCGGTCAGATGGTCGGTGTAGGTACGGGCCGACGGCTCCCACGAGCGCACCGCGCCGGCCAGCGCCAGCAGGAGCTGCTCGGCCAGGGAATCGGTGGTGCCGAGCTCCTCGGACAGCTCCACGGGCCGTCCGTCGTTCGCCTCGCACAGCGCGTCGTCGGTGAGGTAGGCGTGGACCGTGTCGAGCCTGCCGCCGAGTTCGACGGCGAGGGCACGGCCGGCCGGCTGGAGGAAGAGCCCCCCAGCCGGGATCGTCCGCGACCGTGTGCCCGCCCCCCGTCCCCGCCGCACGGTGACGGGGCCGTTCAGGTGCAGGATCACGAGGTGCGTGGGCGCCGGATCGAAGGCACCACGGTAGGGCTGCTCCTCCTGGGTGGAGAGGTACAGCCGCTCCCACCCGAGCCCGGCGCTGCTCTGCCGCGTCCGCACGCCGGGTTGCCGCAGGATGCCGACCGTGTCGGCCAGGCCCAGCTCCGCCATGGTGCGACCTCCTCGTGGCACCAACTACTAGTTGAACTGTAAACCAGAACGGCGTGCGCGGAAGGCTGGACGTCCTGATTCGAGCTGCGAAGGCATCGATCCTCGACGCTGCCGCCCGAGGTCGGTTCCGGCCCAGATGGTTGACGGTTAAACAAGATGGTTTAAGATTCACCATACTGTCGTTGATCGCCGCGCTTCGCACAGCGCGCCGAGCGCGACGCCTGTGCACCACGCGGGCCCAGTCCGCCGTGGCGCACCGTACTTATCCTCAGGATCGGAGACGACTTCCATGACCAGCCCTGTCCGCCTTGCCGTCATCTACTACTCCTCCACCGGGTTCTCGGCCGAGATCGCCAAGGAGATCGCGGAGGCGGCCGAGAAGGCGGGCGCCGAGGTGCGCCTGCTCAAGGCCGCTGAACTGGCTCCCGAGGCCGCCATCGCCTCGAACGAGGCGTGGGCCGCCCACGCCGCGGCGAGCGCGGGCATTCCCGATGCCACGGCCGCCGACGTCGAGTGGGCGGACGCGATCGTCTTCGGCACCCCCACCCGCTTCGGAAACATCTCGTCGCAGCTCAAGCAGTTCATCGACACCCTGGGCGGCCTGTGGGCACAGGGCAAGCTCGCCAACAAGGTCTACAGCGGCTTCGTGACGACCGCGACGGCGCACGGCGGCCAGGAGTCGACGCTGCTCGCCCTGTACAACTCCATCCACCACTTCGGCGGCATCATCGTGTCCCCGGGCTACACCGACCCCGTCAAGTTCGTCGACGGCAACCCCTACGGCACCTCGCACGTCGACGCCCAGGGCAGCAACCCGGTCGGCGAGCAGACCCGCAACGCCGCCCGCCACCAGGCCGAGCGCGTGGTCCAGGTCGCCGCCGCCCTGAAGGCCGGCCTCGCCTGACCTGCCGGCACACGGCGCCCCACGGTCCGCCGTGTGCCTGCCCGCACCGCGGGTCCGGCAGCCGACGCGCTGCCGGACCCGCGGTGCGCGTCTACCCGGCTCGCACCGATCGTCCTGTTCCGGCGACTGGGCGTAGTCCTGTTCCGCGACCATGCCGTCCACCACCAGGCCGTCCACGACCAGGCCGTCCCTGCGATGATGTCGGTCGTGGCGTCCGCGCTTCCGATGCGGTGGTGGACGAGTCGGCAGTGGCCGTCCCCCGTAGTGCGAACCGCGGCGTATGCGCGGCCTCGTCCCGGCCGCCAGTCACTCGAATCAGATGCCTGAGGAAGAGAACCGTGAGCTCCGACATGCAACACCGGGTCGCCATGCTCGTCTACGACGGGGTGAAGCTTCTGGACGTCTCAGGTCCCGCCGAAGTGCTCGCAGAAGCGAACAAACTCGGCGCCGACTATCGGATCGCCCTGCTGTCGACGACCGGTGCCGACGTCACGTCGTCGGTCGGCATACGGATCACCGTCGACGGCAGCCCCGCCTCCGAGCCGGCCCCGGATACGTTGGTGGTGCCGGGCGGCGACATCTATCCCAGGACTCCCGTCACGCGCGATCTGATCGAGGCTGCGAGGGACCTTGCGGCCCGCTCCGGCCGTGTCGCCTCCGTCTGCTCCGGGGCGTTCGTGCTGGGTGCCACCGGCCTGCTGGACGGTAAGCGTGCCACCACTCACTGGAAGGTCGCAGGCGAACTCGCAGCCCGGTGTCCGAAGACCCGTGTCGAACCCGACGCCATCTACGTACGCGACGGCACCACGTACACGTCGGCGGGTGTCACCGCCGGCATCGACCTCGCGCTGGCGCTCGTGGAGGAAGACCACGGGCCCGAGGTCAGCCGGGACGTCGCCCGCGCCCTGGTGGTCTACCTGCAACGCGCGGGCGGTCAGTCGCAGTTCTCCGCTCCGCTGCAGGCCCCGCCACCCAGGTCTCCCGCGCTGCGCAGGGTCATCGACCTGGTCCAGGCGGACCCGGCGGGCAACCACTCCCTCGATGCCCTCGCCCGGCATCTCAATGTCAGCCCCCGCCATCTCACGCGGCTGTTCCGCGAGGAGCTGTCCACCACGCCGGCCCGGTACGTCGAGTCGATCCGGTTCGACCTCGCCAAGGCATTCCTTGATCAGGGGCACACCGCGACCCAGGCGGCCGCCTTGGCGGGATTCCCGAGCTACGAGAGTCTGCGCCGGGTCTTCGCACGGGAGCTTTCCATCAGCCCCGCTGCCTATCAGCGCCGCTTCGGCAGCGCGCGCCGCGCGCAGGCGAGGGCGTGACGGCATGCGCCTCATCGCATCGAAGACGCCCGCCGGCTGACGGCGAACGGCAACGTCCTCCTCGACATCCGAGACGTCCGGAAACGAGGGGCATCTGTCCGATCGGGCGAGGCGTCGTCGCGCGTACTGGGGTGGAATGAGACCAGGGAGCCGGCTGGGGTCCACGGGCAGACCCGGAAGCCCGCTGGGCCCAGGGGCAGCCGGCTCCCGTCCACACCCGTGCCGCCCCCGCCTCCGCCGCCCGCCTGTCCGGATGCGGGTGATTCATGGCCGGACCGAGGCGGCGCCGGACGGCGAGTGGTCGGCAGTGTGGAAGACGGACGCACCGTCCCTTCGCAGAACACTGATATTGGAAGGCGCAGAGGTCATGAGCGAAATCATCGCAGGGGTGGAGATTCCCGAAACGGCGGCGGTCGCCGAAGCCACCCGCCTCATGCAGAAGATGACCAGCCCCCTCATCTACCACCACTCCCGGCGCGTTTTCGTCTTCGGCGTCATTCACGCCCGCAGGCTCGGTGTGGAGCCCGACCCGGAGCTTCTCTACCTGTCCGCCATGTTTCACGACACCGGCCTCTTGACGCCGTTTTCCGATGTGGAGCAGCGTTTCGAGGTCGACGGAGCCGACCACGCACGTAAGTTCATGCTCGACCACGGTTTCCCGGCCACGGCCGCCGACGTGGTGTGGACGGCGATCGCGCTGCACACGACCCCCGGAATTCCCGGGCGGATGGGCCCGGAGATCGCCATCACGAATTTCGGGGTTCTGACCGACGTGCTCGGCGTGGGTCTGGACGAACTGGATCGCAGCCAGGTGGACGAGATAACGGCCGCCCATCCGCGAGGCGACTTCAAGAACGAGTTTCTGCAGGCATTCGTCGACGGACTCGAGTACCGCCCGGAGACCACGAACGGAACCGTGAATTCGGATGTGCTGGAGCACTTCATTCCAGGCTTCCGTCGCACCACCACGGTCGAGCGCATCATGGGCGCTCCCTGGCCGAGCTGATCAGGACGCCGCAGAAGACGACGTGATGAAACACGTGAGTCGCGCTCGCCACGGGCGCCGTCTCGGGCGAGGTTCGTCCTTCGCCGTCCTGGTCTGCGCCAATGTGGTGATGATGGCCACGGCAAGCGCACCGTCACCGATCTACCCGCTGTACCGGGAGCGCTGGGGCCTGTCGGTCACGATGCTGACGGTGGTCTTCGCCGTGTACGTCGTGGGTCTGCTCGGCGCGCTGCTGACGGTCGGATCGCTGAGCGACCACTTGGGTCGCCGTCCGGTGCTGGTCGCCGCCCTTTTGGTGGCGGCGACCAGCACGGCGATCTTCTGGACGGCCGACGGTGTCGTCTCCCTCCTGACGGCCCGGGTGGTGCAGGGCATCGCCACGGGGACTGCCACCGGCGGTCTTGCCGCCGGACTGGTCGACCTCTCACCCGAGCGACGCCCGCATCTCGGGCCTACCCTGACGGGGGTCGGCACGAGTGTCGGCATGGCCACGGGCGCAGGAGTGGTGGGACTGCTGGTTCGGTCGACACCGCGTCCCGATGCGTATGTGTTTCCGTTCCTCACGCTGACCTTCGTCGTTCTGGCCGCGGTCATCCTCATGATCCCTGAGACACTCGCCCCACGAGCGGTTGGGTCGGCGTCGCTGCGACCGAGAGTCCGGGTCCCTCGGGAAGCCCGGCCCGCGTTCCTCGCCTCCGTTCCCGCACTCGTCGCGGGGTGGTCCGTCACGGGTCTGTTCCTGGCGCTCACTCCATCCCTGGTGAGCAGGGTCCTGCACGTGCGGTCCGGCGCTGCGGGAGGGCTCAGCATCGCGGCGCTGTTTCTGGCCAACAGCGTGGGCGGGTTGTGGTCCGTTCGGCAAACGGCACGGCGCGCCACCTTGCTGGGGGCGGTTCTCCTGACTCTGGGGGCGTCCGGACTGGCGGTGGCCATCGCTGTTGCGTCGCCGGCCGTATACGTGGGCGGATCGGTCGTCGCCGGACTGGGCGTCGGCCTGACGTTCAACGGCAACCTCCGCGCCGTCAGCGCGGTCACCACCGCGAAGTCCCGGGCGGAGGTCTTCTCGGCCGTCTACGTGATCAGCTATGCGGCGTTGAGTCTTCCGGCCCTCGCGGCCGGGCTGGCGGCGCCCTCATGGGGGCTGGAGACCACGGGCTACCTGTACGTCGGCTTCGTCGGGGCGCTGTCCTTGGGCGCGGCCCTCCACGCCGGTCGATCACGCGCACGCAGGCCCACCGGCGATCCGATTCGCACGGGCTGGGAAGCCGGACCGCACAGCGAACGGACCCGCTGCTGAGCGCGCCGCAGCGCGTGGCCTGCGGAGGGGGCTGCCCCGCAGCTTGATCACGAACTGTGGCTGCCGCGTCAGAGCGGGACGGCTCGTTTCCGCGCAGCTGTCTTCGAAGAGGCCGAGTGCGGGCAGCTACGCCGCAAAGGCTGGAGGAGGTTACCACCGTATGGGTGACGGGCACGGGCCCGGATGGTCTGGGCAGGACGACCCGCTCGGAGTCGAATGGGAGAGGCACCGGCCCGCGGTTTTCGGTGTGGCCTACCGGCTGCTGGGGAGTGTGGCCGATGCCGAGGATGTGACCCAGGACGTGTGGCTGCGGGCGGCCGGAGCGGATCTGCAGGACATCGTTGATCTGCGGGCCTGGCTGGTGACGGTGGCCGCGCGACGGGCGTACGACATTCTCAAGAGTGCCCGTTGCCGCCGGGAGACCTACGTCGGGCCGTGGCTGCCGGAGCCGCTGCTGACAGGGCCGGACGCCTCGCAGCCGGTACTCGTCGACGAGTCCGTCAGTTCGGCGATGCTCCTGATCATGGAAGAGCTGAGCCCGCCGGAGCGGGTGGCCTTCGTCCTGCACGATGTCTTCGGTCTTGAGTTCGGCCGGATCGCCGAAGTGCTGGATGTCTCTGTGCCGGGTGCCCGGCAGCTCGCCTCGCGGGCACGACGGCGGGTGGCCAAAGCGAAGCAGTCCACGCCGCAGGCGTCGAAGGCGGAGCGCGAACGCCTCCTCGCGGTCTTCCGCGCCGCCTACGAGGCCGGGGACCTGGCCGGCCTGGTCAGGTTTCTGCACCCGGACGCCGTCTACGTCACCGACGGCGGCGGCAAGGTCTCCGCGGCGCGCAAGCTCATCCACGGCGGCGAGCGCGTCGCCGAGGTCATGGTGCGTACGGGACGGCAGTGGCGTCCGGACCGCATCGACTTCGCCGAGGTCGGCGGCGAGCTCGCCCTCGTGTTCCACCGGGAGGGCCGGGTCTACTCCGTCGACACGGCCCAGATCGCAGACGGCCTGATCATCGCGTATCGCAGGGTTCTCAATCCCGACAAACTCGTGCGCGTCGGAGCTGTCACACCTGGAGGGGCTGCCTCGTCTCCCTGACGAGAACGCAAAACGGGCGACGAAGAACGCGCGAGACCAGGTGACACCGATCATGCAGCACGGCATACATCCACCTGCAGTCGCCATGACCGGCGCGCGAGCGGGCTGTGCGCTCGGGTCGCCCCTCCCCAGTAAGGACCTGTATGCAAGCCATCACTGTGCGAGACCGCAACGCCGGAATCGCCGGCATGTCCCTGATGGACGTGCCCTACCCCCATGCGGCCGAGAACGACGTCATCGTGCGGGTGCACGCCGCAGGCTTCACCCGGGGCGAGCTGGACTGGCCCGCCACGTGGACCGATCGCGCCGGCCGCGACCGGACGCCGAGCGTGCCCGGGCACGAGCTGTCGGGTGTCGTCGTGGAGCTGGGGTACGGCACGACCGGCCTCAGCGTCGGACAGCGGGTGTTCGGCCTGGCCGACTGGACCCGCAACGGCACCCTCGCCGAGTACACCGCGGTGGAGGCCCGCAACCTCGCTCCGCTGCCGGCGGACATCGACCACACCGTCGCCGCCACGCTGCCCATCTCCGGGCTGACCGCGTGGCAGGGCCTGTTCGACCACGGCCGCCTCGCCGCAGGCCAGACCGTCCTGATCCATGGTGCCGCGGGCGGCGTCGGCTCGATCGCGGTGCAACTCGCCCGCGAGGTCGGCGCCCGCGTCATCGGCACCGGCCGGGCCTCCGACCGCGACAGGGCACTCGCACTCGGCGTCGACACATTCATCGACCTGCAGACCGAGAAGCTGGAGGACGCCGGCGAAGCCGACGTCGTGTTCGACGTGATCGGCGGAGACATCCTCGATCGCTCGGCCGCCCTGGTGCGGGCCGGTGGCACGCTGGTCACCATTGTCATGCCACCCAAGGTCCAGCCCAAGGACGGGCGGGCGGTCTTCTTCGTCGTCGAACCCGACCGCGCCCGGCTCGCCGATCTCGCCACTCGGGTGAGGGACGGCCGGCTCAAGCCTTTCGTCGGTGCTGTGCGGCCGCTCGCCGAGGCACCCGCCGCGTTCGCCCCCGGCAAGCGAACTCCAGGCAAGACGATCATCCGCATCACGGAAGACTGAACCAGGAGACCCATCGTGATCGAAATGCGAATCGCCGCCGGCCTCCTGGCCGTCGCCACGCTGACCGCGGCCACGGCCTGCTCGGCCTCCAACCAGCCCGCCCATGCAAAGGTCCCGGTGACAGCCGCGGCATCGACGCGCCCCGTCGAAACCTTCATACCGCTGCTGCAGCAGGCCCTGCCGAATGTGAAGGGCAAGACGTTCACCTCAGCGGTCGTCGACTTCCCGCCCAACGCAAGCGCGCTGCCGCACCGGCACGGCCAGGCGTTCGTCTACGCCTACGTCCTCGAAGGCACCGTGCGCAGCAAGGTCGACGACAAGCCCGTTACCACCTACCACCAGGGCGAGAACTGGGTCGAGCAGCCGGGCGCCCACCACATCCTCACCGAGAACACCAGCGCGACCAAGCCGGCCAAGCTCCTGGTCGTCTTCGTCTCCAACACCGGAGACGAACTCAAGGTCGACGACCCCAAGTCGTAGCCCAGGGCACGCAGCGAGCGGCGACACTCCGCACGAACTGTGCCCCTGCCGGTACGTACACCACCCGACACCAAGACGTGCCCGAAGGGCGCGGCGCAGACCACACGAAGGAAACACACGAACAATGACCGGCCCCCAGCGCGTCAACATCGGCGAGCAGCACCCGGCTGCCTACAAGACTCTCATCGCCCTGTCCTCGGAGGTGGGAAAGGCCGCTGCCGCAGCGGGCCTCGACCCGCTTCTGGTCGAGCTGCTGAGGATCCGCACCTCCCAGATCAACGGCTGCGCGTTCTGCCTGCGCATGCATACCCGCGACGCCCTCAAGAAGGGCGAGAACCCCGACCGGATCGCCGTACTGCCCGCATGGGAAGAGACCGGCTACTTCTCCGACACCGACCGCGCCGCCCTCCGCCTGACCGAGGCGATCACACGCGTTCCGGACGGTCACGTCAGCGACGAGGACTTCGATGCCGCCGCGGCCGTACTCACCGAAGACCAGGTCTCGGCAATCGCCTGGCTGGCAACCGTGATGAACGCCTTCAACCGAGTCGCGATCACCAGCCGGTACGCCGTCGGCAGCTGACCTCGACGGCGAGACCGGCGGTGATACGGGTCGCCGAAGCCACCACTGTCGTGAAGATGACGGTGGAATCAGCCGGGCAGTTTGTGCGAGCTGCCCGGCTCACGCGAACGCGGAGGGCAACCCGACGTGCGGATGCCTACCGGGAGATGAGTGATAGCGCCTTACTGTCATGGTGGCGCCGATGTCATCGATCAAGCAGGTCCAAGTCACCTTCGACTGCGCAGAACCTGAGCGCGTCGCTCGTTTCTGGTGCGAGGTGTCGGGATACGTCGTACCACCGCCGGACCAGACGAACTCCTCCCCGAGTATCGGCCCCATGCCGGGCAGGGACCGCAGGGAGACAGCGGTCTCGGTGAACGGGCACGCCAGCATCAGCACATCACCAGGCCGGTAATGGACACTCAGGGCGCTGCCCATCGCGCGCGCTCCGTTCCACGAGAGCCAACCGACGGGTCAGTCCTCACCAACTGCCGACTCGGATTGGATGGGACAGCGGTCGCTCCGTGCTCGACGCCCGGCAGGGTGATCGCCATCATGGCGACATGACCAACCGGAACCTGACCACCGGCAGTATCTGGCGGCTCCACCACGGCGACCAGGAGATTGCCCGGCTGACCGTGACCGGAGCCGACATGCCCTGGACTCACGCCGAAGTCGAGACACTTCCTGGGTTTGAGGCATTCCGCCCGCTCTTCACTGAGCAGGAGCGGGCTGTCGACGAGGAGGACTGGGAGCGGGCCGACGCCTGCTACACCCGGATCCGAAGGGCGCTCACCATGACGTTTCCCGACGGCAGCCCGGTCGCTGAGTTCTTGCTGCACATTCACGACGACGGCACCGCCGGCTGGCGCTGGCACGACGAGCCCTTCGACGTGGTGAACCAGTGACGCGCTGGGCTCAACCCCGCCCTGGGTGAGGGTAAAGATACGCCCGAGCCAGGGGCGGGCGGGTGGCGCCGCAGGCTTGAACGGCGCGCCGAGGCTGGGCCCGCCGTCGCCATGGTTTCGGCAGCCGGCTTGGCTCGGTCGCCGTTGGTGTCGGCAGGCAGCGCATCCCGGCCGTTTCGACCGTGTGGTGTTCACCGTGTTCGAGACCGACGACCAGTACCCCGGCAACGGACTCGGCCGGACTCGGCTCCTTCGGCGCCCGGCAGCTCCTCGGCGGCGGCTGGGGCCGGATTTCCGCCTTCGCCAGCGTCGGCGACGTCAACGGCTACGGTCGCAACGACCTCGTCCGGGACTACATCACGGCAGGGTCAGGATGCGTGGGCCCTGGTCGGTGATGGCGACGGTGTGTTCGATGTGGGCGGCCCTGCTGCCGTCGGTGGTGCGCAGGGTCCAGCCGTCGATATCGGTGCGGTAGCTGTTCTGCCCGCCGGCCATGAGCATGGGTTCGATGGCGAGGACCAGGCCGTGCCGGAGGGGAAAACCGCGGCCGGGGCGGCCGCGGTTGGGAACATGAGGGTCTTCGTGCATGTGGCGGCCGATGCCGTGGCCGCCGAAGTCGGCGGGCATGCCGCAGCCGGCCTTGCGGGCGACGGTGTCGATGGCGTGGGAGATGTCGCCGATGCGGCTGCCCACCTGGGCGGCGGCGATGCCGGCGTCGAGGGCCTGCTGGGTGGCGTCGATCAGGTCGAGGTCGCCGGGGCGCGGTGTTCCGACGGTGAAGGTGATGGCCGCGTCGCCCGTCCAGCCGTCGAGCTGGGCGCCGCAGTCGATGCTCACCAGGTCGCCGTCGCGCAGCCGGTAGCCGGTGGGGATGCCGTGCGAGACGGCGTCGTTCACGGACGTGCAGATCACGGCGGGGAAGGCGACCGGGGCGAAGGACGGCCGGTACCCGAGGAAGGGGGAGCCGGCTCCGGCCTCGGCCAGAACCGACCGGGCCGCTTCGTCGAGTTCTTGCAGGGACACCCCCACGCCCGCTGCTTCTCGGACTGCGGCCAGGGCGCGGGCCACCACACGTCCGGCTTCCCGCATCGCGTCCAATGCGGCATCGGTCTTGATCTCCACCATGTGCTGCGACTTCCCACCTCGAGCGGACCCAATACTTATACCGGTATTAGTATCACGGTCATGGTGAGGACTCCTCTGACACCGTGGGAACGGGAACGCGGCGAGCGGTTCGGCGCGCTGCTGCGCAGAGCGCGCGGAAGCCGGAGCATGGCGGAGGTGGCGGCCGCGGCGGGGATTTCCGCGGAGACCCTGCGCAAGATCGAGACGGGCCGGGCCCCGACCCCAGCCTTCTTCACCGTGGCAGCCCTGGCCGCCGCGCTGCATGTGTCTCTGGACGAGTTGGCGGCCGCGTGCGCGTATGACCCGGGCGGGCAGGAACCGGCGCTCTCTGCCTGAGGAGTGGGCGGTGCCGCACCCTGTATCGCTCAGCCGGCCTTCGGCGGCACGGTGATGCTCCTGCTCCGGTGCCGCATTCCGGCGGGGTGAAGATCTGTTCCCGTCGCGTGAGTGGGCCGGGAAGGTGACGCGGTAGAAAGGACGCATGCCGGAACGGAAGAACCCCGCAGGGGCGATGGACGATGTTGACGCGGTCACGCAGGCGGTGCTGACTGCTTCTCGGCTGCTGGTGGCGGTGTCCGCCCGCTCACTCGCCGAGGTGGAGGAGCGGGTGACCGTCCCGCAGTTCCGGATGCTGGTGGTGCTGTCCACCCGGGGGGCTACGAAGCTCGTCGCGCTTGCCGACCTGCTCCAGGTGGCGCCGTCGACGGCGATGCGCATGGTCGACCGGCTCATCGCGGCGGGGCTCGCCGACCGACGGCCCAACCCCGACAACCGCCGCGAAACCCTGCTGCAGCTCACTGAGGAGGGACGGCGCATCGTCGAGGACGTCACCGCCCGGCGCCGTGCCGAGATCGCGGCGATCGTCGAACGGCTCCGCCCGACGGAGCGGCTCGCGCTGATCGAGGCCCTGAACGCCTTCAACCAGGCGGGTGCGGAGCCCGCCGTACCCACGGTCGACGACTCGCAGCCGCATCCACTGGGCTGGGTGGCGGACGTCGCGGTCACCCACGGGCCTGACTCCTCGTGATCTCAGGCCTCGGTCCCTGGACCGCTCTTCTCTGAACCGGACTCGTTTTGCATAATGCAAGTGAAGTGACGAA
The DNA here is from genome assembly GCF_002920635.1 of Streptomyces sp. Ru72. Classification (GTDB taxonomy): domain Bacteria; phylum Actinomycetota; class Actinomycetes; order Streptomycetales; family Streptomycetaceae; genus Streptomyces. Next base: position 28,885 of record NZ_PQSR01000044.1, on the reverse strand, counting down.
CGTGGGGCTCCGCAGCCGCCTTCCGTGCCTGCTGCGGGCCCCACGTGGTGTGTCCGGCCGGGTAGGGCGTTCCCTTCTCCGGTGCGGCGGGATGCGGAACCGCTGACGGGCGGGAAGCACTGGGGTGAGACGGCGTGCGACGACGGCATCGGCTTCCGTCCGGGGTGGAGCAGCATCTCATGGAGCATGTGCGATCTGTGCTGTGGGGGCTGCGGAGTTCGTCGGTCTGCCGCCGCGGTGGCTGCTCGGCGAGCTGTCCGACGAGCGTCGGCGCTGCGTCCGGCTGTTCGGCGAGGGCCTCGGCCACCGCCTGGGCGGTGACGACGCCGACGTACTCCCCGGAGTCGTCTGTCACCGGAAGGGCCCCGTGGCCGGACAGGCTCAGCAGGTCGGCCGCGTCGGCGAGCGTGGTGGACGCGGGAAGCGGGGAGGGCAGGGGATCCATGACGGCGCCGACAGGCTGGGCTCCGATCTGCGCGCCGCGCGCGGGGCCTTCGAGGTCGATGCCGCGGCGGCGCAGCTTGAGCGTGTAGATGGTGTCGCCCGTCAGCAGGCGGCTGGTCGCGGTGGCCAGCACGATGGCCGTCATCAGCGGCAGGATGATCGAGTACTCGCCGGTGAGCTCGAAGAGGATGACCACGGCGGTGATCGGCGCTCGGGCCGCGCCGGCGACGACGGCGCCCATGCCGATCAGTGCGTACGCGCCGACCGGGCCTGCCGACTGGGGCAGCAGTTGGTGGGCGGTCGCCCCGTATGCCGAGCCGAGCATGGCCCCGATGAACAGGCTGGGGGCGAATACCCCGCCCGAGCCGCCGATGCCGATGGTCAGGCTGGCCGCCGGCATCTTGCCCGCCAGCAGGAGCAGCAGGAAGCCGACCGCGTACCCGCCCTCGGCCGCCTTCTGCAGCACCGGATAGCCGACGCCGTACATCTCGGGCAGCGCGAGCAGTACCAGGCCGAGCGCGAGGCCGCCGACCGCCGGGCGCAGCCACTCGGGGCCGCGCCAGGCCCAGTCGCAGGCGTCAACGGACTTGAGGGTGGCGATGGCCTGTTCGACCAGGACCCGGACTTTTGCGTGGGGTCGGTGGGCGGCCTGCCGGCCGACAGGGAGGCGGTCCCACTGGTCGCGGCACGAGAGGCGGACCGTGTCGCCTGCGCCCTGGTAGCCCTTGTCTGCCCAGCCGGTGATGCCGGCCTCGGCGAGACCGTCGGTGATGCCGTGTTCGCGGGCCGCCCGGACGTCATGGACGGCATCGGCCAGGGCCGGTGAAGCCCACAGCAGACGCCCCTTGGGGTCGGCTACGACCTGCACGTTCATGGGCCACATCCATGGGCTTCGCCCCGCCCCGGCCGGTGAACCTACGTATTCGATTACGTAGTTCTACGGGAGCCTCCGGAAGGCAGCGTTGGGAGACTCGCCCCATGAGCTTCCTGACGGAGCCGTGGTGTCACGCCGGGGAGCTTGCTGTCTCCCTACCGCGCAACCGACGCCGGCGGTCGAACGGGTAGCGACCGCTGTCAAGTCGACAGAGCCCAGCCGAACATTGGAGAGTCCTGCGTTGGTTTCCAAGATTCGTGTCCTTCTGGGGATGCTCGTGCTCCTGGCGCTGGCCATCGGCGCCATCGCCCTGCTCGCGGCCATGAAAGCCGGTGCCGCCTGGTTCACGATCGTTCCTCTCGGCATCCTCTTTGTCGGCGCGTCCGTCGTCCGGTCGCTCGGATGGTTCGACAGAAAGGCCGGTGGCTGACCTGGCGGCTCGCAGGTCGGGGTGGATGGTCTCCGAGTGGATGACCACGCGGGTGAGGACGGCGGCTCGCAGGCCCACGGTTCTGCTACAGCGCGCTGCTCGCGGGGCGACGGCAGGTCCGTCCGCCCGCCCATCCGGGTGCCGTTCGAGCAGCCGGTCTGCAACCTTCCTGCTCGACTGATCGCGGCCATGGCTGACCGCTGCGGCCCCGTGACGGGCGGCAGTTCATGAGGGAGAGGCAGACGCGGGGTGTGCCGGGACGACACGGGCTGGGCGGACAAGGGCTACCAGGGCGCAGGCGACACGGTCCGCCTCCCGTACCGCGACCGGTGGGACCGCCTCGCTGTCGGCCGGTGTGGAAGCCGCCGAAGGACCAGGCGATCACCCGGACGGCGCCTCATATCCGGGCCAACGTCGTAGTCGGCATATTGGTTCAGAGTGCCCTCTCGGCAGGGGCAAGCTGCGTCTGTACAGCGTGCTGATGGCGCTGCGCCCAGCGGACAGCAGGGCGTGCTGCCAAGCCTGTCAGCGCAAACATGGCTCCCGCGACATACCATCCGGGGCGGCCCCAGGTGATGCACAGCGCGATGAGCAGTCCTGGGCCGAGGGCCTCGGCGAGGCCGGCGCCGAGACCGAAGACACCCAGGTACTGGCCGGTGGCGTGCCCCGGGGCGAGGGCGAAGGACACCTCGAAGCCTGCGGCGGAGTGCCATAGTTCGCCGACCGTGTGGATCACCACCGCGGTGACGAGCAGGGTTGCGGCGGCCCACGCCGGTATGCCTGCGGACAGCGAGATCAGGGAGCAGGCGACGAGGAAGGCCACGCCTGCCCGGCGGTAGGCGTTTGCGCCGGCGGCGGGGGAATCGATGGTGCGGCTGGCTCGCACCTGGAAGGCGACGACGATGACGGTGCCGGTCAGCATCGTGGCCGAAATGAGCCAGTGCGGGGCGGTGGTGACACCGACGATCCAGAGCGGGATGGCCACGGTGAGCACCTTGAACTGGATGGCCATGATGCCGTCGAGGACGGTCAGCAGTAGGTAGGGACTGTCCCGCAGGGCGATCCAGCGAGGGCCGCCGGTGGTGGGGACGGGCGCGACCGGCGGCAGGAGGACCAGGATCGCTGCGGAGACCACGAAGGCGCTGGCGTTGCCGATGACCATGAGCCGATAGGAAGTGGGCGTGCCCACCTGAACGACCCAGCCTGCCAGCACGGCACCGAGGGAGATGCCGACGTTGGTCACCGCACGCAGGTAGGCCCGGAACTCCTGCGGCCGGTCCCCTCCGTAGTACCTGATGAGCGGTGAGCGTGCGGCTATTCCGGCAGCCTTCGCCGCGGCGGCCGCGCAGACGGTGAGGACGAACGGCCAGAAGCTGTCCGTCAGGACGAAGCCGGCCGTCGCCAGCGCCTGGACAACCAGGGTGGCGGCGTAGATGCCCCTTGCTCCGTGCCGGTCGGCCAGATGGCCCACCGCGACGCCCACGGCCAGTGCGAGAAGACCGGCGATGCCGAGCCCGAGGCCCACCTGACCTGCCGGAAGGTGAACCGCCTCGGTGAAGTACAGCACTCCGGCGGTGAGATAGAGGCCGCTGCCGATGGTGTAGATGAAGTTCGAGACGGCGAGGACGCGCTGGGGTCCGGTGTTCGGCATCAGGCGGGTCATGACAGGGCTCCACGTCCTCGGCAGGCGGTAAGGATCCCTCCAGGTTGTTGCATATTACTTGCAAGAACAAGAGGTTCGCGTAAACCGGTGGCCTCGCGCGGCCGTTGTGCACCAGGAGAGCGGCTGTTCTCCCTTCGGCCTTGTTCGCCCTGGCAGGGCGGGTCCTGACGTCGACGCAGAGGCCGGAAGGTCGCCGTCGTCGCGATCCACCCTTCGGGAGAAGCTGCTTGACCTGATCGACCGCATGATCGCCTGATGCGCAGCCCGCCGAGATCTTTCTGGAAATCCACGTCCGATGGCGATGAGTTCCGGCGGCGTGTCCCGTCTGATCCAGTGAAGCGACAACGAGGCACGGAGGAACCTTGAGATGCGTACCCTCATCAGCACTGCTTTCATCTCGCTCGACGGCGTCGTGGAGGCTCCGGGCGGTGAACCCGGTTACCGGAACTCCGGGTGGACCTTCAAGAACGTCGACTTCCTCCCTGAGGCGTTCGACATCAAGGGTCGGGAGCAGAAGGAAGCCACCGCGATGTTGATGGGCCGTACCAGCTACGAGGCGTTCAGCCCCGTATGGCCGGACATGGAGGACTTCGCCGACTACAAGGTGATGCCGAAGTACGTTGTCTCCACCACGCTCACCGAGGACGACCTGGTGTCGAACTGGGGCGAGACCACGATCCTGCGCTCGCTCGACGAGGTCGCCGCGCTGAAGCAGACCGAGGGCGGCCCGATCATCGTCCACGGCAGCGCCGCCCTGAACCAGAGCCTTTCGGACGCCGGCCTGATCGACCGCTACCACCTGCTCGTCTTCCCGCTCCTGCTCGGCGCGGGCAAGCGTCTGTTCAGTGCTACGGACAAGGACGCCCAGAAGCTGAAGCTGGTCGAGCACGAGGTGTACGCCAACGGTCTGCAGAAGAACGTATTCGACGTCGTCCGCTGACAGGGCTCCCGTACGCCCTGCCGTCGCGTCTGCGGACGTGACACCCGCTGGAACTACGCACGCGAGATCACTACGACATGACAGGCAGGACATCGCACATGACTGCGCCAACGAAGGGCCCCGCCAGCTACTTCCCCTCGATCGAGAAGAAGTACGGCCGCCCGATCGCGGAGTGGAAGAAGCTCATCCGGACCTCGCCCCTGACCAAGCACATGGAACTCGTCACCTGGCTCAAGGCCGAGCACGGACTCGGTCACGGCCACGCCAACGCCCTCGTCGCCCACACTCTCGCCGAAGGCAACGGAGCCTGAGGCGGGTGTCGCGTGTCGTGACCGCCGACCTCTGACGCTCTGCACCGTAGGCGGCCGTTCCTGGCCGTGGGCGGTATCCGGCGCGCGTGGCCGGGTCAGCCCTCTCGTTGTTCATCCGGGCGCCTGTTTGCCGGTGCGCCTTCCGGCTCCGGCCGCGCCGGGTCTGCAGGCCCGGCCTCGGCCTCCGGGCTTTCGTTCACCGGAACAGAGGGCGTCCATACGGGTCGTTTCCCGCGCGAAACGGACCAGGAATGGGTACCTTTCCGGGTCGTGATCGTGACTTGGGCACTGCTGTGAAGGACGATGCGTTCCGGCAACGGCCGCTCGGCCGCCGGTTGGTGGCTGGACTGACATGGTGGTGTGTGCTGTATCCGCTGTGGTTCCTGTTCAGCGGTCAGGGCGGGTGGCTGACGGCCGTGTGGGGTGCCGGGGCGTCCACTGTGTCTGCGGTGGCTGCACAGTGGGTGGCAGGGCGTGGGCTGTTGGGGAGCCGGCCCAGGGTGCGGTGGGTGCCGGCTCTTCCCCGTACGGCCTGGCAGACGGTCGTCGACTTCGGTGTCATCTCGGCGGTACTGATCCGGAGTGTGTCCGCGGGCCGACGCGACCGGGTGGGCCGGTTCGTGCACAGGGACGTCGGCAGGGTCGCGCCAGGCGCGGGACCGGTCGCTGCGTGGCTGGCGGTGGTGGCGACCTACTCGCCGAACGCTTATGTGCTGGACGTGGATTCCGCCAGTGGCAGGGCTCTGCTGCACGATCTGCGCCCCCTGCGGGCGTCGGAGGAGCCGGTATGAGGCAGGAGTTCCTGATCGCCGCGGCGGTGCTTCTCCTCGGCTTCGCGCCGTTGGTGCCGGTGTGCGTGCGGGGGCGTGCCATCGACGGGCTTGTGGCCCTGGAGCTCGGCGGGGGCATGGCGACGTTGGCCGTCGTCTGCGTTGCGGTGGGCACGCAGAGTTCCTCTGCCACAGGCGTCGCCCTGATCACGGCTGTGCTGAGTTGGGTGAGCGGACTGCTGTGCGCCCGGTTCCTGGACCGCACTCCATGAGCGCGGTCCGGATCGCGGCCGACGTCGCCCTGGCCGCCGGAGTCATCGCCCAACTGGTGTGCTGCCTGGGGGTGTGGTGGATGCGCGATGTGTTCGACCGCCTGCATTTCGCTGCGGCCGGCACCACGGTCGGGCCTGTTTTGATCGGAATCGCGGTGGCACTCACCGGCTTCTCGTCCGCCTCGGGGACCGTGCAGGCGCTGACGGCTGTCGCCTTCCTCGCCCTCTTCAACCCCGTACTCACCCATGCCACTGCGCGGTCGGCACGTCGCTTGATCCACGGGGACCTGGATCCGGTCGGCACCCAAGAGGGCAACCGCCCTGGCCCACCCGATGCGGCGGCATCGGAGGACGAATCATGATCGTGCTGCAGATCGTCGCCTTCACTGCCGTCGTGGTACTCGGCGTGGCGGTGGTGGCCTGTCACGACCCGTTGCGTCAGGTCATGGTCAACGGCTTGTTCGGTCTGTCGCTCGTGGTGCTGTTCACCGTCATCCAGGCTCCCGACGTCGCGATCTCCGTGGCGGTGGTCTCCACGGTGGCGTACCCGATGCTCCTCCTGGCGACGATCTACCGCACCGGGGGACGGCTCGAGAAACGGCGGAGCGACCGATGAGCCGCCGACTGCGCCTGCTGTTGTTCGTGCCTGCGGCCGGGGTGGTGGCGGGAGTGGTCATGTGGGGGATGGTGGGCCTTCCGGACTTCGGTTCGAAGCCGCACGCCTACGCGGCATACGTGCTACAGCACGCCGTCGGGCAACTACGGGTCACCAACATCCCCTCGACCGTCGTGTTCGGATACCGCGGCTGGGACACCTTGGGCGAGGAGCTGATCCTGTTCACCAGCGTCATGGGTACCGCACTGCTGCTGAGGAGCTCCCGGGACGTGCCCGAAGAGCGGCCGCACGACGAAGTGACCAGTGCCGCCGTCCGGCAGATCGGTGGGTGCCTCGTGCCCGTGACGCTGCTTCTGGGGCTGTGGACGGTCGCCTACGGCTATCTGACCCCTGGGGGTGGCTTCCAGGGAGGTGTCGTGTGCGCCGCGGCCGCTCTGCTCATCTGGATCGCGGGCAGCTACCGCGACCATCGGGCCCTGACCCCGACCGCGCTCGTCGACCCGGCGGAGGGCACGGGGGCCGCCGGGTACATCGGCGTGGGTCTGGCGGCCATGGCGGCGGGGCAGGCCTTCCTCGCGGGGTTCCTGCCCCTGGGCAGCACCGGCAGCCTCGCGTCGGGTGGCACGGTGGCCGTGCTGAACTGGGTCACCGGACTGGAGGTTGCCGCCGCCGTCGTACTGATCTTCCACGAGTTCCTGGAGGAGTACATCGAGACGGTTCCGCATCCGCAGCCCTCAGGGGAGGGCCAGTGAGCGTCTATCCGTACGTGGTTGCCGGCGTCCTGTTCACGGCTGGTCTCCACGGCCTCGTCAACAGCCGGAACTACATTCATATGGCGGTCAGTCTGACGGTGACTCAGTCGGCCACCTATGTCGCGCTGATCTCCCTCGGTTCTGTCCGGGGTGGCCAGCCGCCGATCGCCCAGAGCCCCCAGCCGGGCAGACCCATGGCCGACCCCGTCTTGCAGGCCCTCACTCTCACCGATGTGGTGGTGAGTGTGGTGGCGCTTGCTCTGCTGCTCGCACTGGCTCAGCAAAGCCATAGTTGCGGCGGAACGCTGGACCCGGACGAACTGGCGCGTGTCCGTGGCTGACCCGCAGACCCTGGTGCCGTTGACCGTCGCTGTCCCCCTGCTGACGGGGGCGCTGCTGGCGGCGGTCGCCCGGTGGGTGCCGCGTCGCGGGCCGGACCTGCTGGCCCTCGCTGCGGCGGCCGCCGTCACGGTGATGACGGTCATTCTCGTGTGGGCGACACGCCACGAGCCGATGGTCTACTGGTTCGGCGGCTGGCGTCCGGTCGGTGGCGTGGCGCTGGGGATCGCCTTCGTCGTGGAACCGGCCGCGGCGGGGCTCGCCGCCCTGGCCGGGCTGCTCGTCACCGCCAGCCTGGTCTACTCCTGGCGGTATTTCGAGGAGGTGGGGCACCTCTACCACACGCTGGTACTGTCCCTGCTCGCCGGCATGGTGGGATTCTCGCTCTCGGGCGACCTGTTCAACGTCTTCGTGTGGCTCGAGCTGATGAGTGTGGCGGCGTACGCGCTGTGCGGCTACCAGATCCACCAGGCCGGGGTAGTCCAGGGAGCGCTCACGTTCGCCGTGCTCAACACGGTCGGCGCCCTCACCGTGCTGCTGGGCATCGCCCTCGTCTACGGCCACGTCGGTGCGCTCAACCTGGCGCAGATCGGCGAGAGTCTGCGGGGCCATCCGCCGAGCAGTCCAGCGGTCGTGGGCTTCACGCTGATCACCGCGGGTCTTCTGGTCAAGGCCGGCGCCGTGCCCTTCCACTTCTGGCTGGCCGACGCCTACACCGTCGTGCCCGCCCCGGTGGGCGCCCTGTTCTCCGGCATCATGAGCGACCTCGCCTACCACACGTTCAGCCGGATCTACTGGGACGGATTCTCCGAGGCGTTCGCCGGACACCACCAGGCGATCCGCAACGGGCTCCTGGCGATGGCCGTGTCCTCGATCGTCCTCGGCGCCGTCATGGCTCTGCTGGAAGCGGACCTCAAGCGGCAGTTGGCCTTCGCCACGGTCGCGCACGGCGGCATCGTCCTGCTCGGCATCGCCCTGCTCACCCCGCGCGGACTGGCCGGTGCGACGCTGTTCGTCATGACCGACGGGTTGCTGAAAGCAGCCGTGTTCCTGCTGATCGCCGCCATCATCCAGTGGCTGAAGGCCGGCGACGAACTCCTGCTGCACGGCAGGGGCCGACGACGCGGCGGCGTGCTGCCCGGTCTGCTCCTCGTCGCCTGTGCGCTGGGCTTCGCCCTGGTACCTCCCTTCGGGACTTTCCTGTCCACGGCTCTCATCGTGGGTGCGGCCGGGAAAGGCTGGGTGACGGCGGTTGTGGCGGCAGGAGCAGCGGCAACGGGGGCGGTGTTCCTCCGCGCGGCGGCTCGCGTCTTCCTGGGATGGGGGCCCAAGGAGGATCCCGCGCTGACCCGGGAGCCGACCGAACCGGAGGAGGGCGAACCCGACGTCGGACCCGAGCACGACCGGATGAGCCTCGGGCGGCGGTTCGTGATGTTCGGTCCGCCGCTGGTACTGGTGGTGCTCGCCTACGGGCTGTCTTTCGTGCCCGGCGTGGCGGACTGGTTCGCTCACGTGGCGCACTCGGTCCAGCAGCCGCGGCTGACCGCAGCACACGTACTCGCAGGGCGGTTGCCGGCCACGCGGCCCGTTCCCGGTAACTCCACGCCATGGACCGGGGGATGGGTCTTCGGTGCGGCATCCGCCACCGGTTCGCTGGTGCTGGCAGGCGTCTCACTGTGGTGGCAGAAAGCCGGAACCGTACTCCGCCGGGCCGTCTTGCGCCCGGCGGCTGCCCTCAAGGCGATCCACGATGGTGCGGTGGGTGACTACGGCCTTTGGTTCGTCGTGGGATTGGCCGCCCTCGGATCGGGCTGGGCTCTGACTCTGCGGTGACGTCGAGGGCCGCGAGGGGCGGGAAGGGAGCGGAAACCGACGTCCATGGATGCAAGATCACGGACGAACCTGGAGCGGCGGCGCCGATGAGCGCCGCTGCGGTGGTTCCGACGGCCGAGGCGGCCGACTGAGAGCTCCGAACAAAATGGAGCTCGGAGACGGCGGTGGCGAAGCGTTCGGTGTCAGGCGGGTGGCCTTCCGCAGGGGGCCGTCCTCATCGACCCGCTGGTGCCGATGGGCCACGACCAGGGTGTCGGCCCCGGCGACCACGCGAAGGACAGCTTCACCAGTGCGGTGACCATGAACGCTCGCCGGGTCTGGTGACACGCCGGCGGTGTGCGTGGCAAGGGAGCGGGCCACACCCGGGCAGGTCCGGCAGGGACGATCTGTCCGGAAAGTACTCGCTCCCGTAGTGTGCGCGTTATGCAGATGGTCCGTCAGGTGATCGTGTTCGATGCCGCCGACCTCCATGCGGAGAGCGCGTTCTGGGCCGGCATGCTCGGCGGGCACGTCTTCGAGGACGACGATTGGCACAGCGTCATCGACGCTGCCGGAGAGTGGCGGATCGGCGTGCAACTGGCGCCGAACCATGTCCCGCCCGACTGGCCGCACGGAACGACCCTCCAGCAAGTGCATCTCGACCTGCATGTCAACGACCCGCGAGCTGCGCACGAGGAGGCCATCGCCCTGGGCGCTCGCCTTCTTCGACCAGCTCCTGATCTCGATGCCGCCGAGGGACACCAGGTGTATGCGGACCCGGCCGGGCACCCGTTCTGCATCGGCTGGGGACAGCCGTCCCGAGAGACGCTCGCTGCGTATGTCGCAGACCGCCTGGGGCAGACGGAGCCAGGCCAAGGCACCCAGTGCCGTTGAGCGCATGGACATCTCACGTCCCCGAGCCGTCAAGTTGATCTCCCGGTAGCTCCTGCGGCGGTCGAACAGAGCGGATCTTCGTGGGCCACAATTGCGGCATGGTGATGGCGCGGCACTGGTACTCCTCAGCTCCCGTTGTGGATGGTCTTCCGTTGCTCGGCGAGCCCGGATTCTGGGCCGCGCATCTGGTCGATCCGTGTGAGGGCGTGTCGCCGGAGGCCTTCGGTGTGGACGCTGCCGATGCCGGCGCCATGCTGGAACGCCTGCACGACAAGTCGGCCTGGCCGGTGTTCGAGGTCCCGCTGGAGGGCGGGTTCTCGATCGTTCTGCACTACAACAGCGGTGAGGAGTACACCAGCACGGACTGCTTCCTGGTCCGCCCGGGAAGCAGCGACGCTGTCCTGGCCAGCACGGACCAGGACCGCATCGGCCCGGGCCTGTGCTGGCCGGAGCTCGCCGCCATCCTCCACGCCCCCGACGGAGCGGCCGGTGTCACCGACTCCTACGCCCGTCTGTTGCTCCTCCTGCCCGTGCTGGGCGACACCGGGACCCCTGCGGAGGCCGTGAACGTCGTCGCAGGGGCTCTGATCGCCCAAGGCGCCCCCGAAGGGTGCGCACCACTGGCTCAACGCCTGCTCGGAGGCCACCCGATGTGGGGCGCCCAGCCGTGGTCGTTCGACAGGGAGGAGCGGAGCTGGCTCTGCGACGGTGAGCACAGCCCCAGAACGGTTCCGCTCGGTGATCACCTGCCCCGGCAGCAGCGGGCGGAGCTGGAGGCCTCTCTCGCCGGCGCGGAACCGGATGCCTGAGCCGTCATGTGGCCACCCCGATGAGCGGAGTGGGGTGAGGCATGCACTGGACCGCCGATGTCAAGCCTTGCGTGGCGCTACCAGGCCGGACTCGTAGGCGAGGACCACCAGTTGGGCACGGTCACGGGCATGAAGCTTGGCCATGGCCCGGTTGATGTGGGTCTTCGCGGTCAGCGGGCTGATCACCAGACGATCCGCGATCTCGTCGTTGGACAGGCCTTGCGCGACCAGCACGACGGCCTCGCGTTCGCGGCGGGTCAGCTCTTCCAGCCCCGTGCCTGTGCCGTTGGGGAGCGGCTGAGCGACGTACTGGTTGATCAGCTTGCGGGTGATCGACGGCGCGAGAAGGGCGTCGCCGCGCGCGGCGACGCGTACGGCGTGCAGAAAGTCCTCAGGCACGACGTCCTTCACCAGGAATCCGGCGGCGCCGGCGCGCAGCGCGTCGAAGACGTATTCGTCCAAGCCGTAGTTGGTCAGGATGACGACGTGTACCGCGGCCAGGGCCGGGTCCGCGGCGATGCGCCGGGTCGCCTCGATGCCGTCGACGACCGGCATCTGGATGTCGATGAGCGCGACGTCGGGCAGGTGCTCTTCGGCGAGCTCCAGGCCCTCGCCGCCGTCGGCGGCCTCGGCCACCACCTCGATGTCGTCTTCGAGATCGAGGAGCGCGCGGAATCCACTGCGAATGAGTGGCTGGTCGTCGACCAGCAGGACACGGATCATGACGTTCGCTCCAGGGGGAGTTCGGCCTGGATGGTGAAGCCGCCCTCGCGGCGCGGTTCCGCCCGCAGTCGGCCGCCGAGGGCGGTGACGCGTTCACGCATGCCCAGCAGCCCGACGCCGGGCTGTGGCGCAGTGTCCGGCGTCGCCTTGCCGTCGTCATCGATGCGTAGCGCGAGAAGGTCCGGACGGCAGTCGATCCGGACCGACGCCGTACCGGCGTCCGCATGACGGGCGATGTTGGTCAGCGACTCCTGAACGATCCGGTAGACCGTCCGTCCCACCGCGGTCGGTACGTCGTGTCGCTGTCCCTCGATCGTCAGCGTCGCCTCCAGGCCGCTCCTCCTTGCTCGTTCCACCAGCTCCGGGACGTGGTCGAGCCCGCGCGGCGGGGTCGTGTCGTCGTCGCGCAGCGCCTGAAGGGTCGCGCGCAGTTCCCGGGTCGCCTCACGTCCCGCCTCCTGGATCGCCAGCAGGGCCTCCGGCACGTGTTCGCCACGCTTGCGGGCCACGTGGACGGCGACTTCGGACTGCACCTTGATGACCGAGATCTGGTGGGTGAGGGAATCGTGAAGCTCCCGCGCGATGCGCAGCCGCTCCTCGTCGGCGCGGCGCCTCGCGGTCTCCTCCCTGGTGCGCTCCGCCTCGTCCGCCCGCCGCTCTGCCTGCCGCAGCGCTTCCCCCGCGGCGCCGGCCGCGATCAGCCAGGCGATCTCGAGGGCGCCTCGGGCTCGCGCGAACGCCGCGCCCGCGTCATGCAGGCCCGAGGCCAGGGCTGCGAGGGGGAGAGCGGCCAGCATGGTCACGCTCGCCGCCACCGTGACGGTGCGGTGTCCCGCCCGTACGGCTGCGTACACCGCGAACAGGTAGGCGACAACAGGCACATCGAAACCGACCGCCTGGTAACCCACCGCACACAGCCCGGCAACGGCCAGTACGGCGACCGGAGCCCGGCGGCGCGCGGCCAGTACCAGGCCGCCGGCCGTCAGCAGCGCGTAGCCGAGCAGGTCGAGGCTCGTGGCGGAGTGCTGCTCGGACAGCCCGGTGACCAACAGCGCCGTCGCCACGCCGACGGCGATGACCCAATCTCCGACACGGCCGCGGACACCGGCCTCACCCGCACTCATGCGCGCACCCTAACCGGCTGCCGCAGCGGGCGAGTCCCCCTCGTGGACGAGCGGCTGACTACCGCACCCGCAGTACCACCGCGGCGCCTGCGGCATCCGTGGTAGCCGGACGCGGCATCGGCGGCAGCGCGAAGTGCCTCCGTCCGCCGGACGACTGGAGGTGGGCCCCGCAGACATGCTCAGGCGACATCCAGTCGCAGGAAGAGAAGGAGCACCTCGATGTCTGTTCGTCGCCTGCTTGCCGCAGTCGCAGCCGCCCTGCTCGGAGGCATCGGTCTTGCCGCACCGGCGGCCGCGCACGTCTCGGCCCAGTCGGCCGAGGTCGGCGCGTACACCCTGACCGCCGCGCGATTCTGGGCAACCGCGGCCGCACTGCTGGCGCTGGCCGGTGTGGTCATCGGCCGACTGGCTCTGGCCCGCGCAGTCCGCCGTATCGGCAACGGAGGGACGAAGGGGGCGATCGTGGCTCTGACGGCGGGGCTGATCGCAGTGGTCGGCGGCGTGCTGAATCTGGCCGTCGCCGATGGTGGTCCCGGCACGGGGAACGGAGTGGTCGGCGGCGCTGCGGCTCTGCTCTTGGGGCTGATCGCCGCGGTCCTCGGGTGGCTGGCTCTGGGCCGCTCCCGCCGCACCGGCTGACCGCAGCCACTCGCAGCCGCCCTGCCTTGGAGCGAGCCGCAGCAAGAGCCCCGAACAAAAGGGGAGTCCGATCAGCTCGCGGCGTCCGGTGCGTGCGATCGCAAGGCGCCGGAGCGTCCTCGATGGGGGCCCTGCTCGAGCGAAGCCGAGAGCTCGGGGGAGGAGCCACGTGGGCGGTTCGGCAACGCGGCGTGGGGGTACCCCCTGCTCGAAGAGCTTGGGGGAGTGCGTGCCAGGCGTCGCGAGCCGGGCGCCGCTTTTGTTCGGGGCGCTAAGTTGCGGCTGCGGGGCCGGCACCGGACCAAGGCGCGGGGTGTACGGGAAAGCTGCGGCTACTGAAGTTGAATGCGTGATGTCGGTGCCCCTCACCCGCGCTGTTGGTATCAGGCACGGTGGAAGCCGGTGAAGCCGGCGTCGGGTCAGTAGATGATGGACACGATCTGGCACGCGGCTTCGGCGAGCCGGCGATCTCCTTGCACATGGGCGCGGGACAGGGCATCCGCAGGATCGATGTTCCGCGTAGCCAATCGCCAGAGGGTGTCTGGATCCAGCAGTATGGCTGCGGTTGGTCGGCCGCTCGGCCCTTCGGCCAATGACCATCGGTCCGCGGTGACGGTCGCCGTCCAGCTGCCGCCGGCGGGGCCCTCGGCGATCACCTGAACCTGCGTCCCGACTGGTGCCGACGTGGCTCGGAGCGTGTGGGGCAGGGCCCGCATGAAGGTATCGAGGACCATGGCCAGGGCCCGCGGCTCCGGGTCGGTGTCATGACCGATGGCGTGGCGGATCTGCTGCCGGTGAGTCCAGTGCTCGGTGAACTCCCGGGCAATGTCCAGCCATGCCGGTGCCGGGTCGACACCTGCCCACGACACGCCCAGGGCGGCCGCGTCAAGGCTGGCTGTGGCGAATCGCTGGGCCAGCTGCGTGCCTGCCGCTGCCAGGGCGTCGATGAGCGAAGCAGGGCTGTCATCGGCGTGCAGCTCGACCCATTCCTGATTCGTGCGGTGGATGAACGCCTCGAGCGTCTCCCCATCGGCGAAGCGGTTCCGGTAGCCGTGGCCGAGGCGGCCGTAGTAGTCACCGAGGAGATGGGCGGCAACGTCGTGCACCGTCCAGCGACCGGCTGCCGTCCTGCTCCAGTCGGAGGGTGTCAGACCACGCAGGGTATCGAGCAGCGACCTGAGCTCCTGACCGAACAGCGCACGCGCGTCGATCGGGTTGCCCAGCCAAGAAATGCCCGACACGCCGTTGGACTCGGGACTCATGGCCACAGCCTGCCAGTCGGGGGCCGTGTCCTGCCATCGAATACTCCCTCCGCGAGCGGCCGGGTGACCCACCGCACCAACCGTCCGCGATCATGCCAGTGACGGCGAGTCAGGCGCCTTTCAGATCGGGGCGGTACCGGATCTGCTTGAGCCGGCGCCTCACGGCCATGGTGATCTGGGCGAAGTCGGGGCGGCGGTCGCGAACATGGGCCAGTAGCTCGTCGAGTCGGGAAATGACCTGGCTCAACCGGGCGGCGTGACGGAGGACCACACGCCGAACCACTGCTCGGCGCCGTACTCCTCGAAGCGCTCGACCTCCGTGAACCCCAGCTTCGCTGCGAGGCGCATCGAGCGGTCGTTGGCGATCTGGGTGCAGAGCACCACCGGCTCGCCGGGAAGCGCGTCGGCGAACCAGGCGAGGGCCGCTGCGCACGCCTCGGCGGCGTATCCGCGTCCCCACGCCTCCGGCAGGAACATGTAGCCGAGCTCGGGCTCCTCGGCATCCGGACGGACGTGACCCGGACGGTCAGCGTCGCGCCGATCGAGCGTGATCATTCCGATCATCGCTCCGTCGAGATCGATCACGAAAAGGCCGGGGCGTCGCCCGGGCACCTCGGGCGCCGTGCGCTCGAGTTCATCACGCGGTCGAGGGCCACCGAGGTAGGTGCCCACCTCGGGTGAAGCGAACAGCTCGATGAACGCGGGACGGTCCCGGGCCTCGGACTCTCGGAGTACGAGGCGTTCGGTCCTGATCGGAGCAGGTGGCCAGGCGACGGGTCCGAGCTCGGTCATGACGGGCAACCTATCGCACGTCCGTGAGAGTGACCCGAAAGAGAAGGCCCAATCGCCGTTCGTATGCGATGGGTTGGTACGTGCTCTGTACGTGTCTCGCCCTGCGGCAGTCCGGGAACCGGCCCGGACGAGCGGTGGAGACCGCCTCCACCTCCAAGCACCCGCGGATAGGCTCGGGGTCATGACCGGTGACTGGCGAACGGACCGGATCGGGGCCGCTCTGCGGGGCGAGAATCCGGCGGTGCTGCGGCGGCTTGAGTCTGGCTTCGCGGTGATCGGCGACGTTCAGTTCCTGCCCGGATACTCCGTTCTCCTCGCGGACGATCCGGGTGTTCAACGGCTGTCTGACCTGCCGAGGGCCAAGCGACTGTTGTTTCTGTCCGACATGGACCAGCTCGGAGAAGCGGTTGAGCGGGCCTGCCGGCGCCTGGACCCCGATTTCCGCCGCGTCAACTTGGAAATCCTCGGCAACACGGACCCGTTCTTGCATGCCCATGTCTGGCCGCGGTTCGAGTGGGAGCCGGCCGAGCTGGTGGGCAAGCCGGTGTGGCTGTATCCGCGTGACCGATGGAGTGACGAGCGGTTCCAGCTCGGCCCGCAGCACGATGGGCTGCGGGCGGCAATCGGCAGCGAACTGGACCGGCTGCGTTCGATGGCCCGACGGCGGGGGCCCGCCGACCGTGGCGTCGGCGGGCCCGGTGATCAGTGACGGTCAGTGGACCCGCTTCGTCGGCTTCCTCCGCCAAGACCTCGACGCCGTCACCGCCGGCTCCACCCTGCCGCGGAGTTCCGGGGTCGAAGGTCATGTGAACCGGGTGAATACACTCAAGGGTTCCGGGCGACGTCGACGTCGACTTCTTCGACCAGGCCGGGCTGGACCAGGGTGACGTTCAAGTCTCTTCGCCCCCCATCCGGCGGATTCTCTGCCGAGTTCAGCGTGCCGACGCGATCCATCGGCCACGGGGCAGCGGGTTGTGACGGACAAGCTCCGCAGCGTGCTGGCCGCCGGACCTGACCGGCAAGACGGCTCCGCCTCCGACGCAGGATCCGGGGGAGGCCCTGGCGAAGCCGAGCCAGCTGAGGCGAACAAGACGGCTTGAGGCAGCGTCGTTGTCACCCCTCGAGCCCTACGCTGAGGCGGCCCGCACATGGCTGCACGCCGAAGCCGAGGTCATCGACACCACGCACCTCACACCCGCCCAGGCTGCCCACCAGATCGCAGAGGCCGTCAAGAGGTGGTAGAACGACCGCCGGATGCCGCTGCGCTGCCACCGGCGTAGCCGCCCCGTGGCGTCGCCGTCGAGCCGGGCGACCACGGGCTGGGGCGCTCGTGGGCGGCCTGACCACCAAGCTGCATAGCGGTTGTACGGGGCCAGAAACCCATGTCCAGCGTGATCATGGCCGGGCAGCGGGGCGATTCTCCGCAGTTCGAGCCGTCCTGGACAAGGCTCGCGTCCCGCGTCTCGGGCCGGGTAGGCCGCACACCCGGCCCGATCGCCTGCGTGCCGATAAGGCGTAGGCCCCCCGGAAGAACCGCGCCTACCTGCGGCGGCGCGGGATACGCTGCACCACCCCGCACAAGGTCGACCAGGCCCGCCACCGCAAGCAGCGCGGCCCGCGCGGCGGCCGGCCACCGAGGTTCGACCCGCAGGACTACAAGGCCCGTACGCGGTCGAGTGCGGCATCGACCGCCTCAAGAGGAACCGCGTCGCGGCCACGAGGTACGACAAACGTGCCGTCTGTTATGAGGCAACCGTCCTCGTCGCGGCCATCAACGAGCGGCTGTGACCAGCACTCATCCGAAATCGGCCAGGATGGTCGCAGAACGGTCAGGAAGTAGTGGAGGCTCGGTCGGACTCGCTGCGCAGAACGCAGAACTCGTTGCCTTCGGGATCAGCAAGTACCGCCCAGCCAGAGCCATCCGGATGCCGATGATCGGTGACAAGGGTGGCGCCCAGGCCCAGCAGTCGTTCCACCTCCTGCTCGCGCGAGGTCTCCGGGCGCAAACACAGATGGATCCGGTTCTTGATCGTCTTGGGTTCGGGCACCTGGTTGAAGTACAGCACTGGGCCCTCCGCCAGCAGCACCTGAACCTCCGGATCACCCGGTTTGTCCTCCGGATGCAGCGGACGGCCGGTCACCCTGCTCCAGAACCGGGCCAGCTCGTAGGCATCCGTGCAGTCAATCGCCACGTTCTGCAATACCGAGACCATGCACGCGAGCCTTCCTGATTTCCACCCCAGACGCCATCGAGTTGCGCTCGTTCATCGCGCAATACAGCTCGGGCACCTGGCAGCACTTTCGACACACGCCGTAGAACCCGCCCCCTACGGGCAGGGGCTCAAGAACCGCCTCGCTTCCGGCTGACCGGATTGCGGCCCTGTCGATCCGTGCGACCTGCTGCGCGCGGCACGGACGGCCCCCGGCCCTCGGCATACCCCGGTCACTCGGGAGGCGGAGCCGTCAACCCGCGCGGGGTGAGGGCCGGGGTCGGCACCGGATGGGAGACGGGGTCCTCCCCGGCGATCACGGCGAAGAGGGTCCGCGCCACCTCGGCACCGAAACCGTGGACGTCATGGCTCATGGCCGACAGCGTCGGATGCGTGAGCCGGCACAGCTGCGAATCGTCCCGCGCCAACAGCGACAGGTCCTGCGGCACCGACAGCCCCATCTCGGCGGCGACCGCCGCGCCCGCGACGGCCATGATGTCGTTGTGCGAGGGACTGATCAGCCGGGACCGTCCGGAGTCCCCTGGGACTCGTGGGTCGGTGGGGCAGTGCATGGGCGCCCCACCGACCACATATTCGTGTGCCGTGCCCGGGTCGGCCGCGGTTCGCCTGCGCGTCCGGACGACCGTCCCGAGCACCAGGATGCGGACCCACGGCCGCTGCACCCCCAGGATCACAGGCGCGGCCGGTCGATCAGTCGCGAGAGCACGATGACGCTCTCCGTGCGCTCGATGGGGGCGGTGGCGCGCACGCGTTGGATGGCCTGTTCGAGGTGGCTGATGCTGCGGGCGAGCATGTGGACCACCGCGTCCGCAGCACCGGAGACGGTGCAGGCCTCTATGACCTCCGGGACGCCCTCCAGGGCCTGGCGCAGCTCCGCGGGCGTCGGGTTGCCCCGGCAGAAGACCTCGACGAACGCCTCGGTCTGCCAGGCGAGTGCCTGGGGGTCGATGATGGCGGTGAAACCCCGGATCGCCCCCGTGGCGACGAGCCGGTCCAGACGGCGCTTCGCCGCCGGCGCGGACAGCCCGGCGGCCTTGCCGATCTCGGCGTAGGTGGATCGGCCATCGGCCAGGACACAGCGGATGATCGCTTCGTCGATGGAGTCCACGGACGCCTCCGGTGATCGAGGGGAACCTGCGAGCCAGTGCGCAACAATTGACCACAGGGCCTCGATCATTGCAAGAAATCGCCTGTCGTCAGCAGCAGATGACGATTGATTGCGCTGCCGCAGCGGCCATAGTCTCCGGTTCCACCTGACCATCCGACTGCCGGGAGCGGCCCTGCCATGACAGCGTCCTTGAGCGATGTGGAGGCGGCCGCGCTGGCCGCGGTGGACGAGGCGGCCGTCGCCGAGATGCTGCTGGAACTGCTGGCCGTGCCGAGCGTGACGGGCAGCGCGGCGGAGTCCGAGGTGCAGCACCTGCTGGCCCGTCACCTGGACCGGCTGGACCTCGACGTCGACCTGTGGTCCATGGACCTGCCGCGACTGCGCGCGCACCCCGACTTCCCCGGCACCGAGGCTCCCCGCGAGGAGGCGTGGGGCCTGGTGGGCACCACCGGCGACGGCGGTGACGGGCCGACCCTCGTCCTCCAGGGGCATGTCGATGTCGTGCCACCGGGCGACCGCGCGAAGTGGGCCGGGGATCCCTTCGTCCCCCGGATCGTCGGGGACGTCGTCCACGCCCGCGGCGCCTGCGACATGAAAGCCGGCATAGCCGCCGTGCTAGCCGTCCTGGCTGCCGTCCGCGCCTCGGGGGTGAAGCTGCGCGGACGGCTGGCGGCCCACTTCGTCGTCAGCGAGGAGGACGGCGGACTCGGCGCCTTCGGTACCCTGCAGCGCGGCCACTCCGGGGACGCCTGCATCATCGCGGAGCCGACCAGCGGCACGTTGATGACGGCGAACGCCGGAGCACTGACCTTCCGCATCGCGGTGCACGGCAAGGCAACTCACGGAAGCACCCGGTACGAGGGCGTCAGCGCCCTGGACGCCTATCTGCCCATCCACCGCGCACTGGGCCGCCTGGAGGCCGCCCGCAACATCGGCCCGCACCCGTTGATGGCCGGTTATCCCGTCCCCTATCCGCTGTCCGTCGGTACGGTCCGCGCGGGCGACTGGGCCAGCAGTGTCCCGGACCTCCTGGTGGCCGAAGGCCGACTGGGAGTCCGTCTGGGGGAGGACCCGGCCGAGGCCCGCATGGAACTCGAGACGTGCGTCGCGGAAGCCTGCGCCCGCGATCCGTGGCTGCGCACGCATCCGGTCGAAGTGACCTGGCCCGGAGGCCAGTTCGCCAGCGGACAGCTGCCGGACGGACACCCCCTGGCGGCGCTGGTCGGCCATGCCCACGCCGATGTCACCGGAGGGCCGCGCCCGCCCGAGCAGGGCGCGCCCTACGGCAGTGACCTGCGGCTCTACAGCGCTGCGGGCGTCCCGACGGTCCAGTACGGTCCCGGGGAAGTGCGGTGGGCACACGGCCCCCATGAGCAGGTGCACCTCGCCGAAGTCATCACCGCCACGCGCACGCTGGTGCTCGCCGCGCTGCGCGCGGTGGGCACCAAGTAGCCGGCTGGGGCCAGGAGCCGGACCGTCTGCTGCCGGCGCTCGTTGCAGGTGGTGTCCTGACAGCTGACGGGACGAGTCACGAAGCTGCGCGCCCGGGCTCAGCCTTGGTCGGAAGTCGCCTCACGCCCACCGTGCTCGAGCACCACCGACACGGCACCCACCCCCGACGCACGTCGGCCGTCACGACCCCAAGCAGGTCGGGAAGGCCGACGTCACGCCGGGCCCTGAATGTGTCAACAGCGCCCCGGCTTCCGAGGGCGGGGTGTGGAGCCTCGAGGGCAGACGGTCGGCGTGTGGTTACGCGTGACCGCTGTAGGCGAAACTGCAGTGCTCATAGTCGCCCTTGACCGCGCAGAGCTGGATAAAGACCTTGGTGCCCTCGTCCAGATTGCCGGTGTTCCACGGGCTGTAGTAGGTGGCCGAGTGTCCGCGCGTCGTGGCAACGCGTCCTGTCACTGGGCTGATCATGCTGGCTTCCATGCCCCAGCCGTCGGCCAGCCGGTCCAGTACCCGGAACGCGTCGCCGGGGTCCCCGTTGAGGGGATCGCCCCTCCACTCCATGAGGCCCGCGTAGGTGCCACTGTTGTAGGCGGCGATGGTGAAGCTCCCGTCGGGGAACACCTCGCCCTTCTCGAAGGTCCAAGTCGCAGCCGCCGCGTGGCTCGCCCCGAGAGTGACGGAACTGCCGGCGAAGACGGCACTCGCCACCAGGAGCGTGGCCACGCGGTCTCTCAGCCGTTTCCTCATCAAGTTTCCCCCAAGTAGGCAGATAATTCGGTCAGTTGGTCGACGAGGATCATGGCCTGCCGACCCGATTTGGTCAACTCTTGGGTGACGACGTCTGGCCAAGAGCCTCTCGGCCAGCTAACAGGACCCCGTCAGGTCTTCCGGTTGGGCTGATCTTGGACATGTTGGATGTGCCGCTGCACATGAAGCACGTCAAGGCACAGTGTCGCTGAGCGCGTCGATGGCCTCGCGCAGCCATTCCCGCTCTGCCGTCCCGGTGGCCCGGGCGACCCGCAGCATGCCTTCCCGGAACAGGTAGCGGGCCTCTTCCGCGACGGCAGCGGGGGAGCCCCCGTACTGCTCCGGGTCACCCTGCTCGGCACCGCCGTCCAACTGCCGCTGGCCTACGCCCTGTCCGGCCTCGGCCTGCCCGGCCTGTGCCTGGCGCTGGGGCTTGTCGGGGCAGCGCAGTGCGCGGCCGTCGCGGTGCTGCTGCGGCGTGCCCGGCGCCAGGAGCAGACCGGGGTCTCATTGGCGCGGTCCACCGTGCTCCGCCTCGCGGCTTCGGTTGTCAGATCCATCAGCAGGGCCTGGAAGACATCGGCATCCCGCCACTCCCGCCAGTGGGAAACCGCCAGATCACGCCCTAGGTGTGCTGTCCCGTGAGGTTGGGGACGCGGCTGGCGGGTGGTTGGGGATTGACCTTCACGGTTCCACATCGAGGCGGTGTGACGTCAGCTGGTTGAGGGGGACCCTGCCGCCCAGTACGTCCAACGGTGTGGTGACCACGGGCAGGCGCCGGACGATGTCGTCGTTCAGCAACTGCGTCTGCGCGAGCACCGCCGTTTGATCCCAGTAGATGCGCTCGCTCCGCACACGCGGGCCTCGGAAGTCCACGACGGCGATGACGGGTATACGGACCTGCTGCCCGGTGGGTGCCAATCCAGGCAGAATCCAGGGCACCTCGATGTCGTGGGTGAACGACACGATCATTTCGTCTACGAGGCTGTCGTCTCCCACCGTGCGGGATATCGAACGCACAGTGAAATCGTCCGGGTTCCGTCCAATGAACCAGCGTGCGTAGAAGTCCTTGACGCCGTCGTACCCACTACCGCCCATGGCGGTCGGCACATGGACGACGATGGGGTCGTCGTCCATCGTGGCCATCGTAGCCTCCACGTCCTGCGCCACGAACTCGCCGGCGGTGTGGGCTTCCCAGATACGCTCCATCGTTGCGCGATCAGCCATGCCCGCTCCTGGCAGTAGGCGTCTCGGCTGTGCGGGTGTCTCGGGTCTCGGGATAGCCCTACGCCGCTGTTGCCCATTGCGCCGCATCCCCTCTTCTGGACGCGAGGAAGACGCCGCAGATTCAGGATAGGCAGGTGTGGGTCCGCGCGCACTCTTTGGCGTTTACCGAGTTCGGATCACGAGTCTGGACGTTCTGCTGCCCTGGCTGGATCCGGGGCGGTAGACAGGCGGGATGGCTCGGGCTGATTTCACGGACGACGAGTGGGCGGTGATTGAGCCGTTGCCGCCGCTGGGCGAGCGCGGTCCGCATCCTGACCTGCGGCGACTGGTGAACGGCGTGATGTGGCGGTTCCGTACGGCAGTCCGTGGCGGGACATGCCCCAGCAATACGGGTCTGGTCCACCGTCTACGGGCGGTTCCACCTGTGGGCCGGTACGGGGGTCTTCCAGGCGCTGATGGAAGCGGTGATCGCTGAGGCCGCCGCCCGGGGGCAGGCGGAGCTCGGGCTGGTGAGCGTGGACTCCACGTCTGCCCGGGCCCACCACCACGCCGCCGGGATGATGCGGGACCCGGAACTGCGGGAGACGCTGGAGAGGGCCGTCGCCGAGGAAAAGGGGCTTCTCCAGAGGGGCAAAACGCCTCGATAGTCGACCGGGACGAGGCGCCGGACGAGGCGCCGGACGAGGCCCGTGAGGAGCGTCGGCGTCGGCGTCGGCGTCGCAAGCCCGTCTCCGCGCTGCCAAACTGGGCCGTTCCCGTGGCGGGTTGACCAGCAAGGTGCACCTGTCGGCGGACCGCCGCTGCCGTCCGCTGTCCTTCGTCCTCACGTCCGGCCAGGCCGCCGACAGTCCCCGTTTCACCGCCGTTCTGGAACGCATCAAGGTGCGCGGGCCGGTGGGCCGCCCCCGCACCCGCCCCGACGCGGTCGCCGCGGACAAGGCGTACTCGTCCCGCGCCAACCGCGCCTACCTGCGCCGACGCAAGATCCGGACAGTGATCCCGGAGAAGACCGACCAGGCCGCCAACCGCAAGAAGCGTGGCTCACGTGGCGGATGCCCCGTCAGCACGATGCGGCCTTGTACAAAGAGGTTGCGCCATCTCGAAGTAGCTGGTCAGGGAGCTGGTGTGGCGTCGGTTCAGGACGCTCGGACTGGTCGGGGGCGGGTGTCCAATGTGTAGATCTCTTGGCAGTGGTGGCGTCGAGGTTCGTCAGGACGAGCAGGACTCGCGCGAACTGCCCATGCCCGTGAAGGAATCAGTGTCATGTGGGCATCGTTCATGCCTGCATGACGACCTTCGTTCTAGTTCCCGGCGGCTGGCGCGGCGGCTGGTATTTCTCCGACCTGGCCGACCAGCTGCGCACCGCCGGACACCGGGCGCTGACCATTACCCCGACCGGTGTCGGCGACCGCACCCACCTGAACTCTGCCAACGTCAATCTCGACACCCACATCGACGACGTGCTCGCCGTACTCGCTACCGAGGAGGTCAGCGACGCCGTTCTCGTCGGGCACAGCTACGGCGGCATGGTGATCACCGGTGCCGCCGACCGCGCCCCTTCCGGCGTGGTGCGCCGCCTGGTCTACGCCGACGCCTACGTACCCGAGGACGGCCAGTCCTGTTGGGACCTGACCACCGATGCCTACCGCAGCCTGTTCCTGGACGGCGCGGCGGCGGACGGATACGCGGTCCAGCCGCCGTCCGGCAGCGACCCGCGCGTGACCGCACATCCACTGGCCTCTTTCCTCCAGCGGATCCGGCTGGACGCGGCCGGCCTGCGTGACGTCAAGACCCGGGACTACGTGTATCTCTCCGGGTGGGACGGCACTCCCTTCACCGATGTCCGCGATCGGCTGGCCAACGACCCAACCTGGCGCGTTCACACCCTGGACAGCGGCCACGACGTCTGGAGGGATGCCCCGCAGGAGTTCATGGAGATCCTTCTGCTGGGCGAATAGCCACGACGCGGTGCGGGGACGTCCTCATCTGCCGTGTAGTTCATCTGGCAGTGGTGGCGTCGAGGTTCGTCAACACGAGGAGGGCGCGCAGGAGGTGGGTGGCCTGGGCGGGGTCGGTGCGGAGTTTGGTGAGGATCCTCCAGTTCTTCAGGTGGGCGAAGCCGTGCTCGACCGAGGCGCGTCCGGCGGCGAGGGCACGGTTGGCGTCCTTCTCGGCGGGGGTGAGCTTGCGGGCCCGGGTGGACTTGAACCCGGTGATGACCACGGGGGCATCCGCGTTGTCGTCCAGGCCGATAAAGCCTGAGTCGGCCAGGGCGCCGAGGCCGGTGGCACGCAGGTGGGCCAGGATGTGGTCGCGGCGGGCGGCGGTGATGTCGTGGGTACGTCCGGGTCGGGCGGCCGAGAGCCAGATCATTCGGCCCCGCTCATCGGTCAGGGCGAGGACGTGCAGGCCGTGGCCGTGGTGTTTGCCGGAGTAGTTCGGGCGGTTCGCTCGGCCGGTGCGGCGCTGGGTGGGGATGAGGGTGCCGTCGATCAGGACGACCTCACCGCCCTGCCTGGCGATCCTTTTCAGGGCGCGGTCCAGGCGCGGGGCTTGTCTGGCGAGCAGTGTGATCAGTTCGTCCCACCAACGTCGCACGGTGGTGGCGGAGATGTTGTTGCCGCCAGCCATGTCGGCCAGACGCTGGTCGTGCCTCAGCACGGCCAGGACGATCACCACGATCCTGCCGGGAGGCAGTGCCCTCCAGCGGGAGCGTATCGCCTTCAGGTGGCGTCGCAGCAGGTCGGCGAGGTGGTTCACGGTGTGCGTGGACAGTGGCAGGCGGCACTGGTAGACCAGGGACACGGTGTCCCCGGCGTGCTCTTTGGTTTTCGTCACACAATTCCAACAGGCGCCCGGGGCACCTCGGTTACGCTCCGCCGCCGTGCGGGCCGGTCACGGGCGGACGATGAACTTCCCGTCGGGTCGTTTGTGCAGCCAGCCGCGGTCGGCCAGCTTCGTGAGCTTCCCGCGCAGCGGCTCCAGCTTGCCCCTCATTCCGGTGTCCAAGCCCAGCGCCTCGCCGATTTGCCGGGTCGCGACCGGGCCGGCGGATTGCCGCACGGCGCCCAGGATGCGCTGGTACTCCGTCGGCAGCGCGGACTCGGCCACCCCCGGCGCACGGTCCGGAACCAGCCGCACTGCCCGCCCCGCCACCCGAGCCGTCATCTGGCTCCGCAGCCTCCAGCCCGTTTAAAGATCTGAACTCGGCACACGCCCTGGAACTGCTGCCGCAGCCGCTCGGGATACAGAGCGCTTCTGCCGACCGGCAGGTTGCGCGCCTCATCGGTCAGTTGTGCCCGCGACATGCACGACGACCTACCACATGTCCTGTGGCGACGAACCCGGACGGGTGCCATCGATGGTCGGGCAGTACTCCTACCGTCCGGAGCGCGGCATCCGTACGACCGCCGTCCCTGCGGCCAGGTCCACCGTCGTCCTGTTCGGCGGGGCCCCGTCATCCTCGTTGTCCGGCATGACCAGTGACGACTGCCGCTCCTTGAGCTCGTTCTGCTTGCCTGGGGAAAGGCTCGCATGCAATTGTTCGAATCCGGTCGCTGATATCTGTCCCTGACGTGCGCTGTTCCGCCACGGCAGCACTCCCGCCCGCCCCGCGCGCAACAGCAGCTGATCAACGAAGGCCAGCAGGACCAGCACGATGACCAGCCCAGGCAGGGTCATGAAGAAGACGAATTGCATGTCCCCAGTATCCGGGCCGAGACTGCGGACAGTCACCCCTGCAATGACACACGCACAAGGTTCCCGGTCACAGGAGGCCAGACCGTGCCGCCGAGCGATGCCAAGCATGGCCTGGTGCGCCCCGTTGCCCTTGAGCCGGCAGTCGCGCAGGATCTTCCAGTTCTGCAGCCGCGGCAGGGCGTGCTGCTCCACGCGCGCTCGCGCCCGGCGGCGGGACAACCTTTAGGCGAGCCACGGCCAGAGGTAGACCATTCCCACGGCGCAAGCCGTTGCGGACCCGGCCATCCAGTACAGGGAAAAAGTGTTGAGAGGCACCTTTTCCCAAGGCTTCTCCTCCTGTTCCGCAATGTCGGCGGCGACCTTTCTCGCGACCGGCACCAGCATGATGACGAACATCACCAGCGCGCAACTGTAGAAATACAGGGTGTGCGAGACGGAATAGCCCTTTATCGCGGCGTTGGGCAACAGAAATATCCAGCCGACCAGCGGGGCGATCAACATGCGCCGCTTCGCCTTGGGCGTCGGCATGCACCAGTACATGGTGACCATGTAGACCACGGTGGCGCCGGTCGCGATGAGCCACCAGTCGCCCGTGGTCAGGTGGTCGGACATGATCGCGGCTCCTCCTGAGGCGAAACACGACGTGATTTCCTATGGTCGAAAGCCGCGGCCTGCAGGGCGCTTGCGTCGTTGACGTCAGCGAAACGGTAACGGGCGTGAGTTCGGCGGCGCGTATGGCGAGCCGCTCCTTCGTGACCCATCATCCCCCACAACCGTCTCGGACCGTCATCACGATCTGCGGGCCCGAATGCACTCGGCGAAGACTGCTCGAACGATCGTATGTACCTGGTGTCCTGGCGTGAGCGGCGACTTCCGGCAGCAAAACTCCGCTGAACTCTGCCGCCTTCCGGCAACTTCTCGCCGACGGTGCCTCATCGGGCTCGCGACGCGTGCGTCGGGCATACGGGACAGCCTCTAGTACTCCAGCCGTAGATCGTGATACGACGCGCTTGGTTCCTTGATCTACCCGAGCTGAGCCTGGTGTAGTGGCCCACAAGCACGAGTTGTGCGGGATCGCGGTCAGCGCTGCTTGGCCAGGAATGCCTGGAACGCATCCACCCCCGGTCCGGTCAGCGGTGCGCCGTGGCCGAAGCCCACTGCGGTGACGTTGGTGGGAATCCGGGCGGCGCCGGATGCGCGGGCGGCGGGCTCGGCGGCGAAGGTGGCCGGCCCGTAGCCAAGGCGACGGGCGTGGAACACTGCGTCGCCGACCAGCACTGTGCGGGTGGGTTCGTGCAGCAGCGCAATGTGGCCGGGGGAATGGCCCGGCGTGTGAATCACGCGCAACCCGCCGGAACCAGCGATGAGTTCGCCGTCTTCGACCGTCGCATCGGGTATGAACGGCTCCCAATGCGCGGCCGGAAGCTGGTCGAACCGCCGGGCTGCCGGGCTGGACCGACCGTCCGCCGGCACCCGTCCGTCGGCCAGCCAAGCGGCGTCGGCGGCATGGATCAGGACGCGGGCGCCGGTGTGCTCGCGCAGTGCGGGCGCGCCCTGCACGTGGTCGGGGTGCGCATGGGTGAGCACGATCCGGTTCAGGTCGGCAGGGTCTCGGCCCCACTCGGCGATCGTGCGCAGCAGCAGATCGACGGCTTTGCCGCTGCCGACGTCGACGAGGGTCAGGCCGTCATCACCGTCGATCAGGTAGGCGTTGTTGGTCTTGGATGTGGCGATGTGGATGACGCCGGGAGCAAGGAATGGCACGGATTCTCCTCGGTGCGGAGTGGGGTGAGTTACCAGCGCAGTGCGGTGAAGTCGATGGGTCGGGGTGAGAGTTCTCCGGTGCGGGTGGCGTCGTGCATTCGGCGGGCGAACTCGTCGGCAGGTAGCTGCTTGCGGTCGCCGTGGCCGGGCAGCAGCCATTCGAAGCGCACCCGCGGTGCCGTATGGGCCAGCGATGCGGCCAGTTCGGTGATGGAGTACCAGGTGACCGACTCGGCGACGGCGAGGTCGCCGTCAGCCCGGGACCAGTAGAAACTGTCACCGCTGAAGCAGTAGGTGTCGTCGGCGAGATACAGCACGCTGCCCTCGGTGTGCCCGGGCAGCGGGTGCGCGATCACGCCGTCGGCGATCTCGATCGGCTCGGTGCCCGGGAGAATGCCGTCGGCGTCTGGCGCGGCGGCCAGGTCTCCTTCATGGATCCACAGGCGGGCGCCGAACCGGTCGGCGTATTGGCGGCCGTGCGCGGCGTGGTCGCGATGGGTGAGCAGCACGTCGGTGATCGGGCCGAGGGCGGCGTATTTCGTGGCCAGGGCGGAACTCCAGCGCGGCGTGTCGATCATCATCAGGTTTCCGGTCGGCCGGTGCAGCAGGTAGGAGTTCGCGCCGGCGGTGTGCGGCGAGTTGTGCCCACACAAATGCACGTCCTCCGCAAGGCGTAGCGGGAAGGGGTCGAGTGCCGGATGCGGTTTGCGCGTGCCGTGCCGGATCGATCGGGTGTGGCACGCGAATGCCGCGGCGTATAACGCCTGTTCTTCCGCGGTGGTACGCGGCTGGCGGACGACCGAGGAGCGACCGGCGACCTCGGCAACCAGTCCCGGCGCGAGTTGCCGGGCGACGTCGCAGTTGGTGCAGCGACGATCGACGCGCCAAGCGGCGTCGGCCGAGTGCTCGTTCATGGCGTGATGCCTCCGCGCAGGCTGGTGACGATTAGCGCCCAATTGAATATCACGCGCCAGGCGAGATAACCAAACGCGCAATGTTATTGACTTTGCCGGAAATTGCTGTTCTCGTATGCCTCTTCATGCGCGGTTAAAGATTTTGAAAATAGTGTTCTGTCAGGTGGCATACTCGGCTGCTGTCTGCAGGTAAAGGCCATTGTCTCGATGCGCGTCGGCGTGCAGCGTCGATACACCGGCACGGCCGGCCGCATCGAGAACTCCCAGGTTGCCGTGT
>NZ_PQSR01000043.1 GCF_002920635.1 Streptomyces sp. Ru72 | reverse complement strand
ACCCGCTCCGGCAGCGCGGGCATGGCAGGGCCGGACGCCATCGCCGCCTTCTCGACCAACGCTGCGCAGTCGTCCAGGAAGGCCGTGTCGTCGTCACGGGAGATGACGATGAGCAGGTCGTCCGGAGCCACGGACGTCTGCGGTGGCGGGTTGAGCAGGGGGGTTCCTCCTCGCATGATGCCGACGACAGTGGACGTCGAGTAGGACAGCAGAGCGTCCCCGAACGGGCGGCCGGCCAGGCTCGGCTCCTTGATCAGGTAGAACTCGTCGCCGGCGAAGTCGAGGAGTTCCTGGTGGACGAGGGAGAGCCCGGGGCGGCGGGCGGCCTGGACGATCAGTCGGGCGGTGACGGTGTCGCTCTCCAGGACGACGCCGCCCGGTCCCGCGGCGAGACAGGCGGCCAGGCGATACCGGTCGTCCCGGACGGCGGCGACGACGGGCGGACGGGTCTTCTCCCCGGCCAGGGCCGCCCTGAGCGCCAGCAGCGTCTTGACCACCTCGGCGTCGGCGTCGGGCTCGTCCTGGGGCAGAACGAGCACGACACCGGCCGTGGCCGGGCTGGCAAGGGTGAGCACGGCCGGGTCGGTGGTGGGGCCGCTGCGGCAGATCAGCCGCGTACGGCCGACGGGACCCACCTTCGTGCCCAGGGCCTCCTCCATGGCGCTCTTGTCCCGGTCGGCCAACACGGCCACCACCGCGCGCCGCTGGTTGGCGCCCGCGGCCACCAGCTCGCTCACCACCGTGAAGACCTGCTCCGACCACCCGAGGACCACGGCGTGCCCTTTTTCCAGCACGGTGGAACGGCCTCGCCGCAACGCGGTGAGCCGCTCCGTGAGCGCCGTCGTGATCAGGCCCACGAGCGTCGAGACGTACAGCAGAGCGACCAGTGCGAGCAGCACCGACATCGCCACCCGCAGCGGCGCACCCGTCGCGCCTCCCAGCCTCAGGGTGTCCCCGGTGAGGTGCCACACCTGCGCCAGGCGGCCCGTCAGGGACCCGGGCGCGTCGGGGTCGGTCCACACCAGTACCGCACTTGCCGGGACGACGACGGCCAGACACAGCAGGGCCATCCAGCCGACGAGAGCGGAGGCGCCACGGGCCAGTGTCGTGTCGAACCAGTAACGGGCTCTGTCACCGAACCGAGTCCGCCGCTGCGCCACCCTTCCCCCCTCCGTCGCCCCGTACTCCGCGCGGCCTGCGCGCACGGAGTGGGCACGTCTGTGGCAGTGTGGGGGATCCGTCGGGGCGGCCGAGAACGTTCGCGCGGCATTCATCCCTTCGGGTTTCCGGAGCCACCCCCGTCAGCGGACCTGCTGTGACGTCAGGGTTTGTCGCCGTCTTCGCTCCTTCGAGTCAACGCCGGAGCGAAGGGCGGGTGCCCGGCGACGGACGCCACTACAAAGGCCGCCATGACTGAAGATCACTTGGTGGCGCGCCCGAACGGCGGGTTCTCCCGCAGGAGTTTCGCGGCGGCGGCCGGCACCGCCACGGTGGCGACCGCCCTGCCCGGCGGTGTCGCCGCGGCTCTGCCCGCACCGGCCGCCCCGAGCGACGACCGTGGCTCCGACTTCGGCCGGTGCCTCGCCGTCGCACGTGCACTGCTCGTACTGGACTCCGACGACCGCCCTCTCGTCCCGCGTTACCAGCGCGTCCTCCGGGAAGGACTTCCGGCTCAGCGACGGACACGCCCGAAGGACGTCCTGGTCATCGGCGCCGGTCCGGCCGGGCTGGTGACCGCCTGGCTGCTGAAGAGGGCAGGGCACCGGGTGACTGTCCTGGAGGCCAACGGCAACCGTGCGGGCGGACGCATCAAGACGTTCCGGGCCGGCGGCCACGAACACGCCGAGCAACCCTTCGCCGATCCCCGCCAGTACGCCGAAGCGGGTGCGATGCGCATCCCCGGCAGCCATCCCCTGGTGATGGAACTGATCGACCAGTTCGGCCTGAAGAAGCGGCGCTTCCACTACGTGGACGTCGACCACGAGGGACGTCCCGCGGGCCGCACCTGGATCCACGTCAACGGAATCCGCATGCGGCGCGCCGACTACGCCCGCGCGCCCCGGCGCATCAACCGGTCCTTCGGCGTCCCCCGGGCCCACTGGGACATCCCCGCCGCCACCATCCTGCGCTCCGCGCTGGACCCGGTGCGCGACGAGTTCAGTCAGGTCGACCGCGACGGCAAGCGGGTCGACAAGCCGCTTCCGGAGCGGCTGCGGGGCTGGGCCCGTGTGGTGCAGCGGTTCGGTGACTGGTCGATGTTCCGCTTCCTCACCGAGCACGCCGGCCTCGACGAGCGGACCATCGACCTGATCGGCACCCTGGAGAATCTCACCTCACGCCTCCCTCTGTCCTTCATCCACAGCTTCATCGGCTCCTCCCTCATCAGCCCCGACACGCCCTTCTACGAGCTGGAGGGCGGCACGGCCGTACTACCGGACGCCCTCCTGGAACGGGTGCGCAAGGACGTGCGGTTCGACCGCCGTGTGACGCGGATCGAGTACCACCACCCCGATCGCCCGTCGCCGGACACCGAGCACGTGCGGAGCAAGGGCCCGCACGTGTGGGTGGACACCGTGTCCGAGGGCCGTGACGGTCCCGTCGTACGCGAGCAGTTCACCGCGGACGTCGCCGTGGTCACGGTGCCGTTCTCCGGACTGCGCCACGTACAGATCGACCCGCCCGTGTCGTACCGCAAGCGCCGTGCGGTCTGCGAACTGCACTACGACAGCGCCACCAAGGTGCTGCTGGAGTTCAGC
This sequence comes from Streptomyces sp. Ru72, assembly GCF_002920635.1. GTDB lineage: Bacteria > Actinomycetota > Actinomycetes > Streptomycetales > Streptomycetaceae > Streptomyces. The sequence goes on along the minus strand of NZ_PQSR01000043.1, from coordinate 53,388 downwards.
CGCCGCTGGTGGGAGTTCGACGAGGCCGACTGGAAGCGCGAGCTCGACGCCGTCGACCCCGGCCTGTACGACGCCTACCGCACCGGCCGCGCCGCCGCGGACGGCAGACTCCTCGGCGCCCATCCCTCCGTGCCCGCCGGGCACGTCACAGCGGGACAGCGGACCCATTACGCCGCCAACCGTGCGATCGCGCGGGACCAGCCGGAGGCGGTCGACGTCGTGGGTGGCGGCTCGGTGTCGGACAACGCCAACCGGTTCATGTTCCATCCCTCGCATCCGGTCCCGGGCAGCGCGGGGGGTGTGGTCCTGGCCTCCTACAGCTGGGCGGACGACGCGCTGCGCTGGGACTCCCTCGACGACGAGGCGCGGTATCCACACGCCCTGTGCGGCCTCCAGCAGGTCTACGGGCAGCGCATCGAGGTCTTCTACACGGGCGCGGGCCGCACGCAGAGCTGGCTGCGCGACCCCTACGCCTACGGGGAGGCGTCCGTGCTCCTGCCCGGCCAGCACACGGAGTTGCTGACCGCCATCCCCGAACCCGAAGGACCGTTGCACTTCGCCGGGGACCATACGTCCGTCAAACCGGCCTGGATCGAGGGAGCCGTGGAGTCCGCAGTGCGTGCCTCCTTGGAGATCCACACCGCGTGAGCCCGGCGACCCGCTGAGCCACGGCGCGGGTGCGGGCCCCGGCGCACCGGCGCCGGGGCCCCCGGCTCTCGCGCTCCGACTTCCTTGAGGTTCCCTTCCGGGGCGGTACGTCGGTGCGTCAGAGGACGTTGACGGCGCTCCAGGCCGCGGCGACGGTGGCGTACTCGGGGCCGGTGGCGCCGTACAGGTCCTTCGCCGCGTTCAGAGTCGCCGTGCGGGCGCCCTTGTAGTCCGTGGTGGAGGTCATGTAGACGGTCAGCGCCCGGTACCAGATGGCCGAGGCCTTCTGGTTGCCGATGCCGGTGACGGTGGAGCCGTTGCAGGTGGGGCTGTTGTAGGAGACTCCGTTGACGGTCTTGGCGCCGCTGCCCTCGCTCGCGAGGTAGAACCAGTGGTTGCCGACGCCCGAGGAGTAGTGCACGTCGAGGCGGCCGACCGACTTCGACCAGCAGTCGGCGGAGCGTCCGTCCAGGGACGGCTTGTCGAAGCGGCGCAGCCACGGCGGGGTGGACTGATCGCTGAAGAGGTAGTCGGGAGTGTCGAACGGGTTGTCGGCGTACCACTCGACCATGGTGCCGAGGATGTCGCTGGTGGCCTCGTTCAGGCCGCCGGACTCACCGCTGTAACGCAGGTTCGCGGTGGCCGAGGTGACGCCGTGGGTCATCTCGTGGCCCATGGTGTCGAGGTCGACCTGCTCCGGATCGGTGGTGCCGTTGCCGTCGCCGGTCATCATGCAGAAGCAGGAGTCCGACCACTGGGCGTTGTCCCAGTTGGTGCCGACGTGGACGAACACGGTGGCGCCGCGGCCGTCGTTCTTGATGCCGTTGCGGCCGAAGGCCGTCTTGTAGTAGTCGAACGTCTCGGCGGTGTTGGCGTGCGCGTCGACGGCGGCGGTGGCGCGGTCGATGGAGAACTTCCTGCCGTCCCCCCAGATGTTGTCGGCGTCGGTGAACAGGGTGCCGGAGGAGCTCTTCAGGGACGAGGACGACAGGTTGTGCGCGTCCTTGGTGATGTGACCGCGCACCGGGTCGATCAGGGCGAAGGTGCCGTCGGCCTGCTGCGTGGTGTCGATGCCGACATCGCCGGTGTACTCGGAGTGGCCGGTTCCGGTCGCCTCGCGCTCCGCGTCGTAGTTCTCGATCGCCGCTCCGGTGGTGGCGTCGGTCACGAAGACCTCGCCGTGCGGCTGGCCCTTGTCGCCCAGGCCCTGGACGGTGGTGCGCCAGGCCAGACGCGGCGTGCCGTCGGCGGCCCACACGATCAGCTCGGGCGTGGACTCGGCCTGCCGCACCAACCCGTGCGAGCGCTTCAGGGCGCCGGCCGCCGTGCCTCTGGCGTCGACAGCGGGAGTGAGGGACTTGAGCGCCACCTTGCGGGCCTTGGCGCGGGTGGAGCCCATGAACGAGCCGTCGCCCTTCTGGTGGACGACGAAGTCGCCTCCGACGACCGTCAGGCCGCGGTAGGTCCGCTCGAAGCGGACGTGCTGGGTGCCGTCGGCGTCGATCACGACGTCCTTCGCATGGAGCGTCTGGCCCGCGCCGAAGCCGAAGGTGTCGGCGTGCCGGGTCACGTTCGCCTTGGCCCGGGATATCGCCGTGTCGCGGGTGGAGGTTTTGTGCTGCGCTGTCTGGGGCTGCGAGTGCGCAGGCATGGCCATCGCACCAGTGGTGATCACGCCGGCGGCGACCATCGCGGAAAGGGCGAGAAGAGGACGGGACATGACGGGGTGATTCCTTCGCTCGTCGTGGGGTGACGACGTCCTTGGACGTTGACGCGAAGTGTTCAACAGGTGACATGTCCCTGACGTGACTTCATCTGGGATATAGCAGCGGAGCTATAGGGCAGGGGGAACCGCGGCCCGGCCCGTCACCTGCCCTCACGGAGGGCGAACTCCTCTCCCCCGGCCTCCCACCAGGCCAGATACCGCGGCCGCTGTCGCACCAGCGACAGATAGGCGGCCAGCAGACGCCCGCACACCGCGTCGGCGAGCTCGGGCGGAACCGATTCCTCGTTCCAGGCCAGGAGCAGCCGCCGGTGGAACGGGACGTCTACGAGCGGCCGCAGCACCGTGCCCGGGGCGGAGACTTCGGCAGTCGGCCATACGCCGCAGACGGCACGCCGGCCGGCGACAAGGATCTGCGCCACGGACAGGTCCGGCGTCACATGGGCGATGCGCGGAGTGAATCCCGCCGACCGGCAGGTGAGATGAAGGTACGCGTGCACGCCGCTCTCGTCGGCCTCCGGCATGACCCAGTCCTCGTCCGCCAGCTCATGGAGGCCGACCATCTCCTGGCGCGCCAGCGGGTGGTCTTCGGCGAGCAGGACGAAGACCGGCTCGCGGAGCAGTGTGCGGACCGCCACCGACTCGCCGACCGGAAGGGGAAAACCGGGGAACTCGCCGAACACCGCGATGTCGCATTTGGACAGGCTCAGCGATTTCACCAGGGTGTGCACGGAACGGCGGGCATCAAGGGTGAGCCGGCGTTCCGGGACGAGTTCGAAGAGGGCTGAGACCAGCAGGGACACCAGAGGGCCGGCGGTTCCGCCCGCTCTCAGCGGCGCGGCGGCCTGTCTGTCCGCTTCCGCCGCCACTCGCGCGTATTCGCGCAGCCGGTCGAAGCCGCCGACGAGGTCACGGGCGCAGCGCAGGACGTACTGGCCGTTCTCGTCCGGCTTCACCCCGTCGGCGCTGCGGATGAAGAGCGGGCCGCCCAGCTCGTGTTCGATCCTCTTCAGCTGGGCGCTCGTCGCCGGCTGAGAGAGCTGCAGCCGTGCGGCGGCCTTGCGGATGCTGCCGGCCTCGGCGACCGTGAGCAGGATACGGAGGTGCCTGAACTCGAGGTGCATGAACATTCCCCGCTCAGCGTCGGGGGACCACTGCAACCCCCGTGACCTGCATAACCAGCTCTCCGACGGCATGGTGACCAAGAACTCCGACGGACCCGTCGGAGCGGCAACCACGGGACGGTAAAACCTCCGTGCGAATGCTACGGCGTGTCCCGGCAGCCACGCACTCCACGTGATGCCGTCGGTCGGGAGCACCGATCCGGCCGCGAGGCTCGCGACCGAAGGCAGGCGCTCGGGAGCGAACGCTCTGGACCGCGGTAACGGAAAGCCGTCCGGATGCGCTGCAAGTCATGAGGGGCGCCGTCCCTCTGGGAGCCGGATGGCGAACGAGGCCGTTTTTGGCGATCGTTACGTTTGTTGGACTATAAAGTCGGCGTAAACCCCTGTGGTTGAGGGATGGCACGGGAGTACGGTTCCGGCGCTCGGCAGTAGGAGATCACGTGCGGCCGTAGGGGCGGCCGCGACTTACGCCGAAGAAGCCGGAGACAGTCCATGGGTGTGTATTCCGCACGGCGCAGACCGCGCCGCGAGGCGGAGAGCGGTGGCAGAAGGGTACTCGCCGCCGTGGCCACCGCACTTCTGATAGCGGGGACGGGACCCGTCGCCGCGTTCGGGGCGAGCGACACGGACTCCAGCCGCCATGAGGTGGCGGGCGAGGAGTCCCATGAGCTGATGGAGTCCCTCGACGCCTTCAACGAGCCGAGGCTCTCGCCCAGCGGCGAGATCGCGCCGGGCGCCTACGCCGACGCCTGGGCGCACATCAAGAACATGCCCGTCAGGTCCGGCAGTTGGTCCGAGGTCACGACCTCGCCTTACAACGAGGACGCACTGCACTACCGTGACCGGTCAGCCTCCAACTCCGGGGGCGGCGCGGGGCACTCGGCAGGCCGGATCGCCGCCCTGGCCACCGATCCGACGCACCAGGGCGTGGTCTACGCGGGCGCAGCGGGCGGCGGCGTGTTCCGCTCCACCGACGACGGGAGAACCTGGACGCCGATCGCCGACCGGCTGCCCGCCCTGTCCGTGGGCGCCCTCGCGGTCGCACCCGACGGCTCGCTGTGGCTGGCCACCGGCGAGGCGACCACCGCCTCCGACAACTACCTGGGCAGCGGCGTCTACCGGCTCGCGGACCCGGCCACCGGCACCTTCAGCGAGAGCGACAAGGTGGGCGGCACGGAACTGGACTCCGCCTCCATCCACACCGTCACCTTCGACAAGGCCGCCGGATACGTCTTCGCGGCCTCCTCGCACGGCGTCTTCCGGCGCCCACTGTCAGCCGGCCAGTCCTCCGCCTGGACGAAGGTCCTCGCCCCGTGCGCGGGCGTCGGCATCAGCGGTGTGAGCTGCGGGGTGGACAGCCACTACGCGGACATCGCCAACGACATCGCCGTACAGCCCGGCAGCGACGGCAGGAGGCTGCTGGCCAACGTCGCCTGGCGCAGCGGCGCCGACTACAACGGCTTCTACTACTCCGACGACGCCGGCACCACCTGGAAGCGCGCCAACCCGACCGGCGCGATCAACCCCGCCGAGATCGGCAACGCCGCCTTCGCGTACGCGGCCGACGGCAGCAGGCTGTACGTGTCGATGGAGTCCCCCAAACTCCTCAACAAGACCTCCGGTTCCGGGGTGTACTCCGTCCTCGCCGGTGTGTACGTCAGCCAGAGCGGCAACGCGAACGGCTCGTTCAAGCAGATCGCGACCTCCTCGTCGCTCTCGGCGTCCGGCTCCGCGATGAAGGTCAACGAGATCGGCTCCGGCTACCAGCCCGGCTCCCAGGCCTGGTACGACCAGGTCATCGCGGTCGACCCCAGCGACCCGAACCACGTCTACCTGGGCCTCGAGGAGATGTTCGAGTCCCGGGACGGCGGGGCGACCTGGAAGGCGATCGGCCGGTACTGGAACTTCGGTATGCCGTGCTTCTCGTACGACCCGGCCGCGAACACCTGCGACGGCGACGTGATGCACTCCGACCAGCACGCCCTCGCCTTCTCGCAGTGGAAGGGCAGCACGCCGGAGGTGTTCGTCGGCAACGACGGCGGTGCCTACGCCCGTCCGACCACGCAGACGACCGCCGGCTGGCGCAACCTCAACGAGTCCGGCACCCTGCGCGACCTCCAGTACTACTCGGTGCGCGCGGGCAGGATGACCGACGGCAGCGGCGACGCCGTCTGGGGCGGCCTGCAGGACAACGGCGTTTCTCTGCTCGCGCCCAAGGGCGCCACCTACCAGGGACAGCAGCTCGACCCGGACGGCGAGATGGTCTCCCCGTTCGGCGGTGACGGCGGCGACCAGCTGGTCAACCCCGCCAACGGCTGCCAGACGGTCGGCGAGTACGTCGACCTCGCCCTGCAGATCACGAACAACTGCGGCTACACCGCGAGCGACGACGGCTCCGAGGACGTCATCACCGACATCGCACCCGGCGACCCCGGCGCCCGCTTCATCGCCCCCTTCAGCGCGGACGAGACCGACCCGAACGGCCTGTGGGTCGCGGGCGGCCAGTACGTCTGGGGCAACACCAAGACCTGGAACAGCACCTCCGGCGCCGACTGGACCAAGCTGTACGACCTGGGCGCCGGCCACTCCGCCTCGGCGGTCGCCAGCCGGGGCCACGTGACGTGGGCGGCCTGGTGCGGCCCCTGCTCGAAGGTCGACGGCACCTTCGGGCGGGGCATCGCCACCGACTACGGCGGCACCTGGCACCAGGTGAACCTGCCCGCCGCCTTCCCGAACCGCTACATCTCCTCTCTAGCCATCGACCCGTCCGACGCCTCCGGCAAGACGGTCTACGCGGTCATCAACGGCTTCTCGCGGCACTGGAACGAGGGCCCCGGCGCCGGCTACGGCCACGTCTGGAAGACCACCGACGGCGGCACGACCTGGACGGACCTCAGCGGCGACCCCGCGGCCACGGACTCCTTCCCGGACGCCCCGGCCAACGCGGCGCTCATCACCAAGAACGGCACCCTCGTGGTCGCCACCGACCTGGGCGTGTTCACCAGCACCTCGACGGGCCACTGGGCGCGCCTGGGCACGAACCTGCCCACCTCGCCGGCGGTCTACCTCTCGCCCAGCCCTGACGGCAGCCAGGTGTACGTGGCCACCCACGGCCGCGGCATCTGGAAGACACAGACGCCGTGAGCCACACCGGATCCTCCGCCGCTGTGCGACGCGTTGCCGGGCACGGCGCAGGACCAAGGTGCCTGATGACCACTCATCGCGGTGCCTTCTGCTCCCTGCGAGCCCGGTGACGGACAGGCCCGACACGGGATGCCCCAGCCAGACCTCTGGCTGGGGCATCCCGCATTCCTGGACGAGAAACGCCCGTCAAGAAGGGTGGCCAGGTCGGTGCCCTCGGGCCGCGTTCTGCGGCCTGTCGCTGGTCGGACGGCCTGGACCCGAACCCGGGGAAGCCGCCCGGCCGCCCTCGGAGGGGGACGGGGGGGCGGCGGCTACGAGGCCGGGTGTCTGCCTGCGTCTGCGGGTGATCCACGGAGCGTGGCCAGACGGCGGTGGTATTCCTCCTCGTCGATCTCGCCGCGCGCGTACCGTTCGGCGAGGATCTGCTCGGGGCCGTTGTCCGGAGGCGGCTTCTGCCAGGTGCTGTGCCATCCGCCGGGCGGGACGGGGCGGGCCAGAGCCCGGAGGAGCAGGACACCGAGGGTGATGAGCAGCACCCAGAACAGCAGCGTGCCGACCGACATCACGAGCCAGCCCCAGCCGTTCATGCCATGGCCGTACCAGAACATCATTCTCTGCCTCACCTTCCCAGGTCATCCCGGGCACGAGCCCGTGGCGGCAGATCTCTCGACATCCATCGTCGCTCTCCTCCGGACACAAGGGCGACGGGCCGGACGGCCCTGCTCCAGGGCCACCGAGCCCTGGGTGGAGCTCTCCCCGTGGAGGGCGATGACCAGCCCCTGTCCTGGAATGCACAACACCGTCCGCCGGCAGCCCTGCCCACCCGTGTGCGCGGCTCATCACACGACACCGGCCCAGGAACCCCGAGCCGCAGCTCCGATCCGCGTAACGCCCGACGTCACCGGGCCCAACCATGCGACGATCACATGAGCCCGCCACTCGTGAGCCGCGTCCTCGCCGCCACCGAGGTGTCGTCGAGTGGGGTCGGCTCGTCGGGCATTCTTGAGGCTGGGCCGACGACATGGTGAGGGGAGCTGCGGTGGACGAGCGCGCGAAGGATTCGCGTGAGGGGGAGGCAACCGGGATGCCTCCGCAGCTGCGGCTGGATGCGCTGCTGGACGACCTGCAGCAGCAGGTGGCGCAGGTCCGGGGGGCCCGCGACCGCGTCCACACGCTGCTCGACGCGGTGTTGGCGGTCGGCTCCGACCTCGACCTGGAGGTGGTGCTGCGCCGCATCGTGGAGTCGGCGGTCACCCTGGTCGACGCCCAGTACGGGGCGCTCGGCGTGCTGGGTGAGGAAGGCACGATCAAGCAGTTCGTCACGGTCGGCATGGACGAGGAGGCCATCGCCCGCATCGGGTACTACCCGCGCGGCGAGGGCATCCTCGGGCTGCTCATCCGGTACCCGGAGCCGCTGCGCCTGGGGAACCTGGCGGAGCATCCGGCGTCCGTCGGCTTCCCGTCCGGGCACCCGCCGATGAAGAGCTTCCTCGGCGCGCCCGTCCGGGTGCGCGACCAGGTCTTCGGGAACCTGTACCTGACCAACAAGCAGAGCGGCGCGGAGTTCGACAGCGACGACGAGGCGGTACTGCGGACCCTGGCCGCGGCAGCCGGTGTGGCCATCGACAACGCCCGGCTGTACGACGAGGCGCATCGCCGGCAGCGATGGCTGGCAGCCAGCAACGAGCTGACCCGTAGCCTCCTGTCCGGCGCCGAGCCCGGCGCGGCGCTTCGGTCCTTCGCCGGCGCCGTGCGGGAGATGGCCGGCGCGGACCTGGTCACTTTGGCGGTGCCCGTCGGCGACCGCGGCGAGCTGGTCATCGAAGCCTCCTCGGGCTCGCAGGCCGAGGAGGTCCGCGGACTGGTGCTGCCCGCCACGACGCTGGCCGCGAAGGTCTTCACGTCCGGGGAGACGATCACCAGCGGGGCCCTGAGCGCCGATCCGAGCTCCCAGGGCGGCAGTGCCTCGGTCGTGGAGCTCGGGCCGGCCTTCTTCGTGCCCCTCGGCACCCGGGAGCACGTCCGCGGAGTACTGCAGGTCGCGAACCGACCGGGCGGCGCCCTCTTCACCGACGCCGTGATCGACATGGTCACCGGGTTCGGCAACCAGGCCGCGCTGGCCCTCGACGTCGCCGAGCACCGGCAGAACACGGAACGCATGGTCGTCCTCAACGACCGCGACAGGATCGCCCGGGACCTGCACGACCTGGTCATCCAGCGGCTGTTCGCCGGCGCGCTCACGCTGCAGTCCACTCTGGGCCGGGTCTCCGACCGACCACAGGTGAGCGAACGGATCCAGCGGGTCGTGGACGATCTGGACGACACGATCAAGATCATCCGCTCCACCATCTACGCCCTCCGCGAGGACGATCAGGCCCGTCGCGGCAGCGGGCTGCGTGCCCAGCTGGTGGCGGCCACCGAACGGGCCACCGAGACGCTCGGCTTCGCACCCGCGCTGCGCATGACCGGGCTGCTCGACACGGCCGTGCCCCCGGAGCAGGCCGAGCAACTGCTGGCCGTGCTCGGCGAGGCCCTGTCCAACACGGTTCGGCATGCACACGCCACCATCGTCGACGTCGGCGTCGACGTCACCGACGCCGCCCTCAAGCTGCGTGTCGCCGACAACGGCCGCGGAATCGACCCGTCCGTCACCCGCCGCAGCGGCCTGGCCAACCTCCGCAGGCGCGCGGAGGAAATGGACGGCACATTGACGCTGTCCGCGAACCAACCGAGCGGCACCGTCGTCGAGTGGGTCGTCCCGCTCCTCTCCAACGCCTGACACTGCCCGTCCGCGGTTCGGCGTGCCGTGACCGTTGACGGGCGTCCGGTCCCCTCACCTCTCACGCCTGCGTCCCGCGTGATGTCGGGGGTCCGTCTGCGCAGGTGCCCTCCAGCCAGGAGTTGGCGAGCACGGCGGGTCGGCCGCGCCGGAAGGAGCCTGCGCAGGCCCGCGAGCGCTTCCCGGGTGCCGCGACGGACGGCCGAACAGCCTCGAAGCTCCGCGCAGCCCGGGACGCTTCCGTCACACGGTGCCGTTTGGCCGACGCGGCGTCAGGTCGACGGCTCCGGGATGCGGGTGCCCACCCGGGCGCGTACTGCCTCGACGGCCTCCCACTGCTCGGTGCTCAGGTACGCCAGTGCGGCGAGGAAGACGCCGTCCTGCTCCTTGAGAATGTGGTCGCGCAGCAGATCGAGCGCCGCGATCAGCCGGTCCGGCCGTTCCGGGTCGGTCAGGAACGGGCCGTTCGCCTCAGCCGGCACCGACTCGATGCGGCGGTGCTCGTCCTCCAGCACGGCGCTCTTCTCCGGGAAGTCGGCGGTCAGCGCCGGGAACAGGCCGTGCTCCTCCACCTGGGTGTGGGCCCGGCACCGCGGCGATCTCCCGGGCCGGCTCCGCCATGCTGGTCGACGAAGCGGGCATGCTGGACGGCATCGTCAGCCGCGCGGACCTGCTGAAGGTGTTCCAGGAGACGGCGGAGGAAGTCCGGCGCGAGGTCGTGACTTCCCGGCGCCGGTGTCGGGCGTGCGGGTGGAGGTGCGGGGCGGCATCGTCAGGCTCAGCGGACATGCCCGGGACACGTCCTTGGTGCCCGTGGCCGCGCGTCTGGTCCGAGGCCGTCGAGGGTGTGGTCGACGTGGAGTTCGAGCTGACGCCTTCCGAGGGCTCGGGGCGCTGCGTCACACACCGCTGTGGTCCCGGTCAAACGGCAGGTGTGGGCCGGTCGGACGGCCCGACGCCGCCGCTGTGGGCCTCGGTGAGGTCGCATTCCACGTCGACGACACCCTCCACTGCCCGAGCCAGACGTGCGGCGAGGGAGATGAGCGGGGAGTCGGCGACCCGACCGCGGAGGGTGACGACTCCGTCCCTCACGTCCACGTGGACGGTATGGGCGGGGGCCGGGAAGAGCGGGGCGACGACGATGCGGCGGACCTCTTCCTCGAGGTCCTCATCCGACCGCAGGAAGACCTTCAGCACGTCGGCGCGGCTGACGATCCCCCGCAGCATGCCTTGGTCGTCCACAACGGGGAGCCGCTTGATGTGCTTCACGGCCATGATCCGGGCCGCCTGCGCCAAGGTGACGTCGGGATGCACGGTGATCGCCGGCGTGCTCATGAGGTCCCCGGCGGTCGGGCCTCCGGCCTCGGCCGTCGCGGACAAACGCCCTCGCGGCTCGGACAGGCTCGGGACACCGGCGCGGAAATCCTCCCTGGCCAGCACGTCGGCTTCGGACACCACCCCGATGACGCGGCCGTCGCCCTCCAGGACGGGCAGGGCGCTGACCTTCCACTGCTCCATGGTCCTGACGATCTCCCTGAACGGCGCATCACGTCCGACGGCCACCACCGCCATGGTCATCACATCGCTCACGATGTGCGGTGTCCCGGCCATGAAGACCTCCTCGTGCCATGACCTGGCCGGGCGCGGCAGAGCGCACAGCGCTTCGCGGGAGCACGTCGGTACGTGCGGCCTCGGCCCTCTACCTCCAGCGTCCCAGGGGACCTACCGGCCGGAACCCGGCCGAAGGTCCCCGTCGCAGGGCCATTGCGCCTGTCGCGGGCCCCGCCCGGCGGTGCGACGGTGGTGACAGGGGTCCTCACGGCGAGCTGCGACGGGAAGGCTGTGGTGACGATGGAGCTGCCCCTGGTTGTCGGCGCCGACGGTTCGCAGTCCAGTCTTCGGGCGGTGGACTGGGCCGTGGACGAGGCGGCGCGCCACGGACTGCCGCTGCGGCTGCTGTATGCCTCCCTGTGGGAGCGCTACGAGGGCAGCCGGCCGACCTTCAGCGCCGAGCGTCCCTCCGAGGAGGTCATGGCGGAGCACATCGCCGCGTCCTGCGCGGAGCGTGCCGAGCGCCGCAACCCGGAGGTCAAGGTATCCGCCGAGGTGCTGCCCGACGAGGCCGCGCACGCACTGGTGCAGGCGGGTGAGGAGGCGTTCGCCGTGGTGGTCGGTTGCCGGGGCCGGGGTGAGATCGCCGGGATGCTGCTGGGCTCGGTGAGCCTGGCGGTGGCGGCGCGCGCCGTGAGTCCGGTCGTCGTGGTCCGTGGTCCCGAGCGGAACCGGGACGGCCGACTCGGACGTGTCGTGGTCGGCGTCGGGGACTCCCCCGAGGCCGAGGCCGCCGTCGGCTTCGCCTTCCGTGAGGCCCGAGCACGCGGCTGCGCCCTTCACGCCGTACGCGCCTGGCGGCGTCCGGCCCATGAACACCGGGACAGCCCCCTCGTCGCTGACGACGCCGGCACCGCGCACGAGGAAAGGGCCGCCATCGCCCTCACCGAGGCGCTGCGTGAGGCCGAACGGGAGCATCCCCGTGTCCAGGTGCACCGCCGCACGGTGCAGGGACCGGCGCACAAGGTACTGCTCGACACCGCGGCGGACGCGGACCTTCTGGTCGTCGGCGCGCAGCGGAACCCCGGCCACCACGGTCTGCAGCTCGGCCGGGTCGCCCACGCCGCACTGCACCACGCGGACTGCCCCGTCGCCGTCATTCCCCAGAGGTCGTGAGCTCCACCGGCAGATCCTCGGCCGTGGACACCGTTCGCAGAACATCGCCGAACTACAAAGCGGCACCATCGGCGAGGGCATCCACCTCGGCGCCATGGCCGACACCCTGGGCCTCCTCCTCGATGTGCGCCTGGCAGCGGGCAGCTGCGGATACCCGGCCCCGACTCCGACGGAGCACCGGTCCGTGTCGCTCCGCCCGACCGCCCCGACCGTACCGTCACCAGTCGGCTCCGGGCGAGACCTGCACACTGCTCCGCGCATACGGCCCACTCGGCCGCCCTTCCCTGGCGCGCCGCCACGCAGTCGCGCAGCGTGGAGGTGAGGGACTGCAGTCGGTGAAGGACCGCATTCGGCGTGGCCGACACGGTCACAGGAGAGGTGAGGCGTATGGGCGCGGAGACTTCCGGGCCTCGTGTCGTGGTCGGCGTCGACGGTTCACCGTCCTCGCATGCGGCGCTGCGCTGGGCCGTGCGGTACGCGGGCCTGATCGGCGGCACCGTCGAGGCCGTGGCCGCGTGGGATCTGCCCGGCGCGTACGGCTGGTCGGCTCTGGCCGTGGACGCCGACTTCGACGAGGCCGTCGCCCGGCAACGCCTGAACCAGGAGCTGAACGATGTGCTGGGACGCGAGGAAGCCGCCTCCGCCGGGGCGCTTGTGGTCCGCGGCAACACCGTCGACGTGCTTCTGACGGCCGCCGAGGGAGCCGAGGCGTTGGTGGTGGGCAGCAGGGGGCGGGGCGGGTTCGCCCGAGCCCTGCTGGGGTCCGTCAGCCAGCACGTCGCTCAGCATGCGAAGTGCCCGGTCGTCATCGTGCGCCCGGAGACGCGCTGAGGATGCTCCGGCAGACATGAGGCGGTCCCGGCGGACCGTGAAGCAGCAGCAGACGAGGAGGAGGCCCTGATCGTCGATCGCCGAGTCACCGGCGTTGGAAGACTTGCGGGGGAGCTCCCCCGCCCCATCCGCGCCCTGTTTTCAGACGCGGCCTCACCGTTCGGCGGAGTCAAGCAGTCCGGCCTCGGACGCGAGGGAAGCAGCGAAGCCGCCCTCAGTGGCGGTCCCGCCCCCGCCGAGAGCGGCTGAAAACCACTCAGTGCCCTTCCTGCCGCTTCCGGTCCTGGACCTGAGTGGCGATGACGGCGGCCTGGATGCGGCGCTCCACGCCGAGCTTGGCCAGCAGACGGGAGATGTGGTTCTTCACCGTCTTCTCGGCGAGGTAGAGCCGCCGGCCGATCTGGCGGTTGGTCAGCCCTTCGCCGATCAGGGCCAGGATCTCCCGCTCCCGGGTGGTCAGGCCCTGCAGTCCGTCGGGCTGCTGTTCCTCCTGCCGGCCACCGCGCAGCCGGGCCATCAGCTTGGTGGCGGCACTGGGGTCGAGCAGGGACTGGCCGCCGGCCACGGTGCGCACGGCGGACACCAGGTCCGAGCCCTGGATCTGCTTCAGGACGTAGCCGGAAGCGCCGGCCATGATCGAGTCGAGCAGGGCTTCCTCGTCGTCGAAGGAGGTCAGCATGAGGCAGGCCAGTTCGGGCATGCGCGATCGCAGCTCCCGGCACACGGTCACGCCGTCGCCGTCGGGCAGACGGACGTCGAGCACCGCCACCTGCGGGCGCAGCGCTGGGACGCGCACCAGCGCCTGCTCCACCGTGCCGGCCTCGCCGATCACCTCGATGTCCGGCTCGTCGTTCAGCAGGTCGCGTACACCACGCCGTACCACCTCGTGGTCGTCCAGCAGGAAGACCCGGATCGGATTGCCGGGGCCGGGCCGCTCGCCGTCCGCCATCAAACTGCTCCCTGATCCCTCGCTTCGCACCGATGTCCGCTCGTGGACGGAATCGGTCCTCCGTACCGAGATCCTTTCTCGTATGCGCGCCGAAGGGCCAGGGCCGGTCGGCCCTGTTTCCCACCATGATCTCGACGCGGCCGGAGCAGCCGCTGCCGCCGGGTACGAAGTGGCCCGTCGGACCCCTGCGGTCAGGGTCCACGCCCCCGACGGCTCGCGGAAGCGGACGGATGTCGCAGAGCCACAACCGAGTTCGGCCAACAGGGTGAAGGTCCTGTGGGAGGTCCTGTGGCCCCGCGCAGTCAGGTGTCCCCGTGGCGCGGCGGCTGGCGGTGCCCTGCGCCGCGGCCGGCTTGCCGACAGCGACCGGGATCGGAAACCTACGGTCCTCCGGCGCGGCACGGTCCCCGCCGGCCTGCCCGAACCGGTGCCGCTGCCGGTGCCGGTGCCGGTGCCGGTGCCGGTGCCGGTGCCGGTGCCGGTGCCGGTGCCGGTGCCGGTGCCGGTGCCGGTGCCGGTGAGTCAGGACAAGCAGGGTCGGCCGGACGCGGACAAGGGCCGAAGGGCCCTGGTGCGAAAAGCTCCCGTGCCGTTCCAATGACTTGATCGAACCTGTCCGTGGCTCCCGACCGGACGCCACGGACAGCCGGCGACATCTCGAAGGTGACACCTCGAAGGGACGACGCACATGCCGTACCGGCGCACCGGCCGTCACGACGGCGACAGGCCGCGCAACAGCCTTGGGCGCCGGACACAGCAGTGAGCGACGCAACCGCACGGAAGCCTCCCATGACCCTCGATACCCCCCATGCCCCTGCTGCCGGGTCGCGCAGGAGCATCGAGCTGGACGGCGACGAAGCACTGCGGCTGCTGGGCAGTGTGTCCTTCGGAAGGATCGTCTTCACCCGCCACGCGCTGCCGACCGTCCGCCCGGTCAATCACATCCTGGACGACGGCGACATCGTCATCCGCACCCACGAGGGCGCGGCACTGACCGCGCGCGCCGCGCAGGCCGGCGGCCAGGGGGTCGTCGTGGCATACGAAGCCGACGCCATCGATCCCGACACGCACCTCGGCTGGAGCGTCGTGGTCACGGGCTACGCCCACCTGGTGACCGACTCCGAGGAACTGGCCCGCTACCGGGCACTGCTCACTCCCTGGGTGGACAAGACCGTGGACTACGCGGTACGCATCCGCCCCGACCTGATCACCGGCGTCCGCCTCACCGCCGCCGACGAAGCCGACGCCGGCTGATCACGGTCGCAGCTTTCCCCTCGGCGGTGGGCAGCCGCCGACCTCGCCGTCCGGCCCCTCGTCGTGGGGTCGTCGGGCCGGTCGCCGACGGTGGCGACCAGTGCTCAGACAGAGAGGCGCAAACCGTACATCGTGCGGCCGCCGACGAGTTCACGTCCGGTGACCAGTTCGGGCTCGATGCGCACGAAGACCTCCTCGGGTGAGGGAACCCAGGAGCGCGGGCCGATCCGCTCCAGACGTTCGACCTCGGCCGTGTCGGTCACGACGGCGGCCCGGCCGGTGACGACGACGCTCCAGCCGGAGTGGGTTTCCACGTCGACCGCGTCCGCTTCGAAGGCGACGACCGCGCCGTCGACCGCACGGGCCAGTTCCGAGGCCGCCGCGGTCCGTAGCAGCACCGCTCCGTCGCTGTCGAGGCCGAAGTTGACCGGCACGACCGCGGGCAGGGCCTGGCATGTGTGGACGACGCGGCCGACGGGTGCGGTCCCCAGCAGGCGCAGGCACTCCTGACGACCGAGTTCGCGGAAACCATCGTTCGGGTACATGAGTCAGCCCGTCCTTCGCCCGGTGGAGGGGGTTACGCTCCATGCTGATCCCGGCAACGGCTGCAGGTGAGGGGCCGGCGGTCCCGCCCTGACCGGAGAGCGGCCCGATGAAACGTGGCGGCGAAGAGGGGCCGACCGGCCCTACCGGCCCGACCATCGGCCCGGATTTCCGGCACTGGGCAGCGCCGCAGGACAGGCCGCCGCAGGGCCTCGCCGCAGCGATCATGCAGGGGTTCGCGGCGGACCCATGGTGGGCGCACGCACCTCGACGTGCGTAACTATGGTGTCCCGCCACATACGCCTCTGACCTGCATCTTCCTCCCGTGTGCCAGCACGTACCCGTCCCCACCGCACACGAGGAAGTGGCGCACATGGCCTCCGCAGCATCCGCTCCACCCACGCCCGCCAAGCTCCCCAGGATCGTCGCCGCCAGCCTCATCGGCACCACCATCGAGTGGTACGACAACTCATCCGACCAGGGCTAAAGCGATCGACGTGGCGTGGCGCTTGACGCGGAGACCACGCCGCATCTGGGACTCCACGTCTTCGCCCGCAATCATTCCTGGGCCAACTGCCTGCCAGGACATGCTCGCGGCTCCCAATCGGCAGACGTCGTAGAGGGCTTCGGTCGCGGGGTGGGACGAGGCCGTACCCGAGCGGCGACTGGCCGGTCCCCGCCCCAGTTCAGCATGTTCAGCCGACGAGGCAGCCAGAGCATAGGGCGGGTTGTGCTCAGGCGTGCCGGGTGGGGGCCCGTAGTTCGGTCTCGTATCCGCCCTCGGGGGTGGGTTTGGCGGTGAGGGTGCCGTCGAGGAGTTCGGCGCGTTCTCTCAGGCCGATCAGGCCGTGCCGGGCGCTGGGCAGGGCGACGGACGGGCGGGTGGGGGCGGTGTTGGTGACGGTGACGCCGAAGTGCTGCGTGTCGTGCCACAGGTGCACCTCGGCGCGGGCGCCGGGGGCATGCTTGCGCACGTTCGTGAGGGCTTCCTGCACCGTGCGGTAGACGGTGCGTTGGGCGGTCGTGCTGATGCCGGGCGGGAGCCCGCCGGTCAGGGTGGTCTCGATGCCGCTGTTGGCGATCAGCTGCTGGAGGTCGGCGAGGGTGGGCTGGGGGGTGAGTTCGGTTTCCCTGCCGCCGGAGGCGCGCAGCAGGGTGACCATGTGGCGGAGTTCGTCGAGGGTGTTGACGCTCAGGGTGCGGATGGTGCGGGCGGCGTCGCGGGCGTCGGGGTCCTTGGCGGCGACCTGCAGGGCTCCGGCCTGTACGGCGATGAGGCTGACCTGGTGGGAGACGACGTCGTGCATCTCGCGGGCCAGTTGGGCGCGTTCGCGGGCGAGGACGGTCTGGGCGTACAGGGCGCGTTCGTGTTCGCGCGCCTCTTCGACCTCGACGAGCTGGCGGGCCACGTCGTGTCCGGCCTGGACGAGCTGGCCGAACAGGATCGGGGCGAAGGCCGTGGCCAGCGTGTAGACGAACTGGATGAGCGTCCAGGTCTGGTCGCGGGAGAACGAGTCGGGCAGGGGCCAGGCTAGGGTGCTCGCCGCCGCGTTCAGCAGGGCGCAGCCGGCCAGCAGCGGGCGGTTGCGGGTGCTCGTGGCCAGTGTGTACAGGGAGGCGATCGGCGCGACTGCCACGTCCATGAACAGGGTCATGGGCAGTGTCAGCAGGAAGACGGTCAGGGGAAGGCGCCTGCGCAGGAACAGTCCGGCGCAGCCGACGGCGGCGCAGGCCCACATGAACGGTGTCGCCTCGCCGTAGAGGTTGATCCAGGCGTCGAGTGCGGCGAGCACGACGAGGCCCGTGTCGACGGCCCAGGGCGGCACCCGCCGCCACAGTGCCTGACCCGTGCTCATCATCCGTTGCTCCGTGCCGGGTCGGCGCGGTCGTCGCTGAGCAGTCCGGCGCGCTCCGCGAGGAGCGCCGCCTGGACGCGGCTTGAGACCCGGAGCTTGGTCAGGATCGAGCTGACGTGGTCCTTGACGGTGCCCGCGCTCAGATGGATGCGGGTGCCGATGTCGGCGTTGGACAGTCCTTCCGCGATCAGGACGAGGACGTCACGTTCGCGATCGCTGAGCAGATTCACGCGCGCCACGTCCGCGTCCTGGGGCGCTCCCGCCCCCGGATGGCTGCGCAGCAGAGCCCGTGAGGCTTTCGGGGACATCACCACCCCGCCCGCGGCCAGGGTGCGTACGAGGTGGGCGAGTTGTTCGGGCTCGGTGTCCTTGAGGAGGAAGCCCGCGGCTCCCGAGCGCAGCGCGGTCAGGATGTACTCGTCGGTGTCGAAGGTGGTCAGCATGGCCACGGTCGGCGGCTCGGCCAGCGTCTGGATCTCCCTCAGGACGGTCAGGCCGTCCACGTCCGGCATGCGGATGTCGAGGAGTACGACGTCCGGGTGCTCGCGCCGGATCACGTCGGCGGCCTGCGCTCCTTGCGCGGTCGCCACGACCTGGATGCCGTCGGAGGCGTTCAGGATCAGCTCGAACCCGGACCGCACCAGCGCCTCGTCGTCCACCACCACTACCCGGATCACCGGCGTTCCGCCTCACACTCGTCTGTTCTGTCCAGCTTCACGGCGTTCCGTACACCCGGTATCGGGGCATCCACGTTCTCGTACGGTGATCGCCTGCCGTCCACAGTACGTCGGGCAAGGCCCGCGACGGTGCCGCCGCTGTGGACACCCGCCACCCAGCAGGCCGGTTCCAGCCGGTCGGGGGGAGCGCTCCGGTCCGTCGGCGGGCGGGTGGGCGACGCTCGGCTGACGGCGTCCGTGGTTCCCGTCCGGTGGGATCGGCCCGGCCGGGGGTGGTCGGCCCTCGGCGGGCATCGCATACGTGGCCGTCGCCGTGCATGTGGTGCTGCTGGTCGCCCGGGGCCTGCTCGCGGCCCGCGCCGCGGGCCGCACGTGGGGCTCCGCGTTGGTGATCGGCACGGTGGACGCGCTGCTCGGGCTGGCCGTCGTGGTGGCCAACGCCGTCATCAAATAGGGCAGTTGGCCGTCCGGACTCGCCGACCGCACGGCGCGGCGCTGTTCCGCCGGTCGGCGGGGCGGTCCCGGCCGGTCGGCGGGGGTGTCGCCGAGACCTGTCGGATGGTCCGCTCCCTGACGTACACGCGAGATTCTCCGTATGACACAGATACCGCCGCCGCAGGAAACGCCGGCTCCGCAGGAGAACTCGCCGCCACGGCCCCGAACCCCGTCCGAGTCCGCCGGGCAGGCCCCCGGCGGTCCCTCGATGGGACGCCTCGTGGGGGTGGACCTGGCCCGCGCGCTGGCGGTGTTCGGCATGTACGTCGTGCACATCGGCCCCCCGCTGTCGGCCACACACGGGGTCGCCAGCTGGATCCGGTACATGGCGGACGGGCACTCGTCGGTCCTGTTCGCCACCCTCGCCGGGTTCTCGCTGATGTTGATCGCGGGCCGCTTCGAGCCGAAGACCGGACTGGCCGGCCGGCAGGCGAAGGCCCGGATCGCGATCCGGGCCGTGATCCTGCTGGCGCTGGGCACCGCCATGGCGGTGGAATACGGCGGCGTGATCATCCTGGGCTTCTACGGCGTCTACTTCCTTCTCGCCCTGCCCCTGGTGCGACTGAGCGCGGGGACTCTCGCGATGATCGTGGCGGGGCTCGCGCTCGTCACGCCGCAGCTGTCGTTCGTCCTGACCATGCGGCTGAGCGACTCCGTCCAGCAGGGCATCAACGCCTACGACCCGCTCAGCCACCTCAGCGAGGTGGGAGTGCTCGATCTGCTGCTCACCGGTTTCTATCCGGCGCTCACGTGGACGCCGTTCGTGATCGCCGGCATGGCGCTGGGCCGCATGGACCTGTCGGCGGGCGCCGTCCAGCGGCGCCTGGCGGCGATCGGTGCCGGCCTCGTCGTGGGGGCTTACGGCTTGTCCTTGCTGCTGGCGGGCAAGAACGCGTTGCGGAGTACGGCGGAGGACATGTCGCCGTCCAGTGGCTCCGGGGCGGCGTCCATGGGCAGCGGGGCCATGGAGCCCCAGCTGTCGTACTCGGATCTGTTGGCCGCCGGGCCGCACAGCGGCACCACGTTCGACATCATCGGCAGCGTGGGCGTCGCGATCCTCGTGATCGTGG
This sequence comes from Streptomyces sp. Ru72, assembly GCF_002920635.1. Lineage (GTDB taxonomy): Bacteria > Actinomycetota > Actinomycetes > Streptomycetales > Streptomycetaceae > Streptomyces. Next base: position 33,568 of record NZ_PQSR01000043.1, on the reverse strand, counting down.
GCGCGACGGTGCTGATGGACCGGCTGCCGCGACTGCGCCGCCTGGCGAAACCGGTCATCGCCGTGGGCACCATGTCCCTGACGGCCTACGTCGGCCACTTCCTCGCCCAGTCCGCGCTGTCCACGCCCGCCGGGACCGGCACCCAGCAGTCCTGGCTGCCGCTGCTCATGTACGTCCTCGGGGCGATCGTGTTCGCCACGATCTGGTCCCGCTTCTTCCGCCGCGGCCCCCTGGAGTACCTGCTCAACACCGCCACCAAGCCCGCCAAGTACATCCGGTGAGGTCCGGCCGGGGTGGCTGGGCTTCCCGCCCCGTCCCGGCCCGGACGGTCCGCCCGGCTGCCGACCGCCCGACTGCCCGACTGCCCGACTGCCCGACTGCCCGCAAGGGATCGCCCTTGCGGGCTTCGGCTGTGGTCCCGGCCGACCGATGGGTGCCCGGGCAGTCTCCTCGGTGCTCAAGCCTGGGGGTTCGCCGCTCGGTCCTCAGGTTGATCATGACGCGCCGCGCGCGTGCTCAGCCATGGCGTCCGATGGCCTGGAGGAGGTCGGCGAAGGTGGTGCAGGTCGCCGGTTCACCCAGGGCCGTCATGGTCCAGGCGCCCGCTGAGCGGGTCACCTCCGCCATGATCAGCGCCGTGTGGGAGCCCGTGGCGGGAAAGGCGTACCGGGCCAGTTCGTGCCCCAGGCTCTCGTCGACGAGCCGGCAGTGCGCCCGATGCACCGTCGCGAAGGTGCTGCCGTCGAAGGAGCTGACGGCGAAGACGATGCGGTCCGCGTGGGGAGGCAGCAGGGACAGGCGGGCGAAGAACGACTCGCTGTCCCCTTCGCCTGGGACGTCCTCCGCCGTCAGACCAGTGATGTACTCGACGGGCTGGTCCGGGTTGCGGGGGTTGTCGGCGAAGAGAACGTCGAGGAACTGGCCCTGGCTGTAGAGCACTGCGAAGGTGCCGAGGCGGTCACGATGGTGGAGCCCGAGCGCGCCGAGCAGTCCGGGGCGCGGAGCGGGCTGCCAGCCGATACCCACGCGCATCAGGTTGATCGGGCGGCCGTCCGGCCTGCTCAGCGGGACCTGCTGACCCATGGCCATGAGCACGGGCATGGGGACTCCAGGGTGAGGTGACCGACGGGGGTGAGCGAACTGCCTGGCCTCAGCCTCACGAGTCGTGTGGTGCGCCGGTATCCGGCGGATGTCCGGCGCCACCCCGCCACCTGGCCCGGCTGCCCCCGCCGTCCGGTGGGGGCAGCCGACAGGCGACGGGACCGGCCAGCGCGCAGACCCGTCTCACCCCGCCGAGCTCCCGCCCGGGCCCGCGGCTGCGTCGCCGCGAGCTGCGCGTACAGCTCGTCCCGTTCCACCAGCTCCTCCTGGCCACCGACCGCCCTGCCCCCGACGTCCGGTAGAGGCAGCCGACGACCGACGGGACCAGCCAGCGCGCAGACCCGTTTCACCCCGCCGAGCGCCCCACCGGAGCCAGCAGCTGCGTCGCCGCAAGCTGCGCGTACAGCTCGTCTCGGTCCACCAGCTCCTCGTGGGTGCCGACCGCGCGGACCGTGCCCGCGTCCATGACGACGATGCGGTCGGCGTCCGTGACGGTCGACAGGCGATGGGCCACCACCAGCACGGTGGTCTCGCGTGCGGTGTCGGCGATGGCGTCCCGCAGTGCCAGCTCGTTGATGGCGTCGAGCTGCGAGGTCGCCTCGTCCAGGAGCAGCAGCCGGGGCCTGCGCAGCAGCACGCGGGCGATCGCGATGCGCTGGCGCTCGCCGCCGGACAGTTTCGTGCCGCGGTGCCCGACCGGGGTGTCCAGGCCGTGCGGGAGCCGCTCGGCGAGGGCGTCGAGCCTGGTTCGGGCGAGGACCGCGCGTATGTCGTCGTCGGTCGCGCCGGGGGCGGCGAAGACCAGGTTCTCCCGCAGCGTGCCGGCCAGTACCGGCGCGTCCTGCTCGACGTACCCGATGACGGACCGCAGCTCGGACAGCGGCCACTTCGTCACGTCCTTGCCGTCGACCAGGACGCGGCCGCCGGTCGCCTCGTAGAACCGCTCGACGAGCGCGAAGACCGTCGACTTGCCCGCGCCCGAGGGACCGACGAAGGCCGTCATCCCGCCACCCGGCACCTCGAAGTCCACCCGCTGGTGGATGTCCGGCAGCCCGGGCCCGTACCGGAAGGACACCTCCTCGAAGCGAACCGACGCCGGACGCGGCGGCACCGCCTCGGTCTCCGCGGGCCGCACTGGCCGGTGCCGGTCTTGCTTCTCCGTCGCCAGGCCGTCCACCTGCGCGATCCGGGCGATCGCGGCCGCGCCCTCCTGGTAGTGGGACGCGGCGTCGACCAGCTTGTACACCGGCTCCATCAGGTAGAAGAGGTACAGCAGGAAGGCGATGAGCGTGGATACGGGCATCTGCCCGGACGCCACGCGAGCCCCGCCGACGGCGAGTACCGCGAGGAACGCCAGCTCCACGGCGAGGTTGTCCGCCGTCCCCATCACGGCTTCCCACTTCGCGCTGCGCACGCCATGGCGCCACGCTCTGCGCGCCGCCGCCTCGACGCGAGCGGTCTCCCGCTCCTCGGCGCCGGACGCCTTCACCGTACGGAACGCGCCGAAGGCCCGCTCCAGGCCCGTGGACATCTCCCCGACCGCCGCCTGGGAGCGCTCGGTGGCCTGCCCGATCTTCGGCATCACCAGCGCGGCACCCACACCGACGACCGCGACCACGCCGAGCGTGACGCCCAGCAGGACGGCATCGAGGAACGCCATCACCACGACCGCCGCGACCAGCGTCAACGCCCCCGTCGCCGCGGAGACCACCGCCTGGGTGCTGACCGCCCGCAGCAGCGTGGTGTCGGAGGTCACCCGGGACATCAGATCGCCCGGCTGCATCCGGTCCACCTCCGCGAGGCGCAGCCGCAGCATCCGTCCGATGAGGCTGCGGCGGGCGGCGAGCACCACCGACTCCGCCGTGCGTTCCAGCACATAGGCTCCGAACGCCTCGGCCGCCGTGCTCAGCAGTACCAGCACGGTCAGTGCCAGCAGGATGTTTCCGATCGTTCCACCGGACGAGAGCCGGTCGACCAGCGTCTTCGTGGCCAGGGGCTGCAGCAGACCCCCGGCGGCCCCGGCCAGTGCACACAACAGACCGAGCGCGACGGCCCACCGGTGCGGACGGATGTACCCGTACAGCGCCTTGAGGGTCTCGCGGGCGCGCAGGGACTCGGCACCCGTCGCCTTGGGGGCGGATGCGGTGTTCACAGGATTCCTCTCCTAGGTCCTCGGCCGCGCACCGCGTCAGCGGCTGCGGGCACCGGCCCGCACGGGGGCCTTGGGGGCGTCGGCTCAACGGGCCGCTTCGGCGGCCCTCGTCGCGAGTGCGCGAGTGTGTGCACGACGGCATCGCGGAGTTCAGGGCGTGTACGACGGCCAGGCAGAGGCCGCCGGCACCAACGGCATGCAGGGGAGCCCGCCATGGTGCGGATGGCCGCGGAGGCCTCACGGCGAAGGAGATCTCCGATCGCCGACTCAGTGGACCAGTGAGGCCGCCCGCGTGGCGAAAACGTGCACCCCTGCCTCGTAGAACTCAGGACGCAGGACGAACAGGACACCGGCGGCCGCCACCAGCGTCAGGCCGAGAAGTTCCAGCACCCCGCCTCTGCGGAGCGTGACGTCACGGTCCCGCACATCGAGGTCGGCCGACGCCCCGGGGACGGTCTCGGGCTCCTTGTTGCGAACATGCTGTGTCATGCCTCCAGCCTGTCCGCCCGGCCGCTCTGCGCCCATCCGACGACTGTCGGGTCCGCCCCCGCCGAGTGGCTGGAGGACATCGGCCTGGAGTGGTACCCGCCGCGGCCGGCAGGCACATCAACCGCGCGTGTCGACGACCCGTGCGTCCGGCTCGTCGGCCTCCGGGGAACCGGGGCCGCCGGCAGCCGACGGGGACGGGCCGGTCAGGGACCGGGCGATGACCACCGAGCCGCCGCCGTGCAGCAGAACGCTGCCGAGCACCGTCAGGGTCATGGCGTACAGGGCGGTGTCGGCGTACCGCCCGTCCGGCAGAGCGTTGAACGCGAGCAGGCCGAACACGATGGAGGTGGTACCGCGCGGTCCGAGCGCGCCGACCATGAGCCGTTCCCGCCAGCTGAACTTCGAGCCGAGGAAGGCCAGCATGATCGGAAGGACGCGCACGACGGTGAGCGCGGCGACGCAGAGCACGACGGTGGGCCAGTGGACGCCCTCGCCCAGGGCGAGCACCACGGCGTTGCCGAAGAAGAACCACATGCACATCGTCGCCATCGAGTTGGTGTCCTCGATGAGCTGGAAGTCCGAGGCGTGGGGAGCCGAGGCACCCCGCCGGCGGACCGGCGCCTGCCTGACGTAGCGGAAGGCGATCCCGCACACGAACGAGGCCACGAAGCCATTGCCGTCCATCGCCGTGGTCACGGTGTAGGCGAGCAGCGGGGTGACCAGCACGACGACCCGCCGGGACTGCTCTGTCATCCACTCCGCGCGGTCGGCCATGTTGATCAGCCACGCCACCAGCGCCCCCACCACGAAGCCGACCACGAGGGCCTTCAGCGCGAACGGCACCGCCGTGCCGAGAGCCTGCATGGGCGTGCGGGTGACGGAATGGGTGCCGACGAGGATCAGTGCGAACAGGAAGAGGGGCGACACGATGCCGTCGTTGTAACCGCCCTCCACGTTGAGCACGCTGCGCACCCTCGCCGGGATACGCCGGTCGCGGACCAGCGTCTCGGCCGGGGCGAAGTCGGTCGGGACGACGATGCACGCGACGAGCAGCAGCAGCGCGACCGGCAGCCCGGGCAGCAGCCACATTCCCAGCAGCACCATCGTGATCAGGCTCAGCGGCAGGGCCACCAGCAGTGCCCGCGCCGCGGAGCCCGGGTCGTTGCCGAACAGTCGCCCGCCCGGCAGCTCGGTGGCGTCGACGAACAGCAGGACGGCCAGGATGACCTCGGCCACATGCTGAGCGACCTCGGAGTTCAACGTGGCGGCGATATGGCTGTGCGTGAACACACCCGTGACGACTCCCGCGAACACCAGCACCAGAGGAGCCCGCACATGCCGCTGCTCCAGCCGGCCGGCCACCAGCGACCACCCGGCAACCACCGTGGTGATCACAATCAGGACAAAGATCATTTGAATCCGCTTCAGAACTCGGAACAGACCGGCGGCCGCCCCGCCGGGGCCTCCACAGGGGCGTCGACCGGCGTCAGCACAGGCAGACGGTACAACGGACGAGACCAGGCAAGACAGCGCGGGCACTCACGCCGGGCTCCGGCTCCGGCTCCGGCTCCGGCTCCGGCTCCGGCTCAGCATCTCCTCGCCATGTCCGCCCGACGCCGAGCGGGGCGCCGCGTGGACACGGGGCATCGGGATCGGGATCGAGTGGTGGTCAAGAAGCAATCCATTCCGGGTTCTGCCGATGTCACGTGGAGCAGCGAACAGGATCTTTGTGCATTTCCTCTGCCTGACCCATCCCGCAGTCGGCTGCTCCACCCCCGCCGATCGGCGGGGGCCGTCGTGGCCCTCGGCGCTCTGCTCAGTCCTGCGCGCGGCAGTCGTAGAGGCCGAAGTTGCCCCTGGTGCGCCAGCCGTAGGCCCCGGAGCGGACGCGCTCGCAGTGGGACTTCACCCAGGTGGTTGCAGGGGTGGTGGGCCGCAGGTGGGTGAGCAGCATGTAGCGGAGTTGGTGCGTGGCGATCAGCTTGCCGAGCTGCGGGGCGCCGGGGAAGGAGGTCTTCCGGTGGCGATCTTCTCGGTGTGATCGCTGACCTCATCGGATGTACTTGGCGGGCTTGGTGGCGGCGTTGAGGAGATATTCCAGCGGTCCGCGGCGGAAGAAGCGGGCCAGGACCGCCGCGAACACGGTGGCCCCGACGACGAAGCAGAGCAGCAGCGCGGCGGAGGCGGACTGCGGCGGGGTGGCCGCTTCGCCGGGCAGGGCGAGGATCACCAGGATGTGGCCCACGTAGAGGGTCAGGGACATGGTGCCCACGGCGATGACCGGCTTCGCCAGTCGGCGCAGCCCCGGCAGTCGGTCCAGGGCCACCGTCAGGCACAGGAGCACGGTGATCGCGATCCCCAGGCTGCCGATGAGGTCGAATGTGGAACCGCTGTGCGGCTCGGCCGCCAGCAGCCCCCATGCGTCAGGGCCGCCCAGACCGCCACCGACCGGCGAGTCGAAGGAGCCCGATGCCATGCCGGGATCCTTCATGGCACCTGGGTCCTGCATGGCGGGCATCCCGGCCATGATCTTCTGAGCGCCGCCGGTCAGCCGGAGCGCCAGCCACGAGACGCCGTATCCGAACGCGATCATCGCGGGACCGACGACGGCCAGCCGCCGCCGGACCGCGCCGGAGCTCAGATCCAGCCGGCCCAACGTCATGCCGGTGACCACGAACGTCATCCAGGTGATCGCCGGGTAGAGGCCGAGGAGCAGGAGATCGAGCACGCCCACGCCGCACAGTCGCGCGATCGGGTCCCAGGAGTCGATGCTGTGCACGACCGACTCGGTGAGCAGCGCCCGGGTCACGTACGCCACCTGCGGTGTGACGACCGCGAGCGTGACCGCGATGATCGCGAGCGTCTTGGCCCGCAGCCTCAGCAGGGGCAGGGCCAGCAGGAAGTACACCGCGTAGAAGTTGAGGATCCCGGCGCCGCCGAAGTTGGTCATCGCCAACGCGCTGCCCAGCACCAGCAGGATCACGGCCCGGATCACGATCCGCGCCCTCGCCTGCCGGCCGGCCGGTCCGGTCTTCGGTTCGAAGCGGCCTGCGATCAGCATCAACGAAAACCCGGCGAGGGTGGCGAACAGGGCCGACGCCCGGCCGCTCGCCAGTTCCAGGAACCAGTCGCCGACGCCGCCTCCGGGCGTGGGTGTGGGGCCGACGTGCACGGCGAACATCCCGAACACGGCCAGGGCACGCGCGAGGTCCACCCCGACCAGCCGCGCCATCGGCGCGGGGCGTTCCGTCGCCGTGGCGGACTCGGGTGAGGGTAAAGGCCGGGGAGGCGTCTTGTTGGTGCTTTCGATCTCGGTCACCGGGACAACCTTGCCGAGGCGGGGGGGGCGGTCGACCATCCGCCGGGCTTCGGAAGGTGTCCCCCCGGTCGGCCAACTGCCCCCCTCCGATCGGCGGGGGTCGGTCTCGGCCGTACACGAACGACTGTGGTCGCCGACCTGATCGCCGGGACGCCGCGGGTCAGCGGGCTCACCACACCCCGCGTTCTTCGGCACCGCCGCATCGGGACAGAGGTCGGTGAACATCCCCGCGCTCTCGTCCTACTCGCGTCCGTTCCGGGCGCTGTTGCCGGATCTGCCATCGCAACGGCCACTCCGCATCAGTCCGGCAGGCGATGCCCGCTGGTCGGTGCGAAGCGCCGCGCGCCGACACGCCGTATGGCTCAGCCGCTGGCGGTTCGCGTTCAGGTGCCGGCGTGCCGCTGCTTGATCAGGTCGCGGTGCCATCGCAGCACGGTGTCGGGCTGGACCAGCAACCGGAACTGACGCAGAACCTGGCGCGGCAGCGGCACCAGCAGAGCGGCGAGGAAGGCTCGGTCCTCCGAGGCGAACTTCACCCGGTCCTCCCCGAGCTGCCGCTCGAGGACCACGATCTGGTGGCGCAGGGCGAGGATCTCCGCGTCCTTATCGCGGTCGCTCATCGGCAGCAGCCGCAGCGCGGCGAACGCGTTGGTGATAGCCAGGTAGGCGAGACGAAGCACTACGAGTACTCATCCTGCTGCAGCACCGAACAAGCCCCTGAGCTGCATGGATGACATTCTCGGCAGGCGCAGGCGCAGACGCAGGGACGGCGACGGAGAACGGCCGCCGCAACTACCGGTCGCCGCGACGCGGCGCCGCCGACTTCGGGCCCGCCATGGACCCCTTCTCGGCCTGGCTCATCCACCTCTCCCTGCTCGCCGTCGCTACCGACTCAAGCCTGTGGCCTCGGGCAGAGGAACGTCGAGGAACGCCCGGCCGGGGCTCTGTCAGCCCGTTCCTGAGCCGCCCTGGTGCACCTGCACGGTGGGTTCGACGCCGCGGGCGTCGACGACCTCGCGCCATGCGTCCAAGCCGGCCTGGAAGGCGACGATTCCGGCCTCCGGGAGGGCGATCTCGATTGCTTCGAGGATTTCCTGCGAGGTGACACCGAGGTCCAGGGCTACCCGGATGTGGCTCTGGATGTGTCCTTTGCCTGCTCTCATCACGGTCAGGCTCAGGATGAAGAGCAGTTCCTTGGTTCGAGGGTCCAGGGCGCGAGGAGCGAGATAGGCGGCCCGCACCAGGGCGTTGGTCGCCTGCAGCACCTCGAAGTCGTGCTGGGCCATGACCTTGTGGTAGTCGAGAACGTACCCGCGTTCTCGGGCCATCGCGTCGATGTATTGCTGCGCGTTGTTCGGGGTCTGGGCGTCGGTGGACATGGTTCTCCTGGGCACGAGTGCTGTTCGGTCGCCGCTTCCGCTTTGCGGCGCAGGTGTTCAGGACGGCAGGGCGGGCGTGAGGATCCTGTTGGACTGACGCACCAGCAGGTCTCTCACCTGGGCGCGGAATGCCGCGAAGTCGGGATCGTTGGCGAGCTCGGCACGCTTCTTGAGTCGGTCGTCCAGCCCTTCGTAGCCCCACAGGTAGACCAGCGTGTTCAGCTCCCCCACCTCGGTGACGTAGAAGCCGAGCAGGTTCCCGAGGATACGCACCTGGGGTTCGCGGCCGTACTCGTCCCACAGCTGGGCGTACTTCGCAGCCGCCCCGGGTCTGACCAGATAGTTGCGTTCCTCGATGATCACGACGCACCCCCGTCGGCCAGGACGGCCGCCGGCCGGGGCGGCTTCTCGTCGTGCGCGTCCGGCTGCCGCCGGGGGGACAGCAGCCGCTCGAAGTCGCCGCTCATGCCCGCGAGTTCCGCGGTGTCGGCCATGGCCGCCACATAGCGGTCGGGACGGATCACGGCCACGGTGCCGGACTGAGCGGCGAACCATTTCCGCAAGGCGCCGTCGAGGTCCTCCACGACGACCGAATCAGTGCCTGAGCGGAGGCGCTCGGCGCGCGAACGCCCTGAACGGGACTCGACGATGGTGACGTAGCGAGTGCCGATCCTGTCCCAGAAGGCACGGGACTCGGGGTCCAGGTGCACCAGGGGGTCGGTTCCGTACCCGACGAGGGTGAACCACTCACCGAGCATGTCGTCGAGCGGTACCGACCGCCCGTCCGCCGTCTCCACGTTCGGCTGGACGATCATCCGGCCGACAGCCGAGTCCTTGGCCACGGGCCGCCGGCTGTGCAGCACGACGCCCTCCGTGTAGCGGGGCATCGGTTTGAATCGCATCTCCAGAAGCCAGTCGCGCACCTGTGGCGCCACCGTGAGACCGCGGAGCAGAACGTCGCGGGTGCGTGCCGCCCAGGTGCTGGTCGACGAGAGCACGCGGCCAAGGGTGTCCGACAGTCCGACCATCGCCTTGGCGTGCTCGCGTCGCTCGGTGTCGTACGTGGACAGGATCCGCGGGTGCGCCCGGCCCGTCACCACGGCGGCGAGCTTCCAGGCGACGTTGGTGGCGTCCCGGATTCCGGTGTTCATGCCCTGACCGGCCCACGGGGGCATCAGATGGGCCGCGTCGCCCACCAGGCAGATCCGGCCTTCGAGGAAGCGGGCGGCGACGCGCGAGTGGTGGGTGTAGACGCGGGCCCGGACGATGTTGAGCGCCGTCGGGTCGGGCACATGGCCGGCGAGCAGCTCATGTACCTTCTCGGGCTGGAGCATCGCCTCGGCGTCCTCGCCGGGGAAGAGCATGAACTCCCAGCGCCGGTAGTCGTAGGGCAGGTCCACGCAGACGTACGGCCGTTTCGGATCACAGTGCAGGCCGGTGTAGGGGGCGTCGAGCGGATCGTTGTCGCACTCGATCACCACCCACTTGCGTGGATGGGTGTCCCCGACCAGGGGGATCCCCAGGTGGGTGCGGATCGTGCTGCGGCCGCCGTCCGCGGCGACCACGTACTGGGCACGCACCAGCACCTTCTCACCGGCGGGACCTCTCACATCGAGGCGCACCTCGGTGCCGTCCTGCTCCAGCCGGACGAGTTCGTGGCCCAGCATCGGCCTGATCTGCGGGTAGCGTTCCAGGCCCGCGCGCAGCGTGGCCTCGGCCAGCTGCTGCATGAAGATGTTCCGGCGGGGCCAGCCATATTCGTTGGTGGTGGGCCGGATGTCGGCGAAGCACCGGCCGTCCGCTCCGAACATCTTGAGCGGGACGTTGCGGACCGCGTCGGCGAGCATCTCCTCCGCGAGCCCGATGCCCTGGAAGCTGCGTAGGCATTCGTCGTCCATGCCGACGGCGCGGGGGTAGTCGATGATCTCGGTGCTGCGGTCGATGAGCAGGGCCTGTACTCCGTACAGGCCAAGGTAGTTGGCGACTGTGGCGCCGCAGGGTCCGGCACCGACGACGGCCACCTCGGTACGGATCTCGGCAGGTTCGCTCATGGGTTGACCTCCGGATCGGTCAGGAACTGTGCGATCTGGTGGTGGAACAGATCCGGGGCGTCGTCGTGGACGTAGTGGCCCGCGCCGGGAATCTCCACCGCCCGCACCCGGGGGTTGCGCGCGGTCATGGCCTCGGCGGTGGCCGCGGGCAGGAAGTCGGACGCACCGCCGCGGATGACCAGGGTCGGGCAGCGCAGCCCGTCCACGTGGGGCCACAGGTCCACCTGGCGGGCAGGATCGGAATTCAGGCGGGCCTTCGCGATGCCCGGCATGTCGAACTTCCACAGCCATCGACCGCAGGTGCCCGGTCGCAGCGTGTTGTTGAGCCGGGATTCCAGAGCCGCCTCGGAGATGCCGGGACGGAGCGTGCGCCAGTAGGTACGAGCGGCTTCGAAGTGGGGGAACTCCGCAGGGATGGCGTCCATTTCGCGCTTGATGCGCTCGGCTCCCTCCCCGGAGATCGACGAACCGGGGCCGATGTCCTCGACGATCAGCGCGGTGACCCGATCGGGGTGGCGGGCCGCGTAGACGTAGGAAGTGGTACCGCCCATCGAGTGGCCCAGCAGGATGAAGCGCTCCAGGCCCAGTCGGTCGGCGAACTGCTCCAGATCGCTGACGTACGCGGAGGTGTAGTACTCGCCCTGCGGGTCCCAGTCGCTGTCCCCCCGGCCGCGGGCGTCCACGGCGAGGATGCGGTGGCTGCCGGCGAGGTGGGCGGCCAGCGGGGCGAAGGTGCGGGCGTAGCTGCGCAGGCCGTGCAGCATGACGATGACGGGCCGGCCGGGCTCGCCCCACTCGACGTAGTGGGCACGCAGGCCGTTCAGCGTGATGAAGCGGTCCTTGCCGGTTGCGCCGGCGCCGGCGGCCGACGGGCCGTTGCCCGTCGCCTCGCCCCTGCCGTGGGTGCCGCTGTCCATCTCAGTGCAGCCCGTCCTGGCCCTGGATCTCGTCGGCCTTGATGCCCCCGAGTCGTGCGTGCAGCCGCCCGCGGGTGGCGACGGCGAAGATGACGACGACCTCGTCCGGACCGGGTGTGTCGGTGAAGCCGACCGTGACGGTGTCGTAGTGGGAGCGGACGTAGAGGGCGTCCTTGTGGGCCAGCGGCACGTCGATCACGGTCCCGGGCGCGCCGCGCTTGCCGGTCGAGGGCACCCACGACTTCCCGCCGCCGACGGACTCGCGAACCGGGTCGGCGAAGACCGCGGTCAGAAAGGCGTTGCCGTGTTCGTACTCGCCGTTGACGCCGACCAGGCACGCCTTCCCGTAACTCTCGACGGCCAGGCCGCCCGCGGCCTCGGTGATACGGCGGCCGAACTCCTCGCCCAGCTTGGGGGAGTCGCCGACGATGTCGTCCAGGTTCTCGCTGAACCGGCCGGCATAGGGGTTGTGGACGGCGGCGGCGATGACGATCTTGCGCACCGGTTCGCCGTCGGCGTGGACTCCGGTCTCGTTGGCGAGGGTCTCCTCGACCTGAGTGAACCACTTACGGATGTGGTAACCGGCGAAGTTCGGCTGGGGCACGGCGTTCTCCATGAGGTAGGAGGTGGGGCGGGGGTGTTCAGCTGTGGAGGGGTTCGACCTCGATCGGGTCGCTGGGGGCGCCGTAGAGGCCGAGGATGCGCTTGCCCTCCTCGTCGTCGGTGACGGTCTCGTGGAAGAACTCGAAGCGGTTGCCGTCCGGGTCGGTGAAGTACAGCCCGAAGCCCACCTTGTGGTCCGTGGTCTTCACCACGGGCACGCCCTTGGCCAGCAGCATTCCGTACAGCCGGCGCCATTCGTCCAGGCTGCCGTCGACCTCCAGGCCGTAGTGCTGCAGGCCGATGCCGCTCATCGCCGCGCCTTCCTCGGCACGGATGAGGGCGATGTCGTGGTGCTTCTTGCCGAAGGACAGGAACACCCACTGCGGGCCCCGTGCGGTGACCTCCATGCCGAGCACGTCCTCGTACCAGGGGGCGGATGCCTCGGGGTCGCGGACGAACAGCGACAGGTGCGTGCGCACCACCCTCGGCTTGAGGTCGCGCACGCTCTCGTCACGGATCGGTGTCGGCTGCTGGTGTTCTTCCAGCGCGCGTTCGTCGGGGTCGATACCGGTCTGCGTGGAGTCGTCGGTGCTGCGGTTCATCAGTGTCCCTCCGGGGTTGCGGCGATGGCCGGGGTCCAGGCCACGTCGGTGATCTCGCTGAACTCGCGCCACTCCTTGACCCACGTACGTCCGGCGTCGGTGGAGCGGAACAGATGGCCGTACTTGGTACCGGCGAACGCGACCCGCGCGTCGGCGGGGTGCACGCCGAACGCCCAGACGGTGGAGTTGGCCGGCACGTCGAGCGAGGCTTCCTGCCAGGTCTGCGCGAGGTCGGTGGAGCGGAAGATCCTCGTCAGGGTCCCCGGCGTGGCGTCGCCGATGCCCAGCAGCAGTTCGTTGGTTCCCGGTATCTGCTTGACCAGGCGGGTGTAGTAGATGCCCCATTCCTTGCGGGTGTCCGTGCGGGTCCAGGTCCTGCCGTCGTCCTGGCTCACGAACAGGGCGTTGACGACGACGCACACGATCGTCTTCGGCGGGCCTTCCAAGACCAGGACACAGTGGATGTCGGAGTTGGTGACCCCGTCGGGCAGGCTCGCGGGTGTGCCGTCGACGCGGTCCCAGGTGTCGCCCCGGTCGCGGCTGCGCCAGAGCCCGCCCTCCTCGATGCCGAACCACAGGTTCTTGGGGTCGTAGCGGTCGACGGTCGCGGTGAGAACGCGTGGCTTGCTGACTCCCGCGCAGAACTCGGGGATCTGCGGGGGCAACCGGTCCCAGTTCGCGCCTCCGTCGGCCGTACGGAAGACCGCGGCTCGCGAGGGCGCCCCGGTGCCGGCGATCACGAAGTCCGCGTCGTTCGGGTCGATCGCCAGTGACCAGATGGTCTGGTCGTTCATGGGCGAGTCGACACGGTGCCAGGTGACACCGGCGTCGTCGCTGCGGACGAGGCCCACATCGGCTCCGGCGTAGACCACGTTCGGCTGCTCGGGGTGCACGGCGAGGCAGCGCACGACGGCGTCGAATTCGAGGGCCTGCCCCAGGCCGAGCCGGTACCAGGTCGCGCCGTCGTCGGAGCTGCGCAGCACGCCCTGGCCTGCGGTGGCGACGAGAATGGTTCCTTGCATGAGCTGACTCCTGTCCGGTCAGAGGAAGATGCCGCGGGTGAGACCGCCGTCGATGCCCAGCGACTCACCGGTGATCGCCGCCGCTCGCGGCGAGGCGAGGAAGCAGATGCTCTGGGCCACCTCCTGGGCCTCGAGCACGCGGCGGATGGGGGTGCGGGCGGCGAAGTCGGCCTCGACCTCGGCCGCCGTGATGCCGCGCTTGGCGGCCTCTTTCTCGTACAGCTCGTGAATGTGTTCGGTCTCCACCACGCCGGGATGCACGGTGTTCACGGTGATGCCGTACGGTCCGAGCTGGTCGGACAGGGCCTTGGTCATGTGGACGACGGCAAGGTTGCGCATGCCGGACAGCGCGTGGCTGGAACGTCCCGTCAGCCCGCCGATGTTGACGATCCGGCCGAAGCCGTTCTCCTTCATGTACGGGGTGACGGCCTGGGCACAGCGGAAGTAGCCGACGACCTTCGTGTCGATGTCGGCCAGCAGCAGCTCGGGGTCCGCGTCCTCGACGCCGTTGCGCACCAGACCGGACGGGGCCGCCGCGCCGTTGACGAGGATGTCGACGCGGCCGAGTTCGTCGGCGGCCGCGCGCACCATGTCGCGTACGGACCGGGTGTCGGTGGTGTCCGAACTGATCGGGACCACCCGGCGGCCGGTCTCGGCTGCTATCTCCTTGGCGGTCGCCTCCAGGGCGGGCAGCCGGCGCGCGGTGATCACCACGTCGGCGCCTTCCCTGGCCAGCTCGCGGGTGACGGCTTTGCCGATGCCGAGGCTCCCCCCGGTGACAATGGCGACTCTGCCGGTCAGTTCAAGATCCATCGATCGCTCCGAAGTGATGGGGTGTCAGTCGAGATTGACCCAGACGCTCTTGACCTCGGTGTAGAGATCGAGCACCTTGCGGCCCATTTCGCGGCCCCAGCCGGACTGCTTGAAGCCGCCGAAGGGGGAGGCCGGATCGGTCACGTTGAAGCAGTTGATCCAGACGGTGCCCGCCTGCAGGTCGTCGGCGATGCGGTGGGCGTGTCCGAGGTCGGAGGTCCAGATTCCGGCCGACAGCCCGAAGGGGGTGTCGTTGGCCTTGGTGACGAGGTCGTCCACATCGCTCCAGCGCAACGCGGCCAGCACCGGCCCGAAGATCTCCTCCTGCACGATCCGCATGCCCTGGCCGGCCTCGGCGAAGACCGTCGGTTCGAGGAAATAGCCTCCGTCATAGGGCGACGCCAGTTCGGGTCGCCGGCCTCCCGTGGCAAGGCGGGCGCCTTGCTGCCGACCGGATTCGATGTAGGAGGAGACCGTGTCGTGGTGCCGGGCGGAGACCAGGGGGCCCATCTCGGTGGCCGGATCGCTGCCCGGCCCGATCACGATCTTGCGGGCCTGCTCGGCGACGGCGTCCACCACGTCGTCGTAGATCGCGTCGTGGACGTACAGCCGGGATCCGGCGGTGCACACCTGGCCCTGGTTGAAGAAGATGGCCTGGGCGGCGGCCTCGGCGACGCTCTGCGGGTCCGCGTCGGGCAGCACGATGTTGGGTGACTTGCCGCCGAGTTCGAGGGAGACCTTCTTCAGGTTTCCGGCCGCGGCCCGGATGACGGCCCGGCCGGTCTCCGTCGAGCCGGTGAAAGCGATCTTGTCTACGTCGTCGTGTGCGGCCAGGGCGGCGCCCGCGGCGGCGCCGCCGGTGACCACGTTGACCACACCGTCGGGCAGGCCCGACTCGGTCAGGATCTCGGCCAGTCGGAGCGTGGACAGCGGAGTCTCCGCGGCCGGCTTCAGAACGACGGTGCAGCCCATGGCCAGTGCGGGGGCCAGCTTCCAGCAGGCCATCGACATGGGGAAGTTCCACGGAACGATCAGGCCGACCACACCGACCGGCTGGTGGGTGGTGTAGTTCAGCACCCGCATTCCGCCCCGGGGGGACACCGGGATCGTGCTGCCTTCGATCTTGCTCGGCCAGCCCGCGAAGTAGCGGAACAGCTTGACGCTGGTACCGACGTCGACGGCACGGGCCACGGAGACGGGCTTGCCGTTGTCACGGGATTCGAGCAGGGCCAGTTCGTCGGCGTTGGCCTCGATGAGGTCGGCGATCCGGTGCAGCAGCAGGCCCCGGTCCATCGGGCTCATGCGCCTCCAGCGAGAGTCCTGGAAGGCACGCCGCGCGGCGGCGACGGCTCGGTCGATGTCGGCGGCATCACCGTCGGAGACCTGGGTGAGTACCGTGCCGGTCGCCGGGTCGAGGGTGTCGAAGGTCCGGCCGGAGACGGCCGGCACCCATGCTCCGCCGACGAGCATCGTGCGCGGAGCGGACAGGTACCGCTGTACCTTCCCTCGGGCTTCGGCCAGATGGGCTTCGGCAGGATCGGTTCCGGGTGCTGGGGGCGGAGCGGTGTCGTGCACGGGGATTCCTCTCACAGGACCATCTCGATGAGCTGGGGGCCGCCGTCGGCCAGTGCCCGCCGCAGCGCGCGGGCCAGTTCGTCGCCCGTCTCGGCCCGTGCGGCCGGGACGCCGTAGCCCCGGGCAAGCCCCATCCAGTCCAGTGCCGGGTCATCCAGGCTGGTCAGAGCGGTGGATGCGGGACCGGCGACGCTCGCGCCATGGCGGGTCAGCTCGGTCTGCAGGATGTTGTACTTGCGGTTCGAAGCGATCAGGGTGACGACGGACGCCTGCTCTCGGGCCATGGTCCACAGCGCCTGGATGGTGTACTGGGCACTGCCGTCGGACTGCAGTGCGATGACCTGACGCTCGGGTGCGGCGATCGCCGCGCCGAGTGCGGCGGGCAGTCCTTGGCCGATCGCCCCTCCGGTGTTGGTCAGTGTGGTGTGGCGCAGAGCGTTCACCGAAGCCGTGAAGAAGGGGTAGCCGCAGGTGCCGCCCTCGACGGAGACGATGGCCTGCTCGGGCAGCAGAGCGGAGACGATCCGACCGATCGTCCCGGGGGTCAGCGAGCCCGTTGGCAGATGAGCGCCGTCCGGCGTGGCAGCCCGGCCCGGGGTGACCACGGGCGCTCCGAGCGCGTCCGCCAAGTCCTCCAGCGCCTGTACGGCGTTGTCGCCCGGCGCCGCGAGCACCTCCACCGATCCGGGCGGGGCCAGCAGGCTGGGAATCCCCTCGTAGCCGAAGTAGGAGACGGGTTCCAGGGCGCCGGCCAGGATGACCGTCCCCGCACCGGCCAGAGCCTTGATCGCCGCTTCGGGGAAGTACGGCAGTCGGTCCAGGTCTGGCAGGCCGCCGCCGCGTTCGGCGGTCGCGGGGAACGTCTCGCTGTAGAGCGTGGCCCCGGTCACGGCGGAGATGCGCTCCGCGGCGCGCTGTCCGTGTTCCGTGAGAGCTCCCGCACCGAGCAGGAGCACGGCTCGTGAACCGCCGCGCAGGCGCTTGGCCAGCCTCTCCACCACGTCGGCCTCGACATGTGCCGGCGCTGGCGCCGTTCGCGGCGAGGTGTCGGCCGGCGTTTCGGTGACGACCTGCTGCTGGAAGTCCACCGGAACGATCAGCGTGGCGCCGCAACCGGGAGGGGTCCGGGCCGCTGCGAGGGCCTCGGCGGTGGCGTGATCCATGTCATCCGCCGAGACGACCGTGCCGACCCACCCGGACACCGGGCGGGCCAGGGAGACGATGTCACTGGTGAGGGGCGCGTCGTAGGCAAGGTGCCAACTGGCGTGATCGCCGACGACGTTGAGGATCGCGGAGTGGGCCCGGCGGGCGTTGTGCAGGTTGGCCGCGCCGTTGGCGAAACCGGGGCCCAGGTGCAGCAGGGTCATGGCCGGCTTTCCGGTGATACGCGCGTACCCGTCGGCCGCGCCGGTGCACACGCCCTCGAACAGACCGAGCACAGGACGTACGGCGGATACCGCGTCGAGCGCCGTCACCAACGGCATCTCCGTGGTACCGGGGTTGGCGAAGCAGACCTCGACACCCTCGGCGGCGGCGGTCTCGACCAGTACGTGTGCGCCGGTCTTGTCCCCGCCCCGATGCGTGGTCATGTCGGTGATCGGATCAGTCATAGGACGGCAGTGCCTCTCGTGATTCGGCCGAGTCCGCCGGCTCAGGCGCAGCGGGCTTGGTACGCGGTCGATCCGGAGCCGGAAAGGGGTGGACGGGGCAGGACAAGTGGACGTGCGGACCGGCGGACGAGCGAGGGAACGAAGGAACGAAGGAGCGAATGTCAGACGCCGGCGTCCGGCGTTCTCGTGGCCTCGGTCGCATCCCGCGGCGAGTCGGTGTCCCCGACGGCGCGGAAGACCTCCAGCAGGCGCCGCTCGGGCGCACGACGGTCGGTGCTCATGATCCTGACGAGCCCACCGTGCCACTGGTGATCGGTCATCCCCGGGTTGTGATCGCTCGACCCGTCCGGCCACATGATCTGAGGGCTTCCCTGGATCGCGACCCGCCCGCTCTCGCGGTAGTCGGCGGCGACGTCCGACCGCACGTTGGATTCCCTCCACAGCTCCATGACCGCTTCGGGATCCAGTGCTGTGGCGCCCGCTGCCAGCTCCAGTGCCCAATAAAGCCCGGCGGCGATGCTGACGTCCACGCTGTTCCGGAAGAACGCCAGGCGCAGCGCGTAGTCGACCTCCTCCGCGGCCACGACGCCGTGGAGACGGCGGGCGGCGGCGACGAGTTCGAACGCGGGGAGAAAGGTCGACGGCCAGGATTCGCCGCGATAGGCGGTGAACAGGTCGGGTTCGTGGCTCGCGAGCGCGGCGGTCTCAGTGGTGACGATCTCGCGCGGAGTGCCGCGGCTGTTCACCCATTCAAGTGGCCAGGCCCGGGGTACGAAAACGACGTCGAGGCCGTGTTCCTGACGGGCCGTCCGCAGGCGGTGGAGCGCGACCAGCGCCCAAGGGCAGTGCAGATCCGACCAGATCTCCACCTGTAGGGCGGCATCGGACGGGCTGTTAAGCGGCGACATGGCGAGCTGCTGCGAGGGCGACCGCGAACCGGGCGAGGCGCGTGCCTTGGAACCGGGCGCATTCCAGGGTCACGTCGTCGGGCATCGTGGACGGGAAGCCCGCGGGCCATGAGGTGCCGTACGGGTTGCCGCCGGCCGCGAACACGACGTCGTCGGTGTATCCCAGCGGGACGATGATGCTGCCCCAGTGGTAGAAGACGTTGTTCAGCGACAGGATGGTCGACTCCTGGCCGCCGTTGCGCTCGGCCGAGGACACGAACGCCGTGACGGGTTTGTCGGCGAGCTTGCCGTCCTGCCACAGGCCGCCGGCCGTGTCGAGGAACTGCTTGAGCTGGGCGGCCGGGGCGCCGTAGCGGGTGGGGGTGCCGAAGGCGTATCCGTCCGCCCACTCCAGGTCCTCCAGCGTGGCCACTTCGACGGCATCGTGCGTGTCGCGTCGATGCTGGGCCCAGGCGGGGTTGGACTCGATGGCCTCCTCCGGGGCGAGCTCGGCGACGCGGCGCAGGCGGACTTCGGCACCCGCTGCGGTGGCGCCGTCCCGGACGGCCTCGGCGAGGCGATGGACCGAGCCGGTCGCGCTGTAGTAGGCGACGAGTATGCGAGCGGTCATGACTGCATGCCTTTCAGGATGTCGCGGTGCGGCTGCGAGGCAGCCCGGGCGATGGGTTTCACAGGACGACCGTCACGGTCTTCTCTTCGGTGTTGGCCTCGATCCCCGCGCGGCCGAGTTCGCGACCGTGGCCGCTGAGTTTCGATCCGCCCCACGGAAGCCGGGGGTCCAGGGGTGACCAGCCGTTGATCGCGACGGCGCCGGCCTGGACGCGCCGTGCCACCGCGTGCGCGCGACTGAGATCGGAGGTCCACAGCGTCGCGGCGAGAGCGAAGTTGCTGTCGTTGGCGAGGGCTACGGCTTCGTCGTCCGTGTCGAAGGACATGATGGTGCCGACGGGTCCGAAGATCTCTTCCCGGGCGATGGTCATGTCGTTGGACGCGTCCGCGAACAGGGTCGGCTCGATGAAGTAGCCGCTGCGGTCCGGTCGCCCGCCGCCGGCGACGAGTCGGGCGCCCTCGTCCCGGCCGATCTGAATGTAGCGGGCGACCCGCTCGCGTTGCCTGGCGTTGATCAGCGCGCCCATCGTGGTGCCCTGATCGAACGGATCGCCCAGCACGGCGGCCTCCGCTCGGGCGACGAGCCTCTCGACGAACTCGCCGTACACCGAGCGTGCGACCAGGATGCGGCTGCCGGCCGCGCAGACCTGGCCCTGATTGGCGAAGATCCCGACGGCCACGCCGTCGGCGGCCGCGTCGAGGTCGGCGTCGGCGAAGACGATCTGCGGGCTCTTGCCGCCGAGCTCCAGCGTCGTGGGGCGAAAGCCCTTGGCCGCCGCGAGCGCGACGATGTGCCCGGTTTCCGGGCTGCCGGTGAAAGAGATCTTGTTCACTCCGGGGTGTTCGATCAGCAGGTTGCCCGTTGTCGCGCCCCTGCCGGGAAGAACACTGAACGCGCCCGGCGGGAACCCGGCCTCGTCGATGAGCTGCGCGAGCAGCAACGACGTCAGGGGCGCGTCCTCCGGCGGCTTCAGAACGACGGCGCAGCCGGCGGCCAGGGCGGGCGCGACCTTCCAGGACCCGATCATCGTGGGTGAGTTCCACGGCGTGATGGCCGCGACGACGCCGATCGGCTGGCGGACCGTGTAGCTCAAGGTCTGGCGGCCCATGTATCCCGGAGTCGGGATCGTGCGCCCCTCGATCTTGTCCGCCCACCCGGCGTAGTGCCGGAAGGTCTGCACGGCCTGCGGCAGGTCGATCACGCGAGGCTCGATACCGGGCTTGCCGACTTCGAGCGACTCCAGGTTCGCGAAGTCCTCCGTGCGCGAATCGAGCAGGTCCGCCAGCCGGCCCAGCAGCACACCGCGCGCAGCGCCGTCCAGTCGGCCCCACTCACCGTCGTCCAGTGCGGAGTGCCCGGCGGACACCGCGAGGTCGACGGTCTCGGCGTCGGCCTCGGTGACCGACGCCAGAACCCGTTCGGTGACCGGGTCGACCACTTCGAAGGCCGCGGCCCTCCCGGACGTATCCCATGTTCCCGCCACATACGGAACCGAGGGCACCGTACTGGCCAGCTCTTCCGCCTCTGCACGCTTCGACATGTACGATTACCGTTCTACTGGACGATAGTCGGACGGTACGTGGGTTGGTGCGAGCAGTCAATGCTCGTGATACTGGGCAGCGACGCCGGGCCCGTGCAGGATCGCCGGGATCGTGTCGAATTCGACCCGGCCATGAGCATGCGAAAAACGTGACAGCATGAGCCGGCACATCTGGATCAGCCCAAGGGGAAGGCGGCACGAGTGAGTTCGGGCGGCGAGACATCGCAGACGCTTGACCGCGGGCTGACGGTGCTGGCACTGCTGGCCAGGCACAGTGACGGCCTCACCGCCGCCGAGCTCGCCGGACACATCGGGGCCGCGCGCGCGATCGTCTATCGCCTGCTGCGCACCCTTGAGGCCCACAACCTCGTCACTCGCCTCGACACCCGCTACGTCCTGGGATTCGGCCTCGCCGAACTGGCCAGTCGGCTACGGCCCAGGCTCCAGAGCGTCGCGCTGCCGATCCTGCAACAGCTGAGCCAACGCACCAACAGCACCGCGATCCTCACCGTCGCCGACGGCGACCAGGCCCTGGTCCTGCTCACCGCAGAGCCCCCCGACAGCACCATGCACCTGGCGATGCGGGAGGGTGCGCGGCACCCGCTCACCGTGGGCGCGGACGGTGTAGCGATCCTGGCCGGCCGGCCACCGAGCTCTTCCGACACGGAAGACGTCCTGCGCGCCCGCCGACAGGGCTACGCCATCAGCGTCGGCGCCATTCAGGAGGGCGCCATCGGCGTGGCGGCCCCAATACGCGTCTCGGACTGGCCGACCGCCAGCCTCGGCATCGTCCGGATCGGGGCCAACGCGCCCGACCCCGCCGTCGCCGACCTGGTGACGAGCGCGGCCGCCCAAGCTGCTCAACGGCTCACCGGCACACCCGGATTCGACATGTCCAACGGTCACTAGACCCATCACCGATGACCTCAGCCGCCCCGAGCGGCTCATCGGCATGCCCGGATTCGACGTACCCGGCAGGCGTCCGCCCCATGGCCCTGCATCCAGAGTTAACAAGCCAAATGGTTGACATGCGGACTCCATGACACCACCATCTGCCCAATAGCGAACAGCGTGTACGAAAATCGTACAGCGTTCCAAGGCCCCTTCATAGGGAGCGGACAGATGGCTTCTCCAGACAGTCAGTCGCTCGGACGCGCCAAACTCTCCATGACCGGCGTCCTGGCTCAATCGGTGGGTTTCATGGGGCCGGTCTTCTCGGTCGCGGCGCTGCTGCCGCTGATCGTCGGACTGTCGGCCACCGGCCGCGGTGCGGGCGTCGCCACGCCGCTGGCGATCATCGTCGCGGGCGTGGGGATATTCGGCGCCGGCTGGATCATCGCGCAGTACGCCAAGCGGATCCACCTGTGCGGCTCGCTGTACGAGTACGTCTGCGACGGCGCCGGACCACGTGTGGGCATCGTGGCCGGCTGGGTGTACTACGGCGCCATGCTGATCCTCGGTGCCGCGACCTTCTTGGTGCTGGGCGGTCTCACCCAGTCGTTCCTGCAGACCGCCTTCTCGATCGACGTGCCCTGGTGGCCGCTCGCGCTGGTCTACCTCGCCGTGGTGCTGGTCATCGTCGTCATCGGCGTCCAGGTCTCGGTCAATGCACAGCTGGCGCTGGTGCTGATCTCCTCCGCGGTCGTGCTGGGCTTCTCGCTCTACATCATCTTCCGGGGAGGCCTCGGCGGGCACAGCCTGTCGGCCAAGCCGTTCAACCCGCTCTCCATCAGCGGCCTGGACCTCCTCTACGGCGTGCTCT
The DNA here is from genome assembly GCF_002920635.1 of Streptomyces sp. Ru72. GTDB lineage: Bacteria > Actinomycetota > Actinomycetes > Streptomycetales > Streptomycetaceae > Streptomyces. The sequence goes on along the minus strand of NZ_PQSR01000043.1, from coordinate 11,115 downwards.
ACGGCATCAACATGTTCATCGGCTTCGAGTCGGCCGCCAACCTCGCCGAGGAGACCGACGACCCGAAACGGCATGTCCCCAAGGCGGTGCTCATGTCACTCACCATCGTGGGGGTGTACTTCGTCATCACCGCCTACGCCCAGGACATCGGCTTCGGGCTCGACGGAACGGCGTGGAAGAACAGCGTCTTCCCGCTGCAGACACTCGCCTCGGGCAGCGCCTTCGGCTCGTCCACGTTCGGCGACGTCGTCGCCGTCCTGATCATCCTCGACATCCTGGCCGTCGCGATCGGAGTCGGGGTCGCAGCCACCCGCGGCATGCTCGCCATGGCGCGCGCCGGCCGGCTGCCCGCTCCGCTCGCCACGGTGCATCCCCGCTTCCTCACCCCCGTGGGCGGGGCCGCCCTGCTCGGCGTGGTGTCGGTCATCTCCATCGTCCTGGTCCGGGTCAACCACGGAATCTTCTCCCTCGCCACCGGGCAACCGGGTGTTCTGCAGCCCGAATGGTCACCGATGTTCGGCTGGATGGCAGGCTTCGGGGGCACAGGCCTGGCGCTGATGTATCTGGTCGTCAGCGCCGCCGGCGCCAAGGGGCTGTGGCACGAGGTCAACCGCGTGAAGCTGGTGATCGCCGCCGCCGCCGGGATCCTCGTCGCCACCGGAGCCGTGTTCGGCGCGATCTACAAGGCGACCAGTCCGCTCGACACCGTCGCGCCGGCGCTGGGCATCTGGCTCGTTCTCGGCGTCATCTGGGCCTTTTTCGCCCTCCGCCGCCAAGGGCGCCCGGGCATCGAGTTCCCGGTCGCCGATCCCGCTCCGCTCACCAGCGAGAAGGGATAGCCGAACGGCCAAGGCCTTGACGCTCGGCCCGGCAGTCCGAAGAACCGTCGATTGGAAGACGACCAGCATGACGCAGCAGTCCACCCCGGCCCACCCGTACGACCCGTTGTCCGCCCCGGAGATCGAGGCGGCCGTCGCAGCCGTTCGGGCCGGCAAGCCGCAGCTGACGGCCCCGCGCTTCCCCCTCGTGCGCCTCGACTATCCCGAAAAGCAGTCGGTGCGCGACCACGATCCGCACGCCCCGCTCCCCCGGTCGGCGTTCCTCGTCGTCTACGACCGCGCCGACACCGCCACCTACGAGGCGCGTGTCGACCTCACCACCGGGACCCTCACGTCCTGGACCCATCTTCCCGGCATCCAGCCGGCCATCATGATCGAGGAGATCATGGCCCTGGACGACCTCGTGAAGAAGGATCCCCGGGCCGTGGCCGCTCTCGAGCGGCACGGAGTCCACGACCTGGACCTGTTGCAGATCGATCCCTGGTCTACGGGAACGCTCCCCATCGACGGCATCGACGCGCGCCGGCGCATCATCCGGGCCAGCGCATATGTGCGGACGTTCCCGGAGGACAACGGCTACGCCCGGCCGGTCGGCAACCTCGTGTTCGTCATCGACTGCAACGAGCAGTCCGTGGCCGCGATCATCGAGGGCGACCCGATTCCCGTCCCCCCGGAGAGCGGAAACTACGACGTCGACAGCGTCGGCCCGCTCCGAACCGATCTGCGCCCGCTGGAGATCACCCAGCCCGACGGCCCGTCGTTCACGCTGGACGGACACGTCATCGAGTGGCAGCGGTGGCGGCTGCACGCGCATATCGACACCGTCGAAGGACTCGTCATCAGCGATGTCTCCTACCTCGACGGGGACCGTCGGCGCTCGGTCCTGCACCGGGCGAGCATCAGCGAGATGGTCGTGCCCTACGGCGACACCAGCGACGACTTCTACTTCCGCAACGTCTTCGACGCCGGCGAGTACAACCTCGGAAAGACCGTCGGATCCCTGTCACTGGGCTGCGACTGCCTCGGCGAGATCCGCTACATGGACGCCGTGCTGGCCGACGAATCGGGCGTTCCGCACACCGTGACGAACGCGATCTGCCTGCACGAGGAGGACTACGGAATCCTCTGGAAGCACTGGAACTTCCGCTATGCCGACCAGGCCGAGGTCCGCCGCTCACGCCGCTTCGTCGTGTCGGCGATCCACACCATCGGCAACTACGAATACGGCTTCTTCTGGTACTTCTATCTCGACGGCACCATCCAGTTCGAGGCGAAACTCACCGGCATCGTCCAGACCCGGGCGGTCGCACCGGGCGCCACCCCGCAGTTCGGAGCCCTGGTGGCCCCTCAACTGGACGCCCCCAACCACCAGCACCTGTTCAACATGCGGCTGGACCTGGAAGTCGACGGCCCCGACAACACCGTCGTGGAAGTCGACGCGGTGGGCATGCCGATCGGACCGGACAATCCGTACGGCAACGCCATCGTGGCGCGCAAGACCCCCATCGCCAACGAACGCGACAGCCGCCGGATGTGCGACCCGCTCACCTCACGCACCTGGAAGGTCATCAACCCCGGCGTGCTCAACCGCCACGGCGAACCGGTCGCCTACAAGCTCGTACCCTTCGTCGGCCCGACCTTGCTGGCGGCCCCGGACAGCGATCTCGCCCGGCGAGCGGAGTTCGCCCGCACGCATCTGTGGGTCACCCGCTACTCACCCACCGAACTGCACGCGGCCGGTGACTACCCCAACCAGCATCCCGGCGACGGCATCGGCGAATGGGTCAAGCAGGAACGCGATCTGCTGAACACCGACGTCGTGCTGTGGCACACCTTCGGCACCTCGCACCTGCCACGGCCCGAGGACTGGCCGATCATGCCGTGCGACTACGTCGGATTCTCTCTGAAGCCGGCAGGGTTCTTCGACCGGAACCCCTCACTGGACGTCCCCCCGCCCGCCGGCCACGGCACCGCGCACTGCGCCACGAACCATGAGGCTGGCACTATCGGGCCCGATGACGTTCGACCTCCGTGCCACTGAGCGGAACGATGTGCATTGAAGGCGAGTTTCAGACGACCTGCCCGGCCGGCCGCTTTTCACAGTGGACGGGCAGGTCGTCGTCCGTGATGTCCCAGCTCAGGGTGACCGAGTACTGGTGCCTGGATGCCCCCGGCGCCCGTGCCGGTGCCCACCGGATCCGGAAACCTCTTCGACCCGGCCGTCACCAGCCCCGCCCGCGCTGGTCGGAAACCGGTCGGCTACTTCGACCGCACATCCCGACGCTCGGCGTTCCCTCGAACGCCACCCGCCTCGCACGGCTTCCACGGCCACGACGACCATGAGTGAGACATTGCTGACGGTTGGCCTGGCAGGGGCTCTTCTCTGCCTCATCGGTCACTTGCCCGGGCCGGTGCATCGCTGGGGACCGCAACTGCTCGCACTGGCCGGGATGGCGCTCATGACAGGTCACCGGGCATCTTCAGGGGTCTGGGCCGTCGTAGCCGCCGGTCTGTGGAGCGCCATTCGGGCGTGCCTCGATCGGCGGGTCCGCACCGAGGTGATCGACCTGGCCGCGATGGCACTGCTCATGGCGCTGATGGCGGGCCACGCCGGTGTTTCCCCCACGCACATGCCCGCCGGCATGGCAGCTGGACCGGCCATCCTGACCGTCGTTGTCTGGGTGACCGCCCGAGCGGCCGAGATCATGTTCCGGCAGCTGTCGGATCGTCCCTTGGTTCCGACGGCTCCCAAGGCCACGCCGTCCGCCCCCCTGGCTCGGGTTTACCGGGAATCGGGCACAGCAATCATGATCATCAGTATGGTGGCCATGTTCGTATGACACGGAATCGCGACCGGCACCGCCTGGCTGCGGTCACCCGATTTCTTGACACTCCTTGTCTACGGGCAGGCCCGGGTGGCGTCCCGCTTGGTGGTGTAGCCGATCACGGCTAGGGCGTACGCCCGCGGGCGTGTGCTGTTGGGGATTCGCTCCCTGCCCAGCAGGCAGGCCACCTGCAACTCTCCTTGGTGAACGGCTAGTTCAACCCGGGAGGTGCGCGGTGGCCCTGTCCCAGTCTAAGGACTGGAATCAGAATGACGTCCCTTGGGCTCAGGAATGACGGTGCGTCAGTTCGTGTTGATGCGACCTGGAGGGGGTGGTTGCGACCGATACTCGTGGTGGGCGCAAGCCGTGGGAGGTTGACGATGGGCTGTGGGAGCGTATCGAGCCGCTGTTGCCGGTGATTGAGCGGCGCTTCCGGTACGTCGTCGGCTCGATGACCGGCGGGTTGTGTGCAGCGACCGGAGCAGTACATGGCGTCCCGGCGCCGCCCGCCGCCAGCGAAGGTGATCCGCCCGCACTCCGGGCAGGTCAGCAATCGGATAACGCCCGTGTCGTCGTTCCATTCGGCCTCGGCGAGCATCAGCGCAAGCCCCATGATCCGGTCGAAGGTCTTGCGTGCCCGGTATCCCTGGGCCCGGCACACGTCGTCGCAGTACCGGCGACGCGGCGAAGCGTTCCTCGGCAATCGGACTCCGCAGGAGGCGCAGAAGCGGATGCGGCCCATGCCCCCAGCATCACGCGCCCAGCTGAGGTCCGTCCTGGTCGGGCTCACCCTGGTCCTCGTCGTTCTCGTCCTCGTTGCCGGCGTTGGGCCAGGGACCGAACGGCCCGATGGGCTGCTCCGGGGTGGCGCCGAGCACGCCGGGTCCCTTCATGGGATGTGACCAAGATACGCGTCAAAGGGGCAACGGGATGATCTTAAGAGCTTAGGTCGTCTGCTCGTCGTGTTCGCGCAGCATCCGCATAACGGTGGCGGGCGAGGGGTGGTGCCCCTTTCTTGGCGCCGGTGGTGATGACGAGGCGCTTGGCGATGTCGCGCAGGCTCATCTCCTGGTCGCGTATGTGGAGGGCCATGGACAACATGTCGTCGTCGGTGACCCCGGCGCCGCCGATGGTCTTGCCGCGCTTGCGGGCGGACTCGTGGCCTTCCAGGGTGCGGTCGCGGATGTACTCGCGCTCCATGCCGGACATGGCCGCGAGCACGGTGAACACGATGCCGGACGGGTCGTGCGAGCCCTTCAGCTCTCCGGTGAGGAACTCCAGGCCGACGTCGCTCGCTTTCAGTTCCTCGGCGAGCATGGCGAGTTCGATGCCGCGGCCGAGGCGCTTGTGCTCGTGCTCGTGCACGACGAGGGTGACGGCGATGCCGGAGGAGCGGATCTCCCCGGCGAGCTTCACAGCGGCCTCCAACTCGGGGCGCTTGGTGGCGCGGGTGGAGATCTTCTCCGCGAAGACCCGGGTGACCCCGGCTTCGGCGAGGGAGTCGAGTTGTGCATCGAGGGACTGACGGGTGGTCGAGGCTCGGGCTTAGCCGAGGCGGACGTGTCCGACCGGTTCGGCGCCGGCGCTCACGGGCCGGGGCAGTTCGGTCCACGCCGAGCCCGGCTTGCGTACGGCGGGGGTCGGGACGCTGAGGGCCTTGGCGAGTTGGGGCACGAGGCGGAAGCGGGCGGTGTGGTACTTGATGGCCACCTTGTTCTTGCCGGTCCGGCACGGGGAGCCCGATGGGGCGGCGCAGGTGGACATCGGGCAGTCGTGCGATTCCACGCGCTTGAAGTCGTCGCTCCCAAGCACAGACTGTTTTATGAGGGTGTTTCAGACGTCCAGTCGCTTGCAACGACTCATGAAACATGGTCGCCGCAGGTGGACCGCCGGGCGGCCGGGTGTTTCACGAGCGAGGACCTATGAAACAGTCCGTGGCGGTGGTCTGAGCCAGAAGCAGTGGAGATTCGGTCGAAGATCGCTGTCGACGACCTGCCGTCGGTGATCGTGCTTGTCGCCCTGGTCCACCTGGCCGGGGCCAAGATCTAGCCCTTGATCAGCAGGGTCGGCAAGGCTGTCACCACACCGAGCCCGACCGACCCGAGCGCCCACCGTGTGCCGGTGCGCTGCCAGGGACGTCCAGCGTCCAGTGCGTAGCGCCCCGGCCCGGTGAAGGCGAGCGCCACGGCGACGGCCGCGAAGAGCATCGGCGTCTCGGTCCCCTCGTAGAACCCGGACCCCCACGAGGCGTTGACCGCATTGATCATCACCCCGATGACCATGGCCGTGGCCAGCGGGAACGCCAGACCAGCGGCCAGCAGCAGCCCGCCACCCATTTCAGTCAGCCCCGCGATCACCGCAAAGGGCCTCCCCGGCTGAAACCCCATCGTTTCGAACGCCGCGGCGGTCCCCTCAACCCCGTCGCCCCCGAACCACCCGAACAGCTTCTGCGCCCCATGCGAGGCCAGAACCAGCCCGAAGAACACCCGCAACCCCAGCAATCCGACCTGCATGACCGTCGCTCCTTTCGCTTCGTGCAACTCCAGCTTCGATGCGTGACGGGGCGGCGGGACATCCGCCGATCTTCCGCTTCATCCCCGCCGATCGGCGGGGTGGTTCCGGCCAGGTGTCGGATCCCTTTCCACCGTCTCCTGTCCGAGTCTTGAATCCGACTCCAGGACGACCACGCCATGAGGGGCCCTACAGCCCTTCTTCCAAGCCCCGGGGACTCCCCAAAAGAACCCCTGGGAAGGCCACGGTCAGGAAGGGCCAACGCCACGAAGGCCAGGCGCCCGATTCGGGGTCTCAATGTTCTTCCCGTTCAGGAGGAGCGCATCTGCTCCGCCGCCGAGTGAGGAAAGCCTTTGTCCGCACGTTCGACCGCGCCTCGATCGCGCGTCACCCGCCTCAGAGCAGTCGCTGTCGGGGCCGCTCTCTTGTCCGTCTGCCTCGCAGGCTGCCAGAGCGCAGAGCCGCACTCACACTCGCACTCGGCGGCTACCGGAGCGCCAGATCCGGCGTTTACCGGACTGCCGCCCGCGCCGCCCAAGGGAGAGTTGCTGCGGACGACCAAAGAGCAGGCGGCCGGCATGATTCCCGGCGCTGCGCTGGTGGAACCGCCCGACCTAAACCGGGCGACCCCGAAGGATCTCAACGTCCAGCTGACGGCGGTTCAGCAAGAGGTGATGATCTCGGGCAAGAAGGTCCTCGCGGAGACCTACAACGGAAGTCTCGTCGGGCCGACCCTCCATGTGGTTCCAGGCCAGCGCGTCACCTTGAAACTGGCCAATCATCTCGGCACGTCAACCAACCTGCACTACCACGGGATGCACCTGTCCCCGGAGGGAAGCGCGGACAACATCGACCTGTCCGTTAAGCCGGGGCAGATTCAGACCTACCACCTCGACATTCCCGCCAACCAGGAACCCGGAACGTACTGGTACCACGACCACGAGATGTGCGACGGGAACGGCCGTCCGATGCCGGGGATGACGATGAGCCCCGCACCCGCGAAGAGCCCCGCACCCGCGAACGTTCGCTGCAATGGAACTGAGAGCCAGATCGGGGCGGGGCTGTCGGGAACCATCATCGTCGGGGACAGCCGCGAAACTCTGCCACCGGCCTACCGCGGGATCACCGCTCACACCTTGGCGCTCAAGGACACCCAGATCAGCTCATCCAGCTCGATCGTCTACCCCGACGGGGTCCTCGAGCCCGCAGAGCCGACGGTCCGGCTGGTCAACGGCCAATACCAGCCCACGCTGACCATGAAGGCCGGGGAAACCCAGTTGTGGCGCATCGCCAACGAAGACTACGCCATCGCCTACGACCTCCAGCTCGACGGCGGCACCTTCACCGTGGTCAACCAGGACGGGATTCCCGCCGCGGCGCCGGCCCGGGCCAAACACCTTCTGATGCCGCCCGGCAGACGCTTCGACGTTCTGGTGACCGCTGGAGCCACCGGATCGACCTGGCTCAGAACCCTCGCCCACAAGACCGGGCCCGACCCCTTCAACGGTGCCGGCGACGAATACCCCGACACCCCCCTCATGAAGGTCAACGTCCAGAAGGACAGCGGGAATGCGGGGCCGGCTGCCACCGCAGGACGGGCCGGCATGGCCACCTCGCCCCAGATCGCCGGGCCGCTTCCCGGATCCCACCCCGATCTGTCCAAAGAACCCATCGCCCGATCCCGAAGCATCGTCCTGAACGACGACGCCGGCAACCACTTCTGGATCAACGGCAAGCTGTTCGACCACACGAAGCCGACTTTCGCGGAACCGGCCACCCTCGGAACGGTCGAAGAATGGACGCTCACGAACAAGGCTCACCAGAATCATCCGTTCCATCTCCACGTCGCGCCGTTCCAGGTCCTCAGCGTGAACGGCGTCGCCCAGCCCCGTGCCGACTACATGGACGTCGTGAGCGTCCCCCACGCAGTCAACGGAAAGCCCGGAAAAGTGGTGATCCGGATCCGCTTCACCGACTTCACCGGGAAATGGTTCTTCCACTGCCACATCACCGGACACGAGGACACCGGAATGATGGGCTACCTGAACGTCATCGCTGCTGGATGACCAACCCTCCGGCGCCGGCGGGCGCCGGAGGCTCAGGATGCGAGGACACCCCGATCCTGGGCAGGGAGGCGTCAGCATCCTGCGTCGCTGAAGGCACGTCACCGTCAGGCGGCCTGGTCGAGGCCGACGGCGTGATGGCGCCGCGGTTGCCGAAGCCGATCCACTGGGAGAACCGGTTGAACGACTCCACCTTGTTGGTTGCCGCCGTCACCCGCCGGCGCAGTGGCGCATCCGAGAGGTAGCGCAGCGCAGAAGTGGAAGCGCCGTTCTTGCGACGCGGGCGCACGGCCGGCGCATCTTCGACTGGGCCCGCGTCGAGGTCAGGCCCTGGCACCGCGAGGACCGCCGGCACTGGCGACAGGTCGGAGAGCAGCAGGGGATCCAGCGTGCCTTCCTCGGTACGCATCTGATGGGGAACAGGCACCGCGGACGTTGCCCGCGCTGACGATGATCAGCCGCGACGCCTCCGGATCCGGTGCGCCGATCACATCGATGCGGTGGTCTCGCGCGGTCACGTCCGTGCCCGCCGCCAGAGCATCCAGGGTGGCCGACCACAGGGTTGCTGTGCCATCGACCCCGTTCTCGCCTTCCCCGGACTGTCGGGTGACGGCCGTCGAGAAGACCCGGGCGGACGGCACACCATCATTGCCGATTTCGGCGGTCGCTACAGCGTGAGTGGTCGTCTCTGCGCAGGTCCGCGGTGACTTTGCCGGCGCGTAGCTGTCGTCAAGGATCTTCACGGACTCCAGACCGTGGCTGAGGACTACTGGGCCTTTCGACTCAAGGGCCGCAGTGAAGTCCCCGAACAGGGCGAGCCCGGCCATCTGCGTGCCGTGTCCGCTGCGGTCCGCTGGTGTACTGCCTGGCAGCACGCTGTAGGCCCGCTCGTGCAGTGCGGGCTTGAGTAGTGAATGTTCCTGGGCTATGCCTGTGTCCAGGATGCCCTCGATGCTTCTCGGACGATTCGGCCACAGCAGAAATGCTTGCACGGGTGTCACGCTGTGCCGATCACCGCCGTCACGGCGGCCGAGACTCATGTCTGTCTGGGCTTGCCCTCACGCAGCGCAGCCCTGGGCCCGATCCGCCCCCCGATGCCCGAGTTCTACGGAGCGTAGTCAGCACCAAGTCAGCACGGGAGCGACGAAGACGGGTGATGACGTGGGATTTCAGTCAGCACCAAACCAGCACGGGAGTCAGCACGCCACCACCAAATCACCCCCCAACTACGCTTCCCGGACGGCACTAATTTCCTCCCCTCTCCAACCCTCTCGGCCGCCCGTCCACGAGCGGGCATGGTGGTCCGACGCATAGCCGCGCCCCGAACTATGTTGGCCCACCACATGTGCGCCTGACCTGCGTGTTTCTACGGTATGCCGACACGTACCCGTCCCCACCGCACACGAGGAAGTGGCGCACATGGCCTCCGGAACCACCGCTCCCCCACCCCCCGCGAACCTCCGTCGCATCGTCGCCGCCAGCCTCATCGGCACCACCATCGAGTGGTACGACTTCTTCCTCTACGGGTCCGCCGCCGCGCTCGTCTTCAACAAGCTCTTCTTCCCCGGCTCCGACCCGCTGGTCGGCACGCTTCTGTCGTTCCTGACCTACGCGGTCGGGTTCGCCGCCCGGCCGCTCGGGGCCCTGGTGTTCGGGCACTACGGCGACCGGCTCGGGCGCAAGAAGCTGCTGGTGCTGAGCCTGCTGCTGATGGGCGGGGCGACCTTCGCCATCGGGCTGCTGCCCACGCACGCCACCGTCGGCACCGCGGCGCCCGTCCTGCTCACCACGCTGCGTCTGGTGCAGGGCTTCGCGCTCGGCGGCGAGTGGGGCGGCGCCGTTCTGCTCGTGTCGGAACACGGCGACGCGCGGCGGCGGGGCTTCTGGGCCTCCTGGCCGCAGACCGGCGCGCCGGCCGGGCAGTTGCTCGCCACAGGTGTGCTGTCGCTGCTGACCGCCGTGCTCTCGGACGACGCGTTCGGCTCCTGGGGCTGGCGCATTCCGTTCCTCCTGTCCGGTGTACTGGTGATCGTCGGTTTGTGGATTCGTCTCTCCGTCGATGAATCGCCCGTGTTCCAGCAGGCGTTGGCTCAGGCCGAGGCCCGCAAGGCGGCCTCTGACGGCGGTGCGGAGAAGTTGCCGCTGGTGTCCGTGCTGCGTCACCACTGGCGGGACATACTGGTCGCGATGGGCGCCCGCATGGCGGAGAACATCAGCTACTACGTGATCACCGCCTTCATCCTCGTCTACGCCACCACGTCGGCCGGCGTCTCCAAGCAGACGGCCCTCAACGCGGTCCTCATCGGCTCCGCCGTGCACTTCGCGGTCATCCCGGCCTGGGGCGCGCTGTCGGACCGGATCGGCCGCCGGCCCGTGTATCTGCTGGGCGCGGCCGGGGTCGGCCTGTGGATGTTCCCGTTCTTCTCGCTCATCGACACCGGCGGGTTCGGGAATCTGATCATTGCCGTGACCGTCGGTCTCGTGCTGCACGGGGCGATGTACGCGCCCCAGGCGGCCTTCTTCTCCGAGATGTTCGCGACCCGCATGCGCTACTCGGGCGCGTCCATCGGCGCCCAGTTCGCCTCGGTGGCGGCCGGCGCCCCGGCCCCGCTCATCGCGACCGCGCTGCTGTCCGACTACGGCAGTTCGACGCCGATCGCCCTGTACGTGATCGCCGCTGCCGTCCTGACCCTGATCGCCGTCGGTGTCGCCAAGGAGACACGCGATCGCGACCTTGCCCGGGTCGAGTCCGCGGACGACGAACCCTCGGGGGCGCGGGCCGCGGACGCTCGTACCGTCTGAGTCCGCGTCTTCCCGCCGGCCCCGTGCGTTCACGCGTGCGGGGCCGGTGCGCATCCTGCCGGCGGCGTACCGAGT
>NZ_PQSR01000042.1 GCF_002920635.1 Streptomyces sp. Ru72 | reverse complement strand
TTGATCCGGTACAGGCCCTCGGGGCGACTGTCGAGGAAGTCCAGCAGCCGGCGGGGGTTCATGGGCACGTCGGAGCGGAAGGACAGGCTGTCGTACGCGGTGTGCAGATGGGCGTGGTGCGCCTCGTCGTGCCCCTGCCCGTGACCGTCCTGTCGGGGGATGTCGTCGAAGGACAGCTGCCCGACGCGTTCCTCGGCCGGCCGGCAGTCGAAGAGGAACTCCGGGTCGATGCGCCCGTAGGCGGCCGGGACGACGGCGGCACGGTCGGCGAGCGAGCGCACCAGCCGCAGAACCCGCTCGCTGTCCTCGGCTCGGTCGGTCTTGTTGACGACGACGAGGTCGGCGAGGGCGAGATGGCGGTCGAGTTCGGGATGCCTCTCGCGGGTGGCGTCGAACTCCACGGCGTCGACGACCTCGACGAGCCCGCCGTAGACGACGCGCGGCTGCTCGCTGGCCAGCACCATGCGGACCAGCTCCCGAGGTTCGGCGAGTCCGCTGGCCTCGATGACGATGACGTCGATGCCGGCGGAGGGCTGGGCGAGACGATCGAGGTAGAGATCGAGCTCGCTCGCGTCGACGGCGCAGCACAGGCACCCGTTGCCGAGGGAGACGGTGGAGTCCCCGAGGGCCCCGGCGACGGCCATCGCGTCGATCTCGATGGCCCCGAAGTCGTTGACGACGGCCCCGATGCGGCTGCCCCCGCTGTGGTGGAGGAGGTGGTTGAGCAGGGTGGTCTTGCCGGAGCCCAGAAATCCGGCGAGTACGACGACCGGTATCTGTTGTGGACTCGACGACTGGGTCACTGTGCGCCCCTTTTCACACCCGTGCGCCCGCCGGCGCGCGGACCGGCGGCCGTACGGGGACGGCTCGCGGACCGGCTCACGCCGCAACGGGTCGGCTCTCTTACGAGGATTGAATGCCGACCCAGGATACGAGTGCGGGGAAAGCCCGCGAAGTGAACGATTGTTAGCACCACTTGCGGGGCAGACGTTGGGCATGGCGCAGGAGCGTGCGACCCTCGCTTCCCTCCGTGCGCCTCCTCTCCGCCTCCCGGCCGATCAGAGCCGCTCGGCACCCTGGGAGACGGCAAGCGCGCCGCCCATCGCTCGCCGGTCCCCACCAGTCGACCCGCACCCGACGACCGGCGGACGGTCGCCTGATTCGGGGGTTGACATGGTCACACAGAGCTCCGGCATACGGGGGCTTGGCTCCCTCTCCAGGGCGAAGCTGGCAGCCGCCTTCGGCGCCATGACCGGTTGGGGCTCGCGCCAGCGCAAACGCGCAGCGCTCGTGGAGCAGCACCGGCTCCACTTCGAGTTGTTGTGCAAGGCCATGGACGACCCCGCGCTGGCAGCCGTCCTGGACACGTACGACACGGACGTCCCACCGGACAGGCAGCGCCAGTACCTCTTCGCCAACGCCCTGTATATCAACGCTCTGTATTACCACCGAATCGGGGCGCTGAGTCTCAACGAGCTGTACGGGCACCTTCGGATGATCTGCCGCAACGACATCTTCCGCGAGTACTGGGCGGCCACGCGCCACCATCGCGAGAGCCTGCCCGCCTCGTCCGAGGAAGCCAGGCTGGGCACGTTGACGGACGACTTGGTCCGCGACATGGACGCCCTGGTGCGGGAGCAGGAGGACGGCGAGCAGTGGTGGGTGGTGGGAGAACTGCCAGAGGAGTGACGGACGTCAACTCACGGTATGGATGGGAAGACGCGTGACTGGCGCGGGCTGTAGTCTTCCCCGAGTCTGATGCGGTGAAACATTCCGCAAGCTTCACATTCCCTGTGCAGGGCTGCCTTGCCCACGAGGACCGGCGGCCACTCATGAGTTCTTCCGGGCCCCCTCATGAGCTATCCGGACGAAGGAGGCCATCAGCCCGTGCAGCGTCCCACGCACCCCTCGGCCCGTCCCTCGACCAGGCTAGGAACGGACTTGAAGATCGTGCGTCGAGTCGGCGCCTCGCCCCGGGAGCGCGGCAGCGTCTCGGGCCAGAGCTGCCCCGACATCTTCGAGCTGAGCGACGGCAACTTCGCCGTCATCGGCACAGAGGCCACGGATGCTCTTGACGCGGAGCTGCCGCCCGACGCCTCACGGGCGGACTATGAACGGATCGTCGTCATCAGCCGCGAAACACTGCTCCACGCGAAGGCCGACATCCCCGAAGCATGAGGACGGGCGCTCATCCGCCCTTCCACCCGTGGCCTCGATGCGAACAGCATCGAGGCCCGATGGTCATCCGACCCTCCTGCCACCGCCGGCACAGCCACCGGCGGTTCCGGGCCGACATACCGGGCCGCCGGGCGGATGATCGTGGAGCCTTCCGCCTGTTCCAGGATGTTGGCGCTCCAGCCGACCACCCGGGCCGTCGCGAAGGTAGGGATGAACATCTCGCGCGGCAGGCCGCTGGAGGGGCCGTTGCACGGTGCGGCCAGCAGCCTGGCGCACCGGATGCTTCTCGAGGTCCTGGGCCGAGGCACCGCCGCTCCCGTCGTCGCCGACGAACTGCGGGCCGGGCGCCGGATTCCCGGACTCGGACACCGCCTGTATCCCGGCGAGGACCCTCGCGCGCGCCCTTTTCGCGGCCCTGGAGGACCTGCCGTCCGCGGCACCCGCGCTGGCCGCGGCCCGGGACGTCGCGTCCACCGCGGCCCGCCACACCCCCCTGCACGGCGACGTCGACCTGGCCCTCGCCGTGTTCACGGCGTCTTCGGGCATGGACGCCACGGCCGGCGAGACCGTCTTCGCCGTACGCACGCACCGCGGGATGGATCCCCACACCCTGGAGGAGTACGAGGAACGCTGCCTGCGGATGCGTCCCAGCGGTCGGTACACGGGAGCGCGCCCGTCACAGCCGCTCCCGGAGTGAGCCCGACGTTCACCGCCGGCCAAGTCAGGTTAGGCTCACCTCTGTGAGTACGTGCACGACCGCGTCCCGGGACCTCGACGAGCCCCTCGCGGGGACCGCGGCGACCGCGAGGACCTGGTTGCTCCTGGAACAGCCCGGCCCTTGGGGTCCCAAGGCGCTCACCTCCAGCCACCTGGACCGGGCGCTCGGCCGCGCCCTGGAGGCGGCCGCGGAGGGCACCGGCGTGCGGATCGCGCTGATCCGCCGCCCCGGGCGGCACGCCGACTGCGGCACGCCCGCCGAACGGCAGGTCTACGTGGCGCACACCGTGCCCGGAAACGTCTGGCTGCACGCTGCCACGACCTCCGCGCCGGAGCGACTGCTCGATCTGGACTTCGCCGCCCTCGGCACGGGCGATCCGCACAGCTTCGACTCGGTTCTCCAGGGGCGTCCGCACAGCGGCGACCCGCTCGCCCTCGTCTGCACCAACGGCAGGCGCGACCGCTGCTGCGCCCTCCTCGGCCGGCCCCTCGCGGCCGAGCTGACCGCCTCCGGCGTCGGGGGCGTCTGGGAGGTCACCCACCTCGGCGGCCACCGCTTCTCCCCCACAGTGCTCGTCCTGCCGTTCGGATACGCGTACGGGCGGGCCCGGGCCGCCCACGTCAAGGAGGTCCTCCAGGCCGTGCGCGACGGGCGGGTCGTGGTCGAGGGATGCCGCGGCAGCTCCGCCTGGGAGCGGCCCGCGCAGGCCGCGGAGCTCGCGGTGCGCACGACGGCCCAGGAGTACGCGGCGGGAGCGCTGACCGTTCTGCGCACCGACGGCGCGGCGCCCCGCTGGAAGGTCACCGTCGCCCACGCCGACGGCCGCCTGTGGCGCGTCGTCGTGGCCCAGCGCGCCTCGCTGCCGCCGCGCCCGGAGAGCTGCGGCTCGGTGCTGGGTTCCCCGGCGCGGATGGACGTGGTGTCGGTACGGGAGCTGCGCACCGCGGTCGCCGCCCATCCGGCGCGCTGCTGAGGCGCGGGCCCCGCGCGGGACGGGGGCGGCTCCGCGAGACGGGCGGCACCCGCTCCGCACAGGAGATCCACGCCACACCCCCTACGGCACGGCGCGCCCGTCCCCGTACCGTCGTACCCATGAGCCCCTCTGCCCCTGCACGACGACTGCGCCTCGGTCTGCCGCGGCGGATGTTCTCGCAGGTCCTGCTGATGCAGGTGGCGATCGCCGCGGGCGTGGCCGTGCTCGCCACCGGGCTGTTCCTGGCGCCGCTCAGCCGCCTGCTGGACGACCAGGCGATGCGCCGGGCCCTCGCGATCGCGCAGACCACGGCGGCCCAGCCGCAGATCGCGAGGGATCTGCAACGGACGCGGCCGTCGCCCGACGGACCCGTGCAGGCGGAGGCGGAGCGCATCCGCAAGGCCAGCCACGCCGAGTACGTCGTGGTGATGAACACCCGATGGGTGCGCTGGTCGCACCCGGACACCACCCAGATCGGCAAGGTCGTCTCCACCGACCCGAGCGGTGCCCTGGCCGGCAGGGACGTCATGGCCATCGACAGCGGCACCCTGGGCCGCTCGGCCCGCGGCAAGGTACCGCTGCGGGACGAGCGCGGCAGGATCATCGGGGCGGTCTCCGTGGGCATCGAGTACGACAGCGTCCGGGCCCGGCTGATCCACGCGATCCCGGGGCTGTTCGCGTACGCGGGCGCGGCCCTGGCGATCGGCGCGCTGGCCGCGTACCTGATCTCCCGCAGGGTTCAGCGGCAGACCCGTGATCTCGCCTTCTCTGACATCTCCGCGCTGCTCGCCGAGCGCGAGGCCATGCTGCACGGCATCAGGGAAGGCGTCGTCGCCCTGGACCGCGAGGGGCGGGTGCGTCTGGTCAACGACGAGGCGCAGCGCCTGCTGGGCATAGGTGACGAGGTCGTCGGCCGCACCCTCGACGACGCGCTCGGCGAGGGCCGTACGACCGATGTGCTCGCCGGACGGGTCACGGGCACCGACCTGCTCACCGTGCGCGGGCACCGGGTCCTCGTCACCAACCGCATGCCCACCGACGACGGAGGTGCCGTCGCCACCCTGCGCGACCGGACCGAGCTGGAGCAGCTGGGCCGTGAACTGGACTCCACACGCGGTCTGATCGACGCCCTGCGCGCGCAGGACCACGAACACGCCAACCGCATGCACACACTCCTGGGACTGCTGGAACTGGAGATGTACGAGGACGCCGTGGAGTTCGTCGGCGAGGTGGTGGGCGACCACAGGGCCACGGCGGAACAGGTCACCGAGAAGGTTCACGATCCGCTGCTCGCGGCCCTGTTGGTGGGCAAGGCGACGGTCGCCGCCGAGCGTGGGGTGGCCCTGTGGATCGCCGACCGGACACTGCTGCCGGACCGGTTGATCGATCCCAGAGGTCTGGTCACGATCGTCGGGAACCTGGTCGACAACGCACTCGACGCCGTCGCGGGCACTCCGCACGCGCGCGTGGAGGTCGAACTGCGTGCGGAGGAGCGCACGGCGGTCATCAGGGTACGCGACACCGGCCCCGGAATACCCGCCGAGCGGCGGGAGCTGGTCTTCACGGACGGATGGTCCACCAAGCAGCCCCCGGCGCACGGCAAGCGCGGCATCGGGCTGTCCCTGGTGCGCCGACTCGCCGAGCGCCAGGGAGGCGGCGCCCGGGTGACCGAGGCGGACGGAGGAGGCGCGGAGTTCGTCGTCGTCCTCCCCGAGGCGCTCGAGGAACCGGAGCCGGCCGGCGCAGACCGCGGGGTCCTCGTCCCCGCCCGTCAGGCACCTGCGGACAGGGCGCCCGCCCCGGACAGCCCCGCCCCGATCCCCGAGGAGGAGTCGCGATGACCCGGCCGATCGACGTACTGGTCGTGGACGACGACCCCCGGGTCGCCCGGGTCAACGCCGCGTATGTGGAGAAGGTCGCCGGCTTCCGGGTGGCCGGCCAGGCGCACAACGCGGCTGACGCGCTGCGGCAGATGGAGACGCTGCCCCACCTGGACCTGGTCCTGATGGACCACTACCTGCCCGACGACACGGGACTCGCGGTCGTGCAGGAGATGCGCCGGCGCGGCCACCAGACCGATGTGATCATGGTGACGGCGGCCCGTGACATCCGGACGGTCCAGGCCGCGATGCGGCACGGCGCGCTCCAGTACCTGGTCAAACCGTTCGCCTTCGCGGGCCTGCGCGCCAAGCTGGAGGCGTACGCCGAGCTGCGGCGCACCCTCGACGGCGGCGGTGAGGCCGAGCAGGCGGAGGTCGACCGGATCTTCGGCGCTCTGTCGGCGGGTTCGGAGCCGGGGCTGCCCAAGGGGCACTCGGCGACGACGGCGGAGCTGGTACGCCGTGCCCTGGTGGACGCCCCGGGGCCGCTGTCCGCCCAGGAGGTCGCCGAGCGGACCGGGCTGAGCCGCCAGACCGCGCAGCGCTATCTGAAGCTCCTGGAGCGCACGGGGCGGGCCACGCTGACCCTGCGATACGGCGACGCGGGCCGCCCCGAACACCGCTACGTGTGGGCGACCCGCGTCTGAGGCACGGCCGTCGGGCTCAGCCCGTGGCCTTCTTCACGAACTCGGTGGTGAACGTCTTGCCGAGGTCGATCGTGGCGTTCTTGATGTTCGGGTTGAACGCCTTGAGGACCTTCTCGACGGTCTCCGGGCCGTCCTCGGGCATCACGCCGTCCTTGGTGAACATCGGCAGCGTGCTCTTGATGGCGCTCGCGTAGAGCGTCTTGTTGCCCTGCGAGTAGTCGGCCGGCATCTTGGCGGCGATCTCGTTCGCGGAGTGTGTGGACATCCACTTGAGGGTCTTGACGAACGCGTTGGCGAGCTTCTGGACGGTGTCCTTGTGGCTGTTGACCCAGTCCGTCTGCATGTACAGGCTCGACGACGGGTACGGGCCGCCCAGGGCCTCCTGCGACCCCTGCGGTGTCCGCATGTCGACGAGCACCTGGCCGAGGTTCTTCTGCAGGACCGTGGCGACGGTCGGGTCCGTGGTCATGCCGGCGTCGATCGAGCCCTGCTGGAGGGCGGAGATGAACGTCGGACCGGCGCCGACGGCGACCGGGCTGAACTCGCTGACCTGCACACCGTTCTTGACGGCGAGGTACTTGGTGAGGAAGTCGGTCGAGGAACCGAGGCCGGTGACGCCGAGCTTCCTGCCCTTGAAGTCCTTGGGCGAGGTGATGTCCTTGGCGCGCTTGTTGGAGACGATCTCCACCTCACCGGGCGCGTGCGAGAACTGCACCACGGATTCGACGTACTTGCCCTTGGTCTGCAGGTCGAGCGTGTGGTCGTAGAAGCCGACGGCCCCCTGGACCTGGCCGGAGACGAGCGCGGTCTCGGCCTGCACGCCGGCCGGCTCGCTCAGCAGTTCCACGTCCAGGCCCTCGGCGTCGAAGTAGCCGAGCCGCTGGGTGAGCATGGCGGGCAGGTAGATGACCTTGTCCAGGCCACCCACCATGATCTTGACCTTCTCGCCCTTGCCGTCGCCCTTGCTGCCGGAGTCCGACGAGGCGGTGGTGGCCGCGTCGTTGGCGCAGGCGGTGAGCGAGGTGGCGGCGAGCAGGCCGGCCGCGGCGAGGGCGGCGATTCTGGCGGACTTGCGCATGGTGGTTCACGTCCTTGTGAGAGGGCGGTGCGGGAGGGGACTGCGGGTGGGACTGGGGCGTTGACCGAAACCTTCGGGGCAGGTCAGTGCCCCGAGTCCGACGGCTTCCAGCGGAAGATGCGGCGCTCGGCGAAGGTGAGCAGCCCCTCGGCCACCAGCGCGACGACCGCGAGGATGACCATCGCGGCGTAGACACCGGCCGCGTTGAAGGTCCCCTGGGACTGGGCGACGAGCAGGCCGATGCCCTTCGTCGCGCCGATGTACTCGCCGACGATGGCGCCGATGAGCGCGAAGCCGAAGCTGACGTGGAGGCTGGTGAAGATCCACGAGGTGGCCGACGGGATGACGACCTGGAGTGTCACCCGGCGGTCGCTGGCGCCCAGGATGCGGGCGTTGGCGACGAGGTTGCGGTCGACCTCGCGGGCACCCTGGAAGGCGTTGAAGAAGACCGGGAAGAAGACCAGGACGACGGCGGACGCGACCTTGGAGGACGGTCCGAGCCCGAACCAGATCACGAAGATCGGGGCGAGGACGATCCTGGGGATGGAGTTGAGCACCTTGATGTAGGGACCGAGGACATCGGCGAGGAAGGCGATCCGGCCGAGTGCGATACCGAAGACCACACCGGCGATGACGCCGATGATCCAGCCGAGCAGCGCCTCGTGGAGCGTGACCCAGATCTGTTCGCCGAGCGCTCCCTGCGCGGTGCCGTGCATCACCCAGGTGGAGATCTGGTCCCAGATCTTCGACGGCATGGAGAAGTTGAACGGGTCGATGACCTTGCTCCGGGAGAGCGCCTCCCAGAGGCCGAGCACGGCGACCAGGAGCAGCACGCGGACGAGCAGGACTACGGCCTTGCGTCTGCGGGCGGCACGCGCGCGTGAATGAGCGCGGTCCGGCTTGGGGGTGTCGACGGGAGCGGGCGCGGAGATGACCTCAGGCGACATGGGCGGCACCCCTCTCGCGCGTGATGCGGACCTCTTCACCCAGCGACTCCCAGATCTCGCGGTAGATCTCGATGAACCGCGGCTCCAGGCGCACCGACTCGACCTTGCGCGGCCGGGGCAGGTCGATGTCGAAGACCTGCTTCACGGTGGCGGGTCCAGCCGTCATCACGACGACCTTGTCGGCCAGCGCGATCGACTCCTCCAGGTCGTGGGTGACGAAGACGACGGAGGCGCCCGTGCCCTCCCACAGCTCCAGCAACTCGTCCGACATCAGCGCCCGGGTCTGCACGTCGAGCGCCGAGAACGGCTCGTCCATCAGCAGGATCTCGGGGTCGTTGACGAAGGTGGCGGCGAGGGCGACACGCTTGCGCTGGCCGCCGGAGAGCTGGTGCGGGTAGCGGTCCTCGAAGGCCGCGAGCCCCACCCGGGCCAGCCATTCACGGGCCTTCTGCCTGGCCTCCGCCTTGGGCACGCCCCGGAAGCGCGGACCCGCCATGACGTTGGACAGCACCGTGCGCCAGGGGAACGTGGCGTCCTGCTGGAAGACGAAACCGACCTTGTCGCCGACTCCCGAGACCGGCTCGCCGGCCACCAGGACCTCGCCCTCGGTGGGCTCCTCCAGGCCGCTGACCAGGGTCAGGGTCGTCGACTTGCCGCATCCGGTGGGTCCGACGACGGCGACGAACTCGCCGCGCCCGACGGTCAGGTCCAGGTTCCTGACGGCCGTGTGCAGACCGCCTGACGGGGTCCGGAAGGTCTTGCTCGCGCCCCGTAGCTCGATGGCGGGGCTGGTGTCTGCGCTCATGGCCCGGGACGGTAGGTGTGGCGCGGGCCACTGCAGGAGTCTTCTGGGCGCAACCTCGACTTCTGCTTGCAAGAGTCTGTTGTGCTCTTTTTGCTCGCGCTACAACTGCGGAGCCGAAACACGGGCGTAACGCCCGCATGGCCTTGGGAGAAAGAGGCCCGATGATTGACGTCCTGGTCGTGGACGACGACTTCCGTGTCGCCGAGATCAACGCCAAGTACGTGGGAAAGGTTCCCGGTTTCCGGGTCGCCGCCCGCGCGCACAGCGCTGCCCAGGCGCTCGCCGCGGTCGAACGCGCCCCGATCGACCTGGTGCTGCTCGACCACTACCTGCCCGACCAGACGGGGCTCGAACTGGTCCACCGCATGCGCGACCGCGGCCACGGCACCGACGTCATCATGATCACCGCCGCCGGCGACGTGGCGACCGTCCAGGCCGCCATGCGTCTGGGCGCCCTGCACTACCTGGTGAAACCGTTCACCTTCGCGGCCCTGCGCACCCGCCTCGACTCCTACGCCGCCCTGCGCCGCACCGTCGACCGCGTCGGCGGCCGGGGGGTGGCCGGTCAGGAGCAGGTGGACCGGATCTTCGGCGCCCTGCGGACCATGCCCGCGGTCCCGTCGCCGAGGCTGCCCAGCGGCCACTCCGAACCGACGACGGACCTCATCTGCGACGTGCTGCACCGGGCCGGCCAGCCGCTCTCCGCGCACGAGGTGGCGGCCAGGACCGGCCTGAGCCGCTCCACCGCCCAGCGTTATCTGCGGCATCTGGAACAGGTGGGCCGGCTGCGCCTGTCCCTGAAGTACGGCGACACGGGACGCCCCGAGCACCGGTACGCATGGGTGGCGCCTTAGGGGTCCTTGCACCATGGGCGCCCCGGCTCGCGGATACGTCGGCGGGGGCGCCCATCGGTCACACCGCTCCGGCGCCCGTCAGTGACCGCACCTCTGTCTCCGCGTACTTGGCCTCGTCCGGCGCCTCAGGTGAGGTGACCGTGCCGAGCCAGCCCGCGAGGAAGCCGAGCGGGATGGAGACGAGGCCCGGGTTCTGCAGCGGGAAGTACTGGAAGTCCACGGCCGGGAACAGCGATCCGGGGCTTCCCGAGACGACCGGGGACAGCAGCACCAGCGCCAGTGCGGGGACCAGGCCGCCGTAGACCGCCCAGGCGGCCCCGCGTGCTGTGAAGCCGCGCCAGAAGAGCGTGTACATCAGCACCGGCAGATTCGCCGATGCCGAGACCGCGAAGGCGAGTCCCACCAGGAACGCCACGTTGAGGTCGCGGACCAGCAGGCCGAGGGCGATCGCGAGCACGCCGATGCCTACGGCGGCGGCCCGCGCCACCGCCACCTCGCTGCGGGCCTTGCCGCTACGGCGCCGCAGTGAGGGGTAGAGGTCGTGGGCCACGGCGGCCGAGGCGGCGAGGGTGATCCCGGCGACGACGGCGAGGATCGTGGCGAAGGCGATCGCGGCGACCATGGCGAACAGCACCGTCCCGCCGGTGGTGTCCGCACCGCCGCCCAGTCGCTGCGCCAGCAGCGGCACCGCCGTGTTTCCGGCCTCGTTCGAGGCACGCACGGCGTCGGGCCCGACGACGGCGGCCGCGCCGAAACCCAGCACGATCGTCATCAGGTAGAAACCGCCGATGAGCCCGACCGACCAGACGACCGAACGGCGGGCGGCACGCGCGGTCGGCACGGTGTAGAAGCGGGAGAGGATGTGCGGCAGCCCGGCCGTGCCCAGCAGCAGCGCCAGGCCCAGGCTGACGAAGTCGATCCGGGCGGTCCAGTCCCCGCCGTACTTCAGCCCGGGGGCGAGGAAGGCGTCCCCGTGCCCGCTGCGCTCCGCCGCTGTGCGCAGCAACGCGTCCACGTCTCCGTGGAACCGCAGCAGCAGCGCAACGGTCAGCGCCACCGTACCGCCGAGCAGCAGGACCGCCTTGACGATCTGGATCCAGGTGGTGGCCCGCATTCCGCCCAGGGCCACGTAGATCACCATGAGCGCGCCGACGACGACCACCGTCCAGGCGCGCGCCGCCGTGCTCGTCCCCCCGAAGAGCAGCGCGACGAGGCTGCCCGCGCCCACCATCTGCGCCACCAGGTACAGCACGGACACCGTCACGGAGGACGACCCCACCGCGATCCGCACCCGCCGCTCGCTCATCCGTGCCGCGACGACGTCGGCAAGCGTGAACCGCCCGCAGTTGCGCACCAGTTCTGCGACGAAGAAGAGCACCACCAGCCAGGCGACGAGGAAGCCCACCACGTACAGAATCCCGTCGTAGCCGAAGAGCGCGATGAGCCCCGTCACGCCCAGGAAGGAGGCCGCCGACATGTAGTCGCCCGCGATGGCAAAACCATTCTCCATCGGAGAGAACAGCCGCCCGCCCGCGTAGAACTCCTCCGCCGAGCCGTGCCGGTCACGGCTCACCCAAGTGGTGATCGCCAGGGTGATCGCGACGAACACGCCGAACAGCAGCAGTGCCGGCGTCTGATGGTGACCGCTCACCGCTCGCCACCCCTGAGCGGCCGTGTCAACTCCTGGGTGTCCCAGCGCAGATCGAGTGCGGCGCGGTCTCTGCGCAACCGTGCGTGCCGTGCGTACGCCCAGGTGAACAGGAACGTCGTCAGGAACTGCCCGAGCCCCGCCAGCATCGCCACGTTCACGGCTCCCGCCACCGGTCGCGCCATCAGCCCCGGTGCCGCCTGTGCGGTCACCACATAGCCCACGTACCAGGTCAAGAAGACAACGAGCCCCGGAACCACGAATTTCCGGTACCGGCTGCGCACCTCCCGGAACGCCGCGCTGCGCTGCACCTGCAGATAGACGTCGGCGACGCGGTCGGCACCCTCGTCCTCCCGGCGCGCGGAGGGCACGACCGGGGCGGGGGTGCCCGTCCCGTCCAGCTCGCCCCAGCCGGACGCGAGCGCGTCGTACCAGGGGTCGTACTCGGTTCGCCCGGCCGCTCCCGCGCCCGCCGAGGCCGGATCACCGCCGTGGTACTTCTCAACCGAACTCTCGGGACCGTCCCCGCCTCCGTGGAAACGATCATGGTTTGACCTCATGCCCAAGCATGGACAGAGCGGGAAGAGCCCGGACCTTCTTCTCCCCGCGCTTCACCCCATCAGGTGACTCACCGCGATGGGGGTCGGACCAGCCCCGTCGCATACGCGTAACGCACCGCCCGCGCACGGTCCTTGAGCCCCGTCTTGGCGAAGAGATTGTTGATGTGGGTCTTCACGGTCGCCGTGGACACATGCAGTCTGCGGGCGATCTCCTGGTTGCTCAGCCCTTCGGCGATCAGTACGAGCACCTCGGTCTCCCTGGCGGTGAGCCCGTCCGGCGTCCGGGGCGCCGCTACCGGTTCCGGTTCCGGCTCCGCCAGCCGCTCCAGCAGGCGCCGCTGGACGCTGGGTGACAGCCCGGCATCCCCGGACAGCACGTTCCGCACGGCCCGTACGATCTCGTCCCCGCCCGCGTCCTTGGTGAGATAGCCCCGCGCCCCGGCTCTGAGGGCCGAAAACAGCGACTCGTCGTCCCCGAAGGTGGTCAGCACGACGACCTGGGTTCCGGGGTGCTCGGCGCGGATGCGCCGCGTCGCCTCGACGCCGTCGCAGCGCGGCATGCGCAGGTCCATCAGGACCACGTCCGGGGCGAGCTCGGCGACGAGCCGGACCGCCTCCTCACCGTCACCCGCGGCGCCGACGACCTCGATCCCGGGCAGCAGACCGAGCAGCATCACGATGCCCTCGCGCACCACCGTCTGATCGTCCGCCACCACCACCCGGGCGGGCTTCGCGCTCTCCTCCTCCGTCATACGGGCACCTTCAACGTCACCACGAACCCCTCCTCACCGGGCCCTGCCTGCAGCGAGCCGCCCAGCAGCTCGGCACGCTCCCGCATGCCCAGCAGACCGTACCCGGCCCCCGACCCGGCCAGCCCACCCGGCGAACCGCCCGAGTCGCGGACGTCCAGCGTGACTTGGTGCTCGGCGTACTCCAGCCGTAGGCGCACCTTGGCGCCCGGTGCGTGCTTGCGGACGTTGGTCAGGGCCTCCTGAGCGACCCGGCGGACGGCCTGGGAGGCCTCGGCCGGCAGCGGCCGACGCTCACCCGAGAAGGTGATGTCGGCACCGTCCGACGCGGAGACGAGCTCGCTGAGGAAGTCCTCGAGCGGGGACATCTCCCCGCGCAGCGCGGAGAGTGCCTGCCGGGTCTCGGCAAGCCCGTCCCGGGCCATCCCTCGCGCCGCCACGACCCGCTCCAGGATCGTCTCCCGTTCGGCCCCGGCCTCGATCAGCAGCCGGGCCGCCTCCAGATGCACCAGCTGCGCCGAGAGGCTGTGCGCCAGTACATCGTGGATCTCCCGGGCGATCCGCGTGCGCTCCGCCAGGGCCGCCGACTCCGCCTCGGCCGCCCGCGCGGCCCTCTCCTGGGCGAGCAGCCGCAGGGCGTTGCCGCGCGCCTCGGCGTCGAGGCGCAGGACATAGCCGGCGAGCGCGATCCCGATGACAGTGACCACTGTGGTCAGCCAGGCGTCGTCGGTGACCGCCGCGTACGCCCCCAGGCCGAGGCCGGCGGTGGGCGCGGCGGCCGCGAGGGGCAGCCGCTCCAGGGCACCGATGGCACAGCCGCACCACAGGACCATGGCGGGGACGCGCAGGTCCGCCGCGTATGCCGTCGCACCCATCCCGATGAGCACCACGAGCAGTGCGAGCGAGGACAACAGCCGGTGGTGGAAGGTGGTCCGGAAGAAGGCCCACGCGCCTGCCGCGCACACCAGGACCCCCAACGCGGCGGCGACGATGCCCCACGAACGCAGGCTGCCGTCCGTGAACGTCGTCCACAGGAGCATGCCAAGGGCGACGAGCCGTGCGATCCGGGCGAGCCCGCGCCGGGCGGCGGAGACGCCGGCGCGGGACAGGGCCTCTCGGGAGGGCCAACGTGTCCACGCGTACTCCGTCACACGGACTCCTTCCTCGGGGGCGAGGGCAAGCGGTCACCGTACGCCGGGCCATGCAGGTCAGCGCTGGAGACGGAACGCGACCGCCGGACCAGGATCCCGCTGCGCACCAGCAGGGTGGCGGCGAGGGCGAGGAACAGGGCGGAGCTGTCCTGGTGGACGCCGAGGACCGCGCCGATGCCTAAGAGACCGACGCGCAGCGCCACGCCGACGATCCACACCGCGACACTGGCCTTGGTGCCACGGCCCCAGACCGTGCCGTCCGGCTCGGTCCATATACGGGTGGTCCAGGCCCAGCCGGCGCCCGTGGCCAGCCCGATGAGCAGCTCGGCCGCGATGAGGAGGGCGGACTCCGCGTGGTGCTGGGGGTCCAGCGCGCCGGGCTCGCGCACGGCCAGGAAGGCCAGGACGGCAGGCATGACCCACCAGCGCCGGTCGGCCGAGATACGGCGCGCTCGGAACTGACGCACGAGGATCAGGACGACTGCGGCGGTGATCAGCAATGCGTCTGTGGGCCCGGACATCGTGGCCTCCGTGGGCGAGGAAGGGCGTTGCCGCGGCGGGTGCCGTCGACGCCTTCGACGCTACGGAAGCCTGCGGGGCGGCAGATCGGAGCCGGGGTGGATCGTGGGTGGATCCTCGGGCCTGCCCGCTCTCCACCCAGGGGTGGAGAGCCCGGGGTGGGCGCCCGCCCGGAAGCGGATGCGGCCGGGAGGCGCCGAGGCGCCTCCCCCGACCCCCGTGCACCCTGCCCCAGCCGCGCCAGCGCTCAGGCGTCGATGCGGGACCTGTCCAGTGTCGCCGCCGAGCTGGAGATGAACTCCTTGCGCGGTGCCACGTCGTTGCCCATCAGGAGGTCGAAGACCTGTTCGGCGGCTTCCAGGTCGGAGAGGTTGATCCGGCGCAGGGTGCGGTGGCGCGGGTCCATCGTCGTCTCGGCCAGCTGGTCGGCATCCATCTCGCCGAGGCCCTTGTAGCGCTGGATGGAGTCCTTGTACCGGATGCCCTTGCTCTGGAACTCCAGCAGCTTGTCGCGCAGTTCGCGGTCCGAGTACGTGTAGACGTACTTGTCCTGGCCCTTCTTCGGCTGGATCAGCTCGACGCGGTGAAGCGGCGGCACCGCGGCGAACACCCGACCCGCCTCGACCATGGGCCGCATGTAGCGGTGGAACAGCGTCAGGAGCAGGGTGCGGATGTGGGAACCGTCCACGTCGGCGTCGGTCATCATGATGATCTTGCCGTAGCGGGCCGCGTCGAGGTCGAAGGTCCGGCCGGACCCCGCTCCTATGACCTGGATGATCGCGCCGCACTCGGCGTTCTTCAGCATGTCCGTGACGGACGACTTCTGCACGTTCAGGATCTTGCCACGGATCGGCAGGAGTGCCTGGAACTCGGAGTTCCGCGCGAGCTTCGCCGTGCCGAGCGCGGAGTCGCCCTCGACGATGAACAGCTCGCTGCGGTCGACGTCGTCGCTGCGGCAGTCGGCGAGCTTGGCGGGCAGCGAGGAGGACTCAAGGGCCGTCTTACGACGCTGGGCGTCCTTGTGCTGGCGCGCCGCGATACGCGTGCGGGCGGCGGCGACGGCCTTCTCCAGGACGACCCTGGCCTGCTGGGCGGCATCACGCTTCGTGGACGTCAGGAACGCCTTGAGCTCCTTGGAGACCACGTTCGCCACGATGCGGCGCGCCGCGGACGTGCCGAGGACCTCCTTGGTCTGCCCCTCGAACTGCGGCTCGGCCAGGCGCACCGTCACGACCGCGGTGAGCCCCTCGAGCGCGTCGTCCTTGACGATGTCGTCCTCGGCGACGCGCAGCATCTTCTTGGCGCGCAGGACCTCGTTCAGCGTCCGGGTGACGGCCTGTTCGAAGCCTGCGACGTGGGTGCCGCCCTTGGGGGTGGCGATGATGTTCACGAACGACCTGAGCGTCGTGTCGTAACCGGTGCCCCAGCGCAGCGCGACGTCGACGCCGAGCTCCCGGGTGACCTCGGTGGGCGTCATCTGGCCGTGGTCGTCGAGGACGGGGACCGTCTCCTTGAAGATGCCCTGTCCAGAGAAACGGAGGACGTCGCACACCGGCTTGTCGCTCGCCAGGTACTCGCAGAACTCGCTGATGCCGCCGTCGAAGCGGAAGGACTCCTCGCCCTTGCTGCCGCCCTCACCGAGCCCGTACTCGTCGCGGACGACGATGGTGAGGCCGGGGACCAGGAACGCGGTCTGGCGGGCCCGCTGGTGCAGCGTCTCCAGGGAGAGTTTCGCGTCCTTGAGGAAGATCTGACGGTCGGCCCAGTAACGCACCCGCGTGCCGGTGCGGGTCTTGGGGATCTTCTTGGTCTTGTGCAGTCCGCTCTTGGCCTCGAACTTCGCGTCCGGCCCGTCGGCGGCGAAGACGCCCGGCACACCGCGCCGGAAGCTGATCGCGTTGGTGTGGCCGCCACGGTCGACCTCGACGTCCAGACGCGCCGAGAGGGCGTTCACCACGGACGCCCCGACGCCGTGCAGACCGCCGGACGCCGCGTAGGAGCCGCCGCCGAACTTGCCGCCCGCGTGCAGCTTGGTCATCACGACCTCGACGCCGGACAGGCGCGTCTTGGGCTCGACGTCGACCGGGATGCCCCGGCCGTTGTCCCGCACCTCCACCGAGGCGTCGTCGTGCAGGATCACCTCGATGTGGTCGCAGTAACCGCCCAGGGCCTCGTCGACGGAGTTGTCGATGATCTCCCAGAGGCAGTGCATCAGGCCCCGGCTGTCGGTGGAGCCGATGTACATACCGGGGCGCTTGCGCACGGCCTCGAGGCCTTCGAGGACGAGCAGGTGCCGCGCGGTGTAGTTGGAACCGTCACGGTCTGCTCCGGTCAGCAGCGCTGTGGACGGCACGGACGTCTCGGCGGTCACGCGGTTCGCTCCTCGCTGAATTTCAGAATGGGACCCCCTGGGGTGAGGGCCGGCTTCGGTCGCCGGTCCGAGGGTACCGAGGCCTGGTAGAGCCGTTGTAACGCAACCCTCGTCGGCATCTCAGGGTAATCCAGAGTCGCACGGACGTTCGATCCCTCGTGGGGGTGAAGTACATATCACGTTCCCTTCGAGGCATGAACCATTTAGCCTCGGGGCACGTCCTCATCCACAACCGGCAACCCGCCGGGAGGACGGACAACCGACACACAGCGCGAACCCGTACGACACAAGAGACGTAATACGGCACATTCGCCGCCAACCGGCAGCAGACAGCCGGCTCGGAAAGATTTTTTTCGAGGGGAAGCCGCGAGCGGGAACGTTTTCGGCCTGGTTGGATGTTGACCCTGGTACGACAGCTCGTCGAGCTAGAGAAGAGGCGACGTGACTACTGTTCTGACCCACGCGAGCCCGCTGACGGCCGCTGACCGCTGCGACCGTTGCGGCGCCCAGGCGTACCTGCGCGTCGTCCTCCTGAGCGGCGGAGAACTGCTCTTCTGCGCCCACCACGGCCGCAAGTTCGAGCCGGAACTCAAGAAGATCGCCGCTGAGATACAGGACGAGACGGAACGGCTCACCTCCGTTCCCGCGAGCGCGTCCGAAGAGGAACGCTGACCTTTCGCGTTCACGACGAGCCGACACCGGCAGCGCCGCCGGTGAACGGGCGGCCACCCCATCCGGGGAGTGGCCGCCCGTACTCGTAGGACGCGCAGGGCCGGCGCCCTCGTGCCGGACACCCACCGCGCACTCCGTGCCGGCGACAGCCCGCACGGGTGTGCCCTTTCCCGCGGCGCGAGGCGGCGCCCGGCAGCGCCGCCCTCAGTGGCCGCCCCCCAGCGCCTTGACGGCCTCCGAGACCCGCGTGTAGACACCGGGGCGCCCCGGCTGCCCACAGCCGCTCCCCCAGGACACCACGCCGATCAGACGCCCATTGGCGACCAGCGGCCCTCCACTGTCCCCCTGACAGGCGTCGTGGCCGCCTTCGGGCGCCCCGGCGCACAGCATGGAGGACGCGACGTATCTCCCGTCCAGACCGCCGGGATACGCCCGCTCACAGGTCGCATCCGTCAGCACCTGAAGGCTGGCGGCCCGCAGGCTGCTCGTGTAGGTGGCATTCCCCGTGACATCCCCCCAGCCGTACACCGTCGCCGGCGTGCCCGGCGTATAGGCCGGATCCCCGGCGGGCGCCATGGGGATGACGGAGCTGGCGGGCAGCGGGGAGGCGAGGGTGAGCACGCCGAAGTCCCCGGTGTTCGTGTAGCTGTTGTACTGCGGATTGACCCACGTCGAGGCCACGGGGATCTCCTTGCCCTGGTTGGACGTGAGGTCCGTACGGTCCGCGATCACCTTCAGATCCCGCACCCGCGCGGGCGGCCCTCCGAGAACGGTCGCACTCAGACAGTGGGCGGCGGTCAGGACCGTGGAGCGGTCCACCACCACGCCCCCGCAGAACTGCCCCGCCCGGGTGCCTCCGAACCGGTCACGACTGGACAGGGCGACCGTCCACGGGCTCTGTGAGATGTCGACCGGAGACCCTCCGATGACAACGCTGTCTGCCGTCGCCGGCGCGGGTGCCGTCAGCTGTATCAGGGCTGCTGCGGCCGCCAGTGCCAGGGATCGGACGTAGGGGCGAGGCATGCGCTCTCCTCACTGTCGGATGGTCGTAGAACACCCACAGTGATCCAGCTGGCCGCATCCCGCACACGCAAAGGGGCCGCCTCCCGTAGGAGACGGCCCCTGATGACGTAAGGCCGAGGGCTAGTCGAGGTAGTCGCGCAGCACCTGGGAGCGCGACGGGTGACGCAGCTTCGACATCGTCTTGGACTCGATCTGGCGGATGCGCTCGCGGGTGACGCCGTACACCTTGCCGATCTCGTCGAGGGTCTTCGGCTGACCGTCGGTGAGACCGAAACGCATGGAGACGACGCCCGCCTCGCGCTCGGACAGCGTGTCGAGCACGGAGTGCAGCTGCTCCTGCAGCAGCGTGAAGCTGACCGCGTCGGCCGGGACGACGGCCTCGGAGTCCTCGATGAGGTCACCGAACTCGCTGTCGCCGTCCTCGCCCAGCGGGGTGTGCAGCGAGATCGGCTCCCGGCCGTACTTCTGGACCTCGATGACCTTCTCCGGGGTCATGTCGAGCTCCTTGGCCAGTTCCTCCGGGGTGGGCTCGCGGCCCAGGTCCTGGAGCATCTGGCGCTGCACGCGCGCGAGCTTGTTGATGACCTCGACCATGTGCACCGGGATACGGATGGTGCGGGCCTGGTCGGCCATGGCGCGGGTGATCGCCTGACGGATCCACCAGGTGGCGTACGTCGAGAACTTGTAGCCCTTGGTGTAGTCGAACTTCTCGACCGCGCGGATGAGACCGAGGTTGCCCTCCTGGATGAGGTCCAGGAAGAGCATGCCGCGCCCGGTGTAGCGCTTGGCCAGGGAGACCACCAGACGGAGGTTGGCCTCCAGGAGGTGGTTCTTGGCGCGGCGGCCGTCCTCGGCGATGATCTCCAGCTCGCGCTTGAGCTTGGGGGCGAGCTTGTCGGCGTTGGCCAGCTTGTCCTCGGCGAAGAGGCCGGCCTCGATGCGCTTGGCGAGCTCGACCTCCTGCTCGGCGTTGAGCAGGGGGACCTTGCCGATCTGCTTCAGGTAGTCCTTGACCGGGTCGGCGGTGGCGCCGGCCGCGGCGACCTGCTGCGCGGGCGCGTCGTCCTCGTCC
Organism: Streptomyces sp. Ru72; assembly: GCF_002920635.1. Taxonomy (GTDB): domain Bacteria; phylum Actinomycetota; class Actinomycetes; order Streptomycetales; family Streptomycetaceae; genus Streptomyces. The sequence continues at coordinate 37,625 of NZ_PQSR01000042.1, read as the reverse complement.
TCGTCGGAGAGCACGAAGCCGGCGCTCTCCGCGCCCTCGGGCTCCTCGCCGGCCTTGACGGGGGTGTCCTCGAGGACGTCCTCGTCGAGCAGCTCGACGTCGTCCTTCTTGGCGGCGGTCGTCTTCTTGGCCGCCGTCTTCTTGGCGACGGCCTTCTTCGCGACCGTCTTCTTCGCTGCCGCCGCCTTCTTGGCCGCGGTCTTCTTGACAGGCGCGTCCTCAGCCGGATCGTCGGCGACCGGCACCGCCGGGGCGGCGGGGGCGGTGGCCTGCTTGGTGGTCACCGTCTTCGCCGGGACGGCCTTGGTGGCGGTGCGCTTGGCCGGACTCTTCGCTGCGACGCTCTTGCGGGTGCGCTTGGGCTCTGCGGCACTGACCATCAGCGTCACACCCTCTTCCTCGAGGATCTGGTTGAGGCTGCGCAGTACGTTCTTCCACTGAGTGGCCGGAATCTGGTCAGCTTCGAAGGCCCGACGCACATCGTCGCCGGCGATCTGCCCCTCAGCCTTTCCCCGCTCAATGAGAGCCATGACAGAGACGGACTCGGCGATCTCCGGCGGGAGCGTACGGGATGTGCTGGCCGACACGAACAACCTCTCGGAACGTTGGAAAACGGCTTCCGGCCCCGTCCACAACGGACAGGAGCCGACCGCCGGCTTGGAGATGGGCCGACGGCGCGGGCGGGGGCCGGGAAGATGCACAGCGCCGCGAACGGCGTCCGTATTCCCTCCTCGGCTGTCACCTCTTAGGTCATCGCGCAGCCCCGCAGAGCGTTACGCCCAATCTACGTGGCCCGGATCACACCCCGTAACCGCTCAAAAACGTCCAGATACGGGCAGAGGTGATCGGTCGACGCCACTGCCGACGCTCGGCCGTCGACACTTTCACACCATCGCGTATCCCGGAAGCCGCGTCTGACACAGGGAATCCGCACTCGATACCCGGAATCCGTCGCCGGCTCCGGGGAGCCGCGGTCGCGACCGGGTCACCCAGGACCGGCACCGGCCCCCCGACGGCCGCCTCACCCCGGCTCGGGGCGGGTCGCCGGTCTCCGTCGGGCTCCGCCGGGTCCCCGGAGGATCCGACGGAGTCCGACGGCTGGCGTACGGCGCTCCGCGGGCACCGGCCGCGCGGTCCGGGTGCCACCCGATGCGGGTATCCGCCCCCTGGTCGCATCGCCGACGGTGTGCCGTCAGTGCTCGCGGGGCGCGGGCACCACGCGCTCCACCTCGGGGTGGACGGTGAGCAGTTGCCGCATGGCGCCCTCGGCCGCCGCGCCGTCACCCGCGGCGAGCGCGTCGACGATGCGGGCGTGCTGCGACAGGGCCGTGTCGTTCGGGCGGTCGCAGCCGGTGACCGGGCCGCCGGAGACCTGGAGCGCGGCCGAGACGATCCCCGAGAGGTGCTCCAGCATGCGGTTGCCGGCGACCTGGATGAGCAGCGAGTGGAACTCCGCGTCGGCACGCGAGAAGGTCAGGGAGTCGCCCTGCCCCATGGCGTGGCCCATGATCTCGACCATGTCGCCGAGCCGCTGCTGCACCTCCTCGCGCCCGTGCCCGGCGGCAAGGCGCGCGGCCAGCGGCTCGATGGTCCAGCGCAGCTCGCTCAGCTCGCGGCGCTGGTCGTCGCGCTGCGGCCCGAAGGCACGCCACTCGATGATGTCCGGGTCCAGGAGGTTCCAGTCGCTGACGGGTCGTACGCGCGTGCCGACGTTCGGGCGGGCGCTTACCAGGCCCTTGGCCTCCAGGACGCGCAGCGATTCACGGACGACGGTCCGGGAGACCTCGAAACGCTGCCCGATCTCCTCGGGCACCAGCGGGCGGTCGGCACCCAGGTCCCCGGAGACGATCATCTGGCCCAGTTGCTGGACGAGTTGGCCGTGCAGTCCGCGTCCGCGGCTGCCCGTGGCGCGCCGGCCGACGCGCCCCAGTTCCGGCTCCCCGCCCTCCCACGAGGGGGCGCCGACGCGGTCGGCGGCGGGCGCCTCGGCGTAGGGGTAGCGGTCGAGTTCGCCCGGTCCGGCCAGGCCGGAGTCTGCTGAGCGGGCGGCGGTCATCATGGTGTGCGCAAGGGTACTCACGGATCCTTTGTCGGCGCCCTCTCCAACTCCCTTGAGGTCTTTGGTGAAAAGCACACGAAAGGGTGATCGCTCACGGCGTCGCAATTGACGCCTTATCGGAAAGAAATGGGCGCTTTTCAGGGGAGTTGTGACAGGCGGGGACCGGATCGGCACGGACTGTTGTCACCGGACTCTGCTGCGCAGCGTTGTGATCAGGTAGGCGCACAGCAGGGCGGACAGGGACAAGGTCAGTGCCCCGCCCACGGGTTGGGCGATCATGCGCGCCGCCGCGGCCAGGTATCTGTCCCCGCCGAAGGGCCACCGCAGCAGCATCAGGGCGGGCATCCGCTCGGCGAGGTCCGTCGCGGTCCGCACGGACGGCCCCGCCAGCGCCTTCTCGACCAGGGGTACGACGACGACGGGCACCGCGAGGACGGCGGCTAGCCCCGCGGTGGTGGACCGGAAGAGACCGGCGGCCAGCACACCGGCCCAGGCGCATCCGGCGACCAGCCCGCACCAACTCGCCGCGAGCGCAAGCCAGTCGGCGGGCACCTCGGCGACCTCCCGCCCATAGACGAGCCGGAGCGACACGAGGTCGCAGACGGCGGCGAGGGCGGCCAGCGCCAGCGCCGAGGCCCCGGCGACGAGGAGTTTGGCGGCGAGCAGTCCCAGACGCCGGGGGACGGTCCCGCGGGCCGTCGCCAGGGCGGGATGCCGGAACTCGTCGCCGAAGGCGTGGGCGCCCAGCAGTCCGGCGCCGAGCGCCGCGGGCGGCAGCGGGATCTGTTGCGGCCAGGCGGCCAGCAGGCGGCGCTGCGGAGTGTGCCCGGCCCGGGCGAGGAGGACGGAGAGCAGGACCGAGGTGACGAGGACGACGGCCGCGGTGGCGTAGCCGGTGCCGATCCCGGCGGCACGGCGCAGTTCGTAGCGCAGGGGACGCAGGGGGTTCGGGACGGACCGGACGTCGACGGGTGGCGACAGTGGGGGCAGGTCGCCCGGCTCGGGCGTCGCGGCGGACGGGGCCGGGGCGGACTCCGCACCGGCGGTCGGCCCCATGTCACCGACCTCGTCGGCGAGTTGGTGAACGAGGATCCCATGCCGGAAGGCGGTCTCGCCGATGTCGGCACACGTACTGCCGTACACCGACAGCCGGTTGCCGTCCTCCTGGACGATCTCCACCGAACGCTGCGCGGCCCGGGCCTCCTTGGCGAGCAGGGCGCCGAGGCGGGCGGCGTGCGGGCTGCGGACGGCCACGCGGGGCCGCAGCCGGGTACGGGCGAAGTCGGCGACAGGCTGGTCGGCGAGGATACGGCCCTGGCCGAGGGTGACGACGTGATCGGCGGTGCGCGCCGCCTCCTTCGGGTCGGCCGTGGTGAACAGGACGGTGCCGCCCTCGGCGGCGTGCGCGCGCAGAGCGCCGTGCAGCCAGCGCCCCTCGCGGGCGGAGAGCCCGCCCGCGGGGTCGTCGAGGACGAGCGTGTGCGGGTCGGCGAGCAGGGCAGAGGCCAGGCCCAGGCGGCGGTCCATGCCGCGCGAGAGGTTGCCCAGGCGCTCGTCGCGCAGGCCGACGAGTCCCACCACGTCGAGCACCTCGTCGGCGCGGCGGGCCGGCACGCCCGCGGCCGCGCAGAGCATGCGCAGTTGTCCGCGGACCGTGCGCGCGGGATGACCGGGGACGTCGCCGAGCAGCACACCCACTTCACGGGCGGGGTGGGCGATGCGGTGCAGCGGGCGACCCCGGAAGTAGGTGATGCCGCGGCCCGATTGAAGTTCGAGCATGAGCCTGAGCGCCGTCGTCTTGCCCGCACCCGAAGCTCCCAGAAGCGCGGTGACGTGGCCCGCGTGAGCCTCGAAGGACACGTCGTCGACGGCGGGCGGAAAGTCCTTGCGGGGGGTGCTGGTCAATCCGATCGCCTGGATCACTCGAAGCAAGATAGCGCGATATGCCCATTTTGTCCGGAGCCTTGCGGGCTGACAGGCTCTCACTTTGATCAGAAATAACATGATCGGACATATGTCCGGAGCTGACGTCGGCGACCGGAGGTCCACGACCGGCGCCGACGGCGCCGGGGAGCTCACAGACGACGGCCGGCTTCCGGCAGCCACCCCTGGGTCCGCTCTCCCGCCGTGACGCCGCCGGTCAGACCTCGGGACGCAGCATCGGCGGGTTGAGCAGCGTGGCACCGCCCGCGCGGAAGAGCTGTGCGGGGCGGCCGCCCTGCCGGGTCGTCGTGCCGCCCGTGGGGACGAGGAAGCCGGGCGTACCCGTCACCTTGCGGTGGAAGTTGCGCGGGTCGAGCGCCACGCCCCACACGGCCTCGTAGACCCTGCGCAGCTCGCCGACGGTGAACTCGGGCGGGCAGAAGGCAGTGGCCAGCGAGGAGTACTCGATCTTGGATCGGGCGCGCTCGACACCGTCCGCGAGGATCTGCGCGTGATCGAAGGCGAGCGGAGCCACCGGTTCGTCGGCGCGGCCGTACCCGCCCTGCTGCAGCAACTCCTCGACCGGCGCCCAGCGGACGTTGCTGGCGTCACCGCCGGCCCGGGGCGCGGGCAGGTCGGGGGCGAGCGCGAGATGGGCGACGCTCACCACCCTCATCCGCGGGTCGCGCTTGGGGTCGCCGTACGTGGCCAGCTGCTCCAGGTGGGCGCCGTTGTCCTGGGCCGGTGCGGACGGGTCGTGGGCCCGCAGTCCCGTCTCCTCGGCCAGCTCGCGTGCGGCTGCCTGCCCCAGGTCCTCATCCGCCCGGACGAAGCCGCCCGGCAGCGCCCACCGGCCCTGGAAGGGCGGCTCGCCCCTGCGCACCGCCAGCGCACACAGGGCGTGGCGGCGCACGGTCAGCACGACCAGATCCACGGTGACGGCGAAGGGCGGGAAGGCTGACGGGTCGTAGGGCATGCCGCGATCATAGTCGTCTTCCTGACGATAAACACTCCCTTCCGTGACCGCTTCGGCGGCTGATCCACTTCCCTCCGACACAGGTCCCATCGACAGCCGCCCTCCATGCCGCCGCGCCACGTCATCCGAGGTCACACACCCAGCTGCAGCCCGTCGGCAGCCTCCTCCACCATGGCGAGGCCGAGCCGGCCCACGCGCACCGAGAAGGGGGCGCCGGCCAGCCTCAGCCCGGTCAGGACGATCTCACCCAGCGGTGCGCTGCGGACCGGACACAGGGTCACCGTCCCGGCGGGCGCGTCGGGACGGATTCCGACGAGCGCGGTGAGCAGCAGTACCCCGGCGGCGGCCGCCGTGGCGGCGGGCCTGCAGGCCGCCGGATGCGGCAGCGGCGCGCTCCCTTCCGCCCGAGGCTCACCGGCGTACATCTCGGGCAGCCGGTATCCGAACGCCTCCGCCGCCGCCAGCATCCCCCCGAGCAGGCCACCCGCCTCCTTCTCGTACCCGGCGGCGGCCAGCCCCGCGACGGCGACCGCCGTCTCCTGGACGCGCACCGCTCCCCCGCGGTGTCCGAACGGGTTGTACGCCGCCTCCCCGGCCGCCAGGCCGCGCAGTCCCCAGCCCGAGTCCATGGCGGGGCCGCCCAGCAACCGCGCGAGCTGCTCGGTGCGCACCTTGTCCAGCAGGCCGGGCGCAAGCGTGCCGCAGCCGAGCAGCCCGGTGTCGAGGAGGTGGGCGGTGCCCGCGCCGAGGTGCGGCACCAGGCGTCCGTCGCGGGTGCGGGCGGCCGCCGGTCTGCCCCCCGACCGGTCTTCGATCCAGAAGTCCTCACAGAACGCGTCGCGCAGCTCTTCGGCCCATTCGCGAAGCTCCGCCCCACCCGGTCGCGCGTATGCGTCGAGCAGGTCGGCGCCAACCACCGCGGCGCGGTGGGCGTACGCCTGGGTCTCGCAGCGCAGCGGCCCGGCCGGCTGGGGGTCGGGGAGGTAGACGCCGTCACCCACGGTGGTGCGCAGCCACCGCAGACAGTGCTCGGCCGCCGGCAGCAGCTCCTCTGTCTCCCGCTCGGGAAGCCCCCAGCGCCAGGCTTCCGCGAGGAGCACGGGGAACAGCAGGGTGGCCTCGGTGCCCGTGCAGCCCGGTGGAAGATGCGCGCCCGCGTCCCGGCGGGGCCCCGGGATCATGCCCGAGCGCAGGCCCGGGCCGCCGATCTGGGTACGTGCCAGGATCCGCAGCGTGCCCGCGGCCAGCCGGGTACCGAGCGGCAGCGTCATCCGGGCCGCCGCCAGGGACTCCGCGGGCGCCGGGCCGCAGCGCCACGGCGCTCCGGCCGCCAGCTGGATGTCGCAAGGGTGCGCAGGGTCCCGGAGCAGCAGGGCTCTGAGGTCATCGACACAGGTGTCGAGCAGCGGCTGGACACGTGGGTCGTCCCCGGTGGCCCGGGGCTGCGCGAGCGGGCTCGCCGCGCCCTGTCCCACCGCTCTGACCGGGGCCGCGCCGTCCGGCCGAAGCCGCAGCTCCACGCTGCGCGTCCCGCCGGGCGGCAGCTCCAGTTCCCAGCGCAGCAGCCCGGCCGAGGCGAGGGCGTCCGTGGGGGGCGGTGCGGCCGTGACCGCGCAGTCGCCCTTCTGACAGGACCAGCGCAGCCCGGAATCATGGACGGTGGCGGGGAGTTCCGGTCCGGTGCTGCCCGAGGCGATCTCTCCCAGTTCCGCGAGGTCCGTGCCGAGCGCCACCTCCACCGGAAGCCGCAGCGGGCGCGGGGCCGCGCTGTGCAGGGTGATCCGCTCCGTGCCGTCGGCGAACCGAACGCGCTCCACGACGACGTCGGGGTCCGGTCCCGCGTCGGGGGATACGTGCACCGTCCCCACGAAGCGGGCCCGGTCGGCCGCGACCATGCGGGCCTGCACGGGAAGCGGCTCCCGCCCGGCCACCCGCACCTGGCAGCGGGAGAGCACGCGCCGGCCCGCTCGGTAGAACCCCTCCAGGCCCTGTCCCGTCAGTTGTCCCTGGGCCGTGGAGATCACAAGACCGGGCAGGGCGACGCAGATCAGTGCGGTGTGGGCGGGCGGCAGGTCGGCGACTCGGCGCGGCACAGCGGGCAGGGGAGGAGTGCAGGCCTGGGGCCGGTCTGCGTGCGGGACGGGAGCCGGTGTGCCGCGCGGCATCCAGGACACGGCCGGTGGGGCGCCGCGGGACGGCCGGGGCTCCGAGGGGCCGTGGCGGGAACGCCGGTTGCCGTCGGGGGCGGAGAACGGTGCGGGCACGGGCATGAGGCGGCTTTCTCTGCGCTCGGTACGCCTGGGGTGCGCCCGGAGCCGGGTGGGCGGCTCCGGAGAGGGTCGTGAGCGATGCGGCGGCGCGACCCGATCACGGGTTCCGCCACTCAGGTGAACGGGTCGCGCCTGCCCGGGGTCACGCCCGTGGGAGGGGAAGCCGACCGAACGGCGGTACCCCGCGCGGCAGGCCGTGCTCATGTGCCGCCCTCCTCCGTACACCGGCCGGGACGGCGGCGGGCACCGGACCGGCCGGTCGCGTCCTCCGTCGCCCGCTGTCCTTCGCCACCGGGCGGGCTGTCGGCGGGACGCCGGTGACGGGCCCTGGTCCCCTCGGCGGGACCACGGGTCGGCCGGCTGCCGCCGGTTGCCGGGCGGGCCGTGCGCCGCCGCCGGGGAGTGCCAGGGGCACGGGTGGGCTGCTGCGGGGTGGGCACCCCGGCCGCGGCGGGAGGTGCGGCGCCGGCCGAGAGGTCGGTCGTGTCATCCGGCATCGTGGTGGGCGTCCCCCGCTCCCCTGCACGGTTCGCCCGTTCCGCCCGCAGGCAGCGGCGGACGGTCTCCGGGTCGAGGCCCTCGTTGCACGCCTGGTGCAGGAGGCGGGCGAAGAGGTAGTCCGGGTCCGCGCCCATGGCCATGGCGAGGGCTTCACGGGCCTCCAGTTCGTCGCCGGTCGACCAGGCCACCCACCCGGCGAGCGTCAGCGGCGCCGCGGCGTGCTCGCCGTACGAGGCGACACAGCGACGGGCCAGGGCGCGCCACAGCCGCAGCGCCACGGCGGCCTCCGCGCCCTCCATCCACTCCGCCGCACGGTCGCGGGTCATGCGGTCCTGGAGGCCGACGATCAGGGCCGCGGCCTCGTCGTGCGCGAGCAACTCGTCGTCGCGCCGGTCCGCCGCCGAGGCCGCGGACACCGGCGGGGCCTCCGCGAGCCGGGCCATGACCCGCTCGGCGAGCGCGAGCGTCTCGGCGGCGACCCCGTCGCGAGTGCCGTCGTCCAGGATTCTCCGGACGAGCGCCATGCTCGCGGCGTCCAGCGCGGCTTCCTGATCGAGCGCGGCCGCCGTCTCCCAAGGGCTGAGCCTCGCCCGGAACTCCTTGAGCGTGCCGCGTACCTGAAGGCCCGCGTAGGTCGCGGCGGCGGCCAGGACGGAGGTGCCGGGCAGGCCCAGCGGCTGCCCCTCGGAAGGACAGCAACCGGGGCTGGGGCACACGTACGACCAGAAGCGGCCGTCGGAGAGACACAGAGCCTCCACCACGGGCGCGTCGAGGCTGCCGCACGCCGTGCGCAGCGACTGGGCCAGCGGCCGGAGGCGCTCCATCACATCGCGTCCGGTCTCACCGCTCGACGGTTCCTGGACCAGATAGGCGACCATGCTCTCCGGCCGGGGACCCCTGCGCTCGCTGCCGGCCACCAGGCCGCGCGCCAACTGCTGTGCCGCGGACGGCCAGTCGCCGGGCTGGGCGGGGATGCCGAGCCGTGCGCGCCCGCCGAACCTCCCGCGCCCGTTCCGGTCGTGGAGTGCCACCAGCACGATGCTGTCCTCAGGGCGGTACCCGAGCAGGTACGGCAGGGCGTCGGCCAGTTCGGCCGGGGTGCGCAGCGTGACCTGGGTTTCGCCCGGGCCTCCCGCCGGGCGACCGTGTCCCGCGTACGCGGTGGGCTCGCCGCTGTGGTGTGCGGATCCGTGCATGTCTCCGATGCCGGAGGGCCCGGCTGCTTCGTCGTGGTTCGTCATGCCGCGACCATCTCGCGGATCTTGGAATTCCGCTTGGCCTGTGGACAATCATGATCATGAGCACGCCAGGAGTTGTCCACAGGCAGCCGGGCTCGCTCGCACGATGTCCGACCGATCGGGTTGCCTGGACGCCATGACCGACGAACACCTGCGCCCGACGACGGACGAAGCCCCGCACATCGCGGCATCGGGGCCACGAACCACCGCTGCCACCGGCCCCAGCGCCCCCGCCACGGTCGGGGGCGGCCCTCATGCCGCTGCCTGCGCGCAGCGCCCGACGGACGGCGCAGGCCCCGGACCGGCGGTGACGCCGGCCCGGGGCCCCACGACTCGAACAGTTGCGTCAGCCGTCGGACTCCGACGACGGGATGTAGGCGCCCGGCACCTCGTTCGGCGCGTAGATCTTGCTGTCACCGGGGTACGGCTTGGACCAGTTGTGCGTCTCGTACCAGGTGAGACGGTTCATCTGCTCGGGGTTGGCGAAGTCGGGCACCGCCTTTGTACCGGTCAGCCGCTGCTGCGACTCCCAGGTCTTCCACCGCGCCGCGACCTTCTGCTCGGCCGCCGGCACCGTTACGGACGTCTGCGCGGGTTCCGCCGCGGCGTCCTGCGGCGCCGGGGTGTCCGGGCCGCAGGAGGGCTGGGTGCTCAGGCCGAGGGTCAGCGAGGTCCGGTTGGGCTGCGCCTTGAACGGCGTGTAGTCCGGCTTCCGGGTGAAGGCTCCGAACATCGGGGTGGCCGCGCTGTCCATCTGGTTCATCGGGTGGATCCCGAGGATCTGCTCGATGGTGCGGATCATCGTGATCTGCGAGTAGTAGTGGTTGTCGACCTTGCCGTGCTGGGCCCAGGGGCTGATGACCTGGACCGGGGCACGGTGGCCGTCGACGTGGTCGAGGCCGGCCTGCGAGTCGTCCTCGACGACGAAGATCGCAGAGTCCTTCCAGTACTTGCTGTGCGTGATCTCGTCGACCATCTTGCCGACCGCGAGGTCGTTGTCCGCCACCTCGGCGGCCGGGCTCGGCGGACCACCGGTGTGGTCGTTGGAGAACCAGAACATGTTCAGGTTCGCCGGACCGTTCTTCTCGAAGTCCTGCTTCCAGATCTGTTCCTTGTAGATGTCCGGGACGCTGAGGTCGAACAGCGGGAAGCCGGGCACCGAGACCTGGTTGAGCGACGGGATCGCCGAGCCCGTCTGAATGGGGTAGGCGGTCTTCTGCCCGGTCGCCTCCATGTTCTTGGCGTCGCAGTACAGGTTCTGCCAGGTCGCGCCGGCCGGCTTGCTCTCGATCGACTGGAACTCGCCGTAGTCCTTGACGGACTTGCCCGCGGCCTGCGCACCGGTCCAGATGAATCCGGACGTCTGGTGGCCGAGAACGTCGTCCTCGGTGTCGTAGCTGCGGGTGTACTCACCGGCCGAGGACTCGGTGTACTCCGGGTTGTCGGACTGCATCAGCCAGTTGTGGCCCTCGGCGGAGTTGGTGCCGATGTCGTAGAAGTTGTCGTACAGCCCGAACTGCTCAGCCAGCGCGTGCTGGTTCGGCGTCACGTTCTCGCCGAACTGCGTGAGCGACGAGTCGCCGTTGCCCTGCTTCATGTCACCGAGGACCTGGTCGTAGGTCCGGTTCTCCTTGACGAGCAGGAAGACGTGCTTGATCGTCGAGGGGTCGCCGAGCCGCACCGGGACCGGCACCGGCTTCGCGTGGCTCTTCCCCCTGGTCGACTTCACCGAGCCGGGGGTCCAGCCGTTCTGCTTGAAGACCTTGGCCGTCTCGGACCTGGTGACGCTGTCGTCCGGCAGCGTGAACTGCGTCAGGCTCGACGTCGTGTCGTGGGTGCCGTGGCCGGCGGCGGTGGTCGGCCGGCGGGCGTCGATGCCACGGGTGTTGGAGACGACGACCTTCTTGCCCACGGTGGCGATCTGCGCGGGGAAGTAGTCCGTCGGGAGCAGGCCGACGTAGCCGGCCGGCTGCTGCGGGGAGGTGTACCGGTAGACGGCGACGGCGTTGGCGCGGCCGAGCGTCACCAGCAGGTGACCGTCGTCGGTGAGCGTCACCGCGTCGGGCTCGTAGCCGACCGACGCCTCCGGCCACGGCTGGGTGGCGATGGTCTGCACGACCTTGTCGTTGGCGGTGTCGATGACCGACACGTTGTTGTCGGCGGTGTTGGTGACGAACACCGCCCCCTTCTTGGCGTACACCGCGGTCGGGTGCAGACCGACGTCGATGCTCCCGACGGCCGCGGACGGGTTCGCCAGGTCGATGACGCTGACCGTGCCGGTGGTGGAGGCACCGGTCTTCGGGTTGGCCGGCACCTGCGTGCCGTAGGAGTTCATCGTGGTGTCGCCGGCCTTGGCCGGACGCCCGCCCTCGTTGCTGACGTAGAGCTTGTCGCCGGCCAGGGCGATGCCGCGGGGGGCGTTGCCCACGGCCCAGCTCTGCTTGACGGTCCCGGTCGCCGCGTCGATGGCGACCACCCGGTTCTGGCCGTTGACCGCGCAGTACACGGTCGAGCCGTCGGCCGAGAACACCGCGGAACCCACCAGGGCGTGCTTGGAGCCGTCGGCCGGTATGGAGATGGTCGTCGGGTTGGAGAGGGTGCCGTCCGGGTTCACGGTGAACTTGGTGTAGCCGTCGCTCTGGCCCAGCCACAGCTGCGAGCCGTCGGGCGAGTACGTCGGGCCCTCCTGCCCGACGGAGCCGGTCTTGATGCGCAGGTCGTCCGCCGCGTTGGTGCCGACCTTCTGCTTCACCTGCCCGGTCTTGAGGTCCATGATGACCAGCGCCGCGTCGCCGTCGGCGACCGAGGCGGCGAGACGGGTGCCGTCCGGACTGACCGAGGACGACATGATCTTGCCGTCGCCGATGACGGTACGGCTGCCGTACGGGGCGATGTACTGGTCGGCGGAGACGACCTGGCCGTTGGCGGTGACCTGGCCGACCTGCTGGGTGCCGAACTGGTACGTCTGGGCGACTGCGGTGCCCGTGACGGCGAGGGCGACAGCGATGCCCGACGTCACCAGCAAAGCCCGGCGGCCGACACGTCTACCGAAAAGGCTGACCTGCTCCTTCTCTTGGGTTCGACGCTGCCGTGTTACCTGCATGGAACTATCCCTTCGAGGAGGTGTCGAGCAGCTCGACGCTGCCGTCGAACTGCCAAAGGGGGTTCGGGGCGTCCCCGGTGGGGGTACGGACCAGGAAGTAGCCGTTCACTTCCTTCGGTCCGTCGCCGTCGGCCACGAACCGCCCGTCTGAGGCGACGTCGAGTTGGTAGACGGCCGTCCCTGCGGCCGCGACGCCGGGGAGATGCCAGGTGACGACGCAACGCCAGTCGTTGCCCGCCCCCTGGGGGGCGACCTGGCCGTCGCCCTTGTTGCACGCCGCCGTGGCCTTCAGTTGCGTCTCGGTGACGGCCGGCCGGTGGAGCTGTTCGGTCTGCATGCGGTAGAGGTGGGCGAACGCCGTGGCGACCGACCGCTGGACCTTTTCCTGTTCGATCCCGGAGCCCATCGACGGGGTCCCCACCGCGACCGCCGCGACGGTGAGGGCGGTCAGTCCGACGAGCGGCAGGAGTCCGGTGGTGACCGCGCGGCGCCCGGAACCGTCGTAGGCCGGGTTGGTGAAGTCGCGGCGCTGGAAGAGCAAGTACGCCAGCTCTGTCGCGAGCACGGCCCACACCAGGCCGACCGCGATGCCGATCAGGAGCGGACCGACCTGCGCCGGGCTGGTGAACAGACCGTTCCAGGAGACGAAGGCGGAGCCGGGCAGGGCGAGGCGCACGGCGACGGGCAGCGGCAGCATCTGGGCGACCTGCATCGCGAGCGCGACGACCGGGGGCAGCAACAGCCCCATCGGCGAGCGACCCAGGGCGACCGACCCGAGGAGTCCGATCGCGGCGAGGGCCAGAGTCGGGGCGAGGGCGCAGACCCAGGCGAGCAGGACCTTGCCCGCGGCGTCCCCCGGCGCGAGCAGGCGGCCGTCGAGGCCGACCAGCGGCTGGTTGCCGACCGCCACGATCCCGCCGACCGTACTGGAACAGGCCAGCCCGGCCACGAGCAGCAGGGTGACGGTGAGGCCGGCCAGTACCTTCGCCGCGAAGATCCGCCTGGGCGACCGGACGGCCACGAGCAGGTGGCGCCAGGTGCCGAGCCGGTCCTCGGAGGCGAACACGTCGCCGGCGACCACCGAGGTCAGCAGCGGCAGCGCCCAGGTGCCCGCGAAGCCGAGCGTCACCAGCGGTCCGGCCCACCCCGTGGCGTGCATCCAGCGGCCGAAAAGGGTGTCGGCGGGGAGCGTGCTCTGCCGGCTGACCCCGGCGACGAAGAGCGCCGGCGCGATCCAGCAGGCGAGGACCAGAAGGCGGATGCGCCATTGCGAGACCAGCTTGACGAGTTCGAAGCGGTAACCACGCGCCACCGAGACGCGGGGAGCACGGCCGGTGACGACGTTGTCATCGACGATGGTCGCGGTCATCGGGCTGCCTCCTGCTGCTCGGTGAGGGCCAGGAACGCGGCTTCGAGCGGCGACACGAGCGGGGCGAGTTCCCGCACCGCGACGCCCGCCTGCACGAGCCCCACCACCAGTTCGTCGAGGGCGGGCACCAGCGCCCGCACCACGAGCACCTCCGCGTCCTGCCGTGCCCCGGCGTCGTCGACGATCCGTGTCCCGGCGGTGTCGGCAGCCAGTCGGCGGGCGGCCTGCGGGTCGGAGGTCCGCAGCCGGTAGTCGAGTTCACGGTTCTCGGCGGCCAGCTTGCCCAGCGGGCCGGAGAAGACGACGCGTCCGGTGGCGACGATGGTGACCTCGGAGCACAGTGCCTCGAGGTCGTCCATGCGGTGGCTCGAGAGCACGACGCTGGTTCCGTCCGCAGCGAGCCGGGTGAGGACACCGTGGACGCGTCTTTTACCGGCCGGGTCCAGGCCGTTGGAAGGTTCGTCGAGCACGAGCAGCCGGGGCTTGGTGAGCAGGGCGGCGGCGAGCCCGAGCCGCTGACGCATGCCGAGGGAGAAGCCGCGGGCCCTGTCGTCGGCGACATCGGTGAGTCCGACCTGGTCGAGTACGTCGTCGATCGCCGTCGTCCGGGCGTCGTGGCCGCGGAGAGCGGCCAGTGCGGCGAGGTTCTGCCTCGCGGTGAGCGAGGGGTAGAGACCGGGGCCGTCCACGAAGCCGGCGACACCGTCGGGAGCGGCGAACGCCCGCCCGAGCGGCGTACCCAGGATCTCGAGGCGGCCGCTGTCGGCGACGGCCAGGCCCAGCAGGAGGCCGAGCAATGTCGTCTTGCCGGCGCCGTTCGGTCCGACCAGGCCATGGATCTGACCCTGTGTCACGTCCAGGTCGACGCCGTCGAGTGCGACGACGTCGCCGAAACACTTGGTGATGCCGCGAGCCCGGACTGCGAGGAGTCTGCCCATGGGTCCCTTCTTTCGAGTCCGCAGGGACCCTAGGGACGACACACAACCCAGACGCAGACGGCTGGCTGAACGTTCGCGGAACGAATCGTCAAGGCGTCGGCAAGTCGTGTCCGGGAGCCGCCGGCATCGAGCCGGGCTCCGGCGACATCTGGACGCGCCGCGTCGCTGCGAAGTACCGTGGCGCGCTTCTTCGTACCGTGGAGCGCTTCTTGCGCCACCAGCAGGAAGCAGGCGCCTGCGGCGCGCTTCAGGTCACTCTCCGTCAGGGACGTTGAGGCAGACGCTGCCGGCAGCAGACACTGCCAAAAGCCGAGCGTGCCGCGTCCACTTGCAGCCGGGAAGTGGACGCGGTTCGGGGGAGGCTCAGCCTGCGACAGCGAGGACCAAGGGGAGGACCTGTTCGCTGCCTGCCCGGCGCAGGAGTCGGGCAGCGACTGCGAGGGTCCAGCCGGAGTCGGTGTAGTCGTCCACGAGCAGGACGGGTCCGGGGGAGCCGCCCAGGGCACCGGCCAGTTCCTCGGGGACGGTCAACGCGCCGGACAGCGCCCTCAGCCGCTGGGCGGAGTTGCTGCGGCGTGCCGCGTGCGCGCCACTCGGCCCGGTGTAGGTCAGGGTGCCCAGGAAGGGGAGGCGGCCGATGTCCGCGATGCCCCCGGCGAGCGAACCCACCAGTTGCGGTCGGGTCAGGGACGGCACGGCGACGACTCCCACCGGCCGGGCGGAGGCGTCCGGGGCATTCGGCGCCCAGCCGCCCGGAGAGCGCGCCCAGTCGGCGAGGACCGCCACCGCCGCCCGCAGGACGTCGTCGGGGACCGGCCCGTCGGGCGCGTCCTCCGCCAGCAGCGGGCGCAGACGGTTGCCCCAGCCGATGTCCGAGAGCCGCCCCAGCGCACGCCCGGTGGAGCACTGCTCGCCGGCCGGGATACGCCCCTTGAGGTCGACGCCCAGTGCGGGCATCCCCGTCGGCCACATGCGGCGCGGCTCGACCTCCACCCCCGGACGGTCCAGTTCCTTGGCCGCCCCTGTCAACGTCTCCGCCGAAACAGCGGAGTCGGCCCAGGGCCCTGCGCAGTTGTCGCAACGCCCGCACGGGGCCGCCCCCTCGTCGTCCAGCTGCCGGCGCAGGAACTCCATCCGGCACTGGGACGTGCTCACGTAGTCGCGCATGGCCTGCTGCTCGGCAGCCCGCTGCCGCGCCACCCAGGCGTACCGCTCGGAGTCGTAGGCCCACTGCTCGCCGGTGGAGATCCAACCGCCCTTCACCCGCTTGACCGCGCCGTCCACGTCGAGCACCTTCAGCATCGTCTCCAGCCGGCTGCGCCGCAGATCCACCGACGCCTCCAGGGCCGGCACGGACAGCGGTCGCCCCGCGCCGGCGAGGGCCGAGAGGGTCTGTCGCACCTGGGCCTCGGGCGGGAAGGCGGTGTCGGCGAAGTAGCGCCAGATGGCCTCGTCCTCCTTGCCCGGCAGCAGAAGCACATCGGCGTGGGCCACACCGCGCCCCGCACGCCCCACCTGCTGGTAGTAGGCGATGGGCGAGGACGGCGAGCCGAGGTGCACCACGAAGCCCAGGTCCGGCTTGTCGAAGCCCATGCCCAGCGCCGACGTCGCCACCAGCGCCTTGACCCGGTTCTCCAGCAGGTCGGCCTCGGCCTGCAGCCGGTCGGCGTTCTCCGTGCGCCCCGTGTAGGAGGCCACCCGGAAGCCGCGCTGCCGCAGGAATGCGGTCGCCTCCTCGGCCGCGGCCACCGTCAGCGTGTAGATGATGCCCGAGCCCGGCAGCTCCCCGAGATGCTCGGCCAGCCAGCCCAGGCGGTGCGCGGCGTCCGGCAGCTCGACCACCCCCAGCCTCAGACTCTCCCTGTCGAGCGGGCCGCGAAGGACCAGGGCCTCACCGGCGCCGGTACCCAACTGCTCGGCCACGTCCGCGGTGACCCGTGCGTTGGCGGTCGCCGTGGTGGCCAGCACCGGTACGCCGGGGGCGAGCTCGGCGAGCATCGCCCGCAACCGGCGGTAGTCCGGCCGGAAGTCATGCCCCCAGTCGGAGATGCAGTGCGCCTCGTCGACCACCAGCAGACCGGTCGTGGCCGCGAGCTTGGGCAGCACCTGATCGCGGAAATCCACAGAATTGAGACGCTCCGGGCTCACGAGGAGAACGTCGGTCTCGCCGCGCTCGATCTCCTCGTGGATGGTGTCCCACTCCTCCGGGTTGGCCGAGTTGATGGTGCGCGCCCGGATACCGGCCCGCGCCGCGGACTCCACCTGGTTGCGCATCAGCGCCAGCAGCGGCGAGACGATCACGGTCGGGCCGGAGCCGCGCCGGCGCAGCAGCGCGGTGGCAACGAAGTACACCGCCGACTTGCCCCAGCCGGTGCGCTGCACCACCAGGGCACGCCTGCGCTCCCGCACCAGAGCCGCCACCGCCTGCCACTGGTCCTCCCGCAACCGGGCCGGGCCCCCCGGGTCACCGACGAGTTCGGCGAGGATCGCGTCGGCTTCAGCTCGGAGCTCGCGTTCGTCCATGTCCCCATGCAACCCGATGGCACTGACAATCGGCCACCTCACCCAGCGTGACCGGCGGCTCGCGAAGGGTCCGGGAGCACGCACGGAAAGGCGCTCGCCGGAGCGGAGAGGTTCTTGCCGATGGTCCTCGCGTGCAGGAGTGACCCGACCCTTCGCCGGGAAGACACCGGGCAGAGAAGTAGAGGGGATATAGGCCACACATCACCAGAATCCGGTCGGCGGCCCCAATTGCTCGTTGCCGCAACCCAGTTCGACGGGAAGAATTGAGATCCGCTCCCCGCACGGCTCGTCCGTGATCCGGCAGGGCTCTGCCGCGGTGCGCCCCCCCCAGTCCCACCCCGCCCGCACTGTGGGCGCGTCAGCCGAAGGGAGGATCGTGACCTTCGGATTCGCTCCGTCCTCGGCGGCATCCCTGGCAGGTTCCGCCGCCCCGTCCGCCGCTTCCGCCCATCCCGTGGCTCGGCTGCTCGAGCCGGCGGAGTGGGCAGCCGCCGAGATTCCCCTGCTGCGCAACCCCCGCGAAGTCGTCAGCGGGCTGCACACCCGGCACCGGCCACGACCCTCCACGGCCGTGGTGGCCGTCCTGGATCCGGAGGAACGGCTGTGCGCGAGCGCGTCGTTCACCCGGCGCCCCGCCCCGGCGGACGGATGGGTGTTCCGCAACGCGCTGCTTGCCCAGTTGCGCCGGGTCATCCCGCACGACCTGCGGCGCCGGACGCCGGTGCGGACGGCGGTGCTGCTCTACTGCCGTGAGGGCGACACCCGGTGGACCGAGGAGGACGGCGCGTGGATGTGGGGTCTGCGCGACGCGTGCACGTTGCACGGGCTGCGCTGTGGCGCGTACATCACGCTGACGCGCGATGGCTGGCAGGTCCTCGGTGAGGACCGCGGGGGCCGCCGCCCCAACGCGAAGTCGACGCCCGAGGAGTTCGATCCGGCGGGCATGCCGCTGCAGCAGCCTCGTACCGGGGGCGTCTCCTCGGACCTGCTGCGCCGGGCCGCCGCCCGCTGAGCGGCGCGGCATTGTCGCGACACCGCCGGGAGCAGCGACGTACGACGACGGGGGCCTTTCCGCACCACAGCCCGTGAGTCCTCGCCCGGAGGCGGCGGCCGACCGCGGCACCCCGTCCGCGAACCGGTCGCGCGTCGGAAGAGCACGGAAGTCGCCCACGCACGGCGGCCAGACGGAACCGTCCGCCCGAACAGCGGCACCGACGGCCGATACCGCGGCGCTGTTGACGGCCGATACGGCGGCGCTGTCCACCGACATCGACACAGCCCACCGGCATACGTATGCCCTGGCATGCATCTGCCCGCAGACGCGCGTGTGCCGACGTCATGCATCCGCCCACCCGGCATGCGTCAGCACGTCACCCGGCATGCGTCAGCACGCCAACCGGCATGCGTCTTCACAGCCGGCCTGCGTCACGCCAACCGGCATGCGTCTTCACCAGCCGACATGCGCCATCACCAGCCAGCATGCCGCTAACAGAAACCGGCATTCGCCATCGCCGACCGATGCCACTGAGCCCCACACCGGTGACCCGACCGCAGAAGGGCATGGTGAAGAGAGTCGCCGTTCCAGGCGTCGTCGGCGCCGCACTCACCGGCCGCGGCGGCCGAAGCCCGAACCGGTTACCCGGCTCGGCCCCCGGCGCGAAGGGCGGGACACGAGCGGACCGGACCGGGCCGGACCGCTCAGACGCCCGCGCCCAGCACCGAGTTGATCTGCTTCGGGTCGCCGCAGACGATCAGCAGGGCGCCGGACCGGCTGAGCGCCAGCGGAAGCGTGGCGGCGACAGTGGCGTCGGCACCGCCGTTGACGGCGACCACGACCACCGGCCGGGCGGCGGCACGGGAGGCCACCGAGGCGTCGGCGTAGAAGACGTCGTCACCGGCGTCGTGCTGCGCCCAGTAGGCGGCCTCACCGAAGGACAGTTCGTGCGCGGCCCACGGGTGTGGCTCGCCGGTGGTGATCACCAGCACGTCACCAGGGGCGCGACCGGACTCCAGCAGCAGGTCGACGGCTTCCTCGGCGGCATCCAGCGCTCCCTCGGCCGAGGCCGGGATCAGCTGGATCTGCGGAGTGGATGCGGAAGCGGAGGGTCCGGGCTTGGCCGGCTCGCGCGGGGTGCGCTGGGCCGGCATCGGCCGGATGGGCCCCGGGCGTCCGGGGCGGGCAGGGGCCGCGGGGCGGGGGCCCGGTACGGGACGGGGGGTCGGCGCGGTACGGCCGCCGGCCGTGGCGCGGGGACCCTGGGCACTCTCGTGAATCTGAGGCTCCTCGGGAATGAGAGGCATGAGCTGATTTTTATCAAACGCCGAAGCGACCGGCATCGGCGGGTGGCACGTCAGTGCGACCGGAACCGGTCAGAAGTCGAAGCCGAGCTGGCCCTCGATTTCCGGAACGCTTCCGTCCGCCCAGCTGCGGACCTTCTTGAGGTGCCGCCACTGGGGCAGCGCATCAAGATACGCCCACGACAAGCGGTGGTACGGGGTGGGGCCCCGTTCCTCCAGTGCGGCCTTGTGCACCGGTGACGGATAACCGGCGTTGGCCGCAAAACCGAAGTCTGCATGGTCGATACCCAGTTCGGCCATCATTTTGTCGCGGTGAACCTTGGCTATCACCGAGGCCGCCGCGACCGCCACGCACGACCGGTCGCCCTTGATCACCGTACGGACCTTCCAGGGCGCGCCCAGGTAGTCGTACTTCCCGTCGAGGATCACCGCGTCGGGGCGGACGGGCAGCGCCTCAAGGGCGCGAACCGCCGCGAGCCGCAGGGCGGCCGTCATCCCGAGGTCGTCGATCTCCTCGGGGGAGGCATGCCCGAGGGCGTAGGCCGTGACCCACGTCCGCAGCAGCTCGGCGAGTTCGGTGCGCCGCTTGACGGTCAGCAGCTTGGAGTCGGTGAGGCCCTCGGGCGGTCGGCGCAGGCCCGTGACCGCCGCGCAGACGGTGACGGGACCGGCCCACGCACCGCGCCCCACCTCGTCGACACCGGCGATGACCTTCGCTCCGGTCGTTGCGCGGAGGGAGCGCTCGACGGTGTGAGTAGGTGGTTCGTACGGCATGGCGCCCTTAGCGTACGCCGCCGGGATCGCCGTGCGACACCCCGGTTTCCCCCGGCGGCGGCCCACGCGCCGGCGGCCGCCCGGAAGGACGGCGACAGGGTCGCGGCGGCTGGCCGGCAGCGGCGACCCGGGAGCCGGATCAGTCCCCCATCGGACGCAGCAGCGGGATCATCAGCCGGTCGATCATCTCCTCGATCTCCTGGTCATTCCATTCGCAGGAGCTAATTTTTGTGCGGTACATCATCATCGCCGGCATGACGTCGAAGACATATCCGTTCGCGGCGTCAGGCCGCACCTCTCCCCGCTCGATTCCCTGCGTGATGACCTGACGCAGCAACCTGACGCTCGGCTCGATGACACCCTCGTAGATCACCCCCTGGAAGCGCTCAGCCTCCAGTGTGTCGCATTCGTGAATGACTGAACGGAGGGCGAACCCGGGGCGTGAGTACATGGCGTCACGCGCCTGCCGACACAGGGCCAGCAGGTCCTCCCGCAGGGTCCCGAGGTCGGGCGCCTCGTCGAAACGCGGCAGTCCGGCCTGGAGCGCGTCCGCGACGAGGTCCTCCTTGGACGGCCAGCGACGGTAGACGGCCGCCTTGCCGGTCTGCGCACCGGCGGCGACGCCCTCCATCGTCAGGCCCTTCCAACCGACCGTGCTGAGCTGCTCGAGCGCGGCGTCGAGGATCGCGCGTTCGAGCACGGCACCACGCCGGCGGAGAGAGGCCGGCCGGGAAGAGGCGGCCGTCCAGGACGAAGTACCCATCTATGTTCTCCGTTGAGCAGCGGAAGCGGGGATTCCGAGGATAGGGCGAGCAGTTGGGCGGCGCAGCACGGCGACGAATTCAGTGAACGCTTGCGTTCACTGACGGGGACTCACTACCGTGTGACAGGGAAAGTGAACGCGATCGTTCACTAACGCATTCGTGGGGGACCCATCGTGACAACCTCTCCATTGATTGAGGACCAGAAGCCGAAAGCCGCCCGCCGGGAGGGGCGTCCCGGCATCGCGCTCACCGTCATCGCGGCCTGCCAACTCATGGTGGTACTCGACGCGACGATTGTGAACATCGCGCTCCCGCACATTCAGGACGCGCTGAAGTTCAGCACGACCGACCTGACGTGGGTCGTCAGCGCCTACACGCTCACCTTCGGCGGCCTGCTGCTTCTCGGCGGGCGGGCCGGTGACATCCTCGGCCGGCGACGGGTGTTCATGACGGGCATCCTGCTGTTCACCTTCGCCTCGCTGCTCGGCGGACTCGCCCAGGAGCCCTGGCAGTTGCTGGCCGCGCGCGCCCTGCAGGGCGTGGGTGGCGCGATCGCGTCGCCCACCTCACTGGCGCTGATCACCACCACGTTCCCCGAAGGTCCCGAGCGCAACCGGGCCTTTGGAGTCTTCGCCGCCGTCTCGGCCGGAGGCGGTGCGATCGGCCTGCTGACCGGCGGCATGCTCACGGAGTGGCTCGACTGGCGCTGGGTCCTCTTCGTCAACGTGCCCATCGGCGTGCTGATCGCCGTGCTCACACCCATGTACATAGGCGAGTCCGAACGTCATCCGGGCCGGTTCGACATCGCGGGCGCCCTGACGTCGACGGCGGGCATGGCGTCGCTGGTGTACGGCTTCATCCGCGCTGCGGAGGACGGCTGGCGGGACAGCGTCACGATCGTGTCCTTCGCGGCGGCCGTGGTGCTGCTGCTGGCGTTCGCCCTCATCGAGAGGCGGGCCAGGGAGCCGATCACCCCGCTGCGGATGTTCGCCGACCGCAACCGCTCGGGCACGTACGTGATCATGCTGAGCCTGGCCGCGGCGATGTTCGGAATGTTCTTCTACATCGTGCTCTTCGTGCAGAACGTGCTGGGGTACACGCCGATCTCGGCGGGCGTGGCCTTCCTGCCGGTGACGGTGGCGATCGTGATCGGCGCCGGCCTGTCGCAGCGGTTCCTTCCGGTGCTCGGCCCCAAGCCGTTCATGTTGGTCGGGGCGACGCTCGTGACGATCGGGCTCGGCTGGCAGACGTTGATCAAGCCCGACAGCTCCTACGCGGGCGGTGTGCTCGGTCCCATGCTGGTGTTCGGCTTCGGGATGGGCCTGAACTTCGTGACGCTGACGCTCACCGCGGTCTCGGGCGTCGCCCAGCACGAGGCGGGGGCGGCCTCGGGTCTGCTCAACGCCACCCAGCAGGTGGGCGGTTCGCTCGGTCTGTCGATCCTGACCACGGTGTTCGGGACGGCGAGCCGGGACGAGGCGGGCAAGCAGTTGCCGAAGTTCCTGGCGAACGGTACGGCGGAGCAGAAGGCGGAGTTCGCCAAGACGCACCAGTTGCCGGCTCCGTGGGGGAACGAGGTGCTCGCCCACGGCATATCGACGGCCTTCGTGCCGGCCGCCGCGATGGCGATCCTGGCCCTGCTCACGGCCGCGGTGGTCATCCGGGTACGCAAGAGCGACCTGGAGGCCCTGGCGGGCACGGCAGGCCCGGCCGCCGGCTGAACGTCCCCACCGTCGTTGTCCTCCGCCGCGCAACCGGAGGACAACGACGGCCGGGCGCCCGGGGCGGCGACGCCGAGAGCAACGGTCGAGACGAGGGTGCGCATGGCGCGCACCGCCACGCCGTCCGCGCCGTTCCGGCTCTCGGCGGGCAGCCGGACCGGCCGCGATGGCGGTATTCCGCTCAGCGGTCCACGTCGGCTACGAAAGCGACGGCGCCCACTCCGGCAGCCGCTCCGTTCGCTCCAGCCACTCCCCCGGCGGAGCTCCCGCCTTCCCGGAGGCGACCACTCCGCCGACGATCGCGCATGTCGTGTCCATGTCCCCGCCCACCTGGGCGGTGGTCCAGAACGCCCTCGGGTAGTCACCGAGGCCGCGCGCGGCCGACCACAGCGCGAACGGCACCGTGTCGTGCGCAGTCGTACGCCGCCCGCAGCCGAGCACAGCCGCGACCGTCGTCGCGTCGCCGTAGTCCAGCATGTCCCGCGCCCGCCGCAGCCCCGCCGCGACGGCGCTCCTCGGTACCAGCGCGATCACCCCGTCGAGCAGGGCCTCGGCGCTCGGCGGCCCCGCCGGAGCCGCGGCGAGGGCGGCCGCCGCGGCCACGGCCATGGCACCGGCCACGGCCTCGCGGTGCTGGTGCGTCGGGTACGCGGAGATCTCCGCCTGATGGGTCGCCTGCTCCGGGTCGTCGGCGTACCAGGCGCCGAGCGGCGCGATCCGCATCGCCGCGCCGTTGCCCCACGATCCCTGCCCCTTGAAGAGCGCCGCAGCCAGCTCGCGCCAGTCGCCGCCCTCCCGGACGAGCCTCAGCAGGCGGCCCACCGCCGGCCCGTAGCCGCGGTCGAAGTCGTGGTGCTCGGCGAAGGAGCGGGCCAGCTCGTCCTGGTCGATGCGCTGGTGCGTGGCCAGCACGGACACCACTGAACAGGCCATCTCGGTGTCGTCCGTCCACTGCCACACGCCCGGTGGCAGCTCGCGGCGCTGGAGGAGCGGATAGTTCGCGGGAACGAAGAACTGTGAGCCCAGCGCGTCCCCCACCGCGAGTCCGCGCAGACAGGCGAGCGCGCGTTCCAGGCGCCCGAGCGGAGAGAAGTCAGAGGTCATCGCCCTGCCACTCTAACCGGTGACCCAGTACGGATCCGGGTCGCGCCAGCGGTCGAAAGGCCTGTCGAGCCTGTACTTGCCGTTCTCCTGCAGCAGGAGCATGCGCGTCTCGCCGTTCCCGGGGTTGGACAGCGACTCGAATTCCGCGACCGTCCAGTGGAACCAGCGCATGCAGAACAGCCGCATGGCGAGCCCGTGCGTCACCAGGAGCACGTTCGGTGGGTGATCCGGCTCCTCGAAGCTGCGGAACAGGCTCTCCAGGAAGCCGCCCACCCGGTCGTACACATCGGCGCCGGACTCGCCCTGCGCGAAGCGGTAGAAGAAGTGCCCGTAGGCGTCGCGGTACGCCTTCTGCAGCCGTACGTCCTCGCGGTCCTGCCAGTTCCCCCAGTCCTGCTCGCGCAGGCGGGGCTCCTCGCGCACACGCACGAGATCGGGATCGAGGTGGAAGGCGCGGAGCGTCTCATGGGTGCGGCGGTAGGGGGAGACGTACACGCTGACACGTTCCCTGCCGAAGAGCTCCCGCAGCCGCTTGCCCGTCTCCTCCGCCTGCCGCCATCCCCTCTCGGTGAGCGGCAGTGCGTGGTCGGGCTCGCGCTCGTACACGGAGTCATCGGCGTTCCCCACCGACTCGCCGTGCCGGACAAGGACGATGCGCCGTGGTCGTGCCATGCCAGAACCCTAGATCGAGTGACGGCCGAACGGGCAGTGGAGGGCCTCCGTAAGGCGCAGGTCACACCGGCGCCACACCCAGAGGTCCGTCCGGTTTCCAAACGGTGCGCGTCAGACCGTCCACGCCGAAACGGTCGGCCTCAGACCGTCCACGTCGGCTCCAGCTCCACGATGTCCCCGGTGAGCGCCGCTACGTCCGCCTCCGTCTGCGCCCGCAGCGCCAACCGCTCCACGCGCTCCTCGCGGTACTTGCCGTGCTCCGCAGCCGACTGCCACATGGACAGGATCAGGAACTCATGGCCCGGCGCCTCGCCGAAGAGTCCGCGGGTCATGCCGGGTGAGCCCGCCATGGCCGGGTTCCAGACCTTCTCCTGCATCAGCGCGAAGTGCTCGGCGCGCTCCTCGTGGACCCGGCAGTGCGCCACACGCACCAGGTCGGCGTCGGTGAAGCGGGGCTCGAAGCCGGTCTTCACATCGAAGCGGTGGTCGAACAGCCGGACCTGCTGGTCCTTGAACGTGCCCGCCTGCGCGGCGGCCAGCCGGTCGTGCGAGCGCGCCATGAACGAGTCGTAGAAGGCGCGGCTCTCCCAGAACGCGAAGACGTGCGCCACGCCGAGCCTGACCCGGCTGAAACCCCCGCCCTGTCCCCGGAAGCCCGGCTCCCCCAGAAGCCCCGCCCACTTTCGCTGCCCCCGTTCGAAACCGCGGCGGTCGACCACGGTGCAGCGAGTCCACTTGACCAGCACCGCGCCATCGTAAGGCCAGCTTGCGTGGCGTTGGTCACGCTCCTGCGGAGTGCACCCGAGCGAGCGCCCCGCGCACGAGGCACAATGGACAACTGGCCCTGATGGAACGGGAGTTCCCACAAGGGCAGATGACAACGGGGAGGGGATGGGAGATGACCGGTCTCAACAAGGGCATCCGCAAGGTCGAACTGGCGGTGAAGTGGGACCCGAGTCCCTCCGACCAGCCGCCCACCGACCTCGACATCGTGGCCGCGGCCTATTTGGCGGATGATCCCTATGGGGCTCCCGCCTATGTGGTGCACTTCGACAGCCGCTCCCCCGACGGCACGATCTACCTCAACCGCGACAGCCTGGACGGCAAGGGGTTCGGCTGGGACGAGGTCATGACCGTGGAGCTGTACCGGCTGGACGGCCGGTACGCGCGCGTGGTGGTCGGCGTCGCCATCCAGCAGCGAGCCGGACGCAGGACGTTCGTCGGCGTTCTGAACCCGGCGCTGCGGGTCCGCGAGGACTACACCGTGCTCGCAGCGGACGACTTCGGGGGCGTCCTCGGCGCCACGGCGGCGAGGGTGGCGGAGTTCGTGCGCGACTCCTCCGGAGAGTGGACGTTCCACCCGGGCGTGCACGGCTTCGACACGGATCCGGAAAGCTTCGCCCGCGTCATGGGCCGGCCGCTCTCCTAGGGCCTGTCCACGCCGAAGGGCGGCACGACCACCGGTCGTGCCGCCCTTCGGGCGTCGGTCAGCTGCAGCCGCTCGTCGAGCCGCAGCCCTCGCAGATGTAGCAGGAGCCCGCCCGCTGCATCTTCGTGCCGCAGGAGAAGCACAGCGGAGCGTCCGCCTGGATACCCAGCTGCATCTCCACCAGCTCGGCGCTGGTGTGCGCCTGCTTCGGGGCCGGCTTGGCCGCGGCGGACTCCGTCCTCGGCGTGGCCACCGCCTTCAGCTCCTGGGCGCGCGGGGCCGACTGGGCGAGGCCCTCGACGTCGACCTCCTCGTCGTCGATCGGCTCGTAGGAGCCGGTCTCCAAGTGGCGCTGACGCTCCTCGGCGGAGTGGATGCCGAGCGCCGAGCGCGTCTCGAAGGGCAGGAAGTCCAGCGCCAGGCGGCGGAAGATGTAGTCGACGATCGACTGCGCCATCCGCACGTCCGGGTCGTCCGTCATACCGGCCGGCTCGAAGCGCATGTTGGTGAACTTGGAGACGTACGTCTCCAGCGGCACCCCGTACTGCAGGCCCACCGAGACGGCGATGGAGAAGGCGTCCATCATGCCCGCGAGGGTCGAGCCCTGCTTGGACATCTTCAGGAAGACCTCGCCGAGACCGTCGTCCGGGTAGGAGTTGGCGGTCATGTAGCCCTCGGCGCCGCCGACGGTGAAGGAGGTGGTGATGCCGGGACGGCCCTTCGGGAGGCGCTTGCGGACCGGGCGGTACTCGACGACCTTCTCGACCGTCGGCTCCGCGGCGGGCTGCTCGGCCGGCTTCTCGGCGGTCTCCTTCTTCTTGGCGGAGAGGGGCTGGCCGACCTTGCAGTTGTCGCGGTAGATCGCCAGCGCCTTGATGCCCAGCTTCCAGGCCTCGAAGTAGATCTCCTCGACGTCCTCGACGGTCGCCGACTCCGGCATGTTGACCGTCTTGGAGATCGCGCCGGAGATCCACGGCTGGATCGCGGCCATCATGCGGACGTGGCCCATCGGGGAGATGGCGCGCTCGCCCATGGCGCAGTCGAAGACCTCGTAGTGCTCCGGCTTGAGGCCCGGCGCGTCGATCACATTGCCGTGCTCGGCGATGTGGGCGACGATCGCCTCGACCTGCTCCTCCTGGTAGCCGAGGCGACGCAGCGCCTGCGGCACGGTGCCGTTGACGATCTGCATCGAGCCGCCGCCGACCAGCTTCTTGAACTTGACCAGCGCCAGGTCGGGCTCGACACCGGTGGTGTCGCAGCCCATGGCCAGACCGATGGTGCCGGTCGGGGCGAGGACGGACGCCTGGGAGTTGCGGAATCCGTTCTTCTCGCCGATCCGCAGCACGTCCTGCCAGGCCTCGGTGGCCGCGGCCCACACCGGGGTGTCGAGGTCGTCCATGCGGACCGCGGTGGCGTTGGCGTCGGAGTGCTGCTTCATGACGCGCAGGTGTGCCTGCTCGTTGCGGGCGTAGCCGTCGTACGGGCCGACGACCGCGGCGAGTTCGGCGGAGCGGCGGTATGCGGTGCCGGTCATCAGGGAGGTGATGGCACCGGCGAGGGCGCGGCCGCCGTCGGAGTCGTAGGCGTGGCCGGTCGCCATGAGCAGGGCGCCCAGGTTCGCGTAGCCGATGCCGAGCTGGCGGAAGGCGCGGGTGTTCTCGCCGATCTTCTGGGTCGGGAAGTCCGCGAAGCAGATCGAGATGTCCATCGCGGTGATGACCAGCTCGACGACCTTGGAGAAGCGCTCGACGTCGAAGGACTGGTTGCCCTTGCCGTCGTCCTTCAGGAACTTCATCAGGTTCAGCGAGGCGAGGTTGCAGGACGTGTTGTCCAGGTGCATGTACTCGCTGCACGGGTTCGAGCCGTTGATGCGGCCGGACTCCGGGCACGTGTGCCAGTGGTTGATCGTGTCGTCGTACTGGATGCCCGGGTCGGCGCAGGCCCAGGCGGCCTCGGCCATCTTGCGGAAGAGGGTCTTGGCGTCGACCTCCTCGATGACCTCACCGGTCATGCGGGCGCGCAGGCCGAAGTTCTCGCCGTTCTCGACGGCCTTCATGAAGGTGTCGTTGACGCGGACCGAGTTGTTGGCGTTCTGGTACTGGACGGAGGTGATGTCCTCGCCGCCGAGGTCCATGTCGAAGCCCGCGTCGCGCAGGGCGCGGATCTTCTCCTCCTCCTTCACCTTGGTCTCGATGAAGTCCTCGACGTCCGGGTGGTCGACGTCCAGGATGACCATCTTGGCGGCGCGGCGGGTCGCACCGCCCGACTTGATCGTTCCTGCGGAGGCGTCGGCGCCGCGCATGAAGGAGACCGGGCCGGAGGCGTTGCCGCCGGAGGAGAGCAGTTCCTTGGAGGAGCGGATGCGGGAGAGGTTCAGGCCGGCGCCGGAGCCGCCCTTGAAGATCATGCCCTCTTCCTTGTACCAGTCGAGGATCGACTCCATGGAGTCGTCGACGGACAGGATGAAGCAGGCGGAGACCTGCTGGGGCTGCGGGGTGCCGACGTTGAACCAGACGGGGCTGTTGAAGCTGAAGATCTGGTGCAGGAGGGCGTACGCCAGTTCGTGCTCGAAGATCTCCGCGTCGGCGGGCGAGGCGAAGTACTTGTAGTCCTCACCGGCCTTCCGGTAGGTCTTCACGATGCGGTCGATCAGCTGCTTGAGGCTGGTCTCGCGCTGGGGGGTGCCGACGGCACCGCGGAAGTACTTGCTGGTGACGATGTTGACCGCGTTCACCGACCAGAACTCGGGGAACTCGACGCCACGCTGCTCGAAGTTGACCGAGCCGTCGCGCCAGTTGGTCATGACGACGTCACGGCGCGCCCACTCGACCTCGTCGTACGGGTGCACGCCCGGGGTCGTGTGGATGCGCTCGATACGCAGCCCCTTGGTGGCCTTGGCGCCCTTCGCTCGGGAACCTCGTGCCGGACCGCTCGCCGTCTCTGTCATGCCGCCTCCCTGTACGGGCGAAAACGCCCTGAAGTGCCCTTTTCTTCCCATGGCACGGTGTTGTGTCTGCTTGTCACGCGCGTCCTGCGGGCGCGCGTGACGGGTCTGTGTGCGCCGCCGACGGGGCCGACCGGGTCGGCCCGCCCGTCAGTCGGCGGCGGTGGCGGGCAGGAGGGCGTCGGCCGCCCCTCCGGACCCGCGGTCGGTTCCCTGGCGCTCCGCGTCAGTGATCTCGTGGTCGTCGTCGTCCACGGCGGTGCGCTCCCGCTGCTGCCTGAGTTCCGCGATGGCGGCCTCGAAGTCCTCCAGCGAGTCGAACGCCCGGTAGACGGACGCGAACCGCAGGTAGGCGACGAGGTCGAGCTCCTGCAAGGGGCCGAGTATGGCCAGGCCCACGTCGTGGGTCGTCAGCTCGGCGCTCCCGGTGGCCCGCACGGCCTCCTCGACCCGCTGGCCGAGCTGGGCGAGTGCGTCCTCGGTGACAGGCCGCCCCTGGCATGCCTTGCGCACGCCGTTGATGACCTTGGTACGGCTGAACGGCTCGGTGACTCCGGACCGCTTGACCACCATCAGCGAACAGGTCTCCACGGTCGTGAAACGACGGGAGCAGTCGGGGCACTGGCGGCGCCTGCGGATCGACGTGCCGTCGTCGGTCGTAC
Organism: Streptomyces sp. Ru72; assembly: GCF_002920635.1. GTDB lineage: Bacteria > Actinomycetota > Actinomycetes > Streptomycetales > Streptomycetaceae > Streptomyces. The sequence continues at coordinate 8,357 of NZ_PQSR01000042.1, read as the reverse complement.
GACTGTCGACGACGCGGCTGTCGGGGTGCCTGCAGAAGGGGCAGTGCATGGCTCCATCCCTCCTTTTCAGCACGACGCATAGACCTCATGGGTCTCACCGGCCCCACGAAGCAGCCCCAAGCATAGGCGATCTCGGTGACCGCGGAGACCGGGGGGACCACAACTTGTGGGTCACTACTGCAATCCAACCACTAGATGTAGCGATTGGCTCGTACATTCGGCGGCGACACGCGCACCCCGGGCGTCTTGGCACGTGCCGCGCGGCCATACCCATTCGGGCCATGCGCGGATACGGTGGACGCCCCATGGAGAAGCGGGGCCGGTACGCGGCCCGCGGCGCATCGGATGGCAGACTGGGCGCCGTCCGCGGCGGCCCACAAGGCCCTCGCCCCGGCGGTGAAGAGTACAGCAGCGGGCGCTGCCGCCCGCCGGAGGCGACGTCGGCTCAATACACCCCGAGTCTCGATCACGTCAGGCAATTCCGGGTTTTTCACTCGAACGTGTGTTTGGCGCAACCTTTCGAAAGCAACTACCGTTGTGCTGCACGGGAGACCATCGAGAGGGGCCGACGACGTGACCACCACCGCAGACAGTGCCACCATCACTGCCCAGGACCGCTCCCAGGGCCGACTCGAGCCGGTGCATGCCATGAACGAAGCCACGAACCCCGAGGGGCCCAAGAGGTCCCTGCCCGGCCGACCTCCGGGCATCCGGGCGGACAGCTCCGGGCTGACCGAGCGGCAGCGCCGGGTGATCGAGGTCATCCGGGACTCGGTACAGCGGCGCGGCTACCCGCCGTCGATGCGGGAGATCGGCCAGGCCGTCGGCCTCTCCAGCACCTCCTCGGTCGCACACCAGCTGATGGCACTGGAGCGCAAGGGCTTCCTGCGCCGTGACCCGCACCGTCCGCGCGCGTACGAGGTGCGCGGCTCCGACCAGGCGTCGTCCGTGCAGCCCACCGACACCGCGGGCAAGCCCGCCGCGTCGTACGTGCCCCTGGTCGGCCGGATCGCGGCCGGTGGCCCGATCCTCGCGGAGGAGTCGGTCGAGGACGTCTTCCCGCTCCCGAGGCAGCTCGTCGGTGACGGTGAGCTCTTCGTCCTGAAGGTCGTCGGCGACTCCATGATCGAGGCCGCGATCTGTGACGGCGACTGGGTCACGGTCCGCCGCCAGCCCGTCGCGGAGAACGGTGACATCGTCGCCGCGATGCTCGACGGCGAGGCCACCGTGAAGCGGTTCAAGCGCGAGGACGGCCACGTATGGCTGCTGCCGCACAACTCCGCGTACCAGCCGATCCCGGGCGACGAGGCGACGATCCTCGGCAAGGTGGTGGCGGTACTGCGGCGGGTGTGACCCTCCGCGGCGGGCGCTCGGACGCCCGCCCCTGATCCGGGCCCCGGGACCCCTGCGCCGGTTCCGGGGCCCCATGCTGTACGCGGCCGGCCACGCCCCGCACCCCCTCTCCCCTCCCCGCCACCGCACCGCAACCACTGCCTCCCGCCACTGCGCCGGGGCGCGGCTGGGCCACCGGCCGGCGCTGCGGGCGGCGCATGCGGACGGGGAGCTACGCTCCCTGCGCCTTCGCCGCCGCGTCGATCGCCGCCAGGGACTTCCGGACCTGGTTGCGGTCCGTCGTGTACCAGAAGTCGGGCAGGGACGCCTTCAGATAGCCGCCGTAGCGGGCCGTGGCGAGCCGCTGGTCCAGGACGGCGACCACACCTCTGTCCCCGGACGCCCGTACGAGCCGGCCGGCACCCTGCGCCATCAGCAGCGCGGCGTGCGTGGCCGCGACGGCCATGAAGCCGTTGCCCCCGGCCTCCTCGACGGCCTTCTGGCGGGCGCTCATCAGCGGGTCGTCGGGGCGCGGGAAGGGGATCTTGTCCATGACCACCAGTTGGCAGCTGGGCCCGGGGACGTCGACGCCCTGCCAGAGCGACAGTGTGCCGAAGAGGCACGTCCCCGGGTCCGCCGCGAAGTTCTTGATCAGCTCCCCGAGGGTCTCCTCGCCCTGGAGCAGGATCGGGAACTCGGGGATACGGGTGCGCAACTCCTCCGCGGCGAGCTGGGCGGCCCGCATGGATGAGAAAAGGCCCAGGGTGCGGCCGCCGGCCGCCTGGATCAGCTCCGTCAGCTCGTCCAGCATGTCCGCGCGCTCGCCGTCCCGCGCGGGGCGTGACAGGTGCTTCGCGACATACAGGATGCCCTGCTTCGGATAGTCGAACGGGGATCCGACGTCCACGCCCTTCCACGTGGGCACGTCGTCGCCCTCCGTGCCCTCGGGAGCCAGGCCCAGGGACGCCCCGACGCCGTTGAAGTCGCCGCCCAGCTTCAGCGTGGCGGAGGTGAGGACGACCGAGCGGTCCGCGAACAGCTTCTCCCTCAGCAGCCCCGACACCGACATGGGGGCGACGCGCAGGGAGGCGCCACTGTATCGATATGCGGCTCCGCCGCGGGGCTCATGGCGCTCGTACCAGACGACGTCCCATTCGGATCCGTTGGTGATCCGCTCCGCCACGTCGTGCACGCTCTCCACGGAGGCCAGCGCCTGCTTGCGCACCGCGTCCTCGTCCTGGATGGACTTGTCACGGGTCGCGCCGATCGCGGAGATCACCGTGCGGCAGGCGTCGCGCAGCGCCATGAGTGCGTACGCGAGGTCCTCCGGGATCTCCTCAAGACGGCCGGGCAGGGCCAGCTCCATCAGCCGCTCGAAGCCTTCGGCCGCGGTCTGGAGCTGGTCGGCGGCCTTCTCGTTGACGAGTTTCGCCGCGCGGCGCACCGCACGGTTGACCTGGCCCGGGGTCAGCTCTCCGGTGGCGACGCCCGTCACCCGGGAGACCAGCTCGTGGGCCTCGTCGACGATCAGCACCTCGTGCTGCGGGAGGACCGGGGCACCCTCGATGGCGTCGATCGCGAGCAGCGCGTGGTTGGTGACGACGACCTCGGCGAGCTTGGCCCGCTCACGGGCCGTCTCGGCGAAGCACTCGGCGCCGTACGCGCACTTCGAGGCGCCCAGGCACTCCCGGGACGACACCGACACCTGGGCCCAGGCCCGGTCGGAGACGCCCGGGGTGAGGTCGTCACGGTCGCCGCTCTCCGTCTCCTGGGACCAGTCGCGCAGCCGCAGCAGGTCCTGGCCGAGCTTGCTCGTGGGCGCCGCGGCCTCGAACTGGTCGAAGAGGCCGTCCTCCTCGTCCTGGGGCACTCCTTCGTTCAGGCGGTGCAGACACAGGTAGTTCGACCGGCCCTTGAGCATGGCGAACTCGGGGCGGCGGCGCAGCAGCGGGTGCAGCGCCTCCACCGTGCGCGGCAGGTCCCGCTCGACGAGCTGCCGCTGCAGCGCCAGGGTGGCGGTCGCCACGACCACGCGCTCCCCGTGCGCGAGCGCCGGGACCAGGTAGCCCAGCGACTTTCCGGTGCCGGTGCCGGCCTGGACCAGCAGATGGGAGCCGTCGTCGATCGCCTCCGCGACGGCCTGGGCCATGGCCACCTGGCCGGGGCGCTCCGTGCCGCCGACGGCTGTGACGGCTGCGTGGAGGAGTTCGGGGAGTGAGGGCTTTGTCATAGCGCGACCACCCTACGGTGCGGCACTGACAAACGGGCGCTGCTTCCCTCGGCGCATGGAAGGGTCATGTGGGGTGCGGGGGTGCTGGGGTGGTGTGCGGGGAAACGAACATCGTTACTCACAGTGATGACGCTGGGGCAGGGCGCTAGAGCAGATTGCGCAGGGCCCGGTCCCGGACCATCAGGGCGGCCCGCTTGTCGGGCAGGTCGACCTCGGCGGAGAAACGGAAGCCGGCGCTCAGGAACGCGGCGACGGAGGGCGTGTTGCGCAGATCGGGTTCGGCGACGACGCGAGCGCAGGAGGGACGCCGGTCGAGGACGAGGTCGGCGACGCAGCGGAGCAGTGCGGAGCCGAGGCCGCGCCCGCGGTCGGCGACACCGCCGATGAGGAGGTGGATTCCGGTGTCGTGGGGACGGGCGGGGTAGTTGCGGGCCAGGGGATCGAGGTCCGCACGGTAGATCTCCCAGTAGCTCATGGGGGTGCCGTCCAGCACGCCGAGGCAGGGGACACTGCGCCCGTCACCGGCCAGTTGGGCGCGCAGGTGCCGCTCGGTGACCGAGGCGTCTCCGGCCAGTTCCCAGAAGACGGCCACGGCGGGGTCGTTCATCCAGCGCACGATCAGCGGGAGATCGCGGCCGAGGTGGACCGGAACGAGGTGGAAGACACCCACGGGGGTGGTCGTGGCGCCCCAGTCGGCGACATGGTCGAGCAGGTCGTCGTCCGGCGGAAGGGCCGACGTGCCCGGCTCCTCCTGGACGCGGAGGGCGAGGAAGTCCCCGGGCAGCCGTAGATCGAGGGTTTCCTCGCAGTCGGAGCCGGAGCTCGGGCTGGCGCCGGATGGAGCACCGGCTCCGGGGCCCGGGGCGGTGACGGGCTCCACGGAGGCGGTGCCGGTGTCGGTGCTCGCGTCGGTGGGAGACACGGCGACGCTCCTCTCAGAAGACGGGACGGGGCATGTTCCTCGGGGTCAGGGCGGTGCGTGACGGCCAGGTCAGGGGTGGAGGGGGTTGGTGATGGCGACGTAGACGGACTGGGTGTCCACCGGGCCGACGAGTTCGTCCAGGCCGTGCAGCCGGGTCAGCAGATTGGCCTTGCACCTGAGGACGGGTGAGTCGAGCAGACGGGCCGGCAGGGACGTGCGCAGCCGGCCCGGGCCGGTGGCGGCGTCGGCGAGGAAGCGGCGGAAGGCGGCGAGCAACAGCCGCTCGTCGGCGAGGCGTTGGGAGCCGAACGCTCCGATGAGACCGAGCACGTTGTTGATGCCGAGGTAGTAGGCGAAGCGTTCGTCGGTGACCTCGTCGGAGACGAACGTGTCGCTGTGCTCGCCGATGCCGGGCAGCCGCGTCTCGAGTTCGGCGCGGCGGGACGCGCGGAAGTAGTAGCCCTGGTTGTCGCGGTAGCGCCCGCCGGCGGGCCAGCCCTCCACGTCCAGCAGGAGCACGGTGTTCTGCTGGTGTGCCTCCAGGGCGATGCCGGCCTCGCTGTCCAGCCACAGCACCGGGCGGACCACGTGCCGGAGATAGCGCAGGAACCATTCGGCGGCGACGGCCCCGCGCGAGCGGCCGGTGCGCCCGGCGAGACGCGTGACGATCTCGGTGAGCCGGGAGGACGTGGCGGGGCGCCGCTGTCCGTCGGGGTGCGGGCGGGGCCTGGGCGAGACGAGTCCGGCGACGCAGGAGGCGTCGTCCGTCGGGCCGAAGGGGTTGTGGCGGATCACCACGTCGAGTCCGGCCACGGGGCTGCCGTCCTGGTCGTCGACGGCGACCCAGGCCGGGTCGCGGAGGACGTCGAAGCCGGGGTGGACTGCGCGCAACTGCTTGCTGAGGCCGCCGCGCAGCAGGCGGTGCACCTCGACGCCCCGGTGGAGTTCCTTGCGGAGGTTCTCCCGCCGCGAGTTGGTGATGCGCAGGCCCAGCGACAGCTTGAGCATCGCGGGTGCGCCCGAGCGGTGGACGGTGCGGACGGAGGAGGTGGGGTGCCAGGGCGTGCCGTGGGGGCCGAGGTCCCGGAGGAGCCCCGCGTCCAACAGGGCGGCCGCCTCGGGGCGGTGCCGGATCTCATGCGCCTGCCAAGGGTGCAGCGGCAGTGCGGTGAACCCCTGGGGCAGCGGGAGGTCCGGGCCGGCGAGCCGTTCGGTGAGCCGGTCGGCGGGTACCGGCCGGCCGCCTTCCGTCCATGCCGAGTCGGCCGCGCACACCGAGGGCGCGACCGCGAACCAGTGCAGCGGGAAGGAGCCGCGCAGCTCGGGTGAGTAGAGCCGGGCCTCGGTGTCCGAGAGGCCCTCGCGGCTCTTGGCCGTGGGGTGCATCGGATGTCCGAGCAGCAGGGCCTGTTCGGCGGAGAGGAAGAGGTCCGCACCGTCCGCGGGACGCTCCCGGCGGTCGGTGAGGAAGATGGCGGTGCGGCGTACGGAGTCGGCGACCCGCGCCAGCAGGTCGGTGACGTGGTTCGGCACGGCGCCCGGCTGCGGGGCCGGTGCGGCCGTGACGGAGGCCGGTGCGGCCGTGACGGGTGCGGGGGCCGGTGCGGCCAGGGCGCCCACCGTCTCCCGTGCCAGCAGTGCCGCCACCGTCACCGCGTCCACGGGCGGGGCCTGCTCCGGGGCGCCGGCGAGGCGGGGCAGGCCGAAGCGGTGCCAGCCGGTGAGGGACCAGTGGTGGACCGGGACGAGGAGGGCCGTGCCGGCGGCGAGGAGGGGGATGCGCAGGGTGCCGTCGGCGGGAGCGGTGAGGTCGTTCTCGCGGACCCAGCAGCGCAGCAGGTTCTCCAAGGTCGCGGCCTGGGCCGCCGTGTGCGGGTCGGGATGGTCCAGAGGGTCGACGGCGGTGCCGTGCGGCTCACCGGCCTCCGGCGATGCCGCCTGCTGCGCAGGCACGCGGGATCCCGGGGGCACGGTGGCCTGCGCGTGGCCGGCGCCCCGCGTGGGGGCGGGGGCGTGGCCGTCGGAGGCGGGGTGGTCACCGTCGGGGGCGGGGCCGTCATGGGCGGGGTGGCGTTCAAGGGCGTACCTCGTGAGGTCGTTCCGGCTCGTACGGCGACGGGCCGGTCGGTGCGGGAGCGGGTGCGGATCCGGTGTCGCCGGGACCGGTGAGGGGCCGTACGGGGTCGGCGGAGGTCGTGCCGGGCCGCCCGCAGGTCCTCGGTGCCCGTGCGGGCGAAGGGCAGGGCGGGCGGGCTCAGGGATGGACCACCGGCTCTGCGGCCACCGCGGCCACCGCGTCGGCCAGCCGGTCGAGGACCGCGTCCGTCTGCTCGTCGGTGATCGTCAGCGGCGGCAGCAGGCGGATCACGCTCGCGTGCCGTCCGCCCAGCTCCACGATCAGACCGCGCCGCAGGCACTCCCGCTGCACCGCGGCGGCCAGCGCGGGCGCGGCGGGGCGTGGTCCGGTGCCTCCGAGCACGGGGTCGGGGGGCGCCGGGTCGGATGCGGACTCGGGGGTCACCAGCTCGATGCCGATCATCAGCCCCCGGCCGCGCACGTCCCCGACGCACGGGAACTCGGCGGCGAGGCAGCGGAGTCGGTCCAGCATGCGGGCGCCCAGTGTGGCCGCTCGCTCGGCGAGGCGGTTCTCGCGGACGAAAGCGAGGGTCGCGGTGCCGGCGGCCATGGCGAGCTGGTTGCCGCGGAACGTGCCGGCGTGGGCGCCGGGCTTCCACACGTCGAGGTCGTCGCGGTAGACGACGACGGCGAGCGGCAGGCTGCCGCCGATCGCCTTGGACAGGACCATCACGTCGGGCACCACCCCGCTGTGTTCGACTGCCCAGAAGCGTCCGGTGCGGCCCACGCCCGTCTGCACCTCGTCCGCGATCAGCGGGATGGCCCGGGTCTCGGTGATCCGCCGCATACGGCGCAGCCACGCGTCCGGCGCCGGGTGCACTCCGCCCTCGCCCTGGACCGGTTCGAGGATCATCCCGGCGGGCAGCGGCACCCCCGACTTGGTGTCGTCGAGGAGGGACTCCGTCCAGCGGGCGGACAGCTCGGCGCCGCGCTCGCCGCCGACCCCGAACGGGCAGCGGTAGTCCTGGGGGAACGGCAGGCGGGTCACGCGGACGTCGCCCGCGCCCCCGGACGCCTCGAGCGCCCCCGCGGTCATCCCGTGGTAGGCGCCGGTGAAGGCCAGGACGCCTTTTCGCCCGGTGGCGGTGCGCACCAGTTTCAGTGCCGCCTCGACGGCGTCCGTCCCGGCCGGTCCGCAGAACTGCACCCGCGCGCGATCGGCGAGGGCGGGCGGCAGGGTGCGGAACAGCTCCGTGGTGAAGGCGTCCTTCACGGGCGTGGCCAGGTCCAGGACGTGCAGCGGCGCACCCGAGTCGAGGACCTTCCGGATCGCTTCCAGGACCACCGGGTGGTTGTGGCCGAGGGCCAGCGTGCCCGCGCCGGAGAGACAGTCCAGGTAGCGGCGTCCGTCGGCGCCCTCGATGGTGAGCCCGCGCGCCCGCACGGGCACGATCGGCAGGGCGCGCGCGTAGGTGCGCGCCGCGGACTCGCGCGCCGACTGCCGCCGCAGAATGCCTTCGTGCGCGCCGCGCACACGCTCGGTTCCCGAGGCTCCCGCGCACCCCTTCTCGGCTCCGGCGCGCCCCTCCGGCGCGCCCTCCACCGGCACCACCGCAGTCTCCGTCACGGTCACGACGTCAGTTCCTCCCGCTGTTCAGAGGCGATGGCCGAGGGCCGGGCCGGGACGGCAGGCCCCCGCACCTACCAACGACCCGGGCGGCGCGGGGAAGCGGGCGGTCGGAAGATCTTTGGGCGCTGGACGATCGGCCCGGCCGGAGGCCTGTGGCCGAACCGTTG
>NZ_PQSR01000041.1 GCF_002920635.1 Streptomyces sp. Ru72 | reverse complement strand
GACCCTGGACAAGTACGGTCGCGATCTCACCGACCTCGCGCGGCAGGGCCGTATCGACCCGGTGATCGGGCGGGAGGAGGAGATCGAGCAGACCATCGAGGTGCTCTCCCGCCGCGGCAAGAACAACCCGGTGCTCATCGGTGACGCGGGCGTCGGCAAGACCGCCATCGTCGAGGGGCTCGCGCAGCGCATCGCCGACGGCGACGTGCCCGACGTCCTGCTCAGCCGCCGGGTCGTCTCCCTGGACCTGACCGGGGTGGTGGCCGGTACCCGCTACCGGGGCGACTTCGAGGAGCGGCTGAACAACATCGTCGGCGAGATCCGCGCGCACTCGGACGAGCTGATCGTCTTCATCGACGAGCTGCACACCGTGGTCGGCGCCGGTGGCGGCGGTGCCGAGGGCGGCTCCATGGACGCGGGCAACATCCTCAAGCCCGCCCTGGCCCGCGGCGAACTGCACGTGGTGGGCGCCACCACGCTGGAGGAGTTCCGACGGATCGAGAAGGACGCGGCGCTGGCGCGCCGGTTCCAGCCGATCCTGGTGCCCGAGCCGTCCGTCCAGGACGCCACCGAGATCCTGCGGGGGCTGCGCGACCGCTACGAGGCCCACCACCAGGTCCGCTACACCGACGAGGCGCTGGTGGCCGCCGTGGAGCTGTCCGACCGCTATCTCACCGACCGGCACCTGCCGGACAAGGCGATCGACCTGATCGACCAGGCGGGCGCTCGGGTGCGGCTGCGCGCCAAGACCAAGGGCACGGACGTACGGGCCCTGGAGCGGGAGGTCGAGCGGCTGACCCGGGACAAGGACCAGGCGGTGGCCGACGAACAGTACGAGCAGGCCACGCGGCTGCGCGACCGCATCGTCGAGCTGAAGCAGCGGATCGAGGAGGCGAGCGGCGAGCCCGAGGCCGACGAGGGGCAGCACCTGGAGGTCACCACGGAGGCCATCGCCGAGGTGGTGTCCCGGCAGACCGGCATCCCGGTGAGCCGGCTCACCGAGGAGGAGAAGGAGCGGTTGCTCGGCCTCGAGGCGCACCTGCACCAGCGGGTGGTCGGGCAGGAGGAGGCGGTCGCCGTGGTCGCCGACGCGGTGCTGCGCTCGCGGGCCGGCCTCGCCAGCCCCGACCGTCCGATCGGCAGCTTCCTGTTCCTCGGCCCGACCGGTGTCGGCAAGACGGAGCTGGCCCGCGCGCTCGCGGAGGCGCTGTTCGGCAGCGAGGAGCGCATGGTCCGGCTCGACATGAGCGAGTACCAGGAGCGGCACACCGTCAGCCGCCTGGTGGGCGCCCCGCCCGGGTACGTGGGGCACGAGGAGGCCGGGCAGCTCACCGAGGTCGTACGGCGCCACCCGTACTCGCTGCTGCTGCTCGACGAGGTGGAGAAGGCGCACCCGGACGTCTTCAACATCCTGTTGCAGGTCCTCGACGACGGGCGGCTGACCGACTCCCAGGGCCGGACGGTGGACTTCACCAACACGGTCATCGTGATGACGAGCAACCTCGGCTCGGAGGCGATCACCCGGCGCGGCGCGGGCATCGGATTCGGTGCGGGCGGTGCCGAGGCCGACGAGGCCGCGCGGCGGGAGCAGATCCTGCGTCCGCTGCGTCAGCACTTCCGGCCGGAGTTCCTCAACCGTATCGACGAGATCGTCGTCTTCCACCAGCTGACGGCCGACCAACTGCGGCAGATCACCGACCTGCTGCTCGACAGGACCCGGCGCCGGCTGCAGGCCCAGGACATCGACGTGACGTTCAGCGAGCGGGCCGTTCAGTGGCTGGCACAGCGCGGCTATGAGCCGGAGTACGGCGCTCGCCCGCTGCGCCGCACGATCCAGCGGGAGTTGGACAACCGGCTCTCCCGTCTGCTCCTGGACGGCCGGATCGAACGCGGCAGCCGGGTCGAGGTCGACGTGGAGGAGGGCCGACTCGCGTTCCACCCGCGGCCGCGGGCCTCGGCGCGGGCTTCCGCCGACGGGGATCCGGGCGGCGGTGCGGCCCGCGCCCCGGAAGGCGGGGCCGCACCCTGGTGAGGTGAACCTCCCGGCGGCCGTCAGGGCGCCGGGGTCACCACCATCGCCGAGCCGCCGCCACGTCGCACCTTCTCGGCGGCGGCCAGCCACTTGCCCCCGGGCAGGCGCTGCACGCCCGTCGCCGCGCCGATCTCGGGGTTCAGCGTGAAGGAGTGCCCGATGGCCTCCAACCGGTCGCGCAGTGAGCTGTTGTAGAGGGCGGGTTCGAGCTCCGTCTTCGCCGCGTTGCGCTGGCTGGCGCGCGGCGCGGCGATCGCGTCGACCAGCGGCAGGTGCCGGTCCAGGAACTCGGTGAGGGTCTGCAGCACGGTCGTGATGATGGTCGCGCCGCCGGGCGAACCGAGCGCGACGACGGGGCGGCCCTGCTTGTCGAGCACGATCGTCGGTGAGATCGAGGAGCGCGGACGCTTGCCCGGGCCCGGCAGGTTCGGGTCGTGCACTGCCGGGTTGGCGGGGGTGAAGGAGAAGTCCGTGAGCTCGTTGTTGAGCAGGAAGCCGCGGTGCGGGACGGTGATGCCACTGCCGCCGGTCTGCTCGATGGTGAGGGTGTAGGAGACGACGTTGCCCCACTTGTCGGCGACCGTGAGGTGCGTGGTGTTCTCGCCCTCGTACGTCGTCGGGGCCGCCGTGCCGCCGGTCGCGCAGGGCGCCGGGTGGCGCGGGTCGCCGGGCGCGAGCGGGCTGGTGAGCACGGCGTCGTCCTTGATCAGGCACGCGCGTGAGTCGGCGTACTTCTGCGAGAGCAGGTCCTTGGTCGGCACGTCCTCGAAGGCGGGGTCGCCGACCCAGCGCCCGCGGTCCGCGAACGCGATACGGCTGGCCTCGATGAAGTGGTGCAGGTACTGCACCTCGCTCGCCTTCGAAAGGTCCGTCTTCTGGAGGATGTTGAGCGCCTCGCCGACGGTCGTGCCGCCGGAGGACGAGGGCGCGATGGAGTAGACGTCGAGGCCGCGGTAGGACGTCTTCGTGGGCGCCTGGAGCTTGGCGCCGTAGGCCGCGAGGTCCTTCTCGGACAGCTTGCCCGGGCGGGCGTTCCAGCCCGAGGCCGGGTCCACCGGGGGCTTGTCGACCGTGGCGACGATGTCCTTGCCGAGGTCGCCGTGGTAGATCGCCCCTATGCCTTTACGGCCCAGCTCCTCGTAGGTGCGGGCGAGGTCGGGGTTCTTGAAGGTGGAGCCGACGACGGGGAGTCGGCCGCCCGGGAGGAACAGCGCGGCCGTGTCCGGGAAGTACCGGAAGCGGGCCTCGTTGGAGGCGGTCTGGGAGCGGAAGGTGTCGTCGACGGTGAAGCCTTCGCGGGCGATCCGCTCGGCCGGCTTCAGCACCGTGGCGAGCCGCTTGGTGCCCCACTCGTCCAGCGCCTTCTGCCAGGTGGCGGGCGTGCCGGGGGTGCCGACGCTCAGGCCGCTGCTGACGGCGTCGGCGAAGGCGAGCGGCTTGCCGTTCTCCACGAACAGGTCCGGGCCGGCGGTCAGCGGGGCCGTCTCGCGGCCGTCGACGGTGTGCACCGTACGCGACTTGGCGTCGTAGTAGACGAAGTAGCCGCCCCCGCCGACGCCCGCGGAGTACGGCTCGGTGACACCGAGCGCGGCGGCGGTGGCCACGGCCGCGTCGACCGCGTTGCCGCCCTTCTTGAGGACCTCGATACCGGCGGCGGACGCGTCGGCGTCGACACTGGCCACGGCCCCGCCGTAGCCCACGGCCACGGGCACTTTCGCCGGAGTCGATTTCTCCGGCGCCGGGGCGGCGTGCGGCGGCGCCGCCGCTCCCACCGACACCAGGGCGGCCGAGACCGCCGAAACCGCCAGTTTCCGCGCGACAGGGCGACGCATTCGTACCTCCAGTGGCGTGCGTCCACGCAGGGTAACCACATTGCCATGGCCCCGTCAGCACCGCCTCGGCCGGCGGTCCGAATGGGGGACTAGCATGCGCGCCCATGAACGACGACGTGCGCAACATCGTCCTCGGGGTGATAGCCGCCGGTATCAGTGCCGGGCTCGGCTGGCTCGCCCGTACGTACCTGTGGAGGCGCAGGCTGCGTCGCAAGCAGGCGTTCTTCGGACTGCCCGACCACTCGGAGTCGCTGCTGGTGGTCAACCGCGCGGCAGGTGGACCGGAGCTTTCGGTGAAGCGCTACGACGTGTTCGCCCTGCTCGAACTGTCCGCTCTGATCAAGGACTGCCACGCGCGCGCCCAGGTCGTGGCACACGACGCCACCCAGCAGGGCTTCGGCGAACGGACGGAGTTCTGCATCGGCGGCCCCTACTCCAACCGCCGGATGGCGGCCCACCTTGCCTCGCTGCTGCCGGGTGTGTGGGTCAACACGGACCCCGAACCGGTGACGGAACGGGGCACGTTCAGGATCGGCGGTGAGTACTACCGCATGGAGCGCGGTCGGAGCGAGTACGTCCTGCTCGCCCGGCTCACCGCGGACGGTCAGGAGCACTCCCGCCCGGTGTTCCTCTTCTGCGGTCAGCGGGCCGTCGACAACCAGGCCGCAACCCGCTATCTCGCCCGCAACCACGAGCGGCTGCACCGCAAGTACGGCACCGGATCCTTCGTGCTGCTGCTGAAGGTGGTCAATTCGCAGGCGTATGGCCCGGATGTGGTCGAGCTGGTCGCGGACGTGACCCGGGCGGCGCGGACGCCGCTGCCCGAGCCGAGCTCCGCCGACACGGCCGCTTAGCGGTTCAACAAACGTTACTGCTACGTAACTTACCGGCGGGTTACTTGCGGTAAGGGCGCACGGTTACCGTCGGGTCACTTTGCACTGACACGAGTGAAGGAGTGACCCATGGGACATGGTCGCACCCCTCTGCGCACCGCCGCCGCAGGAGCCGTGTCGGCGGCGCTGGTCGCCGGTACCGTCGTCGGCCTCGCACCCGCGGCCCAGGCCCGCAGCGTCCGCTTCGTCGACATCTCGGGCGACGGCGGCACCCCACTGAAGGCGAACGTCGTCACGCCCGCCGGCGCCGACGGCTCGCACCGCTACCCGCTCGTCGTGCTGCCCACGAGCTGGGGCCTGCCGCAGGTGGAGTACCTGACGCAGGCCCAGAAGCTCGCGGACACCGGCTATGTGGTGCTCACCTACAACGTGCGCGGCTTCTGGCAGTCGGGCGGACAGATAGAAGTGGCCGGTCCGCCGGACATAGCGGACGCCTCCAAGGTCATCGACTGGGCCCTCGCGCACACTCCGGCCGATCCGGCGCACGTCGGCATGGCCGGGGTGTCGTACGGCGCCGGGATCAGCCTGCTGGCCGCCGCGCACGACAAGCGCATCAAGGCGGTGGCCGCCCTCAGCGGCTGGGCGGATCTCATCGACTCGATCTACTCGGGCCGCACCCAGCATGTGCAGGCGGCGGCCGTCCTGGACGGCGCGGCCACCCTCACCGGCCGGGAGAGCCCCGAACTGCGCGCGATCTTCGACAACCTGTACTCCTCGAACCTGTCGAAGGAGCAGGAGATGATCGACTGGGGGCGGAAACGTTCCGCTGCCACCTACGTCGACCAGCTGAACAAGAACGGCCCGGCCGTCATGCTCGCCAACGCCTGGGGCGACACGGTCTTCCCGGCGAACCAGTACGCCGACTTCTACGAGAAGCTGACCGTACCCAAGCGGCTCGAACTGCGCCCCGGCGACCACGCGACCGCCGAACTGACCGGCCTGTTCGGGCTGCCCAACGACGTCTGGACGGACACCGAACGCTGGCTGGACCACTATCTCAAGGGCGTCGACAACGGCATCGACCGTGAGCAGCCGGTCCAGTTGGAGTCCCGTAGCGCGGGGGGATACGAGGGCTACCCGGACTGGAAGTCGATCGCAGCGACCCGCCGGAAGATCGCGCTCGCCGGCTCCACCACCATCCACGCCAACGTCGACTCCGGCGCCGACGGCGGGATCGTCTTCCTGTCCAGCATCCTCGACCAGGTGGGCCGGCTCCCGCCGGTCGCGTCGATCCCGCTGCTTCCGCGCCGCTGGGCCGCCGTGTGGCAGTCGGAGAAGTACGCAAGCGCCCAGCACGTGCGCGGCACGGCGAAGCTGCACACCACGCTCACGCCCACCAAGGAGAGCGGAACCCTCGTCGCATACCTGTACGACGTGGGCCCGCTCGGCCTCGGCAAGCTGGTCAGCAACGCGCCGTACACCTGGCACGGGCGATCGCCCGGCACGCCGTTCGGCGTCGACCTGGAGCTTTTCTCCACGGCCTACGACGTCCCGGCCGGCCACCGCCTCGCCCTGGTCGTCGACACGGTCGACCCGCTGTACATCGAGCACAACCCGTCCGGCGCACAGCTGACCTTCTCCTCGCCCGCGAACGACCCGTCCTACGTGTCGATTCCGCTGCGCGAGCAGTGATCTTCGGCTGTCGCCTTCCGGGCCCGGCCCTCTGAGCTGCTGCTCCCCTTCCCCTCGCGGTCGACGGACCGCGGGGGGATCCCCACGGCCGTCAACACCACGGGGATGAACGGCACATCGTAGTCGAGACCCGGCGGGATGCGCCGGGCGGGCGGCCACGCACCGCCGAGTCGCACTCGCCCACGGCTGATCTCCACGTCCGGCTGCCGCCGCCCCTTCGTGCCCGGGGTCACCGTGGACCACTTCGCTCCACCGGGGCGCAGCGGTGCGGCCGGGCGCCGTCTGCCGCGCCCGCCGACCGGGGCCGGGCCCGAGATCCACCACCGGGCGCCCCGCCCGGTCGGCGCTCCATCCGGCTCGGCTCCGGCCCCTGAGCGGTGGCACCGCACCGCCTCTCGGGGTGTGGTTTGGGGCACAGCGCGACGGGAACTCCGAAAATAGGATTTATCGGGCACAGCTCAAGGGATCACGGCCCGGCGGCAGCCCTCGTCGGGAGGCGTCATGGTCATCCTGGGGATCATTCTCCTCATCATCGGGTTCGTCGCGAACATCGCCATTCTCTGGACGATCGGGATCATCCTCGTCGTCGTCGGAGCCGTACTGTGGCTCCTCGGCTCTCTCGGACACGCGGTGTTCGGGCGACGGCACTACTGGTAGTGCCGGTCGGTCGATGGGCGCCGCCGCGACCGGCGGCATCCGGCAGGCCCCGCCCTGCGCGCAGCCGGGTTCACCCGGCTCGCGGCGGCGGGGCCCGTCCGTGTCCGCGCCCGGGGCCGGCGTCGCGACCGGAGGTCAGCCGGATCCGTCCCACGGCTGCTGCCGGGGCGCGGCTCCGGCTCCGGACCGGGGCGCTCCACCCTGCCGGGGCACCGTCGGCCGGGGCCGGGCGGGGCGTGCGGTGCCGGGCTCGTCCCGCAGCGCGATGCCGGGCTCGTCACTCCGCGCGCTCGGCCCGCCGCGCGCCCAGGCCAGCAGCCCCGGGTCCTCCAGTGTGTCCACCCACAGGTCGGCCAGGGCCACGGCCTCCCCGCCGGGTCTCCGCCCCACCCCGACGGTCCGCAGGCCCGCCGCGCCGGCGGCCTTCAGCCCGCTGACCGAGTCCTCGACGGCCAGGGCTCTGCCGCACTCCACACCCAGGCGCCGCGTGGCCTCGGCGTAGGTGTCGGGGTGCGGTTTGGGGCGTAGGCCGGCGCCCGGCACGACGATGTGCCGGAAGTGGTGGCGCAGTCCCACCGAATCCAGGGAGAACTCCACCACGTCTGCGGGGCAGTTGCTGGCCACGGCCAACGGTACCGTCCGGCTCAGGGCCGTCACCAGGGCCCGCGCCCCGGGCATCGGCTCGGGATCCCGGGCGACGAGAGCGCGGAAGGCCGCCAGGAGTTGCCGGGTCATCTCCTCGGCTCTGTCGGGTCTGCCGGCGAGCCGGGCCATGAGGGCTCCGCACTCGGTGTAGTGCAGCCCTGTGCTGCGGTGGGTGAACTCCGCGTCGGGTACGACGCCGTGGCCGCGCAGGACCGTGTCGCGCGCTTGCCGCCAGTGCCGTTCGGAGTCCACCAGAGTGCCGTCGCAATCGAATACGACGGCCGCTGGAGTCCAGTCGAGAATACGATGGGTCGTCATGTGTGTGCCGTTCTTGGCGCAGGACGGAACGGCCGGAAGGCGGCACGATCCGCCGGTGGGGATGCCGGTGTGCGCCTGCTGCGCTTTCTTCACTTCGGGAAAGCGTCGGGAAAGCGTGACATCGCAGGCCGAGACGACTGGTTCACGCATGCACGGGTCACACATCGCGGTCTGCGGTGGTCATGACCGCATCCGGAACCAGAAACATAATGAACGCTACGCTCTTTCGGAGCAGTCGTGAAGATTTGCCTCCGCAATACCCACGTGTGGGTGACGCCTCATCGATAACGGAGCACACCCTCGGCTGTACGCTCACCACCCTGCCGAAAACAGAAGAAGCCGGTACGGCCGTACGGCAAGCAGTGAATGACCGCGGGCGGTGCGTGTTCGGTGAACTTGAGGGCCGTCATGCGGCCGGAAACCGGCCGGAGCATGCGCCCTTTGCTGCGCAGGGCGATCGCCTGTCGTGCCGCCTCCAGCAGCGCCATCCCGGGCACATGGTCGGTGCCGTGGTCGAAGTAGTAGGGGTGACGTGGATCGGCCGGATCCACCAGGATGTCGTCCTGCGGGCGGGAGATGAGGACGTCGGCCCTCGACTCGAGCCCCAGGACGGCCGGTTGCGGCCGAGGGCGCCCGCTCGGCGCCGGGGCCGTCGCAGCGGACTCGCAGCGGATCTCCGCGTACCGCCGGGCGCCGAGAATCCGTGCCCCGCCCGCCGCGTGGGCGAACGTACGGCCTGCGGCGAGGAATGCGGCCCGCATCCGCAGCGCGGTCACCCCCTTCCCGCTCCGGTCGGTGCGGAGGTCACCGACCGACACCCGGCAGGTGATCTCGCTGGCGCCGTGCGGTGCCGTGGGTTCGGCGCTCGGGTCGAGCCGGAAGGAGACGTCGTCGATCAGGAAGTGCGCCGTGGCCGGCACGCCGAAGTGGCGCAGCGGAACGCAGATGCCGAGCTGGCGCAGGGTCTCGACGAGCATCCAGGGGCTGTGCCGGTCGTCACGGCCGCGGGGGAACGTGGGGTGCGAGCGTGTCCACGCGGCGGCGGCGCAGAAGGTGAGCGGCCCGCACGAGCGGACGTCCGTCAGCAGCACCTCGGCCACCGAGATCCGGTGCACCGCCTCGCGTTCGACGGTCCTGGACCAGCTCAAGGACGAACAACAGAAGCGGGAATCCATGAAAACAGCTAATAAGACTATTGCTGCTTTCGCATGCGCGCCCTCATGGCTTTCCGGCGGGACGGCTACATTCCTCCTCGCGACCCATCGACCGGACAAGGGGCGGCGCGTGCAGGATCGGGCGGAAGAAACCCGCAAAGCCGTATTACTGGCCGCGGCTCACCTGTTCTTCGAACGTGGGTACGTGGCCACCAGTATCAGTGACATCAGCGAACGGTCCGGCCGCACCAGCGGCGCCATCTATTTCCACTACACCAACAAGGAACAGCTCGCCCTTGCCGTGGTGAAGGCACATTTCGCGACCTGGCCGCCGATGATCGCGCGCCATGAGGCCGCGGCGGAAACGGCCCTGGAGAAGCTCGTCGGCCTCAGCTTCGCGGTCGCCCGGGCCTTCCGTGACGACGTCCTCGTCCGCGCGGGCGCCCGGCTGTGGGCGGAGCGCAAGTCCATCGACGTCGAGATGCCTCCGCCCTTCGTGGACTGGATCGCCACGGTCGAGCGGATGCTCACCCAGGCACACGCCGACGGAGACCTCGCGCCCTGGGCGGACCCCGGCCGCGACGCCCCCACCCTGGTCGCCGCGTTCTTCGGGCTGCACACGCTCTCCGACGCCCTGGACGACCGCCTGCTGATCGAGGACCGCCTGACCGACCTGTGGCTGCTGCTCCTTCCGGGCCTCCAGGCCGAGCCCGCGCCACGGGCGCTGCTGGCCACGGCGGGCATCCAGACGGCCGCCGACGTCTCCGGCCGCTAGAGCTCCGCCACCTCGGCATAGACCTGGGACAGCTCGGGGGCGCCCGTGGAGGCCCAGGTGTGGCCGTCGGTGACCACGTCGATCTCGCGGCCGGAGGCCAGCCGGACGACGGGGTGGCCGTTCGGCCAGATCTCCCACGCCGCGCCGGGGACCGTGCGCACGATGACCGTGCCCAGGTAGAGGCCCGCGTCGTTCCCGAGCCAGGGCAGGACCTCCTCGTCGTCGCGCCAGCGCGGCAGGAGCTGGTCGAGCGCCTCCAACGAGGCGGTGGAGTCGTCGAGTTCGACGCCCGCCTGCTCGGCGTGGGAACGCAGCAACTCGCATTCGGACAGGAGTGCGGTGACGGCGTCCGCGTCGGCGTCACCGTCGGAGAACACCGCGACGCCCAAGGCGGGACCGCGTTTCTTGCGCCAGTTGCCCAGGAAGGAGATGTTCATACGCCCAGCCTGACACCGGCGCGCTCCGAGACACCACAGGCGCGCAGAGGCCGCCGTCACGCCCCGGAGGCTACGGCTCCAGGTCCACCACCACGGGCGCATGGTCCGAGGCGCCCTTGCCCTTGCGCTCCTCGCGGTCCACATAGGCGTCCTTGACCGCCTTCGCGAACGGCTTGTTGCCGTACACCAGGTCGATGCGCATACCGCGGTTCTTGGGAAAGCAGAGCTGGCGGTAGTCCCAGTACGTGAACGGGTGCTCGTACTTCAGCGGGCGGGGGACCACGTCCTCCAGGCCCGCCTCGCGCAGGGAGGCCAGGGCGGCACGCTCGGCCGGGGTGACGTGGGTCGAGCCCTCGAAGGCCGTGATGTCGTAGACGTCGTCGTCCGTCGGCGCCACGTTGTAGTCGCCCAGCACCGCGAACGGGCGGCTGCCCGCGGCGTCGCCCGCGACCGCGGCCTTCAGCGCCTCGAACCACTGCAGCTTGTACGCGTAGTGCGGGTGGCCCACCTCGCGGCCGTTCGGCACGTACACCGACCAGACGCGGACCGGGCCGCAGGTCGCGGAGACGGCGCGGGGCTCCTCCACGCCGTCGTAGCCCGGGTCGCCGGGCAGGCCCTTGACCACGTCCTCCAGGCCGACCCGCGAGAGCACCGCGACGCCGTTCCACCGGCCGTCCGCGTGGACCGCGGCCTCGTAGCCCAGCTCGCGCAGCTGCTCGTACGGGAACTGGTCCTCGGCGATCTTGGCTTCCTGGAGGCAGAGCACGTCCGTGCCACTGCTCTCCAGCCAGGCCAGGAGCCTCGGGAGGCGGGCGGTGATCGAGTTCACGTTCCAGGTCGCGATGCGCATGCCTCACAACCTACCCGGCGGGTACGACAACCGGACCCCGCCCTTTCCCCCGAGGCTTCCCGCCCGCCTCAGACCTCCGCCGACGCGCCCGGCGTCAGCCTCAGGTGCTCGGCTCCGCCCAGGGCGCCGATCTGGTTGTCGTAGATCGGGCGGGCCAGGTCGGTCAGGAGGGCGTCGTGGATGTCGTACGCGCGCTGCGGCTTGACCTCACGGACGTACTCGATCACCTCGGCGATCTTGTTCCAGGGCGCCATCACCGGGAGCATCAGCGTCTCGACGGGGCGGTCGGGGACGGTGAGGGCGTCGCCGGGGTGGAAGACCTTGCCGCCGTCGATCAGATACCCCACGTTCGTGATGCGCGGGATGTCCGGGTGGATCACGGCGTGCAGCTCGCCGTGCACCTGGACGTCGAAGCCCGCGGCGGTGAAGGTGTCACCGTGGCCGACGGTGTGCACGCGGCCCGGGAAGGCCGCCGAGATCTGGTCGGCGACCGACTTCAGGGTCCAGATCTCGGCGCCCGGGTTGGCCTCCATGCCGGCCCGCAGCCGGTCCGCGTTGAAGTGGTCGAGGTGCTCGTGCGTGACCAGGATGGCGTCCGCGCCGACCGCGGCGTCCTCCTCGCTGAACGTGCCCGGGTCGATGACGAGCGTCCGCCCGTCCTTCTCGAGCCGGATGCAGGCGTGCGACTTCTTCGTGAGCTTCATGGGTCCATCCTGCCCTCGCCCCGAGCGCGTGGGCCCGCGGAGCATGGTGTTCCTGGTACCCGGCTGGTGATCACTCCTGCGGGGTCGTCTCCTCCCGGATGACCTGCTGCGCCACCTTGAACGCGCTGTTCGCGGCCGGTACACCGCAGTAGACCGCGGTCTGGAGCAGTACTTCCCCGATCTCGGCGGGGGTGAGGCCGTTGCGCAGGGCCGCCCGGGTGTGCGCGGCGAGCTCGTCCAGGTGGCCGCCCGCCACCAGCGCGGTGAGGGTGACACAGCTGCGGGTGCGCCGGTCGAGGCCGGGCCGGTTCCAGATCTCGCCCCACGCGTAGCGGGTGAGGAACTCCTGGAAGTCGCCGGAGAAGTCGTCCGCGGTGGCCAGGGCCCGGTCGACGTGCGCGTCGCCGAGCACCTCGCGGCGGATCTTGATCCCGGTGTCGTACGCGTCGGGCGGGGTCGAGGGCTGGGGCGGGGCCGCGGCCGGGGCGATCTCGGCAACGGGGGCCACCGGCGGCGGCGCGACCGGCACCGGCTTCGCCGGGGGCGCCGCGATCGCCGCCATCTGACCGGTGGTCGCGTCGAAGGCGGGCTGCCACGCGGTCGCGAAGTGGTGGACGAGCAGGTCGGTGACCGCCGCGGGCTGTTCCACGGGCACCAGGTGGGAGGCGCCGGGGACGACCGCGAGCCGGGCGTCCGGGATCCCGGCGACCAGGGTGCGTGCCTCGGCGGGTCCGGTGACCTGGTCCTCCGAGCCGACGAGGACCAGGGTGGGCACGCCGATACGGCCCAGGTCGGCCCGTACGTCGAATGCGGCGAGCGCCTCGCAGGCCGCGATGTAGCAGCCGGGGTCGGTGGTGCGGACCATCTGCACGGCCCACTCGGTGATCGCGGGCTGCGCGGCGGCGAACCCTCCGGTGAACCAGCGCTCCGGGGACGTGCGGGCGATCGGGTCCAGTCCGTTCGTCCGGACGATCACACCGCGCTGGCGGAACTCGTCCGCGGTGCCGAAGCGGGGCGAGGCGGCGATCAGCGCGAGCGAGGCGAGGCGCTCGGGGTGGCGCAGGGCGAGTTCGATGCCCACGGCGCCGCCGAGCGCGCAGCCCGCGTAGCCGAAGCGCTGCACACCGAGCGCGTCGAGGGTGGCGAGCAGGCGGGCGGTGAGGTGGGCGACGGAACCCGCCGGATGGGCGGGTGCGCCGCCGTGACCGGGCAGGTCGAAGCGGAAGACGCGCCACTGCTCGGCGAGCTCCGGAACCTGCCGGTCCCACATGTGCCATGTGGTACCCAGTGAGGGACCCAGGATCAGGACGGGAGCCTCTTCCGGCCCGTCAAAGCGGTATTGCAGGGTGTTCGACGGTGTCTCACTCACGCCTCAGACCCTCTCACGTCTCACGACTGCCCCTATAACGAGGGTTGCGAGTGCACAGGTCTAACCAGGTGGAAACCCTCCCGGGCCGCATAGCGCTTGAGACTTCGGACTATCTCGCGCCGCGTCTTGCCCTCCTTGCTGCGGCGTTCGTGGTAGTCCCGGGTGCGCGGGTCGACGCGCAGGCGGGTCTGCACGATCCGGTGCAGGGCCGCGTTCGCTTGCCGGTCGCCGCCACGGTTGAGGCGCCTGTACTGGCGACTGCCCGAGGAACGCTCGACGGGGCTGACCCCGCACAGCGCCGCGAACGACACCTCACTGCCCAGGCGTTCCGGGTTGTCCCCCACCGTGCTCAGCAAAGCGACGGCCGTGTCCGGACCGATGCCCACCACCTCGAGCAGCTGCGGAGCGTGGCGCTCCACCAGCCGGGTCAGGCGGCCTTCCAGCTCCTGGACCTCTTCGCTGAGCTGCCCGATGCGCCGGGCCAGGAGTCCCAGGGTCACGTGGGTGGCGTGGAGCACCGATCCCTCGCCGGCCTCATGGTTCAGGCTGTCGTCGACGAGCCCTGCGCACGTGCGGAAAAGCTCTGCATTGCCCAGCCCGGCCAGTTCCTCCCTCAGCTGCGGATCGGCACAGATGAGGACGGCCTTGAGCTGGTTGATCGCCTGGGTGCGGGCCTTGACCGCCGAGTCCTTGGCCAGCTTGTACATCCGGGCGATCTGCACCGGCCCGTCGCCCGTCTTGGCCTGGGCGCGCGCCCGCCCGCTCAGCACCGCCCGGGCCGCGTTCTCGGCATCGAGTGGGTCTCGGTCACCTCGGCACCGTCCTCCCCTCGGATCCCGCCCCAGGCGGACCTGCTGGAGCAGGAGACCGACCCCAAGGTCAAGGCGATCTGGGAGCTGCACCTCAACATGAAGCTGGAGCACCTGCACACCGCCTGCGACCTGATGCGCCGCCACGATGGCCGCGACCCGCAGGAAGTCCTGGCTCCCGAGCTGCCCAACGTGCTCACCTTCGAGCCGAACAAGCAGTACCTGCGCGAACTCCTCGACACCCAGATGGACCCCACCACCCTCGGCGCCGGATACGTCCGCGAGGCCCACGAACGGTTCGAGAAGATGCAGGAACAGATCCACGGCGACGAAGCCCCGCCGAGCGACCGGATCATCGCCGAGCACGACGAGATGTTCGGCCGCGAATACCGCGTCCAGACCGAGGGTGAGCACCCCGACCCCGCGCGAGAAGTGAGGACGCCGCACATGTCCGAACTCGAGACGCCCCAGGCCGGCGACGACCAGGCACCCGACATCGACGTGGTGGCTCTGCTGATGCGTCAGCACGGCGACATCCGCAACCTCTTCGACGAGGTCGAGCAGAGCCGGGGTGAGGAACGCCGGGACGCCTTCCGTCGCCTCGTACGCCTGCTGGCCGTGCACGAGACCGCCGAGGAAGAGGTCGTCCACCCCTTCGTCCGCAGGGCGGTCGAGGGTGGTGAGCAGGTCGTCGACGACCGTCTGGCGGAGGAGAAGTCGGCGAAGGAGACCCTCTCGGCCCTGGACGAGATGGACACCGACGACCCGGAGTTCATGCCCCGGCTCATGCAGCTGCGGACCGAGGTACAGGAGCACGCAGGGGCGGAGGAACGCTACGAGTTCGCCCACATCCGCCGCAGCACCGACGTCACCAACCTCGCCGCCATGGCCAAGGCCGTCAAAGCCGCCGAGGCCATGGCCCCCACCCGGCCCCACCCCGGTGTCCAGTCGGCCACCGCCAACGTGGCCCTCGGTCCGGTGTCCGCACTCATGGACCGCACGAAAGACGCCGTCCGCAACGCCATGGGAAAGAGCTGACATACCCGGGAGCCGTCAAGTCGGCCGACCTCCGGAGCGCCAAGGGGGTAATACGCCGAAACGGCAGCCAGCCGCGGCGCGAGACAGGGCCGCAACGGGCCGACGTCGGAAGTGAGGCTCCGGGCCACCACCGAGCGATCGACGCATGGGCATCCGGGCGGAATTCTGCTCGGCGAGGGCCTGCTGGCGCGGTATCGCGGCCGCAGGCCCTCGCCGAGTTCATCAACGGCGGGTGGTCGTTTACCGGGAAGTGGGTGCGGTCACTCGGGCACCGCGAGTGGCTTCTCCGACGAGTCTTCGCCGCGCGATGCACCGGCCAGGCGCATCGGGAGCCAGCCCGGCACAGCCGGGCGGAACAGAAGTGACGACGATCGGTGTCGAAGAGGAATACCTGCTGCTCGACCCCGTCACCGGACTGCCGGTACCCACGGCGGACAGGGTGCGTGCCGCGGCCGGCCTGGGGCGCCTCGTGGCCGACCAGGAGGTGCACTGCGAGCTGCTGCAAGCGCAGGTCGAGGTCGCCACCCCGGTGTGCGGCACACTGGAGGAGGTCGGGGGCACCTGCTCCGGTTGCGGCACGCCGTCGGAGCGGCCGCCGAGGCGCACGGCTGCCGGATCGCCGCCTGCGCCACACCCCCACTGCGCCACGGCCACCCCGTGGCCGTCACCGACCAGGCCCGGTACCGGGCCATGCTCACCCAGGCGCCCCAGCTCGTGGCGGAGCAGCTGGTCAACGGCATGCACGTGCACGTCGGCGTACCCAGCCGGGACACCGGCGTACAGATCCTGAACCGGATCCGGGTGTGGCTGCCGACCCTCACCGCCCTGTCCGCGAACTCCCCGCTGTGGGACAGCCACGACAGCGGCTTCGCCAGCTGGCGCACCGTGATCTTCAGCCGCTGGCCGGTCAGCGGCATGCCCCCGCACTTCGCCGACATCGCCGACCGCGACCGGCGGTGCAGCAACTGCTGGACAGCGGCCTGATCCCGGACACCGGTCAGCTGTACTGGCAGGCCCGGCTCTTCGCGCGGTACCCCACCATCGAGGTACGGTGCCTGGACGTGCAGCCGCGCCCGGACGACGCGGTCATGCTCACCGGCCTGGTCCGGGCCCTGGTGGAGACCGCGCTTGCGGAGGCCGCCGCCGGCGCTCCCGCGCTCGACTGCGACCAGGAACTGCTGCAGGCGAGCATGTGGCACGCCGCCCGCCACGGACTGGGCAACACCCTGGTCGGTCGGCAACGTGCCGCCCTGGCCCGAGGCGGCCTGCCCGCCGTCACCGACCTGATCACCGGCAGGAGCACCATGCCCTGACCTGCCGCGGGCTTCAGCCCCGCAGGCGCGTGCCCGTGTGTGTTCCTCGATCGTATGTGGGGACTCACCGCCTGTGGTGGCATATGAAGCGGAACAGCGGGTGAGCCTGCCCGCGTGCGGGCCGACTGGCTGACGCAGACGTTCGTCCACTGGCCCTTCCAGCCTGAGGCGGTACAGGTGCTGCTGCCCGAGGAACTGGTTGTGGACGAGTATGACGGCGCCGCATGGGTGGGACTGACGCCGTTCGTCATGGCGGACGTGTGTCTGCCCGGCATTCCCGCCGCGCTGCCCGGTCTCCCGACGTTCGCGGAGACCAATCTGCGGACCTACGTCCGGTACCGGGACGAGCGCGACGGGATCTGGTTCCTGTCGATCGAGGTGGCCTTCCCCCCGATGCTGGCGGCCCGCGCCATCGGTGCGCCGTACAACCCCGGCATCCTCAGCGTCTCCGCGGACGGGGACACCCTCTCGTACGCCGGTTCGCGATGGAGCAGTGACGCCTCTTACCACCTGCACGTCCGCCGCGGCGACCTGATCGAGCCGACGGAGCGCGAGGTGTGGCTGACCTCGCGCTGGCGGGCCTACACCCGCCAGCTCGGCATGCTCTGGGAGACACCCGGCACGAGCCGTGGCCGCTGGCCCACGCCACCGTCGACGTACTGGAGGAGACGCTGACCGCTGCGGCGTGCCTCGATGAGGCGCCGCTCGGCGGGCCCGTGGTGCACTTCTCAGAAGGCGTCAGGCATCAGCTCGGGCTCACCATGCCCTGCTCCTGGGCCAAGGCGCCGCAGGCCACGCGGACGGGCACGAGCGGATGAGTCGGATTCTCACTCGACGCCCACTCATCTTTCGTCCCCTGGTCCGTAGGCGTGCCTGCGGGGCAGGGGGCCGAAGTGGGCGTGGCGACCGGGGCGGACGGCAGCGTGGCGCTGTCCGGGGCCGGGCCCGCTGCGGGCAGCGAGGGCGTCGGCGACGACGCCGGTGGTGAAGGCGTAGACCGACTTGTGGAGAAGGTCCACGGCGAGCTCCCGGCGGGGCCAGGTGGCGGGTGGGGCGCCGACGCCGGTCGCGTTTTCGAGGATCTGGTCGTTGGTGAGGCGGACGACGGTGAACTTGGCGGAGGCGATCGGTCCCCGCAGTCCGGTCTGGGCCATGATCGAGCGCAGCACTCCAAGGAGCGCGGCCTGGCCGTAGTGCATGGCCCAGTTCACCGGCAGCGGCTGTCTGCCGGGACGTTCGGGAAGGCCGGTCAGCCGCTGGAGAACCCGCGCGGGCACATGGGAGTCGGGCCGGCCGGTGACGGTCTGTTCGATCTTCTCACCGAGGGTCATCACGACTCCTCCGGCGGTTCCGGCGAGCAGTCCCTGCCACAGTGCACGCTTGAGCATGCCCGGCGGGTACCCTCTGCCACCGGCTTCACCCGCGCGGTGGGTGCGCCCGCGCAACGCGTACGCCCTTGGAACAACCAGCAGCTGGCAGAACACAGCAGATTTGCAGGCCCGTGCCACCCTCACTCCCACGCCCCGGTCTTTTTGGCCGCCGCCCGCGCGACCCGCCACCACCGGACGCGGGCCGGCGGTCCCGCTCGTCCGTCCAGGCCCGGCTTCCTGGACGACGGCTCCGGCTCCCGCACCGCCTTCCGCTGGCGGGTCACTCGCCTGTTGTCTTCTCGATCAGCGCACTGTAGGCCAGTTGCAGCGTGTCCGCCCCGGCCAGGGCGGTGAGGGCGCCCATGGCGGTGCGTGTCGCGCGCGGCCAGAGCAGTTGGCCGGCGGTCAGGGTGGAGGCCACCCAGACGCTCATGCAGAAGGGGCAGGTGGCCAGTTCACCGACGGTGTGCCTGACGTCCTCGGACTGTGCCTCCTCGTGCAGTTCGGCCGGGCCCTGCGGGGCGACGTACCGGGTGAAGGGGGCGCGCAGCGGGCTGGTGACCGATGCCTTGGTCAGCAGACGGCTGAGCCGGAACGTGGCGACCGAGGTGAGGAACACGTCCCACGGTTCGGGCCGGTCGGGCAGCGGTCGGCCGCGGAGCCGTACGGCGGTGGCCCAGGCCGTCGTGTACGCGGCAAAGCCCGCCATGGCCGCGAGGTAGCCGCCCAGCGGCCGGTCGTGCCCTGCCGCGTACACCCTTCCGGTCCGCTGCAGCAGCCCGTGCAGACGTCGCGCGAGACGGCCGTCAGCTGTCGTGCCCATGGGCTCCCGTTTCCGTGCGTCGCTGCCCTGCTTCGACCTCGTCCGGCGCCCGCCTGTCCCGGTCCTGTTGGCGCAGGCGGATCTCGACGTGGCCGTCGGCGATCCGGGTGTCGAAGGCCGGCTGGGGGGCAGTGGCGGGGCCGCGGACGTTCCAGCCGTCCGAGAGCCGGAAGACGCTGCCGTGCCAGGGGCACTGGACGCATCCGTCGCTGACCGTGCCTTCGGACAGCGGCCCAGCGAGGTGGCTGCACCGCTCGGCCAGGGCGTGGAACGCCCCACCTGTCTCCCGGACGACCAGGACCGGGACGTCGTCCACGCTGCGCCGCACCGGCCGGTCGACCGGGAAGTCCGCCACGGCTCCGATCCGGTGCCAGCCCTGGGTGACGACGTGCGGGACCTCTTCGGCGTGGTTGGTGCCGGATGCCTGGCGGTAGGCCAGGTGGCCGCCCAGCATGCCGCCGAGTGCGACCGCCGTCAGGCCGAGGAAGCCGCAGGCCCGGCCTGCTGCGTGCCGTCCCTTGACGCGGCAGGTGAGCGAGGCGGCGTACAGGCCGACAGCCGTGGAGTTGGCCAGGGCGTGTACCAGCCCGACGCGCTGCTGCTGGCGGTGCAGCTCCGCCCAGTCGCCCCAGCCCGCCAGGGCCGCGGGCGCGGCGGAGGCCAGGCCGACGCCGACCAGCAGGCCTGCCTCGCGGGAGCGGCCGGGGTACAGGTCCAGTACCGCCGCCGACAGCCAGCTGCCGATCGGCACCTGCACCATCAGCGGATGCACCGGGTGCCCCAACCACCTGCCGTGCAGGAGGCCCCGCCCGTCGCCGAGCGGCAGGGCCCGCACCCCCTTGCGGGCCCGGTCGATCACCGCGTCGGCCCTGGGCTCCCGCTCCAAGCGGTCCAGCAGCCACAGGAGGCGGCTCTGCCGCATCCGGGGGCGGCGGAGTGGCGTAGTGCTCATGGTCGGCCGGGTCCCCACCTGCGCGGACGGCAAACGGAGCGGTCAGTCGCCCGGCCGGATCACCGCGCGCACGCAGCCGTCCTCCTTCTCCTTGAGCCTCTCGTAGGCCCGCGGCGCCTCGTCCAGGGACACGGTGTGGGTCGCCAGGTGCGCCGTGCTCAGCTCTCCGGCCGCCAGCCGGTCCAGCAGCATCGGGATGTAGCGGGTGCTGCTGGGCGCCCCGCACGGTCAGGCCCTTGTTGATCAGCGCGCCGAGGGGGAACTTGTCGACGGCGTCGGCGAACACGCCCGGGACGAAGACCGTACCGCCCTTGCGGCAGGCGTGAATGGCCTGCCGTACGGCGGTGGGACGGTCGGTCTGCAGCCGCAGCTGCTGCTTGACCTGGTCGTAAAGGTGCACGGGACTGTCGCTGTGGGCTTCCATGCCGACGGCCTCGATGCACACGTCGGGGCCACGGCCGCCGGTGCGCTCGCGCAGTTCCGCCCCGACGTCGGTGCTCGTGTAGTCGATGACCTCGCTGCCGATGTGCCGCTCGGTCATCTCCAGACGCTCGGGGATCCTGTCGATGGAGATCACACGTTCCGCGCCCAACAGGATCGCGGCGCGTGCCGCCATCTGGCCGACGGCCCCGCAACCCCACACTGCGACCACGTCGCCGGGCTTCACCCCGGCCAGATCGGCGCCCATCCAGCCCGTGGGCACCGAGTCGGACACGAACAGGGCGCTCGTGTCGTCGACGCCCTCCGGTACGGGGAAGGCCCCGTAGTCGGCGAAGGGCACGCGCACGTACTCGGCATGGCTGCCGCGCAGCCCGCCCATGGCGTGGGAGTAGCCGAAGATGCCGCCGGTGTCGGCACGAACAGGGCCTGACCGATGCCGGGATTGGTGTTGGTGTTGTCGCACAGGGACCACAGGTCGTGGGTGCAGTACCAGCAGCGGCCGCACCCGACGAACGAGCACACCACCACCCGGTCCCCCACCTTGTGGCGGCGTACCGCCGGGCCGACCTCGACAACCTCGCCGAGGAACTCGTGACCGATGACGTCCCGGAGCGCATGAACGGGATGTAGCCGCCGATAAGTTGCAGGTCGGAGCCGCAGGTGGTGCCGGCGATCAGCCGTACGATCACGTCCTGGTCGTTGCGCAGGGCGGGATCGGGCACCTGCTCTACGGACAGCTTGTTGACGCCTTCCCAACACAGGGCCTTCACAGCACCCCCTCCCCACCGGCGCGGCGGCTGAGCAGACCCACCAGCCTGCCGCCCATGGTGTCGTGCGTGGTGGGCGGTGCGTCGGGCTGCAGCACCTCTCCCGCCTCGACGTCGCCGCCCAGCGCGACGACCCCTGCCGGAGCGTCTTCGAGTGGCGGCTGCCCGGCGGCGAGCGAAACCGACGTGTCCGAAGAGCAACTCCGCGAAATGAATGTGGACGAACTACGCGACATGGCCCGCGAAAAGGGCCTCAGCGGCGTTCACGACATGCGCAAGGAAGAACTCGTCGACGCGATCAGGGGAAAGCGCGACTCGGAACAGTGACAGCGGCAGCCTGCTCGGTCGTCCGCCCTGAACAACGCGGGCGGGGTTCTGCCCCTTGCCGGGGCGACTTGGCTGATGCGGCGAGGCGGCTGTCCGGAAGGGCAGCAGCCTCGTCTGTCATGTTCGCCCGGAACTCGGACGAGATTCTGGACCTCCGGTTTCCTCGCCCTGGCCGATCTGGAAAGTGACGGCGCGCTTCTGTGCCGCACATGTGGGCAGACGAGCGGCTCATGCTCCAGGTCGGTTTGCCATGACACGTCCGGGTTACCCCCAAGTGGCCGCACGCTGGCTCCAGTGAGTGCCGGGGCAGCCTGCGGTGACGGTCCTTCGGCGGGAGAGTGGTTGTGAACGACTGCCGCTGATCGTTCTGAGCGCGGTCAGCGGTGTCGTGGGCCTGAGCCTGCTGACGCGGCGGCGATACGTCGCGGTCCGGGGAGCGGCTGCGCTGGCCGTCGCCGCGATCCTGTGGGCCTGGGGCGCGGCCCAGTACCCGGCCATGCTGGTCGGCAGCCTCACCGTGGACCAGGCCGCCTCCCAGCCCGCCGTGCTCTCCGCCTGCCTCATCGCCCTCGCCTGCGGCGCAGTGCTGCTGATCCCGGCCCTGTGGCTGCTGTACGGGACCTTCCAGCGGGCACACACTGGTGACGCTTCGAACATGCACGGCCACACGTCCCCACAATGATCTCGCTGAGTGGGCTGTGACGTCCCTGACGCAGAAGCTCACCGGCTGTGGTGGCCAGCGCCTTCTAGGCCTGGCGGACGCGCCACTCCTCGATCCTCTCCTGCTGCTGCCGGGCTCGTTCCAGCAGCGTGTCGAGCCGGGCCGGGTCCAGGCGCTCGTCGACGGCGCTGAGCCGGCGCAGGGTTTGCCAGCCGCTTGCCCACGCCGCACGCGAGGAGGCGATGGAGTTCCCGGCCCTGGAAGCCGGTTGCACCCCAGAGCAGCGGCAGACCATGGGCAGGCGCCTGCTGACGGCCGAAAGGGCGGCTCCCACGCACCCGCACCCCACCACTGCCGGTTCGCCCGTGCTGCAGTGGACGCTGGGGCCTTTCGCTCCTTGCTGGACCGAGCCCGCGACGCACTCGGCACGCGCCCCTGATCCTCACGGGACCCCAACAGTTGGGCCGTCAGAGCAGTGTGCCGGCGCGGCAGGGCTGGGATCACGCGGAGACCGACCGCCTCATGACGCGCCACCGCCCCGGTAGCGATCGGGACCGCAGGGTAGCGTTGAAAGATGTCATTGAGCTGGTCTCCAGCCAGACCAAGGGCTTGTCCACCGGATCCGACCCAGTGCGGCGGATCGGAAAGCCGCCGGTATCTCGGCAAACTCGCCGTGGTCGGGACACGGGCATGCAGAGGAGCCGATGCGCGTGGTGACGTACGGGCCGGAACATCGTGTCCGCATGGCGGCGCTGCGGGCCGGCTGGCTGACACAGACCTTTCTGCACTGGGCGTACGCTCCAGAACTCATCCAACGCCTGCTGCCCGATGGGCTCACGGTCGACACCTATGACGGGCGCGCCTGGGTGGGTCTCACACCGTTCGTCATGGCCGACGTGCGCCCTCCCGGCTCCCCTGTGGCGCTGGCCGCCTTCCCGGAGACCAATCTGCGCACCTACGTGCGTGGACCGGGCGGCCGGGAAGGGCTGTGGTTCCTGTCGATCGAGGTGGCCAGCCCGGTGATGCTGGCGGCTCGCGCCATCGGGGCGCCGTACCACCTCGGGCGGCTGCGTCTGGCGCGCAGCGGTGAGAGCGTGACGTACGCCGGATCGAGGTGCGGCGGTGGATCGGCTTACCGCATGACCGTACGACCGGGCCCGCCGATCCGCCCTACGCACCGGGACGTGTGGTTGGCGTCCCGATGGCGGGCGTTCACGCAGAGCGCGGGCGCTTTGTGGGAGACGCCCGTCGAGCACGAGCCCTGGCCGCTGCGCGCGGCGCATCTCGACGACCTCGCCGAGAGCGTGACCCGTGCAGCAGGACTGCCCGCCCCCGCCGAGGAGCCGCTGGTGCATTTCTCCGACGGGGTGCACAAGGTGCGCCTCGGTCTCTCACGGCCAGTGCGGCCGCAGCCAAGGAGGCAGGGATGAACCCCATCTGGGTGGCCCGATCACAAGGGCTGTTCAACCTGGTCGGCGGCGGCTGGCCACTGCTGCACCTCCGCAGCTTCGAGTGGGTCTTCGGCCCCAAGTCGGAGGAGTGGCTGCAGCAGACGACCGCCGGGCTGCTCGCCACGGCAGGCTGCAGCATGCTGCTCGGCCCGCCCACGACCGACGGACTCCGCCAGGCCCGCCGCACCGGTGTGGGAACTGCGATGACCCTGCTGGCGATCGACCTTTTGTATGTGCCGCGACGCCGCATCCGCCCCACCTACCTCCTGGACGCGGCCATGCAGGCCGGATGGCTGACGGCATGGCTCCGCTGTGGCCGACTGGCCGGGCCCGCAAGCGCATGAGCGTCTCCCCTGCGCGGCGTGGACGAACCAGCGACGGGGCAGAACAGCCAGACATGCAGTCGCTGCCCGCTCCCAGCCCTGCCCATCTGATCACGGACGCGACCGGCCACGTCGGGTTCAACGCCGTGTACCGGTCCGCCCAGCACAGGTTGCCGTGTTCGTTGTCATCGAGCGCCGGGTGGTGAGGGCCGATGCGCTCACCACCCCGCAGCATGACATCAGCGCCGTCGTCCACGACGCCGTCCGCGGGAGCGGTGATCCGACTGATCCTTGGACGGGAGATCCGTGCGGACTCCTCCGCCGGTCCGAGTCCACCGCCCGCCCGATCACCTCACGGCAGTACGCCACGCCCTATCTGCCAGGTCCCCCGGCACCAGGACCGCCTCGCGCCCGGCCTACTCCAGCCAGTGCGCGGTGTCCCAGGTCGTCCTCTTCCTCCTTCGGCAGGTAGGAGAGCAGAAGATCCGCACCCCCCGGGCGAACGCGATGACGACCGCCTTGCCGACACCGTTGTCGCCGCCTTGTCGCCCCCGTGGTGCACATGGGGTGAGTGTGCCCGCTCCGGGTCCGTGGGACGCCACCGGGTAAGTTCGCCTCAGACGGTCAGGGCCTCATCCGAGCCGACGCTGCGGTGGTGCCGGGCGGGAACAGTTCGGAGGTCTGCGTGATCTGCAGCAGCCGTGCGGGCTGGGGCTGCAGGTTCCCCGATCGTCTCGTGCTGCTGCCGGGCTCGTTCGAGCAGCTCATGGAGCCGGGTGGGCGCTCGTCCGTCGAGCAGAGCCGAAGCATCGTCTGCATCCGGCCGCCTTGCCCTCCACCATCCCGAGTATCGCGGTATCGGTCTGAGATGTCAGGGTGGCGCGGCATCCAGGGAGGGGTAGCTGTCGAGTACCTGGTCGACGCCGGTGAGTTGCAACATCTTCAGCACCGGCTGGCTCGGTGCAACCAGCGCGAGACGGACGCCGGTGCTCCTGGCGGTGCGGTAGGCGGTGATCAGACATGTCAGTCCGGTGGAGTCGAGGAAGGTGACGCCGGACAGGTCCACCAGCACCGTATGGCCGTCGTGGCCCAGCAGCGGTTGCAGCACGTCGGCGAGATGGTGGGCGGTGTGCAGGTCCAGATGGCCGGTGACCGTCACCAGAAAGCGGTCAGGGGCCGACGTGCGCACCTGTACGTCCACAGGAGTGGTCTGTCGCCGGTCAGGGGTGGGCGGGTCGGTGCTCATGCGAACCTCCTGTCCCGGCCGGTGCGCCTCACGGGGTGAGTTCGTCCTGGTGCCCGCCGCGCCACTCGGTGAGCAGGACGGTGGCGTCGTCGGCGAGCCGCCCGGCGTTGTGTTCCATGACAGCCGCCATGAGCCGGCGCAGGGTCTCGTGCAGCGTGTGCCGACCCGCATGGTGACGGCGGATGAAGCTGACGAACCGGTCCCGGCCGAACTCGTCACCGCAGGCGTCACGGGCTTCGATGATCCCGTCGGTGTACAGCAGCAGGCGGTCACCGGGTTGCAGGTGTTCGGTGCGCTGGGTCACCGGCAGGCCCAGATCGGTACCCATGGGGCCGGCCGGCGGACAGGCCAGCTCGATGGTCCAGCGGTTGTCGCGGATGAGGATCGGGAGGGGATGACCGCGGTTGATCCAGGTCAGCCGCCCGCTGACCATGTCGAGGTCGGCCAGGATGGCGGTGACGTAGCGGCTGGTGCTGAACTGCTCCAGCAGCACCTGCTCCACCTGCTCGCTGGTCTCGGTCAGCGACGCGCCCTGGCGTCGGGCGTTGCGGCAGGCGGCCACGGCGACGTTCGCGGTGATACCGGCGGTCGTGTCATGGCCCATGGCGTCGAAGACGCCCAGGTGCAGCGTCGTGTCGGCAACGGCGTAGTCGAAGGCATCACCGCCGACCTGGTACGCCGGTTCCATCACCGCCCCGACGGTGACGTCATGTCCGGCATAAGCGGGCGGCGGGGTGAGGTTCCACTGCATTTCGGCGGCGACGTTCATCGGCTCGGTGCGCACCAGCCGCGCGTAGGAGTCGCTGAAGGAACGCTTGCTGAGCAGCAGCAATGCCGCGGTCGAGGCGAGATCGCGCAGGATGTCACGGATCGGCTCGTCATCGGTGTCGCTGTCGGCGCGGAGCACGCCCAGACGCTCCACACCGTCGGTGACAGCCACCCACCACCGCCGCCGCCCGCCCGGTGAGGCGGCCGATGCGGACTCGGCGAGCACATCCACACGCTGGTACGCCTGGCCCGGCAGACTGCCCTGGACGGTGAACTCCTGCCCTCCCCCGGCGGCATCATGCCCCTTGCCGGTGAGCCGACGCAGCACCGTCTCACGGATGTCGACGACGTAGACGGCCGTGTCGTACAGTCCGGCCTCTGCGGCGTGCGCGGCGACCAGATCCGGAAGCTGCTCCAGCGTGACCGTGTGACCGGCCTGGAGCATCCGCACCAGTGCCAGGGCGGCTGCGGCCCTGTCAACCATGACAGATCCTGTTCGGCCGCCGGGGGCCGGTCCAAGCCATGGCGACCTGCACCGGGGTACGGCAGGGACATCGCATGGGACGACCCCTTTCCGGCCCTCGTACGAGCAGTGATCACTACCGCGGACGGCGCCGCCCGGCGCCGCCGGGACACGCCACCGACGCGTCACGGCCCGAGACCTGATCACAACATACTCGGTCGGCTCCGTCGGCGCCGAAGGATCGGTCATCAGCACACCCCTGGCCGCCTGCGACACCCGCGCATCGGGGACGCCGGTCACGTTCCCAGCGTCAGGTACGCACAGGGAGGCACCGCCCGGGTCGAGCCGGCGGCCGGCGCCATTTGGGCGCCGTCCTGACCGGGTGGCGGAGCTCTCGCGCAGCGGTGAGATCGTGGCGCCGCGATCGACTGGTCAATCCCCCGGTTGCCCTGTCCTCCACCTGCTCCGGATGAGCTTCGAAGCGAAAGCAGCAATCCGTTCGACGGTCCAGAGACCGGGCGGCTGGTTGCGATTCCCCGTGCGGGTACTCGCAGAAGTCCGAATGCACGTCCCTTTTGAAGGTGAAGAAAATGACCACTTCTCCCCGGCCGTCGATGGAAACGCACCCGGACATCCTCGACATGCGACTCAGGCACGAGATGGCCGAGCGCACCACGAGCACGCCCAGGGGACAGGCCATCGAAACCCTGGCGCTCCTCACCGGTCTGTACCTCGCGGCATCGCCCTGGATCACGGGCTTCAACGCTCTGTCGACACTGGCCGTCAGCAACCTGCTCACCGGCATCGCCTACGCGGTCCTGATGAGCGGAGGATTCGGACGCGCCTACGAACGCACGCACAGCATGGCGTGGGCATGCTGTGCCCTGGGCGTATGGGCCATCATCGCCCCCTGGGTGGTCGCCGGTAACGTCGACACGACGAAGACGATCGTCAACAACGTCATCACCGGCGCACTGGCCCTCCTGCTGGCCATGGCCGCCAGCGCAGCGGTCCGCGCAGCGGAGTCGTCCCGCGCGCGCCGCAGTATGTCGACGCCCTACACCGACACCTCCGGCCGCAGCTGAGCCATTTCCTCTCCAGCTCGGCGACTGCCCGGACGCCGTCCTACGCATGTGCCGCCGGCCCGACAGAAAGCCGGAGTCAATGATGTCGGGCCTGCGACGTCTTCAGAGGCGCATATACGTCGTGCAGCGACGTGCGTACCGGTAGGAGATCAGGCAGTTCCGGCATAGCGCAGTACCCGCGTTCCGCGAGAGCCTGCGCCACCATCTTGAGGTACCCGTCGACTGTGATCCGTCCACCGTTCGGGCCGATCGCCAGATCTTCCCTATTCATGACACTGCCGCCTTCCGCTCGCAGGCCCGACAACCGGCGGGAAGTTTCCGGCTGCCCTGCAGCCTGAGCTTGTCCTGCACCCTGGGCAGCAAGCCACACGGCAGGCACGCAGTCGATTCGTATCCGCAGAATTCTGCGAACCCCTCGTGAGCGAGCGCATTGTTCAGCAGGCGCAGGACCTCAAGCCGGTCGAGACGCCGCGACCCAGCGATGACGCGTCGAAACCGTCGTACTGCTTATGCACGCGGCATCCGTCTTGGCGGCTGCGATAGCAAATCCGGCGTCCTCCAGCGCATCGAGGAACGCGAACTGCCTGAGGAGCCCGACGTCTCATGCGCGCAAGCACAGTCGGGCTCAAGACGAAGCTCCACCGGAGCACTCCGGTGGATCTTCGTCTCATGGGCTACGGGAGAGACCCCGCCGGATGCCCCCTGGCGGGGCCTCGCCCTATCACCGGCCCTGTCACGGGTGCTGTCACACGTCTGTCACCAACTACGCCGACTCCCCCGGACGGCGATGCCATGACCTGCCATTGCGCACCCGCCCTGGACTGACTTGGACGCCCAAAGACGGTCCCTACAACCTGTGCCATGTGGTACCCAGTGAGGGACCCAGTATCAGGACGGGAGCCTCTTCCGGCCCGTCAAAGCGGTATTGCAGGGTGTTCGACGGTGTCTCACTCACGCCTCAGACCCTTTCACGTACCGCGAAGGCTGATACGGCCGGGGGACCCGGCGGCTCCCGATCCTCTCGGCGCGGCACCGGCACGGCCGGAACCCGCGGGAATCCAGATACGAGTTCTCCGGCGTGTACGCGCGGCCGTGGCGACGGTGCGTCCTCCTGGCTCGCGCGCACTCCAGGTCCCTGCGCGCAGAGCATCCTTCTTCGGCACGGCTTCCAGGCGGTCCGGGTTGCAGCAAAGCGTGAAGCGCCCTCCCCAAGGATCGTTCGATGGGGTCGGACTTGCCGTGCGTGCGGCGGGGGGCGGTGCGGCAATGAACCATGGGCCTGGGCGGAACGCGCACGATCCGCTCGCCTGCTGCGAGGATGTCTGCCTCGAGGCGCCGGGAGAGCCGGCGGCAGTCTTCACCGCCCACGTGCGGTGCCCGCCGAAGCGATGTGCCCAGGCGAGTAAGCGCAGCCGGTCCGCGCTGGTGGTGCCGGTGGTGTGGCTGCCGAGTTCGCGTCCACGTTCATCGATGACGACTGCCGTGTGATTGCGCTTGTGGGTGTCGACGCCGAAGATCACCATTGGCCGGGGGTCTCCCTGCCCCGTGGAAACGGCAGGACCGGTCGACGGGCATTCCGCGAGTCGCAGAAGCGGACCTGGCCACCACGAGGTGGGGCATGGAGTGGTCGAGCGAACTCGCGGGACTCCTATCGAAGATGCCATTGACGGAGTGGTACATCGACAGCCTCGGCGAGCTCGGCCGCGGCGTGCGTGTGCCCTGGGGCGGGGCAAGCGCTTCGATGATCAGACGCCTCTTCAACTCGTCATCAACCAGAGCGCGTTCAATGTACTGGCTGTTGCAGCAGGGTTACTTTCGAAGCGCTTCGATAATAGCGTGTGTGCCCCAAGTCGACCCACGTGTCACAGAGGGGAGCTCAGGTGCAGGCACCGCTGATACGCATCCTGGGGCCGATCGAGATCAGCGACGGCGCGCACCCGGGGCCACTTCGCGGCATCAAGCCGTGCGCACTACTCACCGCGCTGCTGCTCAGGCCCGGGAGCGTGGTGTCCCTGGAGAACCTGATGGACGCCCTGTGGGCGGGCGAGCCGCCGCGCTCCGCCGTCGCGAACCTGCGCTCGTACGCCCATCTCCTGCGCCGACGGCTCCCGGTGACCGCCCCGCTGATCAGCCACCAGGGTGGTTATGAACTCCAGGTAGCGCCGGACGCCGTCGACCATCTGGTGTTCGAGCGGCTCGCCGACCGGGGCCGCAGCGCGGTCACCGACGACCCGCCCCGGGCCATCGAGCTGCTCAACGCCGCGCTGGCGCTGTGGAGTTCGGACCACGCGGCCCCCGGGGTCGAACGGTACGGCATGCTCGACGGCCCGCTGCGCACCCTGGACGCCGAGCGCATCCGGGCCACCGAGGATCTGGCCGATGCCTGGCTCGGCGTCGGCCAGCCGCACTCCGCACTGCGTACGGCGGGGCAGGTGCTCGCCGCGGAGCCGCTGCGCATCCGCAGCTGGCTGCTCGTCCTGAACGCCCATCACCACCTCGGCGAACCAGGGCGTGTGACGGACGCGTTCGAGTCGGCGCGGACCGTCTTCCGCCGCGAGCTCGGCACCGAACCCGATGCCTGTCTGGGCCGGCTGCATCAGCAGCTGCTCGCGGGGTGAGCACCATGGCCACCGCGTTCTTGACGGTCTGTCACATTCTGGTCGCCGTCGTCTTCGCCGCATCCGCCGTGGGCAAGGCACGCCCCGCCGGATTCCGTGCCTTCCTCACCACGCTCGCCGATATGGGCCTTGGTACCCCGGGCCTGCGCCGCCCGCTCGCGTACGCGACCATCACGGCCGAAGGCGTGGCCGCGGGCCTGCTGTTGCTGCCCGGCACGCGGGCCGGTGTGATCGGGCTGCTCCTTGCCTCGCTGGTCCTTGCCGTGCTCACCATCGGCGTGGTGCGGACGGTACGGCGCGGCGGTCCGCCCGTGACCTGCGCCTGTTTCGGCCGCACCGGGCGCCCCCTCGGCGTACTGCACCTGGTCAGGAACAGCGGACTGCTGCTGGCCGCCGTCGGCGCCCTGGTCGTCACCGGCTCCGGTCCGGGGCGGGCAGCGGGCGGCGAGCTGGTCGTGTCCGTGGCCGCGGGTGCAGTACTGGCCGTCGTCGTGATCGGCCTGGACGACATCGCCGATCTGTTCACCGCGCCCACCGCCTCCACCACCCGCGCCACCGACCTCCCGTAGGAGCCCCTGTGTCCCTCGGTCTCTCCGTACTCGGCCTGCTCCTCGGCCTGTTCGATCTCCTTCTCCTGTACGGCGTCATCCGCCGGCTCAAGGAGATCGAGGCCCGCCCGGCCCATGCGGCGCCCGCCCCGGTCACCGGCATCACCGAGGCCCACCGGATGACCGCCGGCGCCATGGTGGACATACCGGACGGCACCCGGCCCACGCTCGTCGCCTTCTTCGCACCGGGCTGCGAGCCCTGTGAGCAGTTGCTGCCGCTGGTCCTCACGAGCGCCATGGACGAGCCCGGGGGCAGCGAACGTGTTGTCGCCATCCTCTCCGAGGGCACCGACGACGACAACGCGCGTTTCACGAAAGCCCTGGAACCGGTGGCCCGGGTCATCGTCGGCGGCCCGAAGGACCCCTGGGTCGAGTCGTGGATCACCACCTTCCGAGTGGACGGGCTGCCCCTGGTCTGCGGTCTCGACGACACCGGCGACGGCGTGGTGATCCGCTGGTCGGCGGTGAGCGCGCCGGAGCTCATCGCCAAGGCGGGGATCGTGGGCCGGCCGGTCGTATGACGCACCGGGCACAGCACCCCGTGTCCCGGCGCCGGGTCGCGGCCACGGCGCTGCGGCTCGCGCTCGGCGCGCACCGCCGCGCCCTCGCGGCGACCCTGCTGCTCGCCGTCGTCGAGGCCACCGGGCCGGTCGCGGCGGCCTGGCTGACCAAGCGGCTGATCGACTCGCTCACCGGGTACGGGACGCGCGAGGTCACCGCGACCGCCGCGGCCCTGGCCGGGATCGGCGTGCTGCTCGCGCTCCTGCCGTACGCCGACGATCTCTGCCAGGGCGTGCTCACCCGGGCCGTGGCGCTGACCGCGCAGGATCGGCTGTTCCGTGCGGTCAACGCCCATCCGGGCCTGGACCTCTACGAGGATCCGGTACGGCTCGACCGGCTCCGGCTCGCCCAGCAGTCCGGCCAGGACACCCCCGTACAGCTGGTGCAGTGCGCCCTGATCCTGCTGCGGTCGGGGTGGACGCTGGTGGGGTTCGCCGGAATGCTGGCCGCCGTCAGCCCGGTCCTTGCGGGACTGGTGCTGCTCGGTGCCGTACCGAAGCTGGTCGCGGAGCTGCGGCTGGCCCGGGCCACAGCCGCGGCGTTCGCAGGCGTCACGGCCGGCGAGCGCCGCGAGGCGTTCTTCTCGACGCTGCTCGGCGGTACGACGGCGGCCAAGGAGATACGGCTGTTCGGCATCGGGGATGTGCTGCGGGAGCGCATGCTCGTCGAGCGGCGGGCCGTCAACCGGATCAGGCACCGGCTCGACGTACGACGTCTGAGCGTCAACTCCCTGCCCACTCTGCTCGCTTCGGGCATCGCCGGCGGCGGACTGCTGTGGGCGGTGGGACGCGTGTCGGCCGGGACGCTGACCGTCGGGGACCTCTCCGTGTTCCTCGCGGCGGTGGCCTCGGTACAGGGCGGACTCGGTTCGGCGGTCACGGCGGTGGCCAACGGCCATCAGCATCTGCTGGTGTTCGCCGAGTACGTGGCCGTGGCCGAGGGCGGCGCACGGCCCGGCACGGAAGGGCGGGTCGTGGGCCCCCTGCGCGACCGGATCGTCCTCGACGACGTGTGGTTCCGTTATGCCCCGGATCTGCCGTGGGTGCTGCGGGGCGTGACGCTGACGGTGCACGCCGGGGAGAGCGTGGGTCTCGTCGGCGTGAACGGGGCCGGCAAGAGCACGCTGGTCAAACTGCTCTGCCGGTTCTACGACCCCGAACGGGGGCGGATCCTGTGGGACGGGACGGATCTGCGGGAGTACACGCCCGAGTCGCTGCGGGACAGGCTCAGTGTCGTCTTCCAGGACTTCGTCTCGTACGAGATGACGGCGGCGGAGAACATCGCGCTCGGCGATCCGGCGCTGGCCGTTCGCACTCCCGCCGGCGCGCCCGGCCCGGAGGTCGTCGAAGCCGCGCGCGAGGCGGGGGTGCACCAGGTCCTCGCGGGTCTCCCGGCCGGGTACGACACGATGCTGACCCGGGGGTTCTTCGGGGCGAACGACCGGGACAGCGGTGTCGTGCTCTCCGGCGGACAGTGGCAACGGGTCGCACTGGCCCGGGCGTTGCTGCGGGCGGACCGGGACCTGTTCGTGCTCGATGAACCGACGTCGGGGCTCGATCCGGATGCTCAGGCCGAAGTGGCCGGTGTGATCCGGCGGTTGGGGCGGGGCCAGGCCCGGCTGCTGATCTCGCACCGGCTGAGCGAGGTTCGCTCCGCGGACCGGATCGTGCTCCTCGACGGGGGTGCGGTGCGGGAGGAAGGACCGCATGAGGAGCTGATGAGGTTGCCGTCGGGACGGTACGCCGAGCTGTTCCGGGGACAGGCGGCGGGGTTCCGGGAGGAATCGTCGGGGCCGGAGCGGGAGGTGGCGGGGGTTCAGGGGGGCGAGCCCGGCCGGGAGCAGGAGGTCGCGGGGTGAAGCGGGTGCTCGGCAGGTGGCTGATGCTCGTGACCGTACGGGGGCACAGCATGGAGCCCGACCTGCGGGACGGGGCGGTGGTCCTGGCCCGTCGGACCGGAGGTCGTGCGGGCGGAGGCGGGCCGCTCGCGGGGCGGCGCAGTGGCTCTGCGGGCCGTCGGCTGCGCGTGGGTCAGGTGGTCGTTTTGCCGGTGCAACTGCCGGACGGCGCCCGTGTGGTGGGCCCGGTCGCGGAGGGGGACGGGTTGTGGGTGAAGCGGGTCGCGGCGTTGCCGGGCGACCCGGTTCCGGCCGGGGTTCCCGGGTGCCCTGGCCGGGTGCCGCCCGGGCTGATGGCGGTGCTCGGCGACAACGCGGCGTCGAGCACGGACTCACGGACCGTCGGCCTCGTACCCGTGGACGTGGTGGTCGCGGTGGTGCTCGGCACAAAGGCCCGGCCCCCCGCCGCAGGGTGCGACGGGGGGCCGGGCGCGACCGATGCCAAGCACCGGGGACGACAGGAACCGCGTCAGTAACAGCAGGAGTAGAGCGTCCACGCGGTGCAGTTCGTACCCGGTGACTCGCAGTAACGACGCCAGTTCCCCTTGGCGTTGGGGTACTGGGGGCCGCAGCTCGTGTCGCGGCGGCACCAGTACTCCGTGGTGCTCGCCTCGGCCTCGGCGCGCGGTACCACCCGGCCGAGGACCGAGTCTGCGAGTCGGTTCAGAGTGCGCATCACAAAACCCCCAATTGAGGCCGTCGCTCGTCACGACGGCGTTCGTCCATGACGCTACGGGGACGGCATACGCCTGCCATACATCGCCGATACGCGGACCACTTGCGCCCCGCTCACCGGGCGCGCCCCGATCTCAAGCCCCGCTGCCCGCCACCTCGCCGAGCCGCCCGTCCCGTACCCGCAGCACGTCCGTGCAGCGTTCCGCCACCCCCATGTCATGCGTGGCCACCACAAGCGTGCAGCCGTGCTCGGCGGCCAACTCGCCCACCAGGTCCATGATCTGCTCACCGGTCGCCGAGTCCAGGCTCCCGGTGGGTTCGTCGGCGAGCAGCAGCCGGGGCCGGGCGATCAGCGCCCGCGCCACCGCGACCCGCTGCTGTTGTCCGCCGGACAGTTGCGAGGGCAACGCCGACTCCCGTCCCTGAAGGCCCACCGCCGCGAGGAGTTCGCGGGCGCGTGCGTCCCGGTCGAAGCCGACCTTGCGGGGCAGCACGGGAGCCAGCACGTTGTCCAGCGCGCTCAGGCCCGGCAGCAGATGGAACCGCTGGAACACGAACCCCACCGTGCGCCGGTACGCGGCGGCGGCCCGCCGCCCCAGCGCGGTGACGTCCTGGCCGTCCACCGACACCCGTCCCGCATCGGCCCGTTCGATGGCCCCGATGAGGTGCAGCAGCGTGGATTTGCCGGAGCCGGAGGCACCGACGAGGGCGACGCTGTGTCCGGCCGGGATGTCCAGGCTGATGCCGTCGACCGCCTTGATCAGCCCGTCACCGGTGCCGAAGCTCTTGTGCAGGTCCTCCACCAGGACCGACGCACCGTCCCCCATAGGGTTCTCTCCCCTCTCCGTATCTCTGTCCATCCTTCTTGGTTCACCCCTCTTCGGCCAACGGCCCGGCCGGCGACCGCCGCACCGCGAGGCCGGCCGCGACGACGCTGCCCGCCACGGCCGCCAGCACTCCCGCCACCGCGACCGCGCCCACCGCCACCGGCAGGCCCGCCGGAATCGAGCCGGTGAAGGCCACGGTCAGTCCGAGCCCCGTCGCGGCGCCGACCCCCGCGCCCGCCACGGCGATCACCGCCCCCTGCGCGACGACCAGTCGCATGACCTCGGTGTCGGCCCAGCCGCAGGCCCGCAGCATGGCGAACTCCCCGTCCCGTTCACAGCTGTCGAGATAGAGGACATCGGCGAGGGCGAACACCCCCAGGGCCGCGGTGAGTACGGCCGCGGCCACATCGACCCCGCGCACCTCGAGGGAGACCGCCTCGCCGAGGAGCGTGCCCTGGACCTCGCCCTGGAACGTCCACACGACCGCCGTGACCAGGGAGACCGCGGCCACCCCCACCGCGAGCGCCAGCGCGCCGAGCGCCGAACGGGACGGCGTACGCAGCGCCCCGCTGACCGCGAGGCCGGGCAGCGTGCGTCCGCGCCCGGCGCGCCGGGCCCGCCGCGGCCCGGCAACCGAGCCCCGCAGCGCCTGCGCGGGATACGGCCGTCCCGCCCGGATCGCCGGAAGCGCCCCGGCCAGCAGGGCCGTGGCCACCACCAGCGGTATCGCGAGCAGCGCGCGCCCCGCGGTGACGTCGAGACCGAAGGCCCAGCCCAGCGGGAACGAGGCCCCGGCACCGGCGGCACCGGCCACGGCTGCGACCAGGGCGACCTCACCGAGGACGAGGCCGGCGAGGCGGGCGCCCGTCCAGCCGGTGCAGGCGAGGACGGCCAGTTCGCGCTGACGGGTGCGTACGGAGGCGGCCACGGCGTTGCCGAGAAACAGTGCGCACACGCCGAGCACCAGGCCGAAGAGCAGCACGCTCTTGCGGTCGGCGGCCTCGACGAGTGCCACGGCGGTGCCCTTGGCGGTCCAGTTCTCCGTCAGCGCGAGCGCGGGCCGCCCGAACTTGCCCTTCCCCAGTGCCACGTCCTGCGGCGCCGGGGAGGAACCTGCCGTGATGTCCACGTCGAGCCCGGTGCGGGTGGTGATCGCCTCGGCGACCGCGCGGATTCGTTCCCGGGACGCCTCGTCCGTTCCGTGCACACCCGCGACCCTGACCCGTACCGCGGAGATCGGGTCCTTCGCGT
Organism: Streptomyces sp. Ru72; assembly: GCF_002920635.1. Taxonomy (GTDB): domain Bacteria; phylum Actinomycetota; class Actinomycetes; order Streptomycetales; family Streptomycetaceae; genus Streptomyces. Next base: position 23,407 of record NZ_PQSR01000041.1, on the reverse strand, counting down.
GCGGGGAGTCCGGACCGGTGACGGCCTCCACCGACTGGAGGGTGGTGAGCAGTTGCGGCGGGGTGGCGAGGTAGCCGCCCGGGTTGCTGTTGGGAGCGAGCGCCTGGCCGCCGAGTGCGACGCGGCTGGCCTCGTCGGCGGCGCGGGCGACGGGCGGCCGGTAGGTCTCCAGGGGCACCTCGGACAGTTTCGAGAAGCCCTTCAGTCGCTCGACGGCGTAGGTGCCGACCACCCTGAACTGCGGGAAGTGGTCCTGGCTCGCGTCGGTTCCGGGCAACCTCGTCACCGGCCGGAACGCCGTGTCCTGAACGAACCACGCCGGCAGATCGCCGCCGTACGTCGACTGCCGCCACAGCTCACCGCTGTCCGACGCGACGGGTACCGGCCGCAGCACTCCCCCGCCGGCCGCGTAGCGGGGGGCTCCGGCCTGGAGGACGACGAAGGGGTTGACGTCGATCGTGCCGTCCGCGACCGACCGCCGGAACACGGTGTCGGCGTCGGCGCGCGTGGTCGCCCCGGGGCTGACAGGCAGCCCGGCCAGCAGACCGCGCAGCTCCTTCCCACCACGCCCGCAAAGCTTCGGAAGCGTTCCCGTGACGCTTGAGACCGACGTGCTCAACTGCTCGTCCAGATAGGGCTGGTCCGTACTGATCAGCGGAATGTCCTCGAACCCCGCCCCGCGCGCCGTGTCCATGGCGGGCTTCTCACCGTCCTTCAGATACCGGCCGGAGGTCATCGCCCGGTCCACCCCGACCAGCCGGGCCTCCTGCTCGGGATCGACGGCGGCGAGCAGCAGCGTCATCGACCAGTCGATGTCGACTACGGCGCGGCGGGAGGTCGTGCGGTTGTGCACGTCCGTGCCGCTGGTGAAGGTGCCGTCCGCATGCCGCTGCACGACGACGAGTTCGCTGCGCTGGGCGGGGTCGAGCTGGTCGTTGACCGCGCCACCGCCGTACGAGGAGACCGTACGAAGGGAACACAGCGGCTCGAACTTCCCCCCGGGCAGCACCTCGAGCGGAGGCATCTCGCCCTCGTCGCAGGGGCTGTCCCCCTGGCTCAGCACGTCACCGACCTCGGTCAGGTGCCGTCCGCGGTACGTGTACAGACTCCTCCAACTCGGGTCTTTGGCCGTCGATGTGGCATCCGGCAGCACGACCGGGTTGCTCGTGACGTAGACGTACACCGAACCCGGGTCCTGGGCCTTGCTCAGGGACCGGTCCGTGGTCCAGGTGTTGCGCAGCCGCAGCAGCTGCCGGTCGGCCGCGGGGTCGAGCCGTCCGGTCACATCGACCCGGGCGTGCGTCCCGGCCTGCACATAGCCGAGCATCGCCACGGGAGCGGCGATCTCCACCCCTCGTAGATCGGCGATCTCCCGCCATTGACCGGGAGTTATCCCACCGAACTGCCCGGACAGGAAATTGGGCCGCACCTGGCCGACGGACTCCTCGCGCCCGGTCCGCGCACCGGCAGGCCGCACGAGAATGTCGTACGCGGCACGGAAGTTGGCGTCGGCGGACGCCTTCACCGTCAGGCGTGAGGTCTCCACGGACCCGGTCAGCAGAGTGAACCCGGCCGTGGCCACCAGCACACCGACCAGCAACGTCGACGTCCGCACGAACTGCCTGCGCAGCTGACCGGTGATCATTCCCCACATGGCGCCTCCATCGGCGTCACGCTAGGGAGCGGCCATACATGGGCGATACACGACGACGGCAGCAAGGGAGTGAGGCTGTCGCACGGCTCCTTCGACGGCGAAGGGCTACGACCTCGTTCGCGAGGGGAAGTACCCATGCCGCATGCTCGCATCGGCCGCAGCACGCCGGGCGTCACCAGGTGCCTGCTCCGGGTGCTCGACAGCGGCGAGCCCGAGTACAACGGAGCCCACGAAGGAGCCCTCAGACCATCGTGACCAGCCACACGAAGAGGCCCCGTCAGGTATGCCTCGGTTCCAGTGGTCGTCGCAACACCCCAGCTCAAGCGGTGCGATGGACTTCGAGATCCGCAAGGTCCGCGCGGCTCGGGGGCCGGTGAAGCTCCGTCTGTCCAGGCGGCTCCGTCGGGGCTGACCGGGCCGGTGACGGCGCGGACGGTGGCGTGGGAACCGTGACGGTCCTGAACCCGTAGGTCTGCGCCGGCCCCTTGGGGCGATCCCGGGACGCCCCCGTGTCAGCCCTCCCCCGGCGCCCCGAGTCCGGTCAGGGCGCCGACCGGGTCGGGGTCGGGGGTGCCCCGGGGCCACCAGTCGTCACGGTCCGGTTCCGACTCGTACGCGTACCACAGGCCGTCCTGGCCGAGACGGAGCTGGACATGGCCGTCGGGATGGGTGAGGCGGTTGCGCCACGGGCGGAAGGCGGGCAGGTCCGCGGCCAGGAGCAGGGGACGGGCGCGGTCGAAGCGGCCGGCCGGCGGGTCCCAGGGCTCCTCCAGCACGGCGAGGGCTTCCCTCCCGCCCTGCCGCCAGGCGGCGACCGCCCGCGCCAGGTCGGCCGGTGTCCGCCCGGTGGCGGCGGCCAGCGACGCGTACAGCGCCCGGCTTCCTGCGGTGAGGCCCGAGCCGGGGCGGGCGGCGGCGAGCCGCACCGCGTCCTGCCACAGCGTCAGTTCCCCGACCGGGTCGTGCCCGGTGGTCAGCAGGGCGTGCGCGCGGGCGGCGGCGTCCGTGGCGAGCTGGTCCAGCGCGAACGAGTCGGGGCCGCCCGGAGCGTCCGGGTAGACCGGTGGCTGCTCGGGGTGGGCGGGCGGGGGCAGGGGCGCGGGGAGCGGCGGCCGGGTGCGGCGGGCCAGGGCGTCCCGGGCGCGTATGCCGGGGGCGGGGGCGGGCCTGCGGTCCCGGTCGGCCCGGGCCGCGCGGGCCGCGTTGCGCCGTGACAGGGCGTCGAGCACGTCACGCTCGCCACGGCCGCGCAGCAGGAGCAGGACGAAGGGGTCGCGGTCGAGCAGGTGCGCGGTCTGGTAGCAGACGGCGGCCGCGTGCTTGCAGGGGTGGCCGAAGTCGGGGCAGCTGCAGTGGGGTTCGAGGTCTCCGGCGCCGGGGAGCAGGCGGACCCCGCACTCGGCGAGGGACTGCGGCATCTGCTTGTCCAGCAGCGCGGCGATGTGCGCGGGCCGCTCGGCGGCGGCGTCCAGGAAGAGGTCCCACTCCTCGTCGGAGAACGTCCTGAGCCGCACCTGCACACGGTACGGCCGGGGCCGGCTGCCTTGCACGTACGCCACCACGAGCCCCGGGGTGACGGTGATGGCGTCCACGTTCCCCCGCCCCGCGTACGCCCTCCCCCGCGCCAGGCGTGCCGCGTCGAGGGCCCCTTCCTCCAACGCGGACACCCAGGCGTTGCCCCACCACGTCTCGGCGAACCGGTCGCGGTCACGCACCGGACGGGCGGGGAGCGCCGCGAAGGTACGCCGCAGCTCGCCGTCACGACCGGGGGCGGCCATCGACCGCGGGTAGCGGGGGGCGACCGGGGGCGCGCCGGCCTGCGTACCGCGGGGCCCGGCGGACGGTTCGGGTGGGCCCTGCCACCGCCGTGGGGGCGGGCTCGGTGTCTCGCGTGGGGAGGGCGAGGGTGTGTGGCTCCGCTCGCCGGGTTCCCGCGCGGCGGGCCCGCTCCCGCTCCGCGGTGCCGCCGACGCCGGCAGTTCGAAGGCACCGGCGAGGAGCGCCCGTACGTCCCGGGCCTGGCGGCCGCCCGCCGGACGAGTGCTGCGGCGGGCGCGAGCACCCGTCGGCCTCGTCGCGGCGACGGATGCCCGGTGGGCGGGGGTCTCCTCGGCGCCGGACGGCTCGGCGGCGCCCTCCTGGGAGCGGGCCGGATCCGGGCTGCCGGATCGGCGCCGTACCTCGGCCTCGGTGGCACGGCTGTCCGCGCGGTCCCGTTCCGCTTCCTTCCGTGCTGTCCGCAGCGCCTCGCGTGCGATGTCGCCGGGCCGTGCGGCGGGCGCGGTCTCCCGCGCGGCGGCTGGGGGAGCTGTGGCCGGGGGTGCTGCGGTCCGCCGCGTTTCCGCAGGTTCTCCCTCCTTCGGCCCCTCCTCCGGCTCGTCCGCAAGCCGGGTGCTCCGGCGCTCCGTGTTCGCCCGCCGCAGCGCCGCTCGCGCCGCATCGCCCGGCCGGGTGGCCGTCGGCTTCACCTCCGGCTCGGGGAGGACGGCATCCGCTCCCCCGGCGGAGGGCTCGACCCGGGCAGAGGACCCGACCCGGGCAGAAGGCTCGACTCGGGCGGGAGGCTCCACGCCTTCCGCCACACCGTCGGCGCGCTCGCGCTCCCGTGCCTCGCGCAGCGCACGGCGGGCCGCGTCGGCAGGGCGCTGCGCTCGGCCGCCGCTCTGCTGCCCGCCCGCCCAGGGGCGTTCCTCCGCCGCCCCGTTCACGCCGTCCTCCTCAGCGACACCAGGTCCGCCAGCTCGCGGTCCGTGAGTTCCGTGAGGGCCGACTCGCCCGAGCCCAGGATGGCGTCCGCCAGCGCGCGCTTGGCCTGAAGCATCTCCGCGATGCGGTCCTCGACCGTGCCCTCCGTGATCAGACGATGGACCTGGACCGGCTGGGTCTGGCCGATGCGGTAGGCGCGGTCCGTGGCCTGTTCCTCCACCGCCGGGTTCCACCAGCGGTCGAAGTGGACGACATGGCCGGCGCGGGTGAGGTTCAGGCCGGTGCCCGCCGCCTTGAGGGAGAGCACCAGGACCGGGGTCGTGCCGCTCTGGAAGCGGTCCACCATCCGCTCGCGGTCGGGCACCGGCGTCCCCCCGTGCAGCAGGTCCACGGGCACCGCGCGGGCGGCCAGGTGCGTGGTGATCAGGCGGGCCATGCCCACGTACTGCGTGAAGACCAGAGCCGAGCCGTCCTCGGACAGCAGGGTGTCCACCAGCTCGTCCAGCAGGGCGAGTTTGCCGGACCTGGCGATGAGGCCCGTGGCGGTTGCCGCGTCCTCCTTCAGGTAGAGGGCAGGGTGGTCGCAGATCTGTTTGAGGGCGCTCAGCAGCTTCAGGACCAGGCCCCGCCGTGCGATGCCCTCGGCGGTCTCGATCGCCAGCATCGACTCCCGTACGACCGCCTCGTAGAGGGCGGCCTGCTCGCGGGTGAGCGGGACCGGGTGGTCCGTCTCGGTCTTCGGTGGGAGCTCGGGAACGATGCCCGGGTCGGACTTCTTGCGCCGCAGCAGGAACGGGCGGACCAGGCGGGCCAGCCGCTCCACCGCCTGAGGGTCCTCACCGGTCTCCACCGCCCGCGCGTGCCGGGCGCGGAAGGACTTCAGGGGGCCGAGCAGTCCGGGGGTCGTCCAGTCCAGCAGGGCCCACAGTTCGGAGAGGTTGTTCTCCACGGGCGTGCCGGTGAGGGCGACGCGGGCCGGGGACGGGATGCTGCGCAGTGCCTTCGCCGTCGCGGAGTAGGGGTTCTTGACGTGCTGCGCCTCGTCGGCGACGACCAGGCCCCAGGTCTGTTCGGCCAGCCGGGGTGCCGCCGTCCGCATCGTGCCGTACGTCGTCAGGACGAATCCGCCGTCCACGTCGTCCAGGGTGCGCTCCGGGCCGTGGAAGCGGCGGACCGGGACTCCGGGCGCGAACCTGGTGATCTCCCGCTGCCAGTTGCCGAGCAGGGAGGCGGGGCAGACCACCAGCGTGGGCTCGCGGCGTGCCCGGCGCAGATGCAGGGCGATGACGGTGACCGTCTTGCCGAGCCCCATGTCGTCGGCGAGGCAGCCGCCGAGGCCGAGGGAGGTCATGAGGTCCAGCCAGGCCAGGCCGCGCAGTTGGTAGTCCCGCAGCCGGGCGGCGAGCCCCGGCGGCGGATCCACCGGACCGACGCCGGCCGTCAGCCGGTCCCGCAGCGCGGCCAGCGCGCCGGCCGGAACCGCCTGAACCGTCTCGCCGTCGACATCCGCGGTCCCGGTGAGGGCGACGGCGAGCGCGTCCACCGGGTCGAGCAGGCCCAACTCCCGTTTGCGGGCCTTGCGGACGAGCGCCGGGTCGACCAGCACCCACCGGTCGCGCAGCCGGACGACCGGGCGGTGGGCCTCCGCGAGGGCGTCCATCTCGGCCTCGCTGAGCGGGTCGCCGCCGAGCGCCAACTGCCAGCGGAACCGCAGCAGTTCCTCGCTCTCCATGAAGCCGGTGCCGTCGGTCGCCGAGCCGGGCGCCGGCCGTACGACGGCCGTCGCCGTGAGGTCGTGTGCCAGGTCCCGGGGCCAGTGCACCGCGACTCCGGCCGCGCCCAGCCGGGTGGCGGCGACGCCCAGCAGATCGCTCAACTCGTCCTCGGACAGCGCCAGGACGTCCGGCACCTCCCGCTCGGCGAGCCGGTCGAGCGGGGGCCAGACCCGGGCCGCGCGGCGGATGGCGAGGGCCGCGTCGACGCGCGCGCGGGGACCGAAGGCCGCGTCCGCCTCACCGGCCCACAGTGCGTCGGCGTCCACGACCAGGGTCGGGTCGGCGAGGCTGTGCACCTGCACGATCGCCGCACCGGCGCGGCCCCCTCCCTCGCCGCCGTCGAACAGGTCGTAGGCCGACAGGTCCAGACGCAGCGAGATCCGCACGCCCGCGTCCATGCCCGCGGCGACCTCGGCGGCCCACTCGTGCGCCTCGGGCAGCCGCTGCGGCTCCTCGGCGGCGAACGGCCTGCCCGAGGTGTGGGGGGCGGCCGGGGTGCGCGGCAGGGTGTCCGCGACCGCGTCCAGGAAGGACCGGACGAGGGCCTCGGGCTCGGGCAGCAGCAGGGGGCCCTTGCCGGGGAGCGGGACGGCGTGGCCTTCGGACGGCAGGGCGGCGGCGATGGCCCTGAGGTGGGTGATGTCGTCCGGCTCCAGGGGCCCCGCGCGCCACGCGTCGTATCCGTCCGCGGTGAGCCCGGGCAGCAGCCGGCCGCGGGCGACGAGCCGCAGGGCGTGCAGGGCGGCCGCGCCCCAGCAGGCGGTCGCGGGGTGGGCGGCGGGGGCGCGGCGGGCTCGCGCAAGCAGCGGGAGGGCCTCGGTGAGGGGCAGGGTCACGGCGGGAACGGTGCTTCTGCGTGCTCCGGATCCGTGCGGCCGGACGACCGTCAGGTCCTCGGTGCCGTCCGACGGCAGCGGGCCGCCGTCCGGGTCCCAGAAGGCCACCCGGCTCCGGCGGGGCAGCGGCGCGGGCAGGAAGACAGCGGCCAGGCTCTCCCATGCGGGCGCCCGCCCGGGCACGGCCTCCTCGGCCACCTGCTCCGCCATACGTCCGGTCACCTCCCGCCGCTCGTTCGTGTCGGTCGTCTTCGACTCTACGGGCGGGGTCTGACAATCGGCTCCGGCCACCGGCCGGGCCCTGCGGGGACGGGACCGTCGGGGACCACCGGTGCGGGGCTCACCCGTCGGGGAACCACCCGGCAGGGATCACCGTCAGGGGACCGTCCGCGACACCACGTACACCGTCGGGTGTTGGGGCTGGGACGTGTTCACGACGACGTCCAAGGTGGGGGCCGGGTTCTTCTGCGCGTGGGTCAGGCCGTACCAGGGGCCCTGCCCCGTGAAGGACCAGTTGACGACGTGCTGGTCGCGCGCGCTGATGGCGATGTCGTTCGCCTTCAGCGAGGACCGGGTGGCCTTGAGGGTCCACAGGAACCGGTTCAGTCCGTCGTCGCTGGTGGTGAACTGCACGTACAGCCGGCTGGTCTTCCAGTTGTTCGTCTCGTACGACGCGACCTTCGTCGCGTCCCACGGCACCCACACCTGGTAGAGGCGGCGCTGCACCCGCGAGGGCCAGCCGGGGACGAGGCCGGTCGCCGCGTACTTCGCCTCCTTGTCCTTGCCGCTGTTGCGGGACTGGTTGGCGGAGATGATCAGGTACCCGGCGGGCACGCCGATGAGCAGCACGATGATCAGCAGCGTCAGCGCCCGGCGGCGGATCGTGCGCCGACGGTCCTCCGGCGGGCGCGGCGGCTCACCCGGGGGCGACGACTGGCGCGGCAGTGAGGCGGCGGCCGTCACAGCAGTCCCTTGGTGGTGCGGCGGGACTGCGCGTACCGCTCGTAGCGCTCGTACCGCTCCACCCGGCGCCGGTTGGCGCGCCGGAAGCGGCGGGCCACCAGCCGGGCGAGGTCCGCCGCGCCGACCATGCCGGCCTCGGGGCCCAGCTGGGCGCGGGCGATACGCGCCTCGGGGCGGTAGCCGCGGCCGGTGAGGTGGCGCTTGAAGGCGTCCCGGGCCGGGCCGATCAGCAGGTCGTCGGCCGCGCTGACGCCGCCGCCGATCACGAAGCAGGACGGGTCCAGGGCGGCCGCCAGGTTCGCGATGCCGACGCCGAGCCACTGGCCGATGTCCTGGAGCAGCTCGACGCACATGGCGTCGCCCTCACGTGCCAGCTCGGTGATCATCGGGCCGGTGATGTCGGAGATGTTGCCCTTGACGTGCTCGATGATCCCGTACGCCACCGGGGAGTCGGCGGCGGCCAGCTCCCTGGCCTCGCGGACCAGGGCGTTGCCGGAGCTGTACTGCTCCCAGCAGCCGCGGTTGCCGCACGGGCAGCGGTGGCCGCCGGGTACGACCTGCATATGGCCGAACTCGCCCGCGACCCCGTACTTGCCGCGCTTGACCTGGCCGTCCTCCAGGATGGCGCCGCCGATGCCGGTGCCGAGGGTGATCATGACGAGGTGGTCCTCGCCGCGGCCGGCGCCGAAGCGCCACTCGGCCCAGGCGGCGGCGTTCGCGTCGTTGTCGACCAGGACCGGGACGGCGAGCCGCTCGGCGAGACGGTCCCGCAGGGGCTCGTTGCGCCAGGACAGGTGCGGGGCGAACAGGACCCGGTTGCGGTCCGCGTCCACCCAGCCGGCCGCGCCGATGCCGACGGCGTGCACGTCGTGCCGGTCGGAGAGGTCCAGGACGAGCTCGACGATGGTGTCCTCGACCACCTTGGGGCTCTTGGACTTGTCGGGCGTCTCGGTGCGGAGCTTCTCCAGGATGTTGCCGTCGGCGTCGACGACGCCGGCCATCACCTTCGTGCCGCCGATGTCGATGCCGACCGTGGGGACGCGCGGTGCCGACAGATGGGAACGGCGCTCGCGCGTGCCGACGGTCCGCAGGACGGTGGCCCGGGCGGAGCCGCGGTGGGTGAAGTCGCGGTAGGTGCTCACCGGCCCGATTCTGCCGCACGCGCGCGTTGGCCTGCACTGTGGGCCCCTTCGCCGCGTCGGGGCCGTGGGCCGCGCCGCGCGGGGGCGACACCTACAGGGCACGTTCCAGCTCGGGGCGCAGATTGCGCCGGCGATCGCCACGCACTGGCGTTCACCGCCCGACAGGGTCCCGATCGACTGGTCGACGTGGCGCGGGTCGATGCCCATACGCGGCAGTTCCTCACGAGTCGTGCGGCGCACGGAACGACCGGTATCGCCGACCGCGGATCGACGCCGCAGGTCAGGGCCTGGTAGGGGCGGGACGGGGCGTGAGGATGATGAGTACGGGTGGCGGGGCGGGGGGTCGTGCGCCCCGGAGCTCAGGAGCGTACGAGCAGCTGGAATTCGAACGAGTAGCGCGAGGCGCGGTAGGTGTGGGTGCCGAACTCCACGGCGCGGCCCGTGTCGTCGAACGTGGTGCGCTGCATGGTGAGCAGCGGGGCGCCCTCGGGCTCGCCGAGTCGTTCGCCCTCGCCCCGGCCGGCGACGCGGGCACCGATGGACTGCCGGGCGCTGTGCAGGGTGATGCCGGCGGCGCGCATCAGCCGGTAGAGGCCGGTGGCCTCCAGCTGGTCGCTGTCGAGGTCGAGCAGGCCGGTCGGCAGGTAGTTGCACAGATACGCCATCGGCTCGCCGTGGGCGAGACGCAGCCGTTCGACCTGGTGCACCTCCATGCCCTCGGGGACGCCGAGTGCGGCGGCGACCTCGGCGGAGGCGGGCGCGAAGGTGTTGACGAGGACCCGGGTCGCGGGGCGCTGCCCGGCCGCCTCCAGGTCGTCGTAGAGGCTGCTCAGCTCCAGGCCGCGCTTGACCTGGCTGTGCACGACCTGGGTGCCGACGCCGCGGCGGCGCACGAGCAGGCCCTTGTCGACCAGGGACTGGATGGCCTGCCGGACCGTGGGGCGGGACAGGCCGAGCCGCCCGGCCAGTTCGATCTCGTTCCCCAGCAGGCTGCCCGGCGTCAGCTCGCCGTGCTCGATCGCGGCCTCCAGCTGCTGGGCCAGCTGGAAGTAGAGCGGCACCGGACTGCTCCGGTCGACGCTGAGCTGGAGTGGGACGGTGGGGTCCACATCTGGTTTCGGCACGGGGCGAGCGTAGCTCCGGCGCTTGTTGACGGGAAGTTGTGTAGTCCGGTTGTCCGGACAAAGCATTGACATAGTGGGGGGTACACCCCCACGTTGGTCCCATGCGCATCGGACTGATCGGAGCGGGGCGTATAGGGACATACCACGCGGCTTCCCTCAGTCGTCACCATGAGGTGGGCTCGCTCATCATCACGGACGTCGACACCGCGCGGGCCCGTCAGCTCGCGGACCGGCTGGGCGCGACGGCGGCACCCGGCGTGGACGAGGTCTTCACCTGGGGCGTGGACGCGGTGGTCGTCACCGCCGCGACCGCGGCGCACGCCGAACTGATCGGCCGGGCGGCGCGCTCCGGCCTCCCCGTGTTCTGCGAGAAGCCGATCGCGGTGGACCTGGCGGGCACGCTGGCCGCGCTCGCCGAGGTCGACGCCGCCGGGACGGTGCTGCAGATGGGTTTCCAGCGGCGGTTCGACGCGGGCTACTCGGCGGCGCGGGAGGCCGTGCGCTCGGGTCGGCTCGGGCGGCTGCACACGGTCCGCGCGCTGACGGCCGACCAGGCACCGCCGCCGGCCGCGTACCTGCCGGTCTCCGGCGGCATCTTCCGGGACTGCCTCATCCACGACTTCGACATCCTGCGCTGGGTGACCGGCCGGGAGGTGTCCGAGGTGTACGCGACCGGGTCCGACGCGGGCGGGGCGATGTACCGGGAGGCGGACGACGTCGACACGGCGGCGGTCGTGCTCACACTTCAGGACGGCGTACTCGCCACGGCCACGGCGACCCGTACGAACGGGGCCGGTTACGACGTGCGCATGGAGCTGGCGGGCGAGCTGGACACGATCGCGGTGGGCCTGGACGACCGTACTCCGATCGCGTCCACGGAGCTCGCCGGTCCGCCGGCCGCGGACAAGCCGTGGAGGGGGTTCCTGGAGCGGTTCGCGCCCGCGTACGAGGCCGAGATCGCGGCGTTCGTCGAGGTGGTGCGCGGCGAGCGCGCCAACCCCTGCGACGGCGGCGAGGCACTGCAGGCCCTGCGCGTCGCGGAGGCCTGCGAACTGTCCCGCAGGGAGCGCCGCCCGGTGCGTCTCGGGGAGATCCCGGGCGCCCGCCACTGACCGGCGGCCGGGTCAGGTCCCGTCCGCCTGCGGTGGCGCGCCGGGTGCCGGTCCCGACCCCGGCGGCGTCGCGCGCCTTCGGCGGGCGGCCGACGGCGGGCGGCCGACGGCGGGCGGCCGACGGCGGGCGACGAGACCGGGTCGCCGGTCGCGACGCGCCGCACCGCGTCGACCGCAGCCGGACATCAGGGCGAGCCCCCGGCGCCGACTGCACTGATACCCCTGGGGCATCACAGCCGACCGAACAGGTCTTGGACGCCTGCCTCGGGTCCGGCGCACGCTGAATGCGACGGTCTGGACCGGACGAAAGGCAAGCGGAAGGCAAGCGATGAAGGTTTTCCTCACCGGTGGTTCCGATTACCTGGGCAGGGCGACGATCACCGCGCTGATCCGGCACGGACACGCCGTCGAGGCACCGGCCCGCAGCGAGCGCTCCGCGGACGCGGTCCGCGCCCTGGGTGCCGTCCCGGTGATCGGCGGGCTGGACGACCTCGACGTGCTCAACGCCGCCGCGGCTCGGGCCGAGACGCTCCGCCACACCGACCCGCTGACGGTCCTTGCCCGCGGCTGACAAGACTCGGTCGATCCTCGGCGCCTGCTTGACGTGCCCCCTTGTCGGCGGCGCGGTCGGCACGTTCGGAGGTAGATTCATCTGAAACGGAGACGGGCGGTGCGGAGCTGTGGACGTCGACCTGCGGAAGCTCAGGTACTTCGTGGCGGTGGCCGAGGAACTCCACTTCGGCCGCGCCGCCGAACGCCTGCACATCGCCCAGCCCGTTCTGTCCCGGCAGATCCGCGCCCTCGAGGAGGAGCTGCGGGCGGAGCTGTTCGTCCGTGACCGCCGCGGCACCATGCTCACCCCGGCCGGCGAGCAGTTGCTGGAGGACGCACCCCCGCTCCTCGCCGCGTCCGAGGCACTGCTCCGGCGGGTCACCTCCGCGGCCAAGGGCACGCCCACCTTCACGATCGGCTTCATGCCCGGCATCACCGTGACGTCCGCGGTGCGCGCCCTGACCTCGCGCCGCCCGGGGCTCAACGTGCGCCTGCTGCGCACGAGCTGGGTCGACCAGGTGGAAGTGCTGCACGACGGCCGGGCGGACGTGAGCATCGTCCGTCTGCCGATCGACCAGCAAGGCCTTCAGGTGGTGCCGTTGTTCCAGGAGCCCCGGGTCGTCGTCCTGCCCCTGGACCACCCCCTGGCCGGCAAGCAGTCGGTGGCCGTCGCGGACCTGGCCGCCGATCACCTGCTGCAGGACCCGGACGCGGTGCCGGAGTGGCGCGACGTGGCCCTCGAGATGCGCGAGCGGGACCGGCCCGAGGTGCCCGAGATCCATCAGGTCGAGGAGAAGCTCGAGCTCGTGGCCTCCGGAGCCGGAGTCTGCGTGATCCCCCTGTCCACGGCCAACTTCTACACGCGCCCGGACGTCGTTCCGGTACCGGTCGAGGACATCGGCCCCAATCACGTGTGCCTGGCGTGGATGGCCACCCGGCGTTCCCCGCTCATCCGCGAGTTCGCCGAGGCGGCTTCGGACATCGCGCAATCCCGGTCCGACGCGATGCCGCGGTGACCGGCCGCGGTCACGGGGTCACCCGGCGATCTCCTCCCGGAGCCTGTACGCCGGGCACCGTAGGTCCCACGGTCCCGCTCGTCCTGGCGGCCGTCTTCTCGGCCGCTCGGGAGAGCCGGGGTCCGGCCGGGTGCGGACCGGACCCCGGCTCGTGGTGACCGCTCGTCAGCAGCCGAAGTCGATCAGGTCGAACGTCGCGTAGTGGTCCGACGTGTAGTAGTCCTCCTGGTACTCCTCACCCGTGACGATGCGGCGGGCGCCACGCGTGGAGGAGCCGGGGGTGATGACGGTGTACTCGTGGTAGTAGCCGTAGGACTGGCCGGGGAGTACGCCTTCGCGGTTCGAGAAGACGCTGCCGTCCTGCGAGTACGGGAAGGGGCCGCCCTGGTCGATCAGGGCGAGGGTGTCGTGGGCCTGGGACGGCAGGCCGCTGTAGCAGATGCTGCCGACCGAGGTGGTGGCGGCGTCCGCCGTGGTGGCGGAGACGGTGCCGCCCATGAGGAGGGCGGACAGGAGCGCGGCTGCGGCGCCGATCCGGGTGGCGCGTGTGGGGGTTCTCATAGCGGCATGGTGACGCGCGTAGATGGTGGCATGTCAATGACAACCAGAGGATTTTCACGCCCAAGTGCCAACTGTTTTCGGCACGTTAACCTGCGCCCGGGCACCCGGGGCGGCGGGCGGTTGTGGACGCGGTGGTCAGCCGCCCGCCGGTAGCCCGGTGATCGGGCTCATCCCGCGTGGGTCGAGAACAGTCCGCCGGTCGGTCCCTGCTTGTCGCCTCCCTGCGCCTTCTTCAGGGCGTTGGCGAGGCTCTCGATGGTCAGGGACTGCAGGATGACGCGGCCGTTGCCCTCCAGGGTGGCCAGGGACAGTCCCTCTCCGCCGAAGACCATGTTCATGATCCCCTGGCGGTTGAGGCCGCCGACGCGCTGGACGCCGTACTGGATGCCCTCCTCGAAGGCGACGACGCACCCGGTGTCGACCTCGATGCGGCCGCCGAAGTCGGCGGGGTTGAGGTCGATGAAGTTGCCCGCGCCGGCGATGATCACGGTGCCGTGTCCGGTGAACTTCTCCAGGATGAAGCCCTCGCCGCCGCTCATGCCGGTGCGGCCGCCGGCGAAGGCGATGCCGAAGTCGACGGTCGACTCGGCGGCCACGAAGGCGTCCTTCTCCGCGAACCACGCGCGCGTGCCGTCGAGTTCCAGCGCCCGCATCTCGCCGGGCAGCACGCCCGCGAAGCCGACGGTGCCCTCGCCGCCCTGGGCGGTGAAGTACTGGAACGCCAGCGACTCGCCCGCGAGCGCGCGCTGGCCCACCTGCATGGCGGTGCCCATGGCCTGGCGCAGGAAGCCGCCCATGCCGCCGCCACCGGCTCCGCCCTCGGGCCCGCCACCGCCGTTCGACGGGCCGGACAGGCGGGTCTCCATGGTGACGTTCGTGGTCTTGAAGAGGAACTTGCCCGCCTCGCAGTACACGGTCTGGCCCGGGTGCAGGTTGACGACCGCCATCTGCATGGCGTTGCCGACGATTTCTTGCTGAAGAGTCACGCGAGGAGAACGCGACGGGAGGGGCGAAGAGTTCCGGCCGTCCGAGGACGGCCCCCGTTCGCCGCCTGCCTGCCGACGCTCCGGCCGGGGTCGCACGGGTGCGCGCGGCGTGCGGCGCGGGCGCGCGCCGGTGCCGTCAGCCCGGCCGCGCAACCAGCTCCTCCGACCGTCCCGGTAATGCCGGTGCGCCCCACGCGCGCGTGAGGATGTCAGCCGCCCAGCTCCTGGTGGCGCGCCGCCAGCCGGTTCGCCCCGTCCTCTGTCAGGGAGCCGTGCAGGCGCAGGCGGGAGATGCCGCCGTCCGGGTGGATGTCCACGCGCGCGTGCGTGCCGATCGCCGGGGCCGGGAGGGCGAAGCGGTGGTTGGTGTCGGGCTGGAGGCGGGTGCGTGGGAGGATCTCGCGCCAGTCGCCGTCCTCACCGTCCTTGACCGAGACCGACGCCCAGCCCGCCGCGTTGCCCTTCAGGTACGCCGTGTCGATCTCGACCGCCCGGACCAGGGCCTGTGCCGTCAGCCGGTAGCGGATCCAGTCGTGGCCCCGGTCGCGACGGCGCCGCGTCTCCCAGCCGTCGTCCATCTTCCGGGAGCGGCCCGGCCGGATGGTGTTGGTGGCGGGCGAGTAGAAGAGGTCGGAGGCGTCCTCCACCTGGCCCCCGTTCTCCAGGGCCACCACGTCGAAGGTGCCGAGCACCTCCAGCCACGCGGGGTCCGGCACCACTTCGCCGTGGACGCGAAGGCGTGCGATGCCCCCGTCGGGGTGCTGGTTGAGCCTGAGGTGGGTGAAGCGCTGCTCCACGTCCACCTCGAAGCCGTTGGCCGCGTGTCCGCCCACCGGGGTGCGCGGCACCAGCGTCGTCCACTTCACGTCGTCCCCGAGCAGCTCCTCCGGCGACGGGGAGCCGGCGACCGACGTGCCCTCGACGGACACCGCCTGCGGGTGGTTGCCCCGGAAGTGGGCCGTGTCGACGACGATGCCCCGTACGACGCCGGGCGCGCCGAGGCGCACCAGCGCCCAGTCGTGGTCGTCCTGCGTGGGCCACGGGTGCCCGGCCGAGGCGCCCCGGCGGCGGCGCGTCTCCCAGCCGTCCATGACCTTGCCCTTGTGCCCGAAGTGCTCGGGGTCGAACTCGGCGCGCCCGGGCACCAGGAGGTTCTCGCGCTCGGCGAAGAACTCGTCGTTGGCGGCGATGACCCCCGCCCCGAGCCGGCGGTCGGCGAGGTCGGCGTACCGGGTGAAGGGGAAGTCGGCGGTGCGGTAGTCCGCGTAGGGGTCGCCGCCCCGGTAGGGGTTCGCGTCGCCCGTGAAACTCGGAATCGCCGTCACGGTGATCAGTTCTTCCTTTCGGTGTCGCCCGCTGCGGCGCGGGAGTCGGTGCGGGCGGTTCAGTCGGTCCTGCCGAGCAGTCGTCCCTTCGGCCCGGTGAACTCACCGTTCGTCACGATGCGTTCGCCGTGCAGCCAGGTGGACTTCACGACGCCGTGCAGGGTCCTGCCCGCGTACGCGGTGACCCGGTTGCGGTGCTGGAGGGCCGCCGGGTCCACGGTGAACGTCTCCTCGGGCGCCAGCACGGCGAAGTCCGCGTCGTGGCCCGCCGCGATGGCGCCCTTGCGGGTCTGAAGCCCCACGAGCCGGGCCGTGCGCTCGGACATCCAGCGGACCACGTCCTCCAGGCCGTGCCCCCGCCTGCGCGCCTCGGTCCACACCGCGGCCAGGCTCAGTTGCAGGCCCGAGATGCCGCCCCAGGCGGTGGCGAAGTCGTCGGTCTTCAGGTCGGCGGTCGACGGGGAGTGGTCGGTGACGACGCAGTCGATCGTGCCGTCCGCCAGCGCCTGCCAGAGCAGATCCTGGTTGGCGGCCTCACGGATGGGCGGGCAGCACTTGAACTCACTGGCCCCGTCGGGGACTTCCTCGGCCGTCAGGGTGAGGTAGTGCGGGCAGGTCTCCACCGTGATCCGTACGCCCTCCGCCTTGGCGGCGGCGATCAGCGGCAGCGCGTCGCTCGAGGAGAGGTGCAGCACGTGCACGCGCGCGTTGAACCGTCTCGCCTGCTCGATGAGGTGCGCGATGGCCGTGTCCTCCGCGTGCCGGGGCCGGGAGGCGAGGAAGTCCGCGTACCGGGGACCGCCCTGCTGCGGGGCGGCGGCGAGGTGGCGCGGGTCCTCCGCGTGCACGATCAGCAGCCCGTCGAAAGCGGCGATCTCGGCCAGGGAGCGGGCCAGTTGCTCCTGGTCGAGGTGCGGGAACTCGTCCACGCCCGACGGTGACAGGAACGCTTTGAAGCCGAAGACGCCCGCGTCGTGCAGCGGCCTGAGCTCCTTGAGGTTGTCGGGCAGCGCGCCGCCCCAGAAGCCGACGTCGATGTGGGCCTTGCCGGCCGCGACCTCCTGCTTGGTGCGGAGGTGGGCGACCGTCGTGGTCGGCGGCACCGAGTTGAGCGGCATGTCGATCAACGTGGTGATGCCGCCTGCCGCCGCCGCGCGGGTGGCGGTCCAAAAGCCCTCCCACTCGGTGCGACCCGGGTCGTTGACGTGCACGTGTGTGTCGACGAGGCCGGGCAGCAGGACGTCGTCGCCCAGATCCTCCAGCCGGGCCCCGGCCGGTGCGGCGGCGTCGTACGGCAGGACGGCCCTGATCGTGCCCCCGGCGACCGCGACCGACGCGGCGCGCGTGCCCTCGGGGGTGATCACGCGCGTGGAGCGCAGCACCAGTTCAGCGTCGGACACCCGGGCCCCTTTCTGCCGCCGTCCCGCTTCCGGTCGGCTTCCGGATGACGGGATTTACATCCGCGTAACGGAATTCAACGTTCTGTTGAAGGAGTCTTCCCTCCCGCACCCCTGCCGTCAAGGGCACAATCCTCTTGGCGCCCCTCGCCGTACCGGCCCGGAGAACCCTGGACGTTTCCGTGTAGCGGAATTAGAATTCCGAAACCGCAGACACAGCCGAAAGGAACGCGCCGTGCCGCCGTCGACGTCCACCCCCGCCAAGTCCGCCGCGAGCGGTGGTGTCCAGTCCCTCGAGCGCGCCTTCGACCTGCTGGAGCGGATGGCGGACGCGGGCGGTGAGGTCGGCCTGAGCGAGTTGTCCGCGAGCAGCGGCCTGCCGCTGCCCACGATCCACCGCCTGATGCGCACCCTGGTGGCCTGCGGGTACGTGCGCCAGCAGCCCAACCGCCGTTATGCGCTCGGCCCTCGGCTGATCCGGCTCGGCGAGTCGGCGTCCCGGCTGCTGGGCACCTGGGCCCGGCCGCATCTGGCGCGCCTGGTGGAGGAGACCGGCGAGACGGCGAACATGGCGCTGCTCGACGGGGACGAGATCGTGTACGTGGCGCAGGTGCCCTCCAAGCACTCGATGCGGATGTTCACCGAGGTGGGCCGGAGGGTACTGCCGCACTCCACCGGCGTGGGCAAGGCTCTGCTCGCGAGCACGCCGGACGACGAGGTGCGCGCCCTGCTCGCCCGTACGGGCATGCCGGCCGCGACCGAGAAGACGATCACCACGCCGGACGCGTTCCTCGCCGCGCTGGAGGAGGTGCGCCGGCTCGGGTACGCGGTCGACGACAACGAGCAGGAGATAGGGGTCCGGTGCCTCGCGGTGTCCGTTCCCGACTCCCCCACGGCCGCCGCGATCTCCATCTCGGGCCCGGCGGGCCGCGTCACCGAGGCCGCGACGGAACGGATCGTGCCGGTGCTCCAGCAGGTGGCGGCGGAACTGTCCCGGACTCTGGCGGCCTCGGGCGGCCCGGCCGCCTGAGGCACCCCGGCATCACCCACAGCCCTCGGCCGACCCGGCCCTCGGGCACTCCCTCTTCACCAGGGTCGGAGCCGGGCTTGCAGCTGCACGCAGCCCTGGGGTCTTTCCTTTGGATCAGGCCGGATCAGGGAGCGGGGCATGGCGCAGGACCGCCAGGCGCCGTTGGGCTTGGCGGTCCTGCTGCTGTCTGACGAAGGGGCATGTCGGATCTCCGGAGTGGTCGGAGACCCAGGTGTCAACAACGTCCGGCAGTTTTAGACCTAGACCCTGTCGTCGAACTCCCGCCTGCCGCGCGGCGGCTCCCCGAACAGTTCGACCGCCCTGCGGACCTCCGTCAAACCCCTGTTCAGTGCGCTGACCGAGCCGATCGCCCCCGCGATCAGCAGCAGGGAGCGGCGCAGGCGGGGAATCTCGGGGACGCCTCCCGCGGCCATCGCCGCGAGTGCGGCCAGTTCGTCCTCGGCTATCGCCCGGTCGGGGAACTCCGCCGGATGCGCGGCGAGTTCACGGCGCAGCCGGGACACGGCGGTACGCAGTCCCGCCACTCTCGGATCCTCTTCACTGCCGGTCACTGGCCTCTGCCCCAAGCTCCGCACCACAGCCATCCCCCTCGAAACGCCGTTGTGCTCGTACGTCCCCCCGTGCCCCGGGGCGTGGTCGGGCACCGGGGATGCGGGCCAGTAAACGCCACCGGGCGCGCCGGGCGCCACCGTGTGGACGGAAATTCAGCCCCTGGAAACCGTGCGATCGGCTTCGGGTCAGGTAAGCAGGACGTATGACAGGCAACGAAGGGCGGATCGCCGGGCTGCTGCTCGCGGCAGGCGGGGGACGGCGGCTCGGCGGGCGGCCCAAGGCGATGCTCGAACACCGTGGGCGCCCACTGGTGGAGCGCGCGACGGGAGTGCTGCGCGCGGCCGGATGCGACCGCGTCCACGTGGTGGTGGGAGCGGGGGCCACCGCCGTACGGGAGCGTGCCGACCTCACCGGCTGCGTGCTGGTGGACAACCCGGACTGGGAAGAGGGCATGGGCTCCTCACTGCGGGCCGGGCTCGCATCGCTCGCCGGGACGGACGCGCGGGCGGCGCTGGTCCTGCTCGTCGACCAGCCCGGCATCGGGCCGGAGGCGGTGGCTCGGGTGCTCTGCGCGTTCCGGGACGAGGAGTCGCTGGCCTCGGCCGCGTACGACGGGGTGCGCGGGCATCCGGTCCTGCTCGGCTCGGCCCACTGGGCCGGTGTCGCCCGGACCGCGACCGGCGACCGCGGGGCACGCGCCTACCTGAAGGCCCACGACGACGCCATCGCTCTCGTCGAGTGCGGGGACGTGGCACAGCCCTACGACATCGACACGGCGGCGGACCTGTCCCACCTTCAGTGAACGGAGTGGCACCGAGCGCCGCCTCGCCTCGACCCCGAGAGTCTCGACATCAACAAACCATTGAACTTCCACTATGAGGAAACTAGTATCCACTGATCAGAAGCGCTCGACCGCTCCCCAGGCGCCGCCGACCGCATACGGAGCCCCTGGCACGCGGTGCCGCAACACCCTCATGCCAGCTCGCCGAAGGAAGTGACAGCCTCATGTCCGCACCAGCGCCGTCCCCGGCGGCCATCGTCGACGCCGAGCCCCTGCCCCGGCAGGCGGAGGTCCTCACCGACGCGGCGCTCGCCTTCGTGGCCGAGCTGCACCGGCGGTTCACACCGCGCCGCGAGGAGCTGCTGGCCCGCCGCGCGGAGCGCCGCGCCGAGATCGCCCGCACCTCAACGCTGGACTTCCTGCCCGAGACCGCCGCGATCCGCGCGGACGACACCTGGAGGGTGGCGCCCGCGCCCGAGGCCCTCGACGACCGCCGGGTCGAGATCACCGGCCCCACCGACCGCAAGATGACCATCAACGCCCTCAACTCGGGCGCCAAGGTGTGGCTCGCGGACTTCGAGGACGCCTCCGCGCCCACCTGGGAGAACGTGGTCCTCGGCCAGCTCAACCTGATCGACGCCTACACCCGCAGCATCGACTTCACCGACCCGGCGACCGGCAAGTCCTACGCCCTGCGCCCGAACGAGGAGCTGGCGACGGTCGTCATGCGCCCGCGCGGTTGGCACCTGAACGAGCGTCACCTCCAGGTCGACGGGGAGCAGGTCCCGGGCGCCTTCGTCGACTTCGGCCTGTACTTCTTCCACAACGCCCAGCGGCTGCTCGACCTCGGCAAGGGCCCGTACTTCTACCTCCCGAAGACCGAGTCGCACCTGGAGGCCCGCCTCTGGAACGACGTCTTCGTCTTCGCCCAGGACCACGTCGGCATTCCGCAGGGCACCATCCGCGCCACGGTCCTGATCGAGACGATCACGGCGGCGTACGAGATGGAGGAGATCCTTTACGAACTGCGCGAGCACGCCTCCGGGTTGAACGCGGGGCGCTGGGACTATCTGTTCTCCATCGTGAAGAACTTCCGTGACGGCGGAGCGAAGTTCGTCCTGCCGGACCGCAACGCGGTCACGATGACGGCCCCGTTCATGCGCGCGTACACCGAACTCCTCGTCCGTACCTGCCACAAGCGCGGCGCCCACGCCATCGGCGGCATGGCCGCGTTCATCCCCTCCCGCAGGGACCCCGAGGTCAACAAGGTCGCCTTCGAGAAGGTCCGGGCCGACAAGGACCGCGAGGCGAACGACGGCTTCGACGGCTCCTGGGTCGCCCATCCCGACCTGGTCCCGATCGCGATGGAGTCCTTCGACAAGGTCCTCGGCGACAAGCCGAACCAGAAGGACCGGCTGCGCGAGGACGTCGACGTCAAGGCGGCCGACCTGATCGCCATCGACTCCCTCGACGCCAAGCCGACGTACGCGGGCCTCGTCAACGCCGTCCAGGTCGGCATCCGTTACATCGAAGCCTGGCTGCGCGGCCTCGGCGCGGTCGCCATCTTCAACCTGATGGAGGACGCGGCCACCGCGGAGATCTCCCGCTCCCAGATCTGGCAGTGGATCAACGCCGGGGTCGTCCTCGACAACGGCGAGCGGGTCACCGCCGCGCTCGCCCGCGAGGTCGCCGCGGAGGAACTGCGGAACATCGAGGCGGAACTCGGCGAGGAGGCCTTCACGGCCGGCAAGTGGCAGCAGGCCCACGACCTGCTGCTGAAGGTCGCGCTGGACGAGGACTACGCGGACTTCCTGACGCTTCCTGCCTACGAGCAGCTCGAGGGCTGAGGCCTCATCGAGGGCTGAGGTCTCACTTCTCCGAGTGGCCCAGGGGCTTCCCCGGGGCCACTCGGTCGCGTACGAGCTGCTTCACGGCCGTCGGCTCCGGGAACCCCTGCTCCCTCCGGTCCCACACCACCTCGTCGTTCACCCGGACCACGAACACGCCGCCCGTACCGGGCTTGAGCGACAGCTCGGTCAGCTCCGCCTCGAAGGTGGTCAGCAGTTCCTGCGCCAGCCAGGCCGCCCGGGGCAGCCAGCGGCACCGGGTGCAGTACTCGATCTGGACACGGTGGGTCATCCCAGGTGCACCGACCAATCCTGTTCCGCGGCCGGTTTGCCGTGCAGGTCCGGGACCCGCTTGAGCCAGCCCGGCCGGCCCTGCTGTGTCCGCGCCGCACGCTGGGCCTCCTCGGCGGCGCGCTCCTCCTGGGTGGGGAAGTCGGTGGGCAGCCATGCCTCGGACGCCCTGACCCGGGCCGTGAGGTAGTCCACGTAGGCGGCACGGACGTCGCCGGGCGTCGCGAAGCCCGGCTCGTCCGCCAGCCAGGCGTCCGGTACCTCCTCGGTGACCTCGCGCAGCAGCTCCTTCGTCACGAGCGGCGCCAGGGCGTCCTCCGCTGCCCGCATGTCCGGGGCGAAGTGGCCGAGTGCGTGGTGGCGGAAGTCGTAGGCCTTCTCGGGTGCGGAGGCGTCCCAGCGGTGGTGGAAGACGAGCGCGGCACCGTGGTCGATCAGCCACAGCCGCGGCGGTGCGATGCCGAAGGTGGGCCAGACCATGAGGTTGGAGCTGTGCACCGTGCGGTCCACGTTCACGGTCAGCGCGTCGAGCCAGATGATCCTGCCGGCCTCCGCCGGGTCGACGGGGAAGACCTGGGCGACCTCGGGCGTGAGGTCCCGGGCGCCCGGCAGGTAGTCCATGCCGAGGTTGAGGCCGGGGCTGGCGTTGAGCAGGTCGCGCACCTCCTGGTGCGGCTCGTGCGCGCCGATCGCGGGGTCGAAGTGGACGAGGACCAGCTCGGGGACGCGCAGCCCGAGCTGGCGCGCCAGTTCCCCCACGATGACCTCGGCGACCAGGGCCTTCGTGCCCTGTGCGGAGCCGGTGAACTTCACGACGTACGTCCCCAGGTCGTCGGCCTCGACGACTCCGGGGACGGAACCGCCGGAGCGCAGCGGGGTCACGTATCGAACAGCAGTCACGTCGCGCAGCACACGGGCCACTGTAGGACAAAGGACCGTGACGGCCGTCGGCATATCTGAGCGCTGAGCGGCGCTCAGCGGCAGGCCAGCGGGTTCGGCAGGGGCAGATACCGCGCGTCCGCGCCGTCCGCGCCCGTCCAGCGCAGCAGCAGGTTGGTCTTGCCGGGCAGGGTGGGCGAGGCGAGCAGGGCGGGGATCTCGGGGACGGGGTGGCGGGACAGCTCGGCGCGGGCGGCGGGCCAGGGGTTCCAGCCCGGGTGGCGTTCGGACAGCAGGGAGGCCACCTCGATGAGGTTGTTGACGACCAGGCAGTACACCAGCCGCTCCCAGCCCTTCTCGCGGGACACGTCCGCCAGGAGCTTCACGCCCTCCGCGTCCCGGAACAGGGCCTGCACGGGCAGTCCCGTGCCGTCCACCGCGACCAGCGTGTTCTGCAGGTGCGCCTCGAGGACGACCCCGTGCCGTTCGAACGCCTCGAGGGCCGGGGGCACGACCTGGCGCAGATACGCCGTCCACCACGCGGCGGGGTCGGTGAGCGCGTCGAGCGGGCTGCCGTCGAACCCCTCCACCAGGGCGGCGGCGAGCAGCGGGGTGGCACCGGGCAGCAGGTGCGGGCGCAGCCCGTCGCGGACCAGGACCGCCAGTTCCTCGAAGGCGAAGGCGGCCGTGCGCCAGCCGCGGTCGCTCAGCCAGACAGCCGGACCCCGGTGCGCCGCGAACGCGGAGGCCGCCGCCGCGTCGGTGCGGCGCAGCTCGATCAGGTCGTGGCGCCACAGCCGGCGGATGTCGTTGGTGATCCGCACATCCAGGCTGAACTTGACGAAGAGGTCGTCCTC
>NZ_PQSR01000040.1 GCF_002920635.1 Streptomyces sp. Ru72 | reverse complement strand
AAGTCGGCGGCCTTCTCCGGGGTGCGGACGACGGCGGTGATCTGCTCGGCCGGAACTTTCTCCAGCAACTGCTCCACCACATGACGGCCGAGGTGTCCGGTGGCTCCGGTGACGACGATGCTCATGACTTGGATCTCCTTGTGGGGTGCCTTCCGACACTTACCCTAGGAGGTGCGCTAACCAAGCGAAAGTACCCACTTTGAAGTAAGGTACTTGCATGACAGTAAGTGGGAGATCCGCCGAGAGGCGTGACGCCGCCGAGGCGATGTGCCCCTACCGCCTCGTCCTGGAACACCTCACCAGCCGCTGGGGGGTGCTCGTCCTGATCGAGCTGCTCGACCGTCCCCACCGCTTCAGCGAGTTGCGCCGGGCGATCGGGCGGACCGCCCGCGTCAGCGAGAAGATGCTCACCCAGACCCTGCAGACGCTGGAACGCGACGGCCTGGTGCACCGGGACGCCAAGCCCGTGATCCCGCCGCGCGTCGACTACTCCCTCACCGACCTGGGCCGCGAGGCCGCCGAGCAGGTGCGGGCGCTGGCGGTGTGGACCCATGACCGCATGGCGGACGTGGAGAAGGCCCGCCAGGCATACGACGAGGCCCGGACGGTGTCCGCCCGGGCCTCGTGAACGGCGGCACCGCTCAGCCGACGACGGTCCAGGTGTCCCCGCCGGCGAGCAGGGCGGCCAGGTCGCCCTTGCCGTTCTGCTCGATGGCGGCATCGAGCTGGTCGGCCATCGCCGTGTCGTAGACGGGCCGCTCCACGGACCGGAACACGCCGATCGGGGTGTGGTGCAGGGTGTCCGGGTCGGCGAGGCGGGAGAGCGCGAAGGCCGTGGTGGAGGAGGCGGCGTGCGCGTCGTGGACCAGGATGTCCGCCTCGTTCTCCGGGGTGACGGTGACGACCTTCAGGTCGCCGGTCTGCCGGTCCCGTACGACACCGCGCGCCCTGTCCGGTCCGAACCGGATCGGCTGCCCGTGCTCCAGCCGGATCAGGGCCTCCTCGGCGCTCTGCTTGTCCTTGAGCGCGTCGAAGGCGCCGTCGTTGAAGATGTTGCAGTTCTGGTAGATCTCGATCAGCGCCGTGCCCGGGTGGGCGGCGGCCTGGCGCAGCACCTCGGTGAGGTGCTTGCGGTCGGAGTCGATCGTGCGGGCCACGAAGGACGCCTCCGCGCCGAGGGCCAGCGAGACCGGGTTGAACGGCGCGTCGAGGGAACCCATCGGGGTCGACTTGGTGATCTTGCCGACCTCGGAGGTGGGGGAGTACTGGCCCTTGGTCAGGCCGTAGATCCGGTTGTTGAACAGCAGGATCTTCAGGTTCACGTTGCGGCGCAGCGCGTGGATCAGGTGGTTGCCGCCGATGGACAGCGCGTCACCGTCACCGGTGACCACCCACACGCTCAGATCGCGCCGCGAGGCCGCCAGACCGGTCGCGATCGCGGGCGCCCGGCCGTGGATGGAGTGCATGCCGTACGTGTTCATGTAGTACGGGAAGCGGGACGAGCAGCCGATCCCGGAGACGAAGACGATGTTCTCCCGCGCGAGGCCCAGCTCCGGCATGAAGCCCTGGACGGCGGCGAGGATCGCGTAGTCACCGCAGCCGGGGCACCAGCGCACTTCCTGATCGGACTTGAAGTCCTTCATGGACTGCCTGGCCACGGCCTTGGGGACGAGCGAAAGCGCCTCGATCGTGCCCGTGCCTTCCGTGGTCGTCTCAGCCATCGATGGCCTCCTTGAGCGCCGCGGCGAGCTGCTCCGCCTTGAACGGCATGCCGTTGACCTGGTTGTAGGAGTGGGCGTCGACCAGGTACTTCGCCCTGATGAGGGTGGCGAGCTGGCCGAGGTTCATCTCGGGGATCACCACCTTGTCGTAACGTCCCAGTACGGCGCCGAGATTCCGCGGGAACGGGTTGACGTGCCGCAGATGGGCCTGCGCGATCGACTCCCCGGCCGCACGCAGCCGGCGCACGGCCGCGGTGATCGGCCCGTACGTCGAGCCCCAGCCGAGCACGAGGGTGCTCGCGCCGTCCGGGTCGTCCACCTCCACGTCGGGTACCACGATTCCGTCGACCTTCGCCTGGCGGGTGCGGACCATGAAGTCGTGGTTGGCGGGGTCGTAGGAGATGTTGCCCGTGCCGTCCTGCTTCTCGATGCCGCCGATGCGGTGCTCCAGACCCGGGGTGCCCGGGAGCGCCCACGGGCGGGCCAGGGTCTGCGGGTCGCGCTTGTAGGGCCAGAACACCTCGGTGCCGTCGTCCAGGGTGTGGTTCGGGCCCTGCGCGAACTGCACCCGGAGGTCGGGCAGCTCGTCCAGCTCGGGGATGCGCCACGGCTCCGAGCCGTTGGCCAGGTAGCCGTCGGAGAGCAGGAAGACCGGGGTGCGGTAGGTCAGTGCGATCCGGGCCGCCTCCAGAGCCGCGTCGAAGCAGTCGGCCGGGGTGCGCGGGGCGATCACCGGGACCGGGGCCTCGCCGTTGCGGCCGTACATCGCCTGCAGCAGGTCCGCCTGCTCGGTCTTGGTGGGCAGACCGGTGGACGGACCGCCGCGCTGGATGTCGACGATCAGCAGCGGCAGCTCCAGGGAGACCGCGAGACCGATCGTCTCGCTCTTGAGCGCGACGCCCGGCCCGGAGGTGGTGGTCACGGCCAGCGACCCGCCGAAGGCCGCACCGAGGGCGGCGCCGATGCCGGCGATCTCGTCCTCGGCCTGGAAGGTGCGCACACCGAAGTTCTTGTGCTTGGACAGCTCGTGCAGGATGTCCGAGGCCGGAGTGATCGGGTACGAGCCCAGGAACAGCGGCAGGTCCGCCTGACGGGAGGCCGCGACCAGGCCGTACGCCAGTGCCAGGTTCCCCGAGATGTTGCGGTAGGTGCCCACCGGGAACGCCTTGACGGCCGGGGCGACCTCGTAGGAGACCGCGAAGTCCTCCGTCGTCTCCCCGAAGTTCCACCCCGCCCGGAAGGCGGCGATGTTCGCGGCGGCGATGTCCGGCTTCTTCGCGAACTTCGTCCTCAGGAACGTCTCGGTGCCCTCGGTGGGCCGGTGGTACATCCAGCTCAGCAGGCCCAGCGCGAACATGTTCTTGCTGCGCTCGGCCTCCTTGCGGGTGAGGTCGAAGTCCTTCAGCGCCTCGACGGTGAGGGCGGTCAGCGGCACGGGGTGCACGTTGTAACCGTCGAGCGACCCGTCCTCCAGCGGCGACGCCTCGTAGCCGACCTTCTGCATCGCGCGCTTGGTGAACTCGTCGGTGTTGACGATGATCTCCGCGCCGCGCGGCAGGTCGCCCACGTTGGCCTTCAGAGCGGCCGGGTTCATCGCCACCAGAACGTTCGGGGCGTCGCCCGGGGTGAGGATGTCGTGGTCGGCGAAGTGCAGCTGGAACGACGACACCCCCGGCAGCGTCCCGGCAGGGGCGCGGATCTCGGCGGGGAAGTTCGGCAGTGTGGACAGGTCGTTCCCGAATGACGCCGTCTCCGAGGTGAAACGGTCGCCGGTGAGCTGCATACCGTCACCGGAGTCACCGGCGAAACGGATGATCACCCGGTCGAGCCGGCGCACGTCCTTCGTGCCCGCCGGTTTGCGCTGTTCTCCTACGACGGCACCGTCCGCCTGTCCCGCTGGACTGCTGACCTGGCTGGTCACTGAACTGGACCTCCCTCGAGGCGGCTGTCCGGGAGCGGCCGTCCCACCGGCTCTCCCAGGATCAACCCTACGTCGGTAAGGGTCGCCTTCCCTCGGCCGTTCGCATGATGGACACCATCGTGAGACGGTCCGGCGCCCCGATTAGTCATCATTCGTTCCCTCGCCCCCCGGGTGCTGCTCGTGAAAAGGCTCCCTGCTCGTCCTCGGGCCTGACTGGACGCGGCACCGGAGCCCGGTGGTGTCCGGATCCGGCGCCGCCTGACACAGTCTCAGCTGTTCAGGAGTTGAGATAGGTGAGCACGGCCAGAACACGCCGGTGATCCCCGTCACTCGGGGACAGACCGAGCTTCAGGAAGATGTTGCTGACGTGCTTCTCGACGGCTCCGTCGCTGACGACCAGCTGCCGGGCGATCGCGGAGTTCGTCCGTCCCTCGGCCATCAGCCCGAGGACCTCCCGCTCCCGCGGGGTGAGCGCCGCCAGCACGTCCTGCTTGCGGCTGCGCCCGAGCAACTGTGCGACCACCTCGGGGTCCAAAGCGGTGCCGCCCTCGGCGACCCGCACGACGGCGTCCACGAACTCGCGCACCTCGGCGACCCGGTCCTTGAGCAGATAGCCGACGCCGCGACTGGAACCGGCCAGCAGTTCGGTGGCGTACCGCTCTTCCACGTACTGCGACAGCACGAGCACACCGAGTCCGGGATGCGCCCTGCGCAGCTGGACGGCGGCCCGGACACCTTCGTCCGTGTGGGTCGGCGGCATCCGCACGTCGGCGACGACGACATCGGGCAACTCGCCGTGGTCCGCCAGCTCGGTGACGGTCCCGATCAGCGCCTCCGCGTCCCCGACACCGGCGACGACGTCATGCCCACGGTCGGTCAGCAGCCGGGTCAGTCCCTCCCTGAGCAGCACAGAATCCTCGGCGATGACGACCCGCACCCTGTCCTCCACGATCCCCCGGCCCCCCACAACCTGTCTTCGTCCCGTACCACGGGCTCCAGCATTTCAGGATCGCGGCCTGGGCGGGGCCGCTGCGGGGGCGAAAGAGGGGTGTGTCAGGCGGATGGGTGGGCCCGGCTCGCTTCAGAGGTCGGGAACGGCGGACCTCCCCGGGGGCGAGCTCCCGGGGAGGGTACGGGTGGGGGGCGGGGCGGATATCCGGTGCCGCACCGCCGGAGGCTATGCCCGCCAGGGCAACTCGGCCGTGACCCGCGTAGGCCCCCCGACCGGCGAATCCACCACCAGCACGCCGTCCACCGCGTCGAGCCGTCCCGCAAGCCCCGCCAGCCCCGAGCCGCCGGAGGCGTCGGCGCCCCCGACCCCGTCGTCGGACACCTGCAGCAGCAGCCGGTCCTCGGCCCGCCACACATCCACCGTCGCCCGGGACGCCCGCGCATGCTTGCTCACGTTCTGCAGCAGCTCCGACACCGTGAAGTACGCGATCCCCTCGATCGCCGGGGCCGGCCGGGACGGCAGGTCCACCTCCACCTCCACCGGCACGGCGCACCGCGAGGCCACCGCCGACAGCGCCGCGTCGAGGCCGCGGTCGGTGAGGACCGCCGGATGGATCCCACGGGCCAGGTCCCGCAGCTCCTGCAGTGCCGTCTTCACCTCGCCGTGCGCGTCCTCCACCATCCGCGCCGCCGCCTGCGGATCCTCCGCGAGCTTCTCCTTCGCCAGCCCCAGATCCATGGCCAACGCCACCAGCCGGGCCTGCGCCCCGTCGTGCAGATCGCGCTCGATGCGCCGCAGATCCGCCGCCGCCGTGTCCACCACCGCCCCGCGGTCCGACTCCAGCTCCACCACCCGGGTCGCCAGCCGCGACGGCCCGAGCAGCCCGTGGACCAGCAGCCGGTCCACGGTCGTCAGCCCCCGGACGATCCAGGGCGTGGCGAGTGTGATCAGCAGCCCCATCAGCGCGGTCACCGTGATCTCGAACGGGCTGTCGACGTACACGTGGTGTGTCTCGTCGCCGTACAGCTGGATCCCGCCCTGACCGGCGTACACCGGGAACACCCAGAACCACAGCGGATACGTCAGCAGCGCCCACCCGCACGTCCAGAAACTCACCCCCACCGAGAACGAGAACACCGCCCACGGGAACCGCAGCACCGTGTACAGCATGTGCCGCCACGACGTCCCGCTCTTGAGCATCGCCCCCATCCACGCCATCGCCCCGCGCCCGTTCGTCCGCAGCGGCTCCGGGTCGGCCACCTCCAGCCCCAGCAGCCCCCGCGCCCGGGTCCGCTCCAGCACCCCGAAGGCACGGCACCCGGCGAGCGCGGCCGCGAGCACCGGGATGCCCAGGAACGTCACCAGCAGCCCGGCCCCGACCGAGAACATCGTGACGCTGTAGGCGAACATCGCGATCCCGATCGGCAGGCTCAGCAGCACGTAGCAGAACTCGCCCCAGCTGCGCGCCTCGATCGGCGCCCGCAGCGCCACCGGAAGCCGGTGCGGCCGTCCCCCGGCGCCCTGGGATCCAGGGCCGCCCCACTCTC
Source organism: Streptomyces sp. Ru72 (assembly GCF_002920635.1). Taxonomy (GTDB): domain Bacteria; phylum Actinomycetota; class Actinomycetes; order Streptomycetales; family Streptomycetaceae; genus Streptomyces. The sequence goes on along the minus strand of NZ_PQSR01000040.1, from coordinate 54,305 downwards.
CGTACCCCTGCCCGTACTGCGTGGCCATCGGCTCGTCCGTTCTGCTAGTCGTCCACCCCGCTTCGTCCCTCCACCCTGCTGTGTCCGCGCCCGCCCGGCCATGCAGCGCGTCGGCGTCTCCAACCGGGGGTTTTCCCCACCCCGGGCACGCCCGGGACCGGCTCTCCACCAGTGCCGCGCCGGGCGTCGCGAGCCGGTGACCCTCTGCGGGCGCGGCACTAGCTCCGCCGCCGTCCCTCGTCTCCGCGGTCCCGCCACGGCAGCTCCGCCGTGATCGTCGTCGGGCCGCCCACCGGCGAGTCGACGACGAACAGGCCGTCGACCGCATCCAGCCGTTCCGCGAGCCCCGCCATGCCCGTGCCGCTGTCGAGGCGCGCGCCTCCGCGGCCGTCGTCCCACACCTGGACGAGCAGTCGTTCGTCCGTCCGCCACACCTCCACGGAGGCGGACCTGGCCCGGCTGTGCTTGCTGACGTTCTGCAACAGCTCCGAGACCGTGAAGTAGGCGATGCCCTCGATCGCCGCGGCCGGCCTCGCACCGAGGTCGACGGTCACCTTCACCGGCACCGTGCAGCGCGCGGCGACCGACGACAGCGCGGCGTCCAGGCCGCGGTCGGTGAGGACCGCCGGATGGATGCCGCGGGCGAGGTCCCGCAGCTCCTGCAGCGCCAGCTTGACCTCGCCGTGCGCCTCCTCGACCATCGCCGCCGCCGCGTCCGGGTCCTCGAGCAGCTTCTCCTTGGCGAGGCCCAGCCCCATCGCCAGGTTCACCAGGCGCGCCTGCGCTCCGTCGTGCAGATCGCGCTCGATGCGCCGCAGGTCGGCCGCCGCCGTGTCCACCACCACCCCACGGTCGGACTCCAGTTCGGCGATACGCCGCTCCAGCTCGTCGGAGGGGGACAGCAGACCGCGCACCATCGCCCGGTCCACATTGCTGAGCCCGCGTGCGAGCAACGGCAGAACCGGCCACAGCACGAACAATGACGTCAAGGTCACCGTGAAGCTCAGGATCCCCCAGGGCAGCCGGACGAAGTCGTACAGGAGAGTCCGCCAGCCCACCGGGTCCTTCAGCGTCATCGACAGCCACTGCACCACCCCGCCGCTCTTGCGCAACGGCAGCGGAGTCGGCTCCTCCACCCGCACCCCGAGCAGCACCCTGGCCCGCGCCCGCTCCAGCTTGCCCAGCTGCCGCGCGCCCAGCAGGCCGACCGCGAGCAGCGGGACACCGATCGCCGTCACCGTCAGCGCCCCACCCGTGGACAGCACCGTGACCACGTAGGTGAACCCGATCAGCGACATCGGCAGGTTCGCCAGAAGATGCGCGATCTCCCGCCAGGTGTGCCCCTCCAGCGCCAGGCGTACGGGCGGCGGCCGCTCGCCGTCCAGCACGCCCTGGCTCGTACGGCCTACGTTCATGGCCCCCCGACCCCGTTCGTTCATGGCCCCCCGACCCCGTTCGTTCATGGCTCCCCGACTCCGGCCTCGTGCGGTGATGTCCGCCAGCCTGCCGCGCCCCGCGCCGCCGCACCATGAAGCCGACCGCCAGGACTTCCTCGGGGTGTCCCCATCCTCCGCCGGTCCGGCCGGTGCGAGAGGTGATCCGAGCCGTGCCCTGGGTACGTGAAGCGAGCCGGACGGCGAGTGATGCGTGTACCAGGGCATCTCACGGTGCGACGGGCTGCTTACCCTCTCTTTAGCAGGGCCTAGACTCCCGTGCGTACAGATCGTCGAATCGCAGGATTCACCAGGGTCACGAGGTCAGGGAGCGAGGGGCTGACGTGCCGCATCCGACCGCCGTCGCTGTCGTGGCGGCGGACTACTTCCAGTCCTACTCCGTAGTCGGGCTGCTCGCCGTCGTCGGCGTGCTCTTCGTCGCCGTCGCCTTCGGCGCGGGCCGGCTGCTGCGCCCCGTCGTGCCCACGCCGGAGAAGCTGCTGACGTACGAGTGCGGTGTCGACCCCGTCGGCGAGGGCTGGGCCCATACGCAGGTCCGCTACTACGTCTACGCGTTCCTGTACGTGATCTTCGCTGTCGACTCGATCTTCCTCTTCCCGTGGGCCACGGTCTTCGCCGATCCGCGGTACGGAGCCACCACCCTCGTGGAGATGTTCGTCTTCCTCGGCTTCCTGGCCGTGGGACTGCTCTACGCGTACAAGAAGGGGGTCCTGACATGGACGTGAACCCCTCGACCACCGAGGCCACCGGCCCCGTGCTGCTTCCGGAGCCCAAGAGGCTGGGCGCACTGGCCCGCCTCGCCCCCGAGCCGATGAAGGTGATCCTGAACTGGGGACGCCGCTATTCGCTCTGGGTCTTCAACTTCGGCCTCGCCTGCTGCGCGATCGAGTTCATCGCCGCGTCCATGGCCCGCCACGACTTCATCCGCCTCGGCGTCATCCCGTTCGCGCCGGGCCCGCGCCAGGCCGACCTGATGGTGGTGTCGGGCACGGTCACGGACAAGATGGCCCCGGCCGTCAAACGCCTCTACGAGCAGATGCCCGAGCCGAAGTACGTCATCTCCTTCGGCGCGTGCTCCAACTGCGGCGGCCCGTACTGGGACTCCTACTCCGTCACCAAGGGCGTCGACCAGATCATCCCGGTGGACGTGTACGTCCCCGGCTGCCCGCCGCGTCCCGAGGCGCTGCTCCAGGGCATCCTCAAGCTCCAGGAGAAGATCGCGCGCGAGTCGCTGGGGGAGCGGTACGGGTCCTCGCGGCCGTCCACCGCGGCCCTGCAGAGCGGCCTGGTCCAGCCGCCGTCCTCGGCGCCCGAACCGGATCAGCGGGAGGAGCGATGACCGCCGTCGGCTGGCTGCCCGCGTCCGTCGAGGAACTCTTCGGCCCTGAGGCCACGGCCGAGGAGTCGTACGAGGTCCTGACCGTCGACGTGACCCCGACGGCCTGGACCGAGGCGCTCCGGGTCGCGCGCGACGAGCTGGGCTGCACGTACTTCGACTGGCTGAGCGCGGTCGACGAGCCGGGCACGGGCCTGCGCGTCTCGGCCCATGTGGTGGCCCTGTCCCCGGTCCGCCGCCTCCTCGTCCGTACCACCGTCCCGCACGGGGCCCCGGTCCTGCCGTCCGCCGTGGACGTCTACGCGGGCGCCGCCTGGCACGAACGCGAGACCCACGAGATGTTCGGCATCACCTTCGAGGGCCACCCCGCGCTGGAGCACCTGCTCCTGCCCGAGGGTTTCGAGGGACACCCGCTGCGCAAGGACTTCGTGCTGGCGGCCCGGGTCGCCAAGGCATGGCCCGGAGCGAAGGAGCCGGGCGAGTCCGACCACGGTGGCCCCAAGCGCCGCCAGATGCTGCCCCCGGGCGTCCCCGACCCGAACGAGTGGGGCCCCCTCAAGGGCCAGCTTCCTCCGGCCCCCGCCCGCCCGGCCCGCGCCGCAGGCCGAGCGGCGGGCGAACGCCCCGTACGCCGCACCCGCACGGCAGCGGAGGGCTCCGCGAGCCAGGCCCCCGCGGGAGGCGAGCCCACGGAGACGGCGGCGCCGCCACGGCGTGCGCGGAGCGCGTCGCAGGGTTCTGCCTCGCAGCGCGCGGCTGAGGACACGGCGACGGCGCCGACAGGTCCACGGCGTACCCGCAGCGCGTCGCAGGGCTCGGCGTCGCAACGGGCCGAGGGCGATGCCGAGCCGGCGGCGCCTTCCGCCGGTCCGCGCCGTGCGCGTAGTGTCTCGGAGGGTTCGGCCTCCCAGCGCGCCGAGGGTCCGGCAGCCGAGGGCACGCCCCGGAGGCCCGGCGTCGCCCCCCGCAGCTCGGACGCCCCCTGGCACCACGCCCGCCCGGCCTTCGACGAGTCCGGGCCCGCCGCTCCGGAAAGCCCGGCGCAGCCCGCGACCGAGCCCGCGACGGAACCGGCGCAGCCCGCGACCGAGCCTGCGACGGAGCCGGCGCAGCCCGCGACCGAGCCTGCGACGGAGCCGGCGCAGCCCGCGACCGAGCCCGCGACGGAACCGGCGCAGCCCGCGACCGAGCCCGCCACGGAACCGGCGCAGCCCGCGACCGAATCCGCGACGGAACCGGCGCAGCCCGCGACCGAACCTGCGAGCCCCGCGCCCCAAGCCGCGGAAGCCGACACCGCTCCCGCGGCGGAGCCCGACGCGACCGGCGGTCAAGCCCAGCGTGGCGAAACCCGTCCCGGAGGCACCCGGAGCGACGGCGCGCAGCAGATCCCGAAGTCCCCGAAGAAGTCCCCCGACCCCGACGACCCCCCAGGAGGCACGCGGTGAACGGCGCTCTCGACGTCGCCCTGCGACTCCTCGTCGTGTTCGTCGTCTTCCTCACCTTCCCTCTGATCGTCGGTCAGACCGAGCACAAGGTCATGGCCCATATGCAGGGCCGCCTCGGCCCCATGTACGCGGGCGGCTTCCACGGCTGGGCCCAGCTCGTCGCCGACGGCGTGAAGTTCGCGCAGAAGGAGGACGTCGTCCCGGCGGGCGCGGACCGCCGTATCTTCCAGCTGGCCCCCGCCGTGGCCCTGCTGCCGTACCTCCTCGTCCTCCTCGCCATCCCCATCGGCCCGAGCGAGGGTGCCGTCGGCCAGGTCGTCGACGCGGGAATCTTCTTCGTCCTCGCCGTCATGGGCGTCGGCGTCCTCGGCTCCCTCATGGCCGGCTGGGCCTCCGCCAACAAGTTCTCCCTCCTCGGCGGCCTGCGCACCGCCGCCCAGCTCCTCGCCTACGAACTCCCGATGCTGCTGGCGGCCGCCTCGGTGGCCATGGCGGCGGGCACCGTGTCGCTCCCCGGCATCCTCGACGCCTTCCACTGGTGGTGGCTGCCCTGGCAGATCGTCGGCGCGATCGTCTTCTTCGTCGCCGGCCTCGCCGAGCTGCAACGCCCGCCCTTCGACATGCCCGTCGCCGACTCGGAGATCATCTTCGGTGCGTACACCGAGTACACCGGTCTCCGTTTCGCCCTGTTCCTGCTCGCCGAGTACGCCGGGATCATCGTCCTGTGCGGACTGACCACCGTCCTGTTCCTGGGCGGCTGGCACGGCCCCTGGGGCGCCGACGGCCTCGGCTGGCTCTGGACGCTGCTGAAGACGGCGATCCTCGCCTTCGTCGTCATCTGGCTGCGCGTCACCTACCCGCGACTGCGCGAGGACCAGCTCCAGAAGCTCTCCTGGACCGTCCTCATCCCCCTCTCCCTCGCCCAGATCGCCCTCACCGGCATCGTCAAGGTGGTGATCTCCTAGTGTCCCGCCCGTCGCCCGACCGCCACCCCGCAACGACGCCCGCCGAGCGGCCCCGCCTGTCGATTCCCGGCTCCGGTCTCGCCAAGGGCCTCGCCGTCACCCTCCGCACGATGACGAAGAAGTCCGTCACCGAGCAGTACCCCGACGCCCAGCCCGCCCTGCCGCCCCGCAGCCGCGGTGTCATCGGCCTGTTCGAGGAGAACTGCACGGTCTGCATGCTGTGCGCCCGCGAGTGCCCGGACTGGTGCATCTACATCGACTCCCACAAGGAGACGGTCCCGCCCGCCGCGCCCGGCGGCCGCGAACGCAGCCGCAACGTCCTTGACCGCTTCGCCATCGACTTCTCCCTCTGCATGTACTGCGGTATCTGCATCGAGGTCTGCCCCTTCGACGCGCTGTTCTGGTCCCCCGAGTTCGAGTACGCCGAGACCGACATCCGCGACCTCACCCACGAGCGCGACAAGCTCCGCGAGTGGATGTGGACCGTGCCCGCCCCGCCCGCCCTCGACCCGGGCGCCGAGGAGCCGAAGGAGATGGCGGCAGCCCGCAAGACCGCCGAGAAGCTGGCCGCCGCGCAGGCGGAGCCCGCAGACCACGCAGAGCCCGCCGAGCCACAGGGAGGAGAGTCGTGAACACGCCTTCCGCCGCGCCGGCCGCCGCCGCCGCGGCCTCGCACGGCTTCCTCTCCCCGACCGGCGTCGAGATCGCCTTCCTCCTCGTCGGTCTGGTCACCTTCGGCGCCGCCCTGGTCACCGTGACCACCCGGCAGCTGGTGCACGCCGCCCTGTGGCTCGTGGTCACGCTCGGTGGGCTCGCCGTCGAGTACCTCCTGCTCACCGCCGAGTTCATCGCCTGGGTCCAGGTCCTGATCTACGTCGGCTCCGTCGTCGTCCTCCTCCTGTTCGGTCTGATGCTCACCAAGGCCCCCATCGGCCGCTCCCCGGACGCCGACTCCGGCAACCGCTGGGCCGCCCTCACCGTGGCCGTCGCCGCCGCGGCCGCCCTGGTGTGGGTGGTCGTCGACGCCTTCCGCACGACCTGGATCGACCTCGGGGGCGCCGCCTCCGGCTCCACCGAGGTCACCGGCGCGAGCCTCTTCCAGAACTGGGTCCTCCCCTTCGAGGCCCTCTCCGTCCTCCTCCTCGCCGCACTGGTCGGCGCGATCGTCCTCTCCCGCAAGGCGAAGGCGGACGCGGCGGCCACCACCGCGAGAACCCCGGCCACCCCGGACACCCGGAGCGAGAAGGAAGGCGTCCGCTGATGCACCTCGCCTACCCCGCCGTGCTCTCCGCCCTCCTGTTCTGCACGGGCCTGTACGGCGTCCTCGCCCGCCGCAACGCGATCCTCGTCCTGATGTCGGTCGAGCTGATGCTCAACGCCGTCAACCTCAACCTCGTCGCCTTCGACGTCTGGCTGAGCCGTGCCGCCCGCGAGACGCTGCACTCAGGACAGGCCCTGACCCTGTTCACCATCGCCATCGCCGCCGCCGAGATCGGCATCGGCCTCGCGATCGTCCTCGCCGTGTACCGCAACCGCGGCACCTCGGACATCGACCGGCTCCGCGACACCGCCGAGGGCCACGACGGCGAGACCCCTGCGGCCGAGAAGGCTGAGGCCACCGCGTGACCACGACCACCCTCGCCGTCCTCGTACCCCTCCTTCCGTTCCTCGGCGCCGCGGCAGGCCTGCTCCTCGGCCGCACGGTCCCCGGGTTCGTCCGCCCGCTCGCCGTCCTGCCGACCCTCGCCTCGCTCGTCCTCGCCGTGCTGGTAGCAGCCCGCCAGGGCGGAGGCCGGGCCCTCGACGCCGCCACCGAGCTCACGCCCACCGGCTCGGTCCCGATCGAACTCGCCCTGCACATCGACGGCTTCGCCGCCCTCGTCGCCGTCCTGGTCGGCACCGTCGCCACCTGCGTGCAGATCTACTCGACGGGATACCTGCGCGACGACCCGCGCTACCCCTCCTACGCCGCGCTCGTCTCCCTGTTCACCTCCGCGATGTTCCTCGTCGTCTACTCGGGCGACCTGATCGTGCTGCTGGTCGGCTGGGAGGTCATGGGCATCTGCTCCTACTTCCTCGTCGGCCACTACTGGGAGACCCCGGAGGCCCGCGCCGCCTCCCTGAAGGCCTTCCTGGTCACCAAGCTCGGCGACGTGCCCTTCCTGATCGGCCTGTTCGCGCTCGGCACCGATGCCGGCTCCTTCCGCATCACCCACGTCCTCGGTGCCGTCGTGAGCGGCGGGCTGCACCACCCGACCCTGGTCGCCCTGTTGCTCCTGGCCGGCGTGGCGGGCAAGTCGGCACAGTTCCCGCTGCACACCTGGCTCCCCGACGCGATGGCGGGCCCGACGCCCGTCTCCGCGCTGATCCACGCCGCGACGATGGTCGCCGCCGGTGTCTACTTCATCGCCCGTCTCCTCCCGGTCTTCCAGGCCTCGTCGGCCGCCATGGTCGTCCTCGCCGTGATGGCCGCGGTGACCATGGCCGGCTCGGCGCTCGCCGCGCTCGCCCAGGACGACATCAAGCGCGTCCTCGCCTACTCGACGATCGGCCAGCTCGGCTACATGACCGGCGCCCTCGCCGTCGGCGACCGCGGTGCCGCCGTCTTCCACCTCCTGTCCCACGGCGCCTTCAAGGCGCTGCTGTTCCTCGCCGCCGGCGTGATCATCCACGCCGCCGGAACCAACTCGCTGGCCGCCATGTCCCGCATGAGGGACCTGCGCGACCGCATCCCCGACGCCTTCTGGACGATGACCGTGGCGCTCCTCGCGCTCGCCGCGATCCCCCCGTTCTCCGGCTTCTTCTCCAAGGAGTCCGTCCTCGGCGCCGCCGAGCACGTCGCCACCGGCCACACCGAGCACGCCCCCGGCGTCGCGGGCTGGATCGTCCTCGTCGCCGGCCTGGTCACGGCCCTGCTCACCGCGGCGTACGCGACCCGGCTGTGGCTGCTCGCCTTTCACGGGCACGGAACCCAGGCCCCCGACCACGGCAGGCAGCCGCTGGTCATGAACGCCGTGCTGTGGGTGCTCGCCGCGCCGTCGATCGCGTTCGGCCTCGCCTACCGCGTCCTGCCCGACTGGTTCGACGGACGCTCCCTGACGCCGACGCTCACCACCTCCGTCCTCGGCACCGGCCTCGCCCTGGTCGGCGCACTCGTGACCTACGGCGCCTGGCGGCACACCACCGCACTCGCCGGCCGCGTCCCGCTGGGTGCCGTCGCGGCCCACCCCGAGGCGGACGCCGGCCTGGTCGAGGCCGAGGCCATCGCAAGCCACGTGCCCGCGTACGGCGACATCGCCTACGCGCCCGACCCGGCGGACCCGGGGCGCCTCCTGCTCGGCCCGCTGCACCGCCACGCGGCCGAGGGCTTCCACCTGGACGCCGTGTACGACTGGCTCTTCGTCCGCCCGGTCAGGGCCGGAGCGAGCCTCGTGCAGTTCCTGGACCGGGAGGTCGTCGAGACCTACGTGCGCGGCGCGGGCGCCGTGCCCCGCCTGCTCGGGGCCGCCGTGCGGCGCGCCCAGACCGGCAACGTGCAGACCTATGTGAGCGCGCTGCTCGCCGGCACCGTCGTCCTGGCGGTCGCCGCCCTCCTCGTCGCCACGGGAGCGTGAGCCGGCGTGATCGATATCAGCGAGTCCGTGATGCAGTTCCTTCTGGCATTCGTCGTCGTCGCGCCGCTCCTCGGCGCGCTCGCCGCCCTCCTCCCGGCCCCGCCCGGACTGAAGGGGACGTCACCCGAGCAGGCCGTGCTGCGGCACGGCGTGACCGTCACCGGCGCCGTGCTCATCGCCGCGATCGCCCTCGCGCTCGGCTTCGACCACGACCACCCGTCGAGGATGCAGGCCACGACCGACATCAGCTGGATCCCCGCACTCGACGTGCGGATCCACCTCGGCATCGACGGCATCTCCCTCCCCCTTCTGGTGCTGACCGCGCTGCTGACCTTCCTCTGCGCGCTCTACTCGTACTTCAAGATGCCCTCGGGCCCGTCCCCGAAGGCCTTCGTCGCCCTGCTGCTCGTCCTCGAGTCCGGCACCCTCGCGACCTTCGCCGTCCTCGACCTGCTGCTGTTCTTCCTCGCGTTCGAGATGGTCCTCATCCCGATGTACTTCCTCATCGCCCGCTGGGGCGGTGAGGGCCGGACCCGGGCCGCGTGGCGGTTCATCCTCTTCACGCTGCTCGGCTCCGTCGTCATGCTGCTCGGCCTGCTCCTGATCGGACTCAAGGCGGGCACGTTCGACATGGTGGCACTCGCCACTGACAACGGCCGGTCGCTCACCACATCCGTGCAGGTCATCGCGGTTCTGGCGGTCGGGATCGGGCTCGCGGTCAAGGCACCGATGTGGCCGCTGCACAGCTGGCTGCCCGACGCCCACACCGCGGCACCGACCGTCGGCTCGGTCCTGCTGGCCGGCGTCCTGCTGAAGATGGGCACCTACGGTTTCGTGCGCATCCTGCTGCCCGCCGCGCCCCACGGCTTCCACACCTTCGCGCCGTACCTGGCCGCCTTCGCCGTCGTCGGGATCATCTACGGATCCCTCGCCTGCCTCGCCCTCGCCAAGCGAGGCGCGAAGGGCGACCTCAAGCGGCTCATCGCCTACTCCTCCGTCGGCCACATGGGCTTCGTACTGCTCGGCATCGCGACGACCACCCGGACCGGCGTCAACGGCGCGCTGTTCGCCAACGTCGCCCACGGCCTCATCACCGGCCTGCTGTTCTTCCTGGTCGGCGCGCTGAAGGACCGCACCGGCACCACCGACCTCGACGCCCTCGCCGAGGAGACGGGTGCCGCCCTCTACGGCAAGGCGCCCCGCCTCGGCGGCCTCCTGGCCTTCGGCGCCGTCGCCTCGCTGGGGCTGCCGGGCCTCGCCGGGTTCTGGGGCGAGATGCTCGCGATGTTCGGCGCGTTCAAGCCCGCCGCCGACCTCAGCCGCCCCGCCTTCCTCACCTTCATGGCGATCGCCGCCTTCGGCACGCTGCTCACCGCCGCGTACATGCTGATCGTGGTGCGGCGCGTGTGCATGGGGGCCGTACCCCAGGAGACCCCCGAGCTCGCCGACGTCCACACGTACGAATTCGCGGCCTGGACGCCGCTCGTCGTCCTCACCGTCCTCGCCGGCCTGTGGCCGAGGGCACTCCTCGGCCTGACCGACCCGGCCGTGCAGCAGCTCCTCGCAGGAGGCATCCGATGAGCTCCCTCGTCCAGTCCGTCGACTGGCTGGCGATCGCACCGCCCACCATCGCGGCGGCCGTCGGACTCCTCGTCCTGGTCGCCGACCTCTTCCTCGACGAACGGCACAAGGCCCTCCTCGGCTGGGCGTCCATCGCCGGACTGGCCGCGGCGAGCCTCATGCTGCTGCCCCTCCTGGACGGCGAGCGCGCCACCTTCTGCCTGACCGGCAGCCCGCAGGTGTGCAGTTACACGGCGGACCGCTTCACCCTCGTCATCCAGTTCCTCGTCCTCGGCGGCGCCCTCCTCGCCGCCCTGCTGTCGGTCACCGCGCTCCAGGACGCCCGGAAGGACGTCCCCGAAGGGGAGTTCTGGTTCCTGCTGCTGTCCTCCGCCGCCGGTGCCGCCCTGCTGCCCGCCTCCCGCGACCTGGCCACCCTCGTCGTCGCCCTGGAGGTCGCCTCCCTGCCCGCGTTCGCCCTCGTCGGCATCCGGCACGGCGACAAGAAATCCTCCGAAGCCGCCCTGAAGTTCTTCCTGTCGTCCGTCACCGCGACGGCGGTGAGCCTCATGGGCATCAGCTTCGTGTACGCCTCCACCGGCACCCTGTACCTCACCCAGGTCGCCGACCGGATCCAGCACGTGAGCGGACAACTCCACACGCTCACCCAGACGGGCGTCGTCCTCACCCTCGTCGGCTTCGCCTTCAAGACGGCCGCCGTCCCGTTCCACTTCTGGGTGCCCGACACCTATGTGGGCGCGCCCCTCCCGGTCGCCGCCTACCTGTCCGTCGTCGGAAAGGCGGTCGGCTTCTCCGGCCTGATCCTCGTCACCGTCGTCGCCCTGCCGTCCTACTCCGACGCCTGGGGCCCGGCACTGGCCGCACTGGCCGCCCTCACCATGACCGTCGGCAACGTCGGCGCCCTGCGACAGCAGGCCACGCGCGCGTACAGCGCGGTACGCCTGCTCGCCTGGTCCTCCGTCGGCCAGGCCGGCTACCTCCTGGTGCCGATCGCGGCAGCCGCCTACTCCAAGGACGCCCAGAAGGCGATCGGCTCCACCGTGGCGTACGCCCTCATGTACGCCGCGGTGAACCTCGGCGCCTTCGCCGTGGCCGCACTCGTGGGCCGTACCAGGACCCTGAACCGCATCACCGACTACCGCGGCCTCCACGCCTCGAACCCCCTGGCCGCGCTGCTCCTGGCCTTCTTCCTGCTGTGCCTGGCAGGCCTGCCGCCGGGCATCATCGGCCTCTTCGCGAAGGTCACCGTCTTCTCCGCGGCCGTCGACGCCGGGCTCGGCTGGCTCGCCGTGGTCATGGCGGTCAACGTGGTGATCGCGCTCTTCTACTACCTCCAGTGGACGGCCCTGCTCTTCCGCGCCCCCGAGGGCGAGCCGGAGAAGCACCGCGTCCCGGCTCCGCTCACGGCCGCCCTCACCCTGACGGCCGTGCTGGGCGTCGCCCTGTCGGGAGCCCCCCAGCTGGTGCTCCGCTTCGCGGCCACCGCACTCTTCTGACCGGCGCCCCCACGCGTGCGGGCATCCGGCATCCGGCACACGCGCGTGCCGGATGCCGCCTCCTCACCCGGACGGCCCACGGACTCCGGGTCCCGCACCAGGGAACTAGCGCCGCCCGCCTGGCGTTGACCAGTGCGGGAAGGTCCACTGAGAAGTGGAGTCGACAAGCAGTTCGCAGACAAAGGGTTCCCCTGCCGCACCACTTGGAGGGCGTACCGTGCACCGCCGGCACAACGGGCTCAGGACCGCAGTACTCCTCGGGGGACTGTCCGCACTCATCATCGTCATCGGCAGCTTCTTCGGGCGTACGGGCCTGGTCGTCGCGCTCCTCGTCGCCATCGGCACGAACGCGTACGCGTACTGGAACAGCGACAGACTGGCTCTACGCGCGATGCGCGCGCGCCCGGTGAGCGAGTTCGAGGCCCCCGCGCTCTACCGCATGGTCCGCGAGCTGTCCAACCAGGCCCGCCAGCCCATGCCCCGCCTCTACATCTCGCCGACGGAAGCGCCGAACGCCTTCGCGACCGGCCGCAACCCGCGCAACGCGGCCGTGTGCTGCACCGAGGGCATCCTCCGGCTCCTCGACGAGCGCGAGCTGCGCGGCGTCATCGGCCACGAACTCAGCCATGTCTACAACCGCGACATCCTCATCTCGTCGGTCGCCGGCGCCCTCGCCTCGGTGATCATGTTCCTGGTGAACTTCGCCTGGCTGATCCCGGTCGGCCGCTCGGACGACGACGACGGCCCGGGCCTGCTCGGCTTCCTGCTGATCATGCTCCTGGGCCCGCTCGCCGCATCCCTCATCCAGCTCGCCATCAGCCGCTCCCGTGAGTACGAGGCGGACGCGTCCGGCGCCCAGCTCACCGGCGACCCCCTGGCCCTCGCGAGCGCCCTGCGCAAGCTGGAGACCGGCACACGGCAGCTGCCGCTCCCCTCCGAGCCGCGGATCGAGACGGCGAGCCACATGATGATCGCCAACCCCTTCCGTCCCGGTCAGGGGCTGTCCAAGATGTTCTCCACCCACCCGCCGATGGCGGAGCGCATCGCCCGGCTCGAACAGATGGCAGGTCGCCACCGGTGAAGACAATCCTGAACGTCGTCTGGCTCGTACTGAGCGGCTTCTGGCTGTTCCTCGGCTACCTGTTCGCGGGCGTGCTGCTCTGCGTCACGATCATCGGGATTCCGTTCGGCATCGCGGCCTTCCGCATCGGCCTCTACGCGCTGTGGCCCTTCGGCTACACGACGGTCGAGCGCCGGGACGCGGGCGCCCCGTCCTGCATCGGCAACGTCCTGTGGCTGGTTCTGGCCGGCTGGTGGCTGGCCCTCGCCCACATCGTCACGGGCATCGCCCTGTGCGTCACGATCATCGGCATCCCGTTCGGCATCGCGAACTTCAAGCTGATCCCGGTCTCGCTGCTGCCGCTGGGCCGCGAGATCGTGCCGACGGACCAGCCTTTCGCGGCGCGCTGAGGGACGCGCGGGCGCAGCAGCGGGCTCCGGAGCGCCCGTCTGCGACGCGGGCCGGTGGCCGCCGCCCGCGGCCCGGCTGATCACTACCGCCCGCCTCCCCCCGGCGGCCCGGCCTGTTGTCACCTTCGCCACCGCCCGCGAGCCGGCCGGTCGTCACCTCCGCCACCGCCCGCGACCCGGCCGGTCGTCACCTTCGCCACCGCCCGCGAGCCGGCCGGTCGTCACCGCCCGGCCATCCACCGCCGTACGCCGTACGCCACCACGCCCAGACCCAGCACACCCGCCCCCGCGCCCACCGACACCCCGGGCAGCGCGAACGCCAGCGTGACGCAGCCGAGGAGCCCGACCGCCGGTACGACGCGCGAAGCCGGCGCCGAACTCAGGGTCCACGCAGACGCGTTGGCGATCCCGTAGTAGGCCAGCACCCCGAAGGAGGAGAACCCGATCGCGCCCCGCACGTCCACCGTCGCGGCGAGCGCGGCCACCACTGCACCTACGGCCAGCTCGGCCCGGTGCGGCACCTGGAACCGCGGGTGGACGGCGGCCAGGACGCCCGGCAGATGCCGATCGCGGGCCATGGCCAGCGTGGTCCTGGAGACGCCCAGGATGAGCGCCAGCAGCGAACCCAGCGCGGCCACCGCGGCACCCACCCGCACCACCGGCACGAGACCGGGCACGCCCGCCGCCCGCACCGCGTCGGTCAGCGGTGCCGCGGTGCGCCCCAGCCCGTCGGCACCCAGCACGGAAAGCACAGCGACAGCCACCGCCGCGTACACCACCAGCGTGATGCCGAGCGCCAGCGGGATCGCGCGCGGGATGGTGCGTGCCGGGTCCCGCACCTCCTCGCCGAGGGTGGCGATCCGCGCGTACCCCGCGAACGCGAAGAACAGCAGCCCCGCCGCCTGCAGCACCCCGCCGGCTCCGCCGAAGCCGCCCGTGTCCAGCCGTGAGGCGTCGGCCGCACCGGACCCGAGACAGACGACGACCACGGATGCGAGGACGGCCAGGACCACCGCCACGATCAGCCGCGTCAGCAGGGCCGACTTCTGCATGCCTCCGTAGTTGACGGCGGTCAGTGCCACCACGGCCGCGACCGCCACCGCGTGCGCCTGCCCCGGCCAGACGTACGCGCCCACGGTCAGGGCCATCGCCGCGCAGGAAGCCGTCTTGCCGACGACGAACGACCAGCCCGCCAGATAGCCCCAGAACGCCCCGAGCCGCTCGCGCCCGTACACATACGTGCCGCCCGAGGCGGGATACAGAGCGGCCAGGCGTGCCGAGGAGGTCGCGTTGCAGTAGGCGACCACGGCGGCGACCGCGAGCCCCACCAGCAGCCCCGACCCGGCGGCACGCGCCGCGGGCGCCAGGGCCGCGAAGATCCCCGCCCCGACCATCGATCCGAGCCCGATGACGACGGCGTCCCCCACCCCGAGGGTCCGTCGCAGCCCCACGTCACCGGACGTCTGTTCCCCGGACTGTGTCATGGACCGAACCCTACTGAGCCGTGCAACCGGCGGCCGCCGCGGAGGCGTCCTCCCCGACAACGACGCGCCACGAACTCTTGAACGAGCGCGTGACCAGCGGAATCACACACGTCGACGCATGACACAGCCTGGCCGGAGCAGAAACACAGCACAGGCACAGCGCGGAGAGGCAGGTTCACGGCATGGGCATTGTCAGCTGGATCATCCTGGGGCTGTTGGCAGGCGCCATCGCCAAGTTCCTGCTGCCGGGCAAGGACCCCGGCGGCTTCATCGGGACGACCCTCATCGGCATCGCGGGTGCCTTCATCGGCGGCTGGATCTCCGCCCGCTGGCTGCACCACCCGATCAGCAAGCACTTCTACGACGGCGCCACCTGGGCGGCCGCGATCGGCGGCTCGCTCGTGCTGCTGATCATCTACCGCATCCTGTTCGGCGACTCCCGCCGCTGAGCGCGCCACCGAAGCCGCAGCCAGCGGCACAGAAGGGTGGGCACCCCGCGCCCGGGGTGCCCACCCTGCGTCGTGGAAGGGGCCTACCGGTAGTTCACGAACTGCAGGGCGAAGTCGAAGTCCTTGCCCTTGAGCAGCGCGATCACGGTCTGGAGGTCGTCCCGGCTCTTGGAGCTGACGCGCAGTTCGTCGCCCTGCACCTGGGCCTTGACGCCCTTGGGACCCTCATCACGGATGATCTTCGCCACCTTCTTCGCGTTCTCCTGGGTGATGCCCTCCTGGATCGACGCGAAGATCTTGTACTCCTTGCCGGAGAGCTGCGGCTCACCGGCCTCCAGCACCTTCAGCGAGATGCCACGCTTGACCAGCTTGGTCTCGAAGACGTCGAGGACGGCCTTCACCCGGTCCTCGGAGTTGGCCTGCATCAGGATCTTGTCGCCGGACCAGGCGATCGAGGCGCCGACGTTCTTGAAGTCGTAGCGCTGGGAGATCTCCTTGGCGGCCTGGTTGAGGGCGTTGTCGACCTCCTGCCGCTCGACCTTCGAGACGATGTCGAAACTGGAGTCGGCCATGTCCTGTGGCTCCTTGTATCGGGATGGAACGGGCTGCGGATCGGCGTGCGGGAGCGCGGGCGCCCGGCCCGGCGTCGAGCCGGGCCGCATCCGCATAAGCCTAGTCACCCCCTCCGGTCCGGTCCCGATCTATCGGGTGGCGAAGCACCCCTGCGCATCAGGTATCGTTTACGTCGTTGCCAGGGAGCACCGCCGAAAAGCGGCCTCCAGGGCAGCAATCCCCGGCGGTGTGCCCGAGCGGCCAAAGGGAGCAGACTGTAAATCTGTCGGCTATGCCTACCCAGGTTCGAATCCTGGCGCCGCCACGCTAGTGGGAATCGGCCCCTGACCAGCAAGTCTGGTCGGGGGCCGATCTCGTTCGGGCCTACTGCCCGGCACTGTGGTTCCCCGTGGCCCCTGCTCGTCCTGGCACGCGCATGGCGTCCGCCATGACCTTGATCACGCGTACCAGCCCCGACGCCCCTCCCGTGTCTCTGACGGCCACCGGCCGTTTCCTCTCCCCGCCGAGCCGGTTCTCGTACGCTGAACCCATGTCGTCGCCCCGCAGGACCTGCCCCCAGTGCCGGCGGGACATCGCCGTCGTCGCGGGGCGGTTCGCGCGCCACGATCCGCCGGGGACGCGGAGCGGCGGGACGCTCGTCTCCTGTCCCGGGTCCCGTCGGCTCGCGCAGGCCGACGCCGCGCAGCCCACCCTCGACGGGTATGCCGTACCGGAGTTCCCCGGTCAGCTTCCGCTGTTCTGAGGGCGGTCTCCAGGGGCGCTCCGAACCCGTCCGCCGACCGACGAGCCGTCAGGGCCGCCGGACGTCCATCCGGCTCACCAGGCCCTCCGCGTCGAAGCGGTACACATGCTCGACGGTGTCCGCAGCCCACTCGTCGCCCGTCCGCGTGCGTCTGCCGGGCCGCACGGTGGCGACGACCGCCTCGCCGTCGTCCTCCGGGCGCAGCCCCTCAAGGCGTACCAGCGGGTGGCCGGAGGCGAACTGGCGTGCCCAGTACGCGCGTACCTCCTCGCGGCCGCGCAACCGTACGCCGTCGAGGACGTTCGGCCAGTCGACGTCCGGGGACAGGCAGTGCAGGACGAACGCGTCCCGTTCGTCCGTGGCGAACACCTCGTACATCCGCGTCAGCAACGCCGCCCGCGACGGCGGAATCCCCTCCGGCATCCCCGCCCCGCTCAGTTCCCGGCCACCGACTTCACCGCCACGGACACCGGGGTCGAACCGCTGATCAGCTCCAGCGTCAGACCGGCCGTCGCGGGTGTGTCGACGAGTTCCGCCAGAACCGCCGCCACGTCGTCGCGCGGGATGGCGCCGCGCCCCGTGTGCGCCTCCAGGCGGACCAGGCCCTTGCCGGCGTCGTCCGTCAGGGAGCCGGGGCGCAGGATCGTCCAGTCCAGGGACTTGTGGGCGCGTACATAGGCGTCGGCCTCGCCCTTGGCGCGCAGGTACACGTCGAAGACCTCGTCGCCCGGGCGTTCCGGATCGGCGCCCATCGACGACACGACGACGAACCGGCGCACGCCCGCCCGTTCCGCCGCGTCCGCGAACAGGATCGCCGCGTCCCGGTCCACCGTGTGCTTGCGCTCCGCGCCGCTGCCCGGGCCCGCACCCGCCGCGAAGACGGCCGCGTCGGCTCCCCGCAGATGCGCGGCGACCTCCTCCGCCGACGCCGACTCCAGGTCGCACACGATCGGCTCGGCGCCCGCCTCCCGTAGATCGTCGGCCTGTTCCGCCCGGCGGATGACCCCCGCGACCTCGTCGCCGCGCGCGGCGAGCAGCCGCTCCAGCCGCAGCGCGATCTGACCATGACCTCCAGCGATGACAATGCGCATGTTTCCGACCGTACGCCCCGACGGGGCCTTTTGCCCCACGACTCCCACGACTTCACGCACAGCGGAGCGCGCCTTCCCGCCCCGCGCAACGACCGCACGTCAGGGCCGAGTTGTCCCCGGCCGTCACGACGGCTCCGCCCGGCCCTGCCGTGGCAGCTCCAGCGCCACCGCGGCCGAGTCGCAGTACTCCCGCACCGCGCTCGTACGAGCCACCAGGCGCCCCCGGTGGATCACCACCCGGCTGTAGGCCAGCGACAGCGCGCCGGCCAGCCCGTCGGCGCGCACCGCGAGCAGTTCCGCCGGGAAACCCGCCTCCACGCGCACCTCAGGCAGCCCGAGCGCCGCCCGCGCCGACGCGCTCACCATGTCGTACGCGTCCTCGGTGGACACCCCGTACCGCGAGGCCAGCAGGTAGGCCGCCTCCAGCGGGTCTCCGCGCCCGACCGGGTTCGCCGGGTCCCTCAGTGCCCCGCTGCCCGCCGCGACCCGCACCCCGGCCGACCGCAGCAGGCGCACCGGAGCCGTGCCGCGCCGGCCGATGGCGCCGCAGCCGCCCTGTGGCAGGCACACCACGGTGACCCGGGCAGCGGCGAGCCGGTCCGCGACGCGGGCGGCCGTCCCCGCCGTGAGGCGCCCGAGGCCGCCGCACGGACCGAGCGTCACCCCGGGCCGCAGACCGGCCGCCATCGCCGCGAGCCGGGACAGCCGCACCGGATCGCGGGTGTCCGTGTGCAGGTCGACCGGGCAGCCGAACTCCGAGGCGATCTGCAGGACCGCCTCCACGTACCCGGCGGGATCGGGGTCCGCGTCCGGGCAGCCGCCCACCACCGTCGCGCCCATCTTCACCGCGTCCCGCAGCATCGCGAGCCCGTCCGCGCCGGCGGCCCCGGTCAGCACTCCCGGCATCGCCACAGCCGTCAGCTCGGCGAGCCCGCGCAGCGAGCGCCGCGCCCTCAGTACGGCGCCCAGCGCGTCCAGCCCCGGTTCACCGATGCGCACGTGGGAGCGCAGGGCCGTCGCGCCGTGCCCGAGTTGCAGCAGCACGGCCTCGGTGGCGCGACGCTGGACCTCCTCCGGAGGGGGCGCCTGTGGTCCGGGGCCGCCCGAACCCCGCGAGTCGCCCGTGCCGTCGGCGGACAGGGCCGTGTCGCAGTGGGCGTGCGGCTCGGCGGGGGCCGGCAGGAGCAGATAGCCGCGCAGGTCGACGCGGGCGCCGACGGCACCGGTCGCCAGGCTGCCGGGTGTGCCGACGGCCTCGATACGACCACCACCGAGCCGCACGTCCACCGTCCGGCCGTCGGTGAGCCGGGCCCCGCACAGCAGCAGGGTGGCGGAGTCGGCGGGGTCCGACGGCGAGGGCGGGAAGCGGGGCGGCTGCGGTCGGCTGTCGGGCATCGCGCTCCTGTGGTCCACGGCACCAAAGGCAAGATCACGCAGGGTGACTCGAGCCTAGGGTTGCGGCCCGGCCGGGGCGGGGAGGAGCGCAATAGTCGTACCGGGGGTGTGGTGCGCGGGGGCACCGGGAACAGTACGGACGGGGTGCGGCGAAACGGATTTGGGCGAACGGCAGGCGACCGTGTAATGTCTTCATCGCTCGCCCCAATAGCTCAGTCGGCAGAGCGTCTCCATGGTAAGGAGAAGGTCTACGGTTCGATTCCGTATTGGGGCTCTGATGGGAGAGGTTCCCGCCGCGAGGCAGGGCCCGATCGCATCGCAGCGGTGTAGCTCAGTCGGTAGAGCAAGCGGCTCATAATCGCTGTGTCACCGGTTCAAGTCCGGTCACCGCTACTCACAGTAGCCGATTGCGGGGTCGGTCCTTCGATCGGCTACTCTTTCTTGCGTTAATTTCGTCTACCCGTTCGTCAAGGAGCACTCACGTGGCTGCCACCGACGTCCGCCCGAAGATCACGCTGGCCTGCGTGGAGTGCAAGGAGCGGAACTACATCACCAAGAAGAACCGGCGCAACAACCCGGATCGTCTTGAGCTGAAGAAGCACTGCCCGCGTTGCAACGCGCACACCGCGCACCGCGAGACGCGCTGATCCGGACTCATCAGCGAGGCCGTCCCCTACAGCAGGGGGCGGCCTCGTGTCGTTGCGGCCCGCGCATCGCTCGTTCGTTGTCAGATGCGACGATGTGGGCGGTCCGCAGGCCCGGACCGTCCTCGGACCGGGCGGGTCGTCCAGCGCGGTCAACCACAGCACACACCAGGAGGTGCCGAGCCCATGGCGCTCGACCAGTCCTTCGTGGGGCGGTCCTACCCGCCCACCGATCCCTATGAGGTCGGCCGGGAGAAGATCCGTGAGTTCGCGGAGGCGATCGGGGACGCCAACCCGGCCTACACCGATCCGGAGGCCGCCAAGGCGCTCGGTCACCCCGATGTGATCGCCCCGCCGACGTTCGTGTTCGCGATCACGTACAAGGCCGCGGGCCAGGTCATCGAGGACCCGCAGCTCGGCCTCGACTACAGCCGGGTCGTGCACGGTGACCAGAGGTTCGTCTACACCCGCCCGGTCCGCGCCGGCGACCTGCTCAGCGTCACCTCGACCATCGAGTCGATCAAGAGCCTGGCCGGCAACGACGTCCTGGACATCCGAGGCGAGGTCCACGACGAGGTCGGTGAGCACGTGGTGACCGCCTGGACCAAGCTCGTCGCCAGGGCGCCGGAAGAGGGGGAGTGACCCGGATGACCGCGAAGATCGCGTACGACACCGTCGAGGTCGGCGCCGAACTGCCTGCTCAGACCTTCCCCGTGACCCGCGCCACACTCGTGCGCTACGCGGGCGCCTCCGGGGACTTCAACCCGATCCACTGGAACGAGAAGTTCGCCAAGGAGGTCGGCCTGCCGGACGTCATCGCGCACGGCATGTTCACCATGGCCGAGGCGATCCGTGTGGTGACCGACTGGGTGGGCGACCCCGGCGCGATCGTCGAGTACGGCGTCCGCTTCACCAGGCCCGTCGTCGTCCCCAACGACGACCAGGGCGCCCTCGTCGAGGTGAGCGGCAAGGTCGGGGCAAAGCTCGACGACAACACGGTCCGCGTCGACCTCACGGCGACCAGCGGCGGCCAGAAGGTGCTGGGCATGTCGCGAGCGCTCGTACGGCTGGCCTGACCCGCGGTCGGGGCTTTCGGTAAGGGGCGCTCGCCATTGCGGGCGCCCCTTACGTCGTGCCGGGGCTGTCGGTGCCGTCTCGTAGTCTTGGGCGCGTGCAGGAACTCCACGACGCCCCGCTCGCCCCGCTGACCACCTTCCGACTGGGCGGCCCCGCGCACCGCCTGATCACCGCCACCACCGACGCCGAGGTGATCGAAGCCGTCCGCGAGGCCGACGACTCGGGTACGCCGCTGCTGCTGATCGGCGGCGGATCCAACCTGGTCATCGGCGACAAGGGCTTCGACGGCACCGCCCTGCGCATCGCGACGAAGGGCTTCTCCCTCGACGGCACGAAGCTGGAGCTGGCCGCGGGCGAGGTGTGGAGCGACGCCGTCGCCCGCACGGTCGAGGCCGGGCTCGCCGGTATCGAGTGCCTGGCCGGAATCCCGGGCTCCGCGGGCGCGACCCCGATCCAGAACGTCGGGGCGTACGGCCAGGAGGTCTCCTCCACGATCACCGAGGTGATCGCCTACGACCGCAGGACCCGCGAGACGGTCACGATCCCGAACGCCGAGTGCGCGTTCTCGTACCGTCACAGCCGCTTCAAGGCCGACCCCGACCGCCATGTCGTCCTGCGGGTCCGCTTCGAGCTTCAGGACGCGGACGGACTGTCCGCGCCCATCCGGTACGCCGAGACGGCCCGCGCCCTCGGCGTGGAGCCCGGCGACCGTGTGCCGCTGGCCGACGCCCGCGAGACCGTGCTGAAGCTGCGTTCGGGGAAGGGCATGGTCCTGGACCCGGAGGACCACGACACCTGGTCGGCGGGCTCCTTCTTCACCAACCCCATCCTCACGGACCGGGACTTCGCCGCGTTCCGCACCCGCGTGAAGGAGCGGCTGGGCGAGGAAGCGGAGCCGCCCGCGTACCCGGCGGGGGAGGGGCACACCAAGACATCGGCGGCCTGGCTGATCGACCGGGCGGGCTTCACCAAGGGGTACGGCACCGGGCCCGCCCGTATCTCCACCAAGCACACCCTGGCCCTCACCAACCGGGGCGGCGCCACCACCGAGGACCTGCTCGCGCTGGCCCGCGAGGTCGTGGCGGGGGTACGCGAGGCCTTCGGGATCACGCTGGTGAACGAGCCGGTGACGGTCGGCGTCAGCCTCTGACCCAGCCGGCCGGCCACAGGTCGGGCTCGGCCCCGACCTGTGGCCGGCCGCCGCAGGTCGGCCGCCGCAGGTCCTCTAGTAAGCCACGCCTACTCCCTGTTTGACCGTGGCCGGGTCGTCGATCATCCGCAACATCGCGTGGGCGACGTCGGCGCGGGCGATGAAACGGCCCTTGGGGGGATTCCCGCCGACGACCGTGCGGTACGCGCCGGTGAGCGGCTTGTTCTGCAGGCGCGGCGGGCGGACGACCGTCCAGTCCGTGGTGCTGCGGGCCAGTTCCTCCTCCATCTCCCTGAGATCGGCGTACACGTCTTTCAGCAGCAGGGAGACCAGTCCGCGTACCGCGCGGTCGAGCGGTCCGTCACCCTCGGCTTCGGGACCGATCGGAGCCGCGCTCACCACGACCAGGCGCCGCACCGCCTCGGCCTCCATGGCACGCAGGACCGTACGGGTCAGGCGGGTGGCGACCCCCGCGTCCTTGCGGCTTCGCGCACCGAGTCCCGACAGCACCGCGCCCCGGCCGCTCACCGCCGGACGTAGCGCCTCCGCGTCGGTCAGGTCGGCCCGGACCACGTCCAGAGCCGTGCCGGTCACGGTGAGCCGGGCTGGGTCCCGTACGACGGCCGTGACCTGGTGGCCAGTCGCCAGGGCCTGCTTGACGATCTCCTGGCCGATGCCCCCGGTGGCGCCGAAAACGGTGAGTCTCATGGCTTTCGTCTCCCCTGGTCGATCTGGTGGGTGAATGTTCACTCACCAGCTGGCCTCTAGAGTGAGTAAGTACGCACCCACCCGTCAAGCCTCCATCGGGCAGGCCGTGGAATCCTTGGGCCCCATGCAGCACAGAAGCGCGCAGACGGCAGCGCAGACCGCGCCGACGCGGGTCCGGATCCTCGACGCCGCGCACGAGCTCATGCTCACGGTGGGGCTCGCCCGGGCCACGACCAAGGAGATCGCCAAGGCGGCGGGCTGTTCCGAGGCTGCGCTCTACAAACACTTCGCCAGCAAGGAGGAACTGTTCATCGGGGTGCTGGCGGAGCGGCTGCCGCAGCTGACACCGCTGATCAGCCGCCTTGTGGCCGAGCCGGGGGGGCCACACCCTCGAGGAGAACCTCACCGCCATCGCCCGTCAGGCGGCTCTCTTCTACGAGCAGAGCTTTCCGATCGCGGCGTCGCTGTACGCCGAGACACAGCTCAAGAGGCGCCACGACGAGGCACTGCGGCAGATGGGGGCGGGGCCGCACATGCCGATACGGCTGCTGGACACGTACCTGCGGGCCGAGCAGGCGGCGGGGCGGGTGCGTACGGAGGCCGACACGTTCGCGGCGGCGTCGCTGTTGCTGGGCGCGTGCGCGCAGCGGGCGTTCGCCTACGAGGCGGCGGAGGAACGGCCGCCGGTGGACGACTTCGCGCACCGCCTGGCGCGCACCCTGCTGAACGGCATCGCGCCAGGGGAGTAGCCGGGGAGGAGCGGCCCGGAGCCGGGCGGCCCGGGGCCGAGTGGCCCGGGGCCGAATGGCTCGGCAAGGTGATCGCCGCCGCCCCCGCCCTGCGACCGGGCCGGGTGCTCAGGCGCCGGACGGCCCCGGCGTGCTCAGCCAGTCGTCGACCCCCGCCAGCAGTTTCACCTTCACGTCCTCCGGGGCCGCCGAGCCCCGTACCGACTGGCGGGCCAGTTCCGCCAGTTCCTCGTCCGTGAAGGCGTGGTGGCGGCGCGCCAGTTCGTACTGGGCCGCCAGGCGGGAGCCGAAGAGCAGGGGGTCGTCGGCGCCCAGGGCCATCGGGACGCCCGCCTCGTAGAGCGTCCGCAGCGGGACGTCCTCCGGCTTCTCGTACACCCCGAGGGCCACGTTCGACGCCGGGCACACCTCGCAGGTCACGCCCCTGTCGGCGAGGCGCCGGAGCAGGCGCGGGTCCTCCGCGGCCCGTACGCCGTGGCCCACACGGTTCGCGTGCAGGTCGTCCAGG
Organism: Streptomyces sp. Ru72; assembly: GCF_002920635.1. Classification (GTDB taxonomy): domain Bacteria; phylum Actinomycetota; class Actinomycetes; order Streptomycetales; family Streptomycetaceae; genus Streptomyces. Next base: position 30,374 of record NZ_PQSR01000040.1, on the reverse strand, counting down.
CAGTCGCGCACCGAGGCCGGGCCCGTCAGCTCGCCCCCGTGCGGGGCGGAGAGCAGGCCGCCGTCGCGGGCGATGGCGAAGGCGCGGTCGAAGTCCCGCGCCATGCCCCGCCGTTCGTCGTTCGACAGGCCGAAGCCGACCACGCCCCGGTCGTGGTAGCGGACCGCCAGGCGGGCCAGCGTGCGCGCGTCCAGAGGGTGCTTCATACGGTTCGCGGCGACCAGGACCCGCATGCCGAGGCCCGTCTCCCGCATCGCCGTCTCCACCGCGTCCAGGATGATCTCCAGCGCCGGGATCAGGCCGCCGAGGCGGGGCGCGTACGACGTCGGATCGACCTGGATCTCCAGCCAGCCGGAGCCGTCCTTGATGTCCTCCTCCGCGGCCTCGCGCACCAGCCGCTGGATGTCCTCGGGCTCCCGCAGGCACGAGCGCGCCGCGTCGTAAAGCCGCTGGAAGCGGAACCAGCCCCGCTCGTCCGTCGCCCGCAGTCTCGGCGGTTCCCCGCTGGTCAGGGCTTCGGTGAGCGCCTCGGGCAGACGCACGCCGTACTTGTCGGCCAGTTCCAGCAGGGTGGCGGGCCGCATCGATCCGGTGAAGTGCAGGTGCAGATGGGCCTTCGGCAGCCGAGAGAGATCACGCTCAGCAGCATCACGTACGTGCTCCATTCCAGGATCCTGCCGTACGCCCCCGCCGCCCCGGTAGCGCTTTCCCCGAACGTGGTCTTGCTCGCACACGCGAACGGGCCGCCTCCCCGAAGGGAAACGGCCCGCACATGCGCGTGAAGGACGCGGGGGACGTCAGTCCCGCGCCTCCGCCAGCAGCTTCTGGATCCGGCTCACGCCCTCGACCAGGTCCTCGTCCCCGAGCGCGTACGACAGCCGCAGGTAGCCCGGCGTGCCGAACGCCTCGCCCGGGACCACCGCGACCTCGGCCTCCTCCAGGATCAGCGCGGCCAGCTCCACCGTGTCCTTCGGGCGCCTGCCGCGGATCTCCTTGCCGATCAGAGCCTTCACCGACGGGTACGCGTAGAACGCGCCCTCGGGCTCCGGGCACACCACGCCGTCGATCTCGTTCAGCATCCGCACGATGGTCTTGCGGCGCCGGTCGAAGGCCTCGCGCATCTTCGCGACCGCGTCCAGGTCGCCCGACACGGCGGCCAGCGCGGCCACCTGGGAGACGTTCGCCACGTTCGACGTGGCGTGCGACTGCAGGTTCGTCGCCGCCTTCACGACGTCCTTCGGGCCGATGATCCAGCCGACCCGCCAGCCCGTCATCGCGTACGTCTTCGCCACGCCGTTGACGACCACGCACTTGTCGCGCAGCTCCGGCAGGAGCGCGGGCAGCGACACGCGGGCCGCGTCGCCGTACACCAGGTGCTCGTAGATCTCGTCCGTCAGCACCCACAGGCCGTGCTCGACGGCCCAGCGGCCGATCGCCTCGGTCTCGGCCTCGGTGTAGACCGCGCCGGTCGGGTTGGAGGGGGAGACGAACAGGACGACCTTCGTCTTCTCGGTGCGGGCCGCCTCCAGCTGCTCGACGGAGACGCGGTAGCCGGTCGTCTCGTCCGCGACGACCTCCACCGGGACACCGCCGGCCAGCCGGATCGACTCCGGGTACGTCGTCCAGTACGGCGCCGGGACGATCACCTCGTCCCCGGGGTCGAGGATCGCGGCGAAGGCCTCGTAGATGGCCTGCTTGCCGCCGTTGGTGACGAGGATCTGCGAGGGATCCACCTCGTAGCCGGAGTCACGCAGCGTCTTGGCGGCGATCGCGGCCTTCAGCTCGGGCAGGCCGCCGGCCGGCGTGTAGCGGTGGTACTTCGGGTTCTTGCAGGCCTCGACGGCCGCTTCGACGATGTAGTCCGGCGTCGGGAAGTCGGGCTCACCGGCGCCGAAGCCGATCACCGGGCGCCCGGCGGCCTTGAGGGCCTTCGCCTTGGCGTCAACGGCGAGGGTGGCGGACTCGGAGATCGCCCCGATCCGGGCGGAGACCCGGCGCTCGGTGGGAGGGGTTGCAGCGCTCATGAGGTCCATGGTTTCAGACGGGAAACGCGCCCGGCACGCGGGTTTCACAGACTGAACGGCAACGGATCGACGGCTGAACAAGTGTCCGGATTCGCGCCCCCAACCGGCCGATCTTTCACGGGCAAGACACCTACCGGCGCTTTCTGTTCGACGCCCGGCCGTGGAACACGTACACTCTCACCTCGTTGGCCTTCAGCGGTCGCTACCGGGCGGTGCACACCGAGCACCCGGCTGGATGCGGTACGTTGGGGTACACACAAAGGGTCGTAGCTCAATTGGTAGAGCACTGGTCTCCAAAACCAGCGGTTGGGGGTTCAAGTCCCTCCGGCCCTGCTACACACTCCTTCACCAGGAAGTGTGCGCACAGTACGTACGTATTGCACTCGCCGTGCGGCTCCACCGGGCGCGGCACGGCCACGACCCGGGAATCAGGTGAGGACGAGTGACGGACGCCGTGGGCTCCATCGACATGCCTGACGCCCAGGATGAGGTGCAGGAGTCGAAGAAGAAGGCCCGTAAGGGTGGCAAGCGAGCCAAGAAGGGCCCGCTGAAGCGCCTTGCCCTCTTCTACCGCCAGATCATCGCGGAACTCCGCAAGGTCGTCTGGCCGACCCGTAACCAGCTGACGTCGTACACCACCGTGGTGATCTTCTTCGTCGCGATCATGATCGCCCTGGTGACCCTGATTGACTATGGGCTCAACCACGCCGCCAAGTACGTCTTCGGCTGAGCCGAGAGCGAAGGACGCCGTCGTGCCCGGCGTCCCTTTCGCATGTTCCACCCCTATGTATCCAGGAAGAAGCAGCCACCGTGTCTGACCCGAACCTGAACGACGCCATGGAGCCTCGCGGGGAGGCCGTCGAGTCCGTGGATGACGAGCTCGACATCGTCGAGGGCGCGGACGAGGTCGACGAGGCCGAGGCTGCCGAAGCCGCCGCGGGCGAGCCGGCCGAGGAGACCGCCCTGCACGTGGAGGGCGAGGACGAGGCCGCGTCCGAGGACGCCGAGGCCGAGCCGGAGCCCGAGCTCGACCCGGTCGAGAAGCTGCGCGAGGAGCTGCGCTCGCTGCCCGGCGAGTGGTACGTGATCCACACCTACGCCGGCTACGAGAAGCGGGTGAAGGCGAACCTGGAGCAGCGTGCCGTCACGCTGAACGTCGAGGAGTACATCTACCAGGCCGAGGTCCCCGAGGAAGAGATCGTCCAGATCAAGAACGGCGAGCGGAAGACCGTCAAGCAGAACAAGCTGCCCGGTTATGTGCTCGTCCGTATGGACCTGACGAACGAGTCCTGGGGCGTCGTCCGCAACACGCCCGGTGTCACGGGCTTCGTCGGCAACGCCTACGACCCCTACCCGCTGTCCCTCGACGAGGTCGTCAAGATGCTCGCCCCGGAGGCCGAGGCCAAGGCCGCCCGCGAGGCAGCCGAGGCCGAGGGCAAGCCGGCCCCGCAGCGCAAGGTCGAGGTCCAGGTGCTGGACTTCGAGGTCGGCGACTCGGTCACCGTCACCGACGGCCCGTTCGCCACGCTGCAGGCGACCATCAACGAGATCAACCCCGACTCGAAGAAGGTCAAGGGCCTGGTGGAGATCTTCGGCCGCGAGACGCCGGTCGAGCTCTCCTTCGACCAGATCCAGAAGAACTAGTTCCGTCTGGTTCCGTCTGGCTCCACTGCCGCACCAGCCACCGGTCAGGTCGGACGGGCTCCCCCTGGGGGCCGTCTGACCTGTCGGTTTTTGGCCGCGCAACAGTACCCGTTATCGTTGTGCGGTATGCCTCCATCCGGATGATCCGGGCGATCGCGCCCACGGTGATCCGGGCGATCACGCCCAAGGATGGCGGCGGAAAACTCTCACTAAGGACCCGGAGAGAGCTATGCCTCCCAAGAAGAAGAAGGTCACGGGGCTCATCAAGCTCCAGATCCAGGCCGGTGCCGCCAACCCGGCCCCGCCGGTCGGTCCGGCGCTGGGTCAGCACGGCGTCAACATCATGGAGTTCTGCAAGGCCTACAACGCCGCGACCGAGTCGCAGCGCGGTTGGGTCATCCCGGTGGAGATCACGGTCTACGAGGACCGCTCCTTCACCTTCGTGACCAAGACTCCGCCGGCCGCGAAGATGATCCTCAAGGCCGCGGGCATCGAGAAGGGCTCCGGCGAGCCGCACAAGACCAAGGTCGCCAAGATCACCGAGGCGCAGGTCCGCGAGATCGCCCAGACCAAGATGCCCGACCTCAACGCGAACGACCTGGACGCTGCCGCGAAGATCATCGCCGGCACCGCGCGCTCCATGGGCGTCACGGTCGAGGGCTGACCCCCACCTTCGTAGAACCATGCGGCCACAGCCGCACGTGGCAGGGCCTGCTCGGCCCGTACCACGACTCCTTCAGAACCCACAGGAGCAGTTGTGAGCAAGCGCAGCAAGGCTCTCCGCGCTGCGGACGCCAAGATCGACCGGGAGAAGCTGTACGCCCCGCTCGAGGCCGTCCGTCTCGCCAAGGAGACCTCCACGACCAAGTTCGACGGCACCGTCGAGGTCGCCCTGCGTCTGGGTGTCGACCCGCGCAAGGCCGACCAGATGGTCCGTGGCACCGTGAACCTCCCGCACGGCACCGGTAAGACCGCCCGGGTCCTGGTCTTCGCGACCGGTGACCGTGCCGAGGCCGCTCGTGCCGCGGGCGCCGACATCGTCGGCGCCGACGAGCTGATCGACGAGGTGTCGAAGGGCCGTCTGGACTTCGACGCCGTCGTCGCCACCCCGGACCTCATGGGCAAGGTCGGCCGCCTCGGCCGCGTGCTCGGTCCCCGTGGTCTGATGCCGAACCCCAAGACCGGCACCGTGACCCCGGACGTCGTGAAGGCCGTCAACGACATCAAGGGCGGCAAGATCGAGTTCCGCGTCGACAAGCACTCGAACCTGCACTTCATCATCGGCAAGACGTCCTTCGACGACACCAAGCTGGTGGAGAACTACGGCGCGGCGCTGGAGGAGATCCTCCGTCTGAAGCCGTCCGCCGCCAAGGGTCGCTACATCAAGAAGGCCGCGGTCAGCACCACGATGGGCCCCGGCATCCCGGTCGACCCGAACCGCACCCGCAACCTCCTCGTCGAGGAGGACCCGGCCGCGGTCTGAGCCTAAGGCTCACCCAGTCGGTCACGGGCCCCGCACCTTCGAGGTGCGGGGCCCGTCGGCGTCTGAGACATGGGGCACATGCCGTTTCGCCGGAGGTGCGTGCCGAACCCCCTGGGCCGGAGTTAGCGTGAAGATCACTGAGCGCACCAGGGGGGAACGTATGAAGGACGGCATCTTCAGGCGTGGGGTCCTCCCCGTCTCGGTGGCCCTCGCCCTGTTCGCACTGACGGCGTGCGGCCACTTCGGAGACGGTGACTCATCCCGGCCCTCCGCGGAGCCGTCCGGCGGCCGGGCCGCCCACGTGGACCCACGGTCACTGGCGGCCCTGCGAGCCGTCGAGAAGGCCACCGAGAAGGCCGGCTCCGCGCGGGTGGAGTCCACGACGTCCATGGGCGGCATGCTCGCCCTGGAGACGGGCGGCCTGCTCGGCTGGGCCGGCGAGTCGGTGGGCACGCTCCGGATCACCTACACGGGCGGGCAGCTCGCCGAGACGATGCGCGCGCTGGGCAGTACGTCGATGGAGGCCCGGCTGCTGCCGGACGCCTACTACGCGAAGGTGGGCGACGCGTTCGCGCGGCGCCTGCACGGCCGGCACTGGATCAGGTACGCCTACGACGACCTGGCGTCCCTGCCGGGCGGCTCGGGGGCGTATCTCACGGACCAGCTGCGCAACACCGCGCCGCTGCAGCCGGTCAGGCTGCTGCTGGCCGCCGGGGACGTGCGCAGGGTCGGCGAGGAGACGGTGCGCGGCCGCCGTACCACGCACTACTCGGGCACGGTCACTCCGGCGTCCCTCACGGGCGGCCTCAGGGAGCAACTGGAGCAGGCCGGTGTCACCGAGGAGACGGTCGACGTCTGGGTCGACGACCACGATCTGCTGGTCAAGAAGACCGAGCGGGGCGAGCTGTCGAGCGGCCGGATGTCCTCGACGGCGTACTACCGGGACTACGGCACGAAGATCTCGACGACGAAGCCGCCGGCGGCGGACACGGCCGACTTCAAGGACCTGATGAAGACCCAGGGCTCATGACGGGAGACCGTGCACGGAGCTGAACCGCGGGAGCCGATTTGCTTGGCGGCGATCCGTTCCCGTACTCTCCTACAGAAGCCAAAGACCGCTGGTCGTTGCCGTGCGCTCGAACGAGGGCGCGGTGGCCGAAGGATCCGCTGAACTGCGGACGACCCGCGCAGGTGACAGTGGAAGAGCTCCCGGAGTGCGTGCGTCGTGACGTGCGTACGGCCGGTCGAGTCCGCCCCGTGCGCCTGCGCCGGGGCGTTTCGTTTTCCCCAGTCCTCCTTCGGGTCCGCGCGGTCCGAATCACCCGGAAGGAGGCCGAGGCTCTATGGCGAGGCCCGACAAGGCTGCCGCGGTTGCGGAGCTGACGGACAAGTTCCGCAGCTCCAACGCCGCCGTGCTGACCGAGTACCGCGGTCTCACCGTGGCGCAGCTCAAGAACCTGCGCCGGTCGCTCGGTGAGAACGCCCAGTACGCCGTGGTGAAGAACACGCTGACCAAGATTGCGGCCAACGAGGCCGGGATCACGCTGGACGACCAGCTCTTCGCTGGTCCGACGGCCGTCGCCTTCGTCACCGGTGACCCGGTGGAGTCGGCGAAGGGTCTCCGTGACTTCGCCAAGGACAACCCGAATCTCGTCATCAAGGGCGGTGTCCTTGACGGCAAGGCGCTGTCCGCCGACGAGATCAAGAAGCTTGCGGACCTCGAGTCCCGCGAGGTTCTGCTCAGCAAGCTGGCCGGTGCCTTCAAGGCGAAGCAGTCCCAGGCTGCCTCCGTCTTCCAGGCGCTGCCGTCGAAGCTCGTCCGCACCGTGGACGCGCTGCGCGCCAAGCAGGCCGAGCAGGGCGGTGCCGAGTAACTCGGCTCGCTTTCTGATCCTGGCCGTCTGACGCGGCGAGGGTCGCAGCGGGCCGACGTACGCCCGCCTTATCCAGTACATCCGGCACCTGCCGATTTGAGTGGAAGGACCGCCATCATGGCGAAGCTCACCCAGGACGAGCTGCTTGCCCAGTTCGAGGAGATGACCCTCATCGAGCTCTCCGAGTTCGTGAAGGCCTTCGAGGAGAAGTTCGACGTCACCGCCGCCGCTGCCGCGCCGGTCGTCGTCGCCGGTGGTGCCGCTGGTGGCGCCGCTGCCGAGGCCGAGGAGGAGAAGGACGAGTTCGACGTCATCCTCACCGGTGCCGGCGACAAGAAGATCCAGGTCATCAAGGTCGTGCGCGAGCTGACCTCCCTGGGCCTGAAGGAGGCCAAGGACCTGGTCGACGGTGCGCCGAAGCCGGTTCTCGAGAAGGTCAACAAGGAGGCCGCGGACAAGGCCAAGGAGTCCCTCGAGGGCGCCGGCGCCTCGGTCGAGGTCAAGTAAGACCTCCCGCGGGTCCACCAGGACTCCGGGTCCGTACAGGACCCGAGGGGGCCGTACGGAGCGATGCTCCGTACGGCCCCCTTTCGCATGTGCCGACACCCTTTGCGGCCGGTGGAGCCCGCCGGCGGCGACGGCTGCCGGCGCCCGGCCGGGTCGGTGGCGCGGAAGCGGGGCGGCCACCGCCCGGCTCCGTCGGGGCACACCCGGCACCAACGGGCGCCGCCCGGCTCTGCTCCGGCCCCGGAGCCGGGCGCCCGGGGCCTCTGCCCGGCGGTGCCTGGGCCGGGGGCCCGGGCCGCCCTGATGCCCACCCGGATGCGGTGGCGCTCTCGCCGAGCCCCTCCGAACGCCATCACCCGGACGCCGTAACGCCTCGTCCCCGATCTCCCGAACGCCTCACCCTCAAGGCTGTAACGCGAACGCGGCGAGGTGCGATCATCCATCCGGGTGGTCGCTCTTCGGCGTTCCGGGGGGTCCGGTGGCGGCTGCCTTGCGTGCGTCGCCGTGGGGGGTATGGTGATCTTCGGTCGTGCCTCCCGAGGGCCCCGGTGACAGGTCGAACGTGACGATGGCAGCACCCGGTTTGGGCAAGGGGGGCCTTGACGAACCGCACGCAGCGCGCAATTCTCAGGACGCGTCGTCACTACGATCCGGATCCGAGGCATGGATCGACGACGAAGAGGGCAGTATCGATGTGCATCGAAGGCGTGGCGTGCCGCAGGTGTTGAGGGACAACGAGGGCCTCCAGCGGAAGCCTGAAAACCCGCACTGGACATCAGTGTGCCTTGTGGCTACACTGACCCTTTGCGCTGCCTGTTAGCTGCCTCCTGCCCGTCACCAGGAGCACGCCCCACGCTTGAGCACCGAGCATATGGAGTCTCTGACCTGAGGCTTTCCATCTCTGTGCCCGGCCGGGACCGGGACGCGCGTAGTGAGTCCGAGCCCTCGGAAGGACCCCCTCTTGGCCGCCTCGCGCAACGCCTCGACCGCGAATACGAACAACGGCGCCAGCACCGCCCCGCTGCGCATCTCCTTTGCAAAGATCAAGGAGCCCCTCGAGGTTCCGAACCTTCTCGCGCTGCAAACCGAGAGCTTCGACTGGCTGCTCGGCAACGACGCGTGGAAGGCTCGCGTCGAGGAGGCTCTGGAGAACGGTCAGGACGTCCCCACCAAGTCCGGCCTCGAGGAGATCTTCGAGGAGATCTCCCCGATCGAGGACTTCTCCGGGTCGATGTCGCTGACGTTCCGGGACCACCGCTTCGAGCCGCCGAAGAACTCGATCGACGAGTGCAAGGAGCGCGACTTCACCTACGCCGCGCCGCTCTTCGTCACGGCCGAGTTCACCAACAACGAGACCGGTGAGATCAAGTCCCAGACCGTCTTCATGGGCGACTTCCCGCTCATGACGAACAAGGGCACTTTCGTCATCAACGGCACCGAGCGTGTCGTGGTGTCGCAGCTGGTCCGTTCCCCCGGTGTCTACTTCGACTCCACCATCGACAAGACGTCCGACAAGGACATCTTCTCCGCCAAGATCATCCCGTCCCGGGGTGCCTGGCTGGAGATGGAGATCGACAAGCGCGACATGGTCGGTGTGCGCATCGACCGCAAGCGCAAGCAGTCCGTCACCGTCCTCCTGAAGGCGCTCGGCTGGACCACCGAGCAGATCCTCGAGGAGTTCGGCGAGTACGAGTCCATGCGCGCCACCCTGGAGAAGGACCACACCCAGGGCCAGGACGACGCGCTGCTCGACATCTACCGCAAGCTGCGCCCGGGCGAGCCCCCGACGCGTGAGGCCGCGCAGACGCTGCTCGAGAACCTCTACTTCAACCCCAAGCGCTACGACCTCGCCAAGGTCGGCCGCTACAAGGTCAACAAGAAGCTGGGTACGGACACCCCGCTGGACGCGGGCATCCTGACCGTCGAGGACATCATCGCGACGATCAAGTACCTGGTGAAGCTGCACGCCGGCGAGACCGAGACCACCGGTGACAACGGCGAGACGGTCGTGGTCGAGACCGACGACATCGACCACTTCGGCAACCGTCGTCTGCGCAGCGTCGGCGAGCTCATCCAGAACCAGGTCCGCACGGGTCTGGCGCGTATGGAGCGTGTCGTCCGCGAGCGCATGACGACCCAGGACGTCGAGGCGATCACGCCGCAGACCCTGATCAACATCCGGCCGGTCGTCGCCTCCATCAAGGAGTTCTTCGGCACCAGCCAGCTGTCGCAGTTCATGGACCAGAACAACCCGCTGTCGGGTCTCACCCACAAGCGCCGTCTGTCGGCTCTTGGTCCGGGTGGTCTGTCCCGTGAGCGGGCCGGCTTCGAGGTCCGTGACGTGCACCCCTCGCACTACGGCCGCATGTGCCCGATCGAGACGCCCGAAGGCCCGAACATCGGTCTGATCGGCTCGCTCGCCTCCTACGGCCGCGTCAACGCGTTCGGTTTCGTCGAGACCCCGTACCGCAAGGTCATCGACGGCCAGGTCACCGACGAGGTGGACTACCTGACCGCCGACGAGGAGGACCGCTTCGTCATCGCGCAGGCCAACGCGCCGCTGACCAGCGACCTCCGCTTCGAGGAGAACCGCGTGCTCGTCCGCCGCCGTGGCGGCGAGGTCGACTACGTCAGCCCCGAGGACGTCGACTACATGGACGTCTCGCCGCGCCAGATGGTGTCGGTCGCGACCGCCATGATCCCCTTCCTCGAGCACGACGACGCCAACCGCGCGCTCATGGGCGCGAACATGATGCGCCAGGCCGTTCCGCTGATTAAGTCGGAGGCCCCGCTCGTCGGCACCGGCATGGAGTACCGCTCCGCCGTCGACGCCGGCGACGTCGTCAAGGCCGAGAAGGCCGGTGTGGTCCAGGAGGTCTCCGCGGACTACATCACCACCGCCAACGACGACGGCACGTACATCACGTACCGCCTGGCCAAGTTCGCCCGCTCCAACCAGGGCACCTCGGTCAACCAGAAGGTCATCGTCAACGAGGGCGACCGCGTCATCGAGGGCCAGGTCCTCGCCGACGGTCCGGCCACCCAGAACGGCGAGATGGCGCTCGGCAAGAACCTGCTGGTCGCCTTCATGCCCTGGGAAGGCCACAACTACGAGGACGCGATCATCCTCAGCCAGCGCCTGGTCCAGGACGACGTCCTCTCCTCGATCCACATCGAGGAGCACGAGGTCGACGCCCGTGACACCAAGCTCGGCCCCGAGGAGATCACCCGGGACATCCCGAACGTCTCCGAGGAGGTCCTCGCCGACCTCGACGAGCGCGGCATCATCCGCATCGGTGCCGAGGTCATCGCGGGCGACATCCTCGTCGGCAAGGTGACCCCGAAGGGTGAGACCGAGCTGACCCCCGAGGAGCGCCTGCTGCGCGCGATCTTCGGTGAGAAGGCCCGTGAGGTCCGTGACACCTCGCTGAAGGTGCCGCACGGCGAGACCGGCAAGGTCATCGGCGTGCGCGTCTTCGACCGCGAGGAGGGCGACGAGCTGCCGCCGGGCGTGAACCAGCTGGTCCGCGTCTACGTGGCGCAGAAGCGCAAGATCACCGACGGTGACAAGCTCGCCGGCCGTCACGGCAACAAGGGCGTCATCTCGAAGATCCTGCCGATCGAGGACATGCCGTTCCTGGAGGACGGCACCCCGGTCGACATCATCCTCAACCCGCTGGGTGTGCCGTCCCGAATGAACCCGGGACAGGTCCTGGAGATCCACCTCGGCTGGCTCGCCAGCCAGGGCTGGGACGTCTCCGGCCTGGCGGACGAGTGGGCGCAGCGCCTGCAGGCGATCGGCGCCGACCAGGTCGAGCCGCGCACCAACGTCGCCACCCCGGTGTTCGACGGTGCCCGCGAGGACGAGCTGGCCGGTCTGCTGCAGCACACGCTGCCGAACCGCGACGGCGACCGCATGGTCCTCCCGTCCGGCAAGGCCAGGCTGTTCGACGGCCGCTCCGGTGAGCCGTTCCCGGACCCGATCTCGGTCGGGTACATGTACATCCTGAAGCTGCACCACCTGGTCGACGACAAGCTGCACGCCCGCTCGACCGGTCCGTACTCCATGATCACCCAGCAGCCGCTGGGTGGTAAGGCCCAGTTCGGTGGCCAGCGCTTCGGCGAGATGGAGGTGTGGGCCCTCGAGGCCTACGGCGCCGCGTACGCCCTCCAGGAGCTGCTGACCATCAAGTCCGACGACGTCACCGGCCGCGTGAAGGTCTACGAGGCCATCGTCAAGGGCGAGAACATCCCCGAGCCCGGCATCCCCGAGTCCTTCAAGGTGCTCATCAAGGAGATGCAGTCGCTCTGCCTGAATGTGGAGGTGCTGTCCAGCGACGGTATGTCCATCGAGATGCGCGACACCGACGAGGACGTCTTCCGCGCTGCGGAGGAGCTCGGCATCGACCTGTCCCGGCGCGAGCCGAGCAGCGTCGAAGAGGTCTGACGGGAGTCCGGCGGGCCTCCTGACCAGGAGGCCCGCCGACCCCCAGGCCCCCGTTTCAGACCAAAGACTTAACGACCCTGAGAGGGATTGACGCATAGTGCTCGACGTCAACTTCTTCGACGAGCTCCGGATCGGCCTGGCCACCGCTGACGACATCCGTCAGTGGAGCCACGGCGAGGTCAAGAAGCCCGAGACCATCAACTACCGCACCCTCAAGCCCGAGAAGGACGGCCTCTTCTGCGAGAAGATCTTCGGCCCCACCCGGGACTGGGAGTGCTACTGCGGCAAGTACAAGCGCGTCCGCTTCAAGGGCATCATCTGCGAGCGCTGTGGCGTCGAGGTCACGCGCGCGAAGGTGCGTCGTGAGCGGATGGGCCACATCGAGCTGGCCGCGCCCGTCACGCACATCTGGTACTTCAAGGGCGTCCCGTCGCGCCTGGGTTACCTGCTCGACCTCGCTCCGAAGGACCTGGAGAAGGTCATCTACTTCGCGGCGTACATGATCACGTACGTCGACGAGGAGCGCCGTCAGCGCGACCTGCCCTCGCTGGAGGCCCACGTCTCCGTCGAGCGTCAGCAGATCGAGCAGCGCCGCGACGCCGACCTGGAGGCCCGCGCCAAGAAGCTCGAGGCGGACCTCGCCGAGCTGGAGGCCGAGGGCGCCAAGGCCGACGTGCGCCGCAAGGTGCGCGAGGGTGCCGAGCGCGAGATGAAGCAGCTGCGCGACCGTGCGCAGCGCGAGATCGACCGCCTCGACGAGGTGTGGACCCGGTTCAAGAACCTCAAGGTCCAGGACCTCGAGGGCGACGAGCTGCTCTACCGCGAGCTGCGCGACCGCTTCGGCACGTACTTCGACGGCTCGATGGGTGCCCAGGCGCTGCAGAAGCGCCTGGAGTCCTTCGACCTCGAGGAGGAGGCGGAGAAGCTCCGCGAGATCATCCGTACCGGCAAGGGCCAGAAGAAGACCCGTGCCCTCAAGCGCCTGAAGGTCGTCTCCGCGTTCCTGCAGACGTCCAACAGCCCCAAGGGCATGGTCCTGGACTGCGTCCCGGTCATCCCGCCGGACCTCCGCCCGATGGTGCAGCTGGACGGTGGCCGCTTCGCGACCTCCGACCTGAACGACCTGTACCGCCGTGTCATCAACCGCAACAACCGTCTGAAGAGGCTCCTGGACCTCGGTGCCCCGGAGATCATCGTCAACAACGAGAAGCGCATGCTTCAGGAGGCCGTTGACGCCCTCTTCGACAACGGTCGTCGCGGCCGCCCGGTGACCGGTCCCGGTAACCGCCCGCTGAAGTCCCTCAGCGACATGCTGAAGGGCAAGCAGGGCCGCTTCCGTCAGAACCTGCTCGGCAAGCGTGTCGACTACTCGGCGCGTTCCGTGATCGTCGTCGGTCCGCAGCTGAAGCTGCACCAGTGCGGTCTGCCGAAGGCGATGGCGCTGGAGCTGTTCAAGCCGTTCGTGATGAAGCGCCTGGTCGACCTGAACCACGCGCAGAACATCAAGTCGGCCAAGCGCATGGTGGAGCGCGGCCGCACGGTCGTGTACGACGTCCTCGAAGAGGTCATCGCCGAGCACCCGGTTCTGCTGAACCGTGCGCCCACCCTGCACCGCCTCGGCATCCAGGCCTTCGAGCCGCAGCTGGTCGAGGGCAAGGCCATCCAGATCCACCCGCTCGTCTGCACCGCGTTCAACGCGGACTTCGACGGTGACCAGATGGCCGTGCACCTGCCGCTGTCCGCGGAGGCGCAGGCCGAGGCCCGCATCCTGATGCTGTCCTCGAACAACATCCTCAAGCCGGCCGACGGCCGTCCGGTGACGATGCCGACCCAGGACATGGTCCTCGGTCTGTTCTTCCTCACCACCGACGGCGAGATGCGCGACGTGAAGGGCGAGGGCCGCTCGTTCGCGTCCGTGGCCGAGGCGATCATGGCGTTCGACGCCGGCGAGCTCTCGCTGCAGTCGCGCGTGGACATCCGCTTCCCGGTGGGCACCATCCCGCCGCGCGGCTGGACCCCGCCGGTCCGCGAGGAGGGCGAGCCGGAGTGGCAGCAGGGTGACAGCTTCACGCTGAAGACCACGCTGGGCCGCGCGCTCTTCAACGAGCTGCTGCCCGAGGACTACCCGTTCGTCGACTACGAGGTCGGCAAGAAGCAGCTCTCCGAGATCGTCAACGACCTCGCCGAGCGTTACCCGAAGGTCGTCGTGGCGGCCACGCTCGACAACCTGAAGACGGCCGGCTTCTACTGGGCCACCCGTTCCGGCGTCACCGTCGCCATCTCCGACGTCGTCGTTCCCGAGGCGAAGAAGGAGATCGTCCGCGGCTACGAGGCGCAGGACGAGAAGGTCCAGAAGCAGTACGAGCGCGGTCTGATCACCAAGGACGAGCGCACCCAGGAACTGATCGCGATCTGGACCAAGGCGACCAACGAGGTCGCCGAGGCCATGAACGAGAACTTCCCGAAGACCAACCCGATCTTCATGATGGTGAACTCGGGTGCACGAGGCAACATGATGCAGATGCGTCAGATTGCCGGTATGCGTGGTCTGGTGTCGAACGCGAAGAACGAGACCATCCCGCGGCCCATCAAGGCGTCGTTCCGTGAGGGTCTGTCCGTGCTGGAGTACTTCATCTCCACGCACGGTGCCCGTAAGGGTCTCGCGGACACCGCTCTGCGTACCGCCGACTCGGGTTACCTGACCCGTCGTCTGGTGGACGTGTCGCAGGACGTCATCATCCGCGAGGAGGACTGCGGCACGGAGCGCGGCCTCAAGCTCCACATCGCCGAGCGCGGCGCCGACGGCGTGCTGCGCAAGGCGGACAACGTGGAGACGTCCGTGTACGCGCGCTGCCTCGCCGAGGACATCGTCGTCGACGGTCAGGTCCTGGCCCCGGCCGGCACCGACCTGGGCGACGTGCTCATCGAGGAGCTCGTCTCGCGCGGCGTCGAGGAGGTCAAGACCCGTTCGGTCCTGACCTGCGAGTCCGCGGTCGGTACCTGCGCCATGTGCTACGGCCGTTCGCTGGCCACCGGCAAGCTGGTCGACATCGGTGAGGCGGTCGGCATCATCGCCGCCCAGTCCATCGGTGAGCCCGGCACCCAGCTGACGATGCGTACCTTCCACACCGGTGGTGTGGCCGGTGACGACATCACCCAGGGTCTGCCGCGTGTCGTCGAGCTCTTCGAGGCCCGTACCCCGAAGGGTGTCGCCCCGATCTCCGAGGCCTCCGGCCGCGTCCGGATCGAGGAGACCGAGAAGACCAAGAAGATCGTCATCACGCCGGACGACGGCAGCGACGAGACGGCCTACCCGATCTCGAAGCGCGCCCGACTCCTGGTCAGCGAGGGCGAGCACGTCGAGGTGGGCCAGAAGCTCACCGTGGGTGCCACCAACCCGCACGACGTGCTGCGCATCCTGGGCCAGCGTGCCGTCCAGGTCCACCTGGTCGGCGAGGTCCAGAAGGTGTACAACTCGCAGGGTGTGTCGATCCACGACAAGCACATCGAGATCATCATCCGGCAGATGCTCCGCCGTGTGACGATCATCGAGTCCGGCGACGCCGAGCTGCTGCCCGGCGAGCTGGTCGAGCGCTCGAAGTTCGAGCAGGAGAACCGTCGTGTGGTCCAGGAGGGCGGTCACCCGGCCTCCGGTCGTCCGCAGCTCATGGGTATCACCAAGGCCTCGCTGGCGACCGAGTCCTGGCTGTCGGCGGCGTCCTTCCAGGAGACGACCAGGGTCCTCACGGACGCGGCGATCAACGCCAAGTCCGACTCCCTGATCGGCCTCAAGGAGAACGTCATCATCGGTAAGCTCATCCCGGCCGGTACGGGCCTCGCCCGCTACCGCAACATCCGGGTCGAGCCGACCGAGGAGGCCAAGGCCGCGATGTACTCGGCCGTGGGCTACGACGACATCGACTACTCGCCGTTCGGCACTGGCTCCGGCCAGGCCGTGCCGCTGGAGGACTACGACTACGGTCCGTACAACCAGTAAGCGAGCAGCATGAGCCGAAGGGCGGTCACCCCGAGTGGGTGGCCGCCCTTCGGCGTGTTGGGGCACTATGTTCCGCACGGTCAACTGACCGGTGGAACAAAGGTGTTGGGGGAGCATCTGGTGGAGACGGCGCGTGTCTTCTTCGGCTTGACGGCCGCCCTGGTGGTGCCCCTGGGCATGGACTGGCACCGTACGCGGCCCGGCCCGACAGCCCTTGTGGTGCTTGCCTGGAGCGCATACGCGGTCTTCCCCTACATGGATCGCGCGCGGCCGTGGATCGCACTCTGTGCCACCGCTCTTGTGGCCCTGGGCGCCATGCTCTGGCACCGTCCAGAGGGCACTTGGAGTCCGGGATTCCCGGACCTACGGCCCTGGGCCTCCGGAGCGCTCGCCGCGCGCAGGCGGTTCGGTCTGGGCGCTCTTGGAGCGGCCCTGCTCCTGTCCGCCTGGACCGCCGGTGAAAGGACGTGGTCCCTGCTGCTGGAGTTGTTGAGAAGTGACCGCACCGCCGTGTTCGTCTCCGCGCTGCTCATCGCGGTCTTCGGCGGCGGTACGCTCGCAAAGGCCGCCACACGGCCGGTGCGGCGTGAGATAGAGGCGCTCCAGGAGGGGCCGCAACGATCGGCCGCGATGGAATTCATGAATGGCGGGCCGGCCATCGGCCGACTCGAACGGGGGCTTCTGTTCGCCTTCCTGGCGGCAGGTCAGCCGGAAGCGGCCGCTCTGGTCCTGGCAGCGAAGTCCCTGGCCCGGGTTCCGAGCGCCGAACACGGCAAGCACGCGTCCGAATACTTTCTGATCGGTACGCTGGCCAGTGTCATAGCAGCGTTGACGATGAGCATGGCGGCACGCTCGGCGATCGGGCTGCCTGTCCTCTGAGAGCCGGGGAGATGCCTTGGAGCTGGCCGGGCACCCTCTGATCCGTGAGCTCTGCTCACTCGAGCTGTCCACCGTCGACTATGTGGTGGCAGGCAGCGGCCCGCTTCTCGCGCACGGCCTGCGCAGGGTCGTGCATGATCTCGACATCGTCGCCCGCGGGGATGCCTGGAAGACCGTCCTGCAGCTCGGCAATCCCGAAACGCCACCCTCCGGGTGCGGTCGCCTTGTGTCGCTCTTCGACGGAGACATAGAGGTCTTCGACCGCTGGCTCCCGGGGTCTCCCGGACCCGATGAGATGATCGAGGCTGCGGAATGGGTGCAGGGGATCCCGTTCTCTCCTCTCCGGGAGGTCCTGAGCTGGAAGGAGAGGCTGGGTAGGGAAAAGGATCAAGAAGACATCAAGTTGATCCGTGACTACCTGGCGCACCCGGGGGGCTGAAGCCCGGACCTGTCAAGGGCGGCGTGTCGCAGCCCACCCCATTTGTTTTGACCGGAGCGAATGCGATAGGTACGCTCAGACCTTGTGCCTGGGGTGTGCCCTGGCTCTCGTGCGTGCCTTCACACCGCACCGGGAGCCGCGACCGGCCACCGTAATCTGCGCCCTTTTCGCCTAGCGGCGGGAGTCTGCGGGATTCGACACACCCGACCGCGTGGGTCGGCGACGTTCCAGGTTAGCTGTACCCATCGGCACACAGAAACCGGAGAAGTAGTGCCTACGATCCAGCAGCTGGTCCGCAAGGGCCGGCAGGACAAGGTCGAGAAGAACAAGACGCCCGCACTCGAGGGTTCCCCTCAGCGCCGCGGCGTCTGCACGCGTGTGTTCACGACCACCCCGAAGAAGCCGAACTCGGCCCTCCGCAAGGTCGCGCGTGTGCGTCTGACCAGCGGCATCGAGGTCACCGCTTACATTCCGGGTGAGGGACACAACCTGCAGGAGCACTCCATCGTGCTCGTGCGCGGCGGCCGTGTGAAGGACCTGCCGGGTGTTCGCTACAAGATCATCCGCGGCTCCCTCGACACCCAGGGTGTCAAGAACCGCAAGCAGGCCCGCAGCCGTTACGGCGCCAAGAAGGAGAAGTAAGAATGCCTCGTAAGGGCCCCGCCCCGAAGCGTCCGGTCATCATCGACCCGGTCTACGGCTCTCCTCTGGTGACCTCCCTGATCAACAAGGTGCTGCTGAACGGCAAGCGCTCCACCGCCGAGCGCATCGTCTACGGCGCCATGGAGGGCCTGCGCGAGAAGACCGGCAACGACCCGGTCATCACGCTCAAGCGCGCTCTCGAGAACATCAAGCCGACCCTCGAGGTCAAGTCCCGCCGTGTCGGTGGCGCCACCTACCAGGTCCCGGTCGAGGTCAAGCCCGGCCGTGCCAACACCCTGGCGCTGCGCTGGCTGGTCGGTTACTCCCGCGCCCGTCGCGAGAAGACCATGACCGAGCGTCTGCTGAACGAGCTCCTCGACGCGTCCAACGGCCTCGGCGCCGCTGTGAAGAAGCGCGAGGACACGCACAAGATGGCCGAGTCCAACAAGGCCTTCGCGCACTACCGCTGGTAGTCGCTACCCCATCGAGAACCGAGAGAAGACTGAAGCCTTATGGCTACCACTTCGCTTGACCTGGCCAGGGTGCGCAACATCGGCATCATGGCCCACATCGACGCGGGCAAGACGACCACCACCGAGCGGATCCTGTTCTACACCGGCGTTTCCTACAAGATCGGTGAAGTCCACGACGGCGCTGCCACCATGGACTGGATGGAGCAGGAGCAGGAGCGTGGCATCACGATCACCTCTGCTGCCACCACCTGTCACTGGCCGCTGGAGAACGTCGACCACACCATCAACATCATCGACACCCCGGGCCACGTCGACTTCACGGTCGAGGTGGAGCGCTCCCTGCGCGTGCTCGACGGTGCCGTGACGGTGTTCGACGGCGTTGCCGGCGTTGAGCCGCAGTCCGAGACGGTGTGGCGTCAGGCGGACCGCTACGGCGTTCCGCGCATCTGCTTCGTCAACAAGCTCGACCGCACCGGTGCCGAGTTCCACCGCTGCGTCGACATGATCTCCGACCGTCTGGGCGCGCAGCCGCTGGTCATGCAGCTGCCGATCGGTGCCGAGGCCGACTTCAAGGGCGTTGTGGACCTGGTCCGCATGAAGGCCCTGGTCTGGTCCGCGGAGGCGACCAAGGGCGAGATGTACGACGTCGTCGACATCCCGGCCACGCACACCGAGGCCGCCGAGGAGTGGCGCGGCAAGCTGCTCGAGGCCGTCGCGGAGAACGACGAGGAGCTGATGGAGCTGTACCTCGAGGGCGAGGAGCCCACCGAGGAGCAGCTGTACGCGGCGATCCGTCGTATCACCATCGCGTCCGGCAAGGGCACCGGCACCACCGTCACCCCGGTGTTCTGTGGTACCGCGTTCAAGAACAAGGGCGTTCAGCCCCTGCTCGACGCGGTCGTGCGCTACCTGCCGTCCCCGGTCGACATCGAGGCCATCGAGGGCCACGACGTCAAGGACCCGGAGACGGTCGTCAAGCGCAAGCCGTCCGACGAAGAGCCGCTGTCCGCGCTGGCGTTCAAGATCATGAGCGACCCGCACCTCGGCAAGCTCACCTTCGTCCGCGTGTACTCCGGCCGCCTGGAGTCCGGCACCGCCGTGCTGAACTCCGTCAAGGGCCGCAAGGAGCGCATCGGCAAGATCTACCGCATGCACGCCAACAAGCGTGAGGAGATCGAGTCGGTGGGCGCCGGCGACATCGTCGCCGTCATGGGCCTGAAGCAGACCACCACCGGTGAGACGCTCTGCGACGAGAAGAACCCGGTCATCCTGGAGTCCATGGACTTCCCGGCGCCGGTCATCGAGGTCGCGATCGAGCCCAAGTCCAAGGGTGACCAGGAGAAGCTGGGTGTCGCCATCCAGCGTCTCGCGGAGGAGGACCCCTCCTTCCAGGTGCACACCAACGAGGAGACCGGCCAGACCGTCATCGGCGGTATGGGCGAGCTTCACCTCGAGGTGCTGGTCGACCGTATGCGCCGTGAGTTCAAGGTCGAGGCCAACGTCGGCAAGCCGCAGGTCGCGTACCGTGAGACCATCCGCCAGAAGGTCGAGAAGGTCGAGTACACCCACAAGAAGCAGACGGGTGGTACCGGTCAGTTCGGTCGCGTCATCATCTCGGTCGAGCCGATCGAGAGCGGCGACATGTCGTACGAGTTCGTGAACCAGGTGACCGGTGGTCGCATCCCGAAGGAGTACATCCCTTCGGTCGACGCCGGCTGCCAGGAGGCGATGCAGTTCGGCATCCTCGCGGGCTACGAGATGACCGGCGTCCGCGTCACCCTGCTCGACGGTGCCTACCACGAGGTCGACTCCTCCGAGCTCGCCTTCAAGATCGCCGGTTCGCAGGCCTTCAAGGAGGCCGCGCGCAAGGCCAAGCCCGTGCTGCTCGAGCCGATGATGGCCGTCGAGGTCACCACGCCCGAGGACTACATGGGCGAGGTCATCGGTGACATCAACTCCCGCCGTGGCCAGATCCAGGCCATGGAGGAGCGTGCCGGCGCCCGTGTCGTGAAGGGCCTGGTTCCGCTGTCGGAGATGTTCGGCTACGTCGGCGACCTCCGCAGCAAGACGTCGGGTCGCGCGAGCTACTCGATGCAGTTCGACTCCTACGCCGAGGTTCCGCGGAACGTCGCCGAGGAGATCATCGCGAAGGCCAAGGGCGAGTAACGCACCCCGTTCACACGCTTTAGGCTTGACACCGACCGCCGGGGTTTCAAACCCCCGTTTCACCCGGGTGGGAGCGACCCCGGCGGCCGGCACCCCAGCAAAGATCACCTGGCGCCGATGAGTAAGGCGTACAGAACCACTCCACAGGAGGACCCCAGTGGCGAAGGCGAAGTTCGAGCGGACTAAGCCGCACGTCAACATCGGCACCATCGGTCACATCGACCACGGTAAGACGACCCTCACGGCCGCCATTACCAAGGTGCTGCACGACGCGTACCCGGACCTGAACGAGGCCACCCCGTTCGACAACATCGACAAGGCTCCTGAGGAGCGCCAGCGCGGTATCACCATCTCCATCGCGCACGTCGAGTACCAGACCGAGTCGCGTCACTACGCCCACGTCGACTGCCCGGGTCACGCGGACTACATCAAGAACATGATCACCGGTGCGGCGCAGATGGACGGCGCCATCCTGGTGGTCGCCGCCACCGACGGCCCGATGCCGCAGACCAAGGAGCACGTGCTCCTGGCTCGCCAGGTCGGCGTGCCGTACATCGTCGTCGCCCTGAACAAGGCCGACATGGTGGACGACGAGGAGATCCTGGAGCTCGTCGAGCTCGAGGTTCGTGAGCTCCTCACCGAGTACGAGTTCCCGGGCGACGACGTTCCGGTCGTCCAGGTCTCCGCTCTGAAGGCGCTCGAGGGCGACCCGAAGTGGACCCAGTCGGTCCTCGACCTCATGAACGCCGTCGACACCTCCATCCCGGAGCCCGAGCGTGACGTCGACAAGCCGTTCCTGATGCCGATCGAGGACGTCTTCACGATCACCGGTCGCGGTACGGTCGTCACCGGCCGTATCGAGCGCGGTGTCCTGAAGGTCAACGAGACGGTCGACATCATCGGCATCAAGCCGGAGAAGACCTCCACCACGGTCACCGGCATCGAGATGTTCCGCAAGCTGCTCGACGAGGGCCAGGCCGGTGAGAACGTCGGTCTGCTGCTTCGCGGCATCAAGCGCGAGGACGTCGAGCGCGGCCAGGTCATCATCAAGCCGGGCTCGGTCACCCCGCACACCGAGTTCGAGGCGCAGGCCTACATCCTGTCCAAGGACGAGGGTGGCCGCCACACGCCGTTCTTCAACAACTACCGCCCGCAGTTCTACTTCCGTACGACGGACGTGACCGGCGTCGTGACCCTCCCCGAGGGCACCGAGATGGTCATGCCGGGTGACAACACCGAGATGAAGGTGGAGCTCATCCAGCCCGTCGCCATGGAGGAGGGCCTCAAGTTCGCCATCCGTGAGGGTGGTCGGACCGTGGGCGCCGGCCAGGTCACCAAGATCGTCAAGTAAGTTCCGCTTGCTTGAGGGTCTGACCCCCTGGGTCAGCTGACCTGAAGAGGCCCGCACGACTTCGGTCGTGCGGGCCTCTTCGTGTTGTCGGTACGCCGACCTACCAGAGCCCCCGCTTCACTGAGTACGAGCGCTCATGTGCGTACCGCCCGCACTGCGATGGGGTGGTCCCATGCTGGACACCACACAGGGTGGGCCCGCGCGGCGCGCGTGGGCCGGACCGCTGATCGCGACCGTGCTCACCCTTCCCGGGGCCTTCTTCGCCTTCGTCTTCGGCGGGCTCGCGCCCATGGCCTGCGACACCTGCGACGGAGCCGAGGCCGAGCGCTTCACCAGGGGCTTCAACAGCGCCCACACGGTCCTGCACGCCGGCCTCACCGCCGCATTCGTGCTCCTGTTGATCAGTTGGTGCCTGCCCCGGACCGAACGGAACGTCGTCCCCCGCTGGGTCCTCGCCGCCCTCGCACCCGGCACCGTCGTGCTCTCCGTGCTCGTCTTCGCCTCGATGGTGCCCTGGCCGAGCTGATCCCCGAGGCTGTTCGGGGGAACGGCAGGTGTCGTGCGAAGAGGCGGGACGGGCGCGGTCCTACCTTCCTGCGGCATGGAGAACCCAACGGCTGCCCCGGGGACCGGACCCAGCAGGCGCAGCACCCTGGCCGGGCTCGCCGGTGCCGCCGGGGCCCTGCTGGCCGCCGGATGCACGGCCACGGACACCTCGCCGGGGCGCGGGCCGGTGGCCGGAGCATCGGCCTCCGCGACGGCAGCCGCCCCGGCCCCCGGTGCGATGACGCTCTTCGACAACCCGGAGTTCAATTTCAGCGGGCTCCTGGCGCTCGGCGCGGCCGGTCAGCGCAGCAGCGAGGTGGGCGAGGTGCTCACCGCCGTGAACGCGATCAACAAGGCCGGCCTGTCCGCGCAGACGTACGTCCAGACCTTCAGAAACCTCGGCGACCAGCTGATGAAGGCGCCGGAGGGCGGCGGACCCGACCGGGCGACCCGGCGCTTCCGTGCCCTTCGGGCCTCGCAGTACTACGCCCAGGCACTGTTCTTCGTCCTCGGCTCCAACGACCCCGACAGCGAGGAGGCGCTGTACAGGGCCGGGCGCGGCGCCTGGGACACCTTCTGCCGGCTGTGCGACCCGGCGCCGGTGACGGCGAAGGTCCCGTACGGGAGGACCGGGCTGCCCGTGTGGCTCTTCCGCCCGGACGCGTCGGGACGAGCTCGCCCCACCGTGATCCTCACCAACGGCAGCGACGGACAGAACGTCGACATGTGGACGTACGGCGTGTCCGCCGCCCTGGTCCGGGGGTGGAACGCCCTGGTCTACGAGGGGCCGGGCCAGGGGCAGCTGATCTTCATCGAACGGGTGGTGTTCACACCGCGCTGGGAGAACGTGGTCAGGCCGCTCGTCGACTGGCTGGTCGCCCGCTCCGACGTCGACACCCGCAGAATCGCCCTCACGGGGCTGAGCATGGGTGGCTGCCTGGCTCCCCGCGCGGCGGCCTTCGAGCGGCGGATCGCGGCCCTGGTGGCGATGCCCGGCTGCCTGGAGCCGTGGCTCGGCTTCCCCCCGGAGCTGCGGAAGATCCTCACCCCGAACAGGGCGGAGACCAACGCCGTCTGGAACAAGGAGGTCGTACCGGAGCTGTCCCCGGCCGACGCGGCGACGCTGAAGAAACGCTTCGAACCGTTCTCGGCCCCGGCGATGCTGGCGGCCCGCAAGGGCAGGATGTTCACGGACTTCCACACCCCGGCGAGCCTCGTCCGGTCGCTGAGGATCACGGACGTCGTGGGCCGTATCAAGGCCCCCACCCTGGTCCTCGACTACCAGGACGAGCAGTTCTATCCGGGCCAGGCACCCCAGATGTACGACAGGCTGAGGGCCCCCAAGGACTACGTGAAGCTCACGGCGGCGACGGGCGCCCAACTGCACTGCTCACCGATGGCTCCGCAGCAGCACTGCGAAGTGGTGTTCGACTGGTTGGGGGAGAGGTTGGCGGGAGGCTAGGTGTGCTGTCCGGGGACTGCTCGGCGCGGGGAACGAGTTCGGTCACTCGTCTTCGAAGATCTCTTCGGCCTTCGGAGCGGTGACGGCGCGGATGAGCCAGCGGCGGAGGACGTCCGGGTCGGTGCAGTCCGTGATGCGCCGGCGAACGTCCCCGGAGACGTCGAGGCCACGTAGTTCCAGGACGACCAGGATGTCCTCGGCACGGCCCTGGGCACGGCCCTCGTCGCGGATCTCTTCGGAGATGTAGGACTTGTAGAAGGAGAGGTCCACGGCCACCAGGTTCCTCCAGAGGTGCTTGGCCGGGCGGTTGCCCAGACCCTGTGCGGTGAATTGTGCTGCGGACAGGGCGTTCGGTATCGCTTCGACGGCTGGGTCGGCAGCGTGTGTGTGGTGAGGGTGGGCAGTTGGGGCGGCCCGCTGCTGGAAGATGCGGTGCATCGCCTCGTGGGGCGGGCTGACCATGGAGTTCCTTGCGGTTTCAGGCGTGGGCGGAGGCTGCCGGGCGGCAGTCGCGGCAGAGGGCTCCGGGCTCGGGGGCGCGGATGCCGCGATCGCAGCCGTCGCAGTTGCGCAGGGGGTGCCGGACGGGTGAGGGCTCGGTCGGTGCGCGGAACGGGGGTGGGGGCGGCAGCTGGGCGGTGAGGCGGTGGGCCAGGAGGGCGGCCGGGCGGCGCGGGCCCTCGGGCGGGAGGTCGGTGGTCAGGGCGTGGTGTACGGCGGCCGGGGACACGTCGCGTTGCAGCCAGGCGGCGACGCCGGGGGCGAGGTGGGCCGTGTCGCAGGCGCTGAGCAGCAGGCGGGGGTCCTGGTGGTGCAGACCGGCAAGGAGGTCGGTGGCCGTCCGGAGGAGAGCGGGGGAGGGATGCGCCGGCTGGGGAACGGGCGGGAGGGGGTGCTTCCTGCGGGGTTCGCGGGGCTTTCTGCGGGAGGTGGGCTCCTCGGGGGCCGAGTCCGCCGGTGCGACACATTTCCCGGGAGTGTTGCAGTTCGGTGGGTCCACCACCCCCGGGGGAACGACCGGAACCGGTGCGTGGCCGGACTCCTGGTGGCGCGGGGCCTTCGGCTGGTTGCAGCTGATCGTGCGGGTGACGATCCGGCCGGCGGGGGTGCGTTCGCGTACGCGGCGCAGGTAGCCGTGGACCTCCAGCTCACGCAGCCCGGCGGCGATGCGGTCGCGGCCCTCCGGGAAGCGCTCGGCGAGCGTCCTGATGTCCACGGGGGCGTTGCTCGGCAGGGACTGGATGTGCACCGCCAGCGCGATGGCGACCAGCGACAGCTCCGGGTGCTGGGCGAGGTGGTTGCCGATCACCGTGAAGCGGGTGGTGTGGCGGGTGTTCTCGTGGATGACGCCGTAAGCGCTGCGGCGGGCACGCGTGCGTGGATTCGCCCGGGAGTGGGGTTCGTTCGCGACAACGGCTGACTGGGCGTGCGGGGGCACGCTAGGGTCGTCGGTACCCATCGGGAAGTCCTTACCTTCCTCGGTGGCCAGGCCCTCGATCGGGATCGCTACTCCCGGCCGGGGGCCGATGCATGTGTGCGGTTGTTTGCGCTGAGAGTAGGGGAGTCGGGGGCCTCGGAATCCAGCCGAGCCGGGGATGTTCACCCGCCCGAGTGAGCGGGGGCCCCGGGCGGATCGGTGGGGCTTGGCGGGGTCATTTCGTCCCCGAGTTCTTTGAGTGGAGATCGCCTTCGCCACCGCAGCCCGTGGGGGCGGGTTCCGGCTCTGAGCAGCGCAGTTCCGCCCATACGGTCTTGCGCGGGAAGCGGTCCTCCCTTACGCCCCAGCGGTCCGCGAGTGCGTCCACGACGAGCAGTCCACGGCCGGACTCGGCTCCGGGATTCGGGTGCTGGAGCTGGGGGAGCCGTTCGCAGCGGGTGTCGGTCACTTCGATGCGGAGGGTGTCGGCGACCACGTAGAGCATGAGCCGGAAATCCCGTCCCGGGACACGGCCGTGGGTGACCGCGTTGGCCGCCAGCTCGGCGACGACATGGCCCGGCGCCTCCAACGGGAGTCCCCAGGTGCGCAGTTGTTCGGTGGCGAGCAGACGGGCGAGGCGTGCTCCGCGCGGGGTGGAGGAGAGCAGCACGCTGAAGTTCCGGACGGCGCGGCCGAGTTGGTCGGTGGGTTCGGCGATTTCCTGATTCACATCACTCAGAGTGGCCGCACCTGCCTAACGTGAACAGTGACGACGCTGTTGCGTACGGTGACTGTCCGATGCTTGTCCGGTGGTGTCCGGGCTGTCGGGAGAGGGAGGGGCGCGGGGTGCTCGTGGACGGTGACGCGGGTCGGCTCAAAGGCGAGGCCGACGAGTCGGGATGGGAGGTGGATCCGGACGACGAGTGGGGAGTGGCCGTCGTCGCCACCGTCGGGCGGCAGCTGAGGCTGCGGCGGGAGGCGGTGGGGATGCGGGCAGCCGACTTCGGGAAGGCCGTCGGGTACGGCGAGGACCTGGTCTACAAGATCGAGGGCGGGAAGCGGATCCCGCGGCCCGAGTATCTGGACAGAGCGGACGAGGTGCTCGGGGCGGGTGGACTGCTCTCGGCGATGAAGGAGGACGTGGCCAAGGTCCGGTACCCGAGGAAGGTGCGGGAGCTGGCGAAGCTGGAGGCGCAGGCCGTCGAGATCGGGGTGTACGTCGGGTTGAGCGTCCACGGCCTGCTGCAGACCGAAGAGCACGCCAGAGCATTGTTCGAGGCACGCCAGCCTCCCTACTCGGAGGAGGAGGTGGAGCGCATGGTGGCCGCTCGTATGGCACGAAAGGCGATTTTCGAACGCTCTCCTGGCCCATCACTCAGCTTCGTGCTGGAAGAGGGCCTACTGCGACGCCGCGTTGGAGGCACAATGGTCCGGCGCCGCCAACTCGAACATTTGCTGGAGGTGGCGAAACTGCGCAATGTGACCTTGCAGGTGATGCCGACGGACACCGATGCTCACCCCGGCGTGGACGGCAAGATCGAGGTGTTGAAGTTCGTTGACGGGACGGCTGTGGGGCGTTCCGACGGTGCGTTCAACGGCCGTCCGATCTCCGACCCGAAACAGCTCCGGATCCTCGAACTGCGCTATGGCATCATCCGGGCCCAGGCTCTCACGCCAGAAGAGTCGCTCGCGTTCATCGAGCAAGTACGAGGAGAAGCATGATCGCCGAAGCCTCCGCCGGAGAGACCTCTGAGCTGGCGTGGTTCAAGAGCAGCTACAGCGACGGAACCGAGGGCGACTCCTGCGTCGAAGTCGCCATAGCCCCCCGCACTATCCACGTCCGCGACTCCAAGACCCCGGGTGGCCCTCAGCTCGCGCTCTCCCCGGGTGCCTGGACCGACTTCGTGATGTACGCGTCCGGAAGCTGACGCCCCAATCACCACGCGCCCCACTCCCGATCGCAACCGGGAGCGGGGCGCGTTGACGCAGTACCGATCGCTACGGCGTCACGACCTTGCCCCCGAACGTGACCACGAGCGAGCCGTCGGAGGCGAAGGACCAGCCCAGGGCGCCCGAGTACGAGGAGCACCGGGAGCCGTTGGAGCCGGTCCAGAACTGGTTCGAGCTGTCGGCGTCGCCGACGGTCTTGTCGTTCGACCCGCTGACGCTGAACCGGCATGACGTGTTGCTCCGGAACACCGAGGTGCCGGCGTCGAAGGAGAAATTGCGTTCGGCGTTGTCGACACTCGCGTTGTTCGAGACGGTCATCCTGCCGGGGTTGCTGTTGTACGTGAACCCGTGATGGCCGTTGCGGTAGGCGATGTCGTGCCGGACCACGTGGTTGACCGCGATGTCCTCGCCGCCGAGCTTGTAGCCGTTGCGGTCGCCGTTCTTGTTCTGGGTGCCGTTGCTCAGGGTGCCGTTGTTGTAGGACAGGGAGTACTCGATGGTCACCGGACCGATGGGACCGGTGTCGGTCTTGGTGTAGAGGTCCCAGCCGTCGTCGATGTTGTGGTGGGACACGTCGTAGCGGAACACGTTCCCGGTGCCGGTGGTGAGCTTCGCGGCGAAACCGTCGGCGTTCTCGCCGGTGGAGTCCATGTTGTCGTGCGACTCCGAGCTCACGATCAGGTTGTTGGACGGCCACTGGCTGCTCGGTGTGCTGGAGGAGATCCGGCCGAGCTGCAGTCCTGTGTCGCGGTTGTACGCAGTGACCGTGCGCTCGACGACGTTGTTGCTGCCGCCGACGTAGATCCCGTTGTCACCGGCGTGCTGGACGGTCAGGCCGTACAGGTGCCAGTAGTTGGCGTTCAGCTGGATGCCCCGGTGGGACGAGCTCTCGGTCTGCCCCGAGAAGTCCAGCACCGGCTTCTCGCCCGGGTAGGCGGTCAGGTTGGTGCGGGCACTGGAGGTGCCGTTGCTGCCCTGCGGGATGGTGATCGTCGACGAGTACTTGTACGTCCCGCCGCGTACGTAGATCGTTCCGCCGGGGGCGATGCGGCTGATCGCCGAGGTGAGGGTCGTGGGGGCCGACTGTGTGCCGGCCGCGCTGTCACTGCCGCTCGGCGACACGTAGAGCGTGGTGCTCGCCGTGGGTGCGGCCTGCGCGGTCGGGCCGGACAGCGCGACCAGTGCGCCGGCCAGCATGCTGACACACGCGATGACGGGTCTCACTTGCATGGTGCTGCCTCCGGGTTCATGTGGGGTTTCCGTGACCAGCGGTTCCGTGCAAGAGAAAGCGCTTTCTCCAGTGAACGTAAGCGCTTGCCGTGGACGCGTCAATGGGCGTGTACTTGATTCTTATTCACAAACATGAACGCGAGGGTCCAGCAGGGGATCCGCTCCGTGCAATGCCGGCGACCGCTCAAAGCGCCGGCTTGAATCCTTCGCGGCTGCGTACGAAGCCCAGTGCGGCATCGCGGGGCGCAAGGTGTGAGCGGGCGCGGGCTCAGTGACAGCGGACACGGCACAGACCCTGACGGGATCGGTGGACGTCAGGACCCACCCCGGCGAGGGACTGCTCGGCGCGGCCCGAGCGTGGCGGCCCTCGGTGCGGTCGGCGTGTCGGCGGCGCTGTCGCGCCCGCCCGTCGCCTCCTTCAGGGGGACGATCCGTCGCCCGGACGCCACCGGCACGACAGCCTCTCCATGAAGTCCCGGCGCTCGGAGAGACGGGTCACCCCGGGGATGGCGAGGCTGGGCACCGTACCCTGGCGTCCAGCGCGTCGCCGATCCCGGTCGTGGTCCGTTTCCGGACCGCCGGCATCTCCTGGGTGGTCGCCCGCCCGGGTTTGACCTGTGTCACCCTCCGGGTATTCTCTCCGGCCCGATTGGCCAGCCCCCCGCCCCCTATGGCAGACTGTCGGAGTTGCTCGGTCGAGTGTTGATGCTGCGCGCCTCCCGCCGGGAGGACCGGAAGCGAGTCCCACAGTACTCGTCGCCCTAACTGCCTCACGGCAGCGCTGGGGCGGACGTACGGGAATCTTCCGGGAAGCGTGGGCGCGGCACCGACCAGGCACCCGGTGGGCCTTTCGGTCCCGGTCGGCGCGGTTCGCAGGGCCGTGCGCAATCCCGCAGGGATGTTCGAACAAGGGACATCTGTGTCAGCGGGGGTGCGACACGCCCGACCGCGTGGGTCGGAGGTCGAGGGCAGGGAACACCGGGTTCCAGAGCGTAAGAGAGACAGGACTACGAAGTAGCCATGGCGGGACAGAAGATCCGCATCCGGCTCAAGGCCTACGACCACGAGGTCATCGACTCCTCGGCGAAGAAGATCGTCGAGACGGTGACCCGCACTGGTGCGTCGGTCGCGGGCCCGGTGCCGCTGCCCACTGAGAAGAACGTGTACTGCGTCATCAAGTCGCCGCACAAGTACAAGGACTCGCGCGAGCACTTCGAGATGCGCACGCACAAGCGCCTGATCGACATCCTCGACCCGACCCCCAAGACCGTTGACTCTCTGATGCGACTCGACCTCCCGGCCGGTGTCGACATCGAGATCAAGCTCTGAGGCCGGTGATCTGAAGAGATGGCTAAGCAGATCAAGGGCATCCTGGGCGAGAAGCTCGGTATGACGCAGGTGTGGGACGAGAACAACCGTGTCGTCCCGGTCACCGTCGTCAAGGCCGGGCCGAACGTCGTCACCCAGGTCCGTACGAACGACGTCGACGGCTACGAGTCCGTCCAGATCGCCTTCGGCGAGATCGACCCGCGCAAGGTGAACAAGCCCCTCAAGGGTCACTTCGCCAAGGCCGACGTCACCCCCCGTCGTCACCTCGTCGAGATCCGCACCGCGGACGCCTCCGAGTACACGCTCGGCCAGGAGATCACCGCTGAGGTGTTCGAGGCCGGTACGAAGGTCGACGTCACCGGCAAGAGCAAGGGCAAGGGCTTCGCCGGTGTCATGAAGCGTCACAACTTCAAGGGCCTCGGCGCCGGTCACGGCACCCAGCGCAAGCACCGCTCCCCCGGCTCCATCGGTGGCTGCGCCACCCCGGGCCGTGTGTTCAAGGGCCTCCGCATGG